>NZ_JBFAYE010000020.1:0-198763 GCF_040681145.1 Actinoplanes sp. NPDC051861
AGGTCGGCGAGGTGAGGAAGGAGTTGCTCGACAGCGTCACACAGCCGGACAACGACTCATCGTCCGGCATCCATCACACAGTTCGCGCCAGAGCCCCAAACTCGCGAACGGAGTAAATTCAGGCATCGACATTGCCACGTCGGTGGTCAAACCTGAATTAGCTCATCGGCGATTGCCCTCAGCGCTTCCGGCGCAGATACCGCAAGACATCGTGCAGGAACGAGCGGCAGATCAATGCGCAGCTCAGGCGGCGCTGTGTGCTGCGGCGACAGAGAGGGCTGCCAAATCGGCAACCAATCGTCAACGCGCAACGCGGCACCTATCGCCGTACGGCGCTGATCCGAATCTAGGGCTGTCTCGGCCATTGCCCAGGCTTGGATCGGCTCGCTACGGATCTTAGCGGCTAGACCGCAGGCAATGACGGATTCCCCTATGCGAGCCATCGCGCCAAGAAGTATGACTCGAACTGGGTCGTCCCACTCCTCAGGATGCCTGTCTAAGATGAGGTCCATTGAGTGCGTGATCGCTAGCGCGCAACCTGAATCTCCGATGAGGGCGGCAACCTGAACGACCTGCGCGATAGATAGCCTTTTCCAATCCCGTCGGAATCGCGCTCTCTCATCTTTGGGATCGGAGCCTTCAGTGAGAATCATCGACTTTTCTATCTCATCGAATGGATCCAACACGGGGCGCACCGAGCGCTCGAAGAAATTCCTCGCACGCTCTTTGTCAACCTCGGCCAACACGGCGATCGTATGGATTGGCGTGAAGTCGTCTTGGGCTTCGATCGCCATATTCTCGCATTTCCGGACGATTTCCCGAGTCAGATCGACGTCCGCATGTGTCGCCAAGGCGCTAAGTGCGAGATGCGCAGCATACGTTCGAACCGACGGATTGGCGATAGACGACAGGCGGTGCGCAAGTTCGCGTGCCTGGTCCGGATCCCCCAGCCTCACGGAGACCGCGACCGCCAGGGCCAGCGCTACACCCGCCGCTGGGCTCTCGGTGGCATTCGGTGTCGCAGCTTCCTCGACGAAGGCGTCTCGAAGTTCCGTTGCTGTGGCGATGTCGCCGACACGTAGTGCAGCGTCCGCAACCGCGCCTAGTGCGCCAAGGCGCGACTCCGGCTCAGGGATTAGGCCCGCCGTTGCTCTGGCAGCCGTGATGACGGTGCCAGGCGATGCCTCGGCCGTAGCGCACAGTGCCCAGGCACGTGTGTGTGGGTCAGCGACCTGCGTGGCAGTACGCAAAGCCAGTTCGGGCTCACCGATTGCAAGGAGCGGGCGCACGAGAGCGGCCCGCTCGCGGTCCATCATGGTTTCTGCCAGGCTGACCTCCTCGGCGCGATCCGCGAACTTGCCGGCACGTTGCATGTCTCCCGTGGCGGCGACCGCCTTGGCAAGCTCCGCCCACGCGTATGCCTCGTAGCGGGTGGAATTGGCTACGGCGATGTCTCGTTCGATCTGCTCGGCCGTCCGCTTCGCCTGTTCGCGTTCGCCGATACCGGAGAGCACGGCGACAAGCGGCGCCAGCGCGAATCCACGTATCACCGAATCATCGATATTTGACGCCTCCGCGATAGCCCGCGCAGCGAACACCTGAGCGTGCGCACGATTTCCGGCGGCGGCCAGTGCCCGAGCAATCCCGATCAACGCGTACGTCCGCCACCGCGGTTCGGTGACTGATTCGAGCACATCTTGCGCTCCAGCGATGTCCGCGGTGGCCGCCAATGGTCCGGCGAAAAAGTGCGCGTCTTTGTCGCTGAGGGGAAGAAACCTGTGAAGGCCGTCTCCGCATAGGGCGTGGACCTCCATTAGACCAGCCAACGCCTCGGGGCCTTCGATAGAGTTCTCAGCTTCCTGTGCCAATTGCCGAGCACGTGTCACATCACCTGAAACGGCCAATGCTCGCGCGATCCCGGTCAGGCCGTACGCTTGCCATCGAGGCTCCGCAATGGAGGCCGCTACCCTTAGCGCTTCCTCTATATGACCCCTATCGGCAACGGCTCTAGCGACACCTGCGAGTGCCCAAGCCCGTCGAGCCGGATCTGGCATCGACCGGGCCAGCGTTTCCGCCCGTTCCGCCTGACCGAGTCGGGCCCAGACCTGCGGCAAGTTGACCCTCATGCTCTTCGCCCGGCTGATAACTCGCAGTCGATGCACCGCCACGCGCCCCAGCGCCGCAAGATCATCAGCAGTATCGGCATGAAGCATCATCTGAACCGCGCCGATCTCAGCTAGTGCGGCGAAGTCGCCGCCTGTGACGCTGAACAGCCGATCATGGCGTTTGCTGTCAGTCCCGAGAGCCAGCATCCTGGGCAGGTCGCGCAGCTCCTGCACCAGGCGGTGGTAACCACGAAGCAAATAGTCCGGAGTTTCCGCTGGCCAACCTAGTTCGCGGTAACTGTCCGCCCACACGTGGATTCGCTCACGGTAATTCCGCAATGCCGTCTCACCGAGGCAGTCGATGGCCTCCACCTGAATCTCCTCATGCCCGAGCAGGTACACCTCGGGCTGGGACTCGGATCCCCAGCCTGCGGCGCGTCGTGCGAACGTGCGGCCGGAGACGGTCCGAAGATGTTCGTTCACGAGAAAGTCTTGCTGCTGGATGAGTTCAGCCAGGTCGCGTCCGCTCAGTCCACCGCCGGCCGCGGTGATCAGGCCCAGGAGTTCCCTCTCTAGATGTGAACCAAGCAGCAGCCGCCTTATCTCCGAACGCATGTCGCGCTTGACCGCCGTCGCGTGCGGCGATGTGGTCAGCATCCGTACGACGGACGAGTCTCTAAGGGGATGGGACGACGGAACGTCATCGGGAACCGGCGGATTCGGGCGGCCAGAAACGATCACCTTCACACCGACTGGCAGGTCTTCAGGGAGCAGGGCCGCGATACTGTACGCATCCGGACTCGCCATGACCCCGCGGTCCTCATCCAGCCCGTCGACAACCAGGACCAAACGTTCATCTCGCTCCGCGAAGAGCTGCGCGGCGCGGGCAAGCCGGTCGAGGAACGCAACCTCCGCGGAGGCGTCGGTGACCATCGGCATCGGCTCATCGAGGATCTCCGAGAACTGCTCCAGGACGAACTCAAGAAACGCCGACCGATCCGCATGACCTTTGAAGCGGGCCGTGATGAAGAACGAGACGATGCCTACGCCTGGCGGCGGGTTCAATACGAACCACGACAGCAATGCTGTCTTGCCCGACCACGCTGGTCCCTGCCACCACACGTAGGAGTCACCGTCGCGCCGTGTGCAGAATCGAACGAGTTCCTCGATCTCGGTCTGACGCCCACCCAACGACTTCGGGGCCAACCCGGCGACCACCCGGTCGCGGTACACCGATCTGCTCGGTGCCTGCCCATGCACATGGATGTCGCCTTGGTGCACGCCTGAAATGGCGACGCCACCATTGGTGGCCGTCGCCGGCCCGGTGCGGGAGACGTCGATCTGGCGCCGCATCGCTGATGCTTGCTGCCGCGGATCAGAGGATGACGCCGCTGGTGGCCTGACCGCCACCGGTGGCCTCAGCCCGACCGGTTTCTTCGACGTTGACGTCAGGCAACGCTGCTGACTGTTCCGACTGAACGGAGAGCCCACTGACCGCGGCGCCGGACGAACCTGCCATCGCCTCACCCGTTCCAGCCACGCGAATACGCCCGCTCGACTGACGCAGCGCGGCCCAGATGGCAACGCCGACCGCGGCGACCCCCGCCAACGCGGAGACTGCCCCGCCGATCTGCCCAGCGCGCTTGTCGTCGAGGAGCCAGAGCACCAACGCCAGCACCGCCACCGTGCCTAACGTCGCAACGACGATCATCGTCGACCGTTTCATGTCTGCCATTCTGCCAAAACCGCTATGAAGGGCCAGATGGTCCGGCCACCCGAAGCGAAGGCCGGACCTTAAAGCTCGTCGCATGTCGTCTCTTAGAAGGAGCCAGCAGCGCAACGGCTGCGGCGGATGCCGAGCAGGTCATATCGAGTGAAGCACTCGGCGGCTACCTGGTCGCGGTGAGGACATGCGTGCGACACACCAACGCGTCGGGATGCCTACCGGCACGAGAGCTCGCACGACGCAAGGACCGTGTGCATGAGCCGAGTGTTGGGCCTCGGACACCACACAGGTACACGGTCGATCTCTTTCGACCGGATCTCCGCGAGTACCGTTTCGGTGCCGGGACGGTAGGTCGTCTCCAACCCGATCCGGGAATAGATCTCCGGGCGATCGTGCACGTCCACCCTTCGGAGCAGGCCGAGGAGCCCGCCGAAGGCATCCACGATCGCGGCGATCTGCGCCTCGGTCATTCGCGCTGGCGGCGTCTCGGTAAGGCCGAGTTTGGCTTGTGCTGCCTTCTTGATCGCCACGACGGCAATTCAGCTACTACCACAAACCGGTCGGCTGCTTGCAGGGCCTCGACCCCGACCGCGTCGTCCTGACCGGCTCGGCCCACAAGACACTGGACCTCGCCACCTGCACCGCACCCGCCAGCGCTACCGCACCCTCCGCGACCTGCTCACTGCGGCCCTGTCCACCACCTACCGGCCGCGACCACCCAAGGAGTCTCCGCCGGCCCGCACGTGGTCTTTCCTGGCCCACCCTCGACGAGAAAGCCGCAGCCGCCCGAGCCGCCGGCGTCGACATCATGACCCTCGCCGACTACCGCATCGAGCCTGGCCCGCCAGGCCTGGTCCTCGGCTACGGCAACCTCAGCGACGCCGCCGCCCCTGGCCGTCGCCGGCCTGGCCGCGACCATTTCGTGAGGCAGCGCCGGTCAGGCGGCGCTGACCGGTTCGGCTGTGCGGTCGGTGTGGCGCAGGTCGAGTTCCTCGGTGTGGTCCGAGGTGGTCAGCAGCGCGGTCACCACGAAGGAGCCCACCCCGGCGACTGCGGCGACCATCGTGGCCCACCCGTCGAAACCGGCTCCGACCAGGCTGTTCTCGACGTAATGCAGGTCGTTCGGGACGCCGTAGAGGGTCGGGGTGAGCGCCAGGAACACCAGCCGGACCACGAGGCCGACGCCGGCGCCGACCAGGGCCGCGATCGAGGTCGAACGGCTCCAGAACAGGCCGAGCAGGAACGGCGCGATCAGGCAGGCCAGCATCAGGTCGAAGGCCAGGGTGAGCAGGATACCGGTCTGGCTGACCCGCAGGGCGAGGAAGACGCCGAGCACGACGACCGGAAGCATGGCGACGCGGGTCCAGCGCAGCAGCGGGTCGTGGTGGCCGGGAGTGACCTCCCGGCGCACTCCGAAGACGTTGCGGACCGCGACGGCCGCGGTGGCCAGGATGGCGCCCGAGGCGGTGGAGAAGGAGGCCGCGACGATGCCGGAGAGCACCAGGACCGCCATGATGATCGGGGCATGGTCGTCGAGGAGCTGGTAGATGATCGGTGCTTCCTCGGCGGACAGGCCAAGCGCGGACACGCCGGTCAGGGCGACCAGCGACCAGAGCACGCCGACCACCGCGGTGGCGCCGGCGCCGATGAAGCAGGAACGCTGGGCGACCTGCGGGGTACGCGCAGCGAAGATGCGCTGCATGAAGTCGATGGCGACCAGGTCACCGATGCCAAGCGAGATCAGCGTCGCCCAGTTGACCGGCGCGCCCTGGCTGCTCTCGGTGAGCTGGCCGAAGTCGAACGGGCCGAGGCCGTCCGGGATCGAGATGCCGTACTCGTTCGCCACCCAGGCGAACAGCACGATCGTGGCGACGCCGGTGATGACCGCCTGGATGACGGCGGTGTAGGCGTCGGAGAACAGGCCGCCGCCTATCGTGTAGGCGAGCACGAGGCAGACCGCGAGGACCACACCGATCGTGTACGACATGCCGGTGAAGTACTCGACGAGGAAGCCCATGGCGACCAGGTTGCCGGCGAGCAGAATGGTGAACGCGAAGATCATCAGGACCGAGGCGGTAACCTCGACCGGCCGGTTGTAGCGCCGGGCGAAGAAGTCGCCGAGGGTGAACAGGCCCATCCGGTTCATCGGTTTGGCCAGGAACAGGCCGGCCAGGAGCAGGCAGATCGCCAGGCCGAGCGCGAGGGAGGCGCCGGCCCAGAAGCCGTAGGCGGAGCTGAGGTCGGTGTTGCCGACGGTCGCGTTGCTGTCGACCGCGGCCGTGGTCAGGGCGACGGCGACGAGAGGGACACCGAGCTGGCGGCCGGCGACGAGGTAGTTGGCGCTGTCGCCGTCGACCTTCCGGGCGACCGCGATACCGACGGCCAGAACTATGAAGACAGTGAGCGCGACTCCGGTAATGATCATGAGGGCTCCTGGGTGACTTGCTTTCTGTCACTCGACAGATATTGGTCACCATTGGGCCGTCGCCTTGTTACGGTGTTGCTTCCCGCACCGGGACAACTTTGTTAATGGACCGTCACAACCGCTGCGCGGCGGCCCGCGCCCCGTTCACCGCGGCCTCGTCGAGCCCGGTGACGCGCAGCGCGGCGTCGGCGATCCGCGCGTCCATCCCGGACCCCAGGTCGGTGTCCGCGCGCCGGCGCAGGATAACGCTCTCCACCAGCCCGAACACCAGGCTGGTCACGGCCGCGAGGTCAGGCCCGGCCAGGTCACCGGTGGCGGCTACCAGTTCCCGGTACGTCTCGATCAGCCGCTGCCGCTCGGCGTGGAACGGAGCGAACCGCTCGTCGCCGAGCTCGGGCAGCAGGTAGAGGGAGCCCAAGTTCTCCTCACCGGACAGCAGCAGCCGCACGTCGTACGCGCAGAGCCGCCACAACCGGGTGGCCGCCGGCTCGGTGCTCGCGGCCAGCGAAGCGGCGTAGGCGACAGACGGGCGGACCGTGTCGAGCAGCAGCGCCAGCAGGATCTCGTGCTTGCCGGCGAAGTAGTGGTACATCGTCGCCTGCGAGATCCTGGCCGCCTGGGCGATCTTGTAGGTGCTGGTCGACCCGTAGCCCTCAGTGCAGAACAGCCGGGCGGCCGCCGCCCGGATCTCCGCCTCGGTGCTCAGCCCCGAGGCCGGCCCACCCGATGCGCGCGGGCGTCCCCGTCCTCGTGCCATGGCACGCAACGTACCAAGCGGTGATCGCCCGGCCCGATCCGCAGGCCCGGTTACACCGTGTTCATGGAACGGAAACGCCGCCGAGAGCCCCAGCCGATTGACTTTCGGTCAATCGACAGAAATTGGGGTGGTGCTCGTGCCGATCGATCAGCCGCAGCCGACGGCCACCACAGCCGGCGCCCGCGCACACGCCCGCGCCCAGGAGCAGGCCGCCCACGACGGCGGCTTCCCGCACCGGCCGACCGTTCCGGCCGCCGCCGCAGACGTGCCCGGCGACGTCGTCTGGGCCGAGCAGGTCGCGCCCGGCGGCTACGCGCACCGGGTGCTCGCAGCCGGCGCGGCGATCCAACTGACCGACCTGGACGGTGACGCCTGCGCGTCGCTATTGCTCTACAACGCGGACATGCCGTGGGAGCGGCTCAACGTCGCGGACACCGTCAAGGTGCAGTGGCAGGTCTACACCGCCACCGGCCAGCTGCTGCTCAGCGACCAGGCCCGGGTCCTCGCGACGGTCACCGGCGACACCTCCGGCCGGCACGACACCATGTACGGCACGTCGGCCCAGGCCCGCAACGAGCAGCGGTACGGCGACGGCTCACCGGAAGGCCCCTGCCCCGCCGGCCGGGAACTGTTCGTGCTCGGCGCGTCCAAGCACGGGCTCGGGCGCCGCGACGTGCCACCCTCGATCTCCTTCTTCCAAGGTGTCCGCATCGACGCCGACGGGCGGCCGGAGTGGCTCGGCTCGGCGGGACCCGGCGCCACGGTCACGCTCCGGACCGAACTGCCGGTGATCGTGCTGATCGCCAACGCGGCGCACCCGCTCGACCCGCGTACGGCGTACACCTCATCGCCCTTGCGGATAACGGCCTGGCGTGACCGGGTGACCGCGCCCACCGACGACCTCTGGGACGCGACGCCCGAAGGGCGGCGTGCCTTCGAGAACACCGCCGACTACCGCAAAGGACGGGGACTGCCGGCATGAGCAGCGAAATCTTCCGCGAGACGGTACGGCCGCGGGCGCCGTGGTCGCGGATCCTCACCCGCGGTCAGATTCTGACCATCGTGGACCTGGACGGGAACCAGGCGGTCGACTTCCTCGCCTACGACGCGCACGACACCAGCCGCGCCTACAGCGCACAGGCCACGCTGCAGGCGCAGGACACCATTTTCCTGACCACCGGCAGCGTGCTGCGCGACAGCGAATACGACCCGTTGCTCACCGTCGTCGCGGACGGCGTGGGACGGCACGACACGCTCGGCGGCGCCTGCTCGAAGGAGTCCAACACGCTGCGGTACGGCCACCACACGTACTCCCAGCACGCCTGCGTGGAGAACTTCCTGCGCGAGCTGTCGCGCTACGGCATGGGCAAACGCGACCACGTCTCGAACGTCAACTGGTTCATGAACGTGCCGGTCGATCCGGACGGCGCGCTCGGCATCGTGGACGGAATCTCCGCGCCCGGCCTGTCACTGAGCCTGCGCGCCGAGAAGGACGTTCTGGTCGTCGTCTCGAACTGCCCGCAGATCAACAACCCGTGCAACGGTTTCGACCCGAGCCGCGCCGAGATGGTGGTGACCGGTGGCTGACCCGCGGACCCTGCTCGTCGCCAACCGCGGTGAGATCGCCTGCCGGATCCTGCGGACCGCCCGTGAGCTGGGGATGCGGACCGTCGCGGTGTTCTCCGACGCGGACCGGGGCGCGGCTCACGTGCATCTGGCAGACGAGGCGGTGCGGCTCGGCCCGGCCCCGCCGGCCGAGAGCTACCTGAACGTCGACGCGGTGCTGCGGGCCGCGCGGGCCACCGGCGCCGGGTTCGTGCACCCGGGCTACGGCTTCCTGTCCGAGGATGCCGGCTTCGCCACCCGGGTCGAGGCCACCGGCCTGGCGTTCGTCGGGCCCACCCCGGACCAGCTGCGGACCTTCGGCGACAAGCACACCGCACGCGAAGCGGCGGTGGCCGCGGGGGTGCCGGTCTTCCCCGGCACGGGCCTGCTGGCCGACACCGAGGACGCAGTCGCGCAGGTAGCGGCGATCGGCTACCCGGTGATGCTCAAGGCGACCGGTGGGGGCGGCGGCATCGGCATGACGGTCTGCCGCGATGCGGACGAGGTGCGGGCCGGGTTCGAGAAGGTCACCCGGCTGGCCATGGCCAGCTTCGGCAGCGGCGGCGTCTTCGCCGAACGGTACGTGGAACGCGCCCGGCACATCGAGGTGCAGATCTTCGGCGACGGAACCGGCGGGGTCGTCTCGCTCGGCGACCGGGACTGCTCGCTGCAACGCCGCAACCAGAAGGTCCTGGAGGAAGCGCCGGCCCCAGCCCTGCCCGACGCGGTCCGGTCGCGGTTGCACGCCGCCGCCCGAGACCTGGCGGCGTCCGTCGGATACCGCTCGGCCGGCACGGTCGAGTTCATCTACGACCCGGTCCGTGAGGAGGCCTCGTTCCTCGAGGTGAACGCCCGCCTGCAGGTCGAGCACCCGGTCACCGAGGCGGTCACCGGCGTCGACCTGGTCGGCTGGATGCTGCGACTGGCCGGCGGCGACGACTCGCTACTGGCGCCGTATCTCACCGACGGTGTCGTGCCGGTCAGCGGGCACGCTGTCGAGGCGCGGGTGTACGCCGAGGACCCGGCCGCCGGTTTCCGGCCCAGCGCGGGCACGCTGACCCGGGTCGAACTGCCCGTCGGCGAGGGCGTCCGGGTCGACGGGTGGGCGGTGACCGGCACCGAGGTCAGCACCGCGTACGACCCGCTGCTGGCCAAGGTGATCGCGAGCGGCCCGGACCGCGCCACCGCCGTCGGCCGGCTGCACGACGCTCTGCGAGCCACCCGCTTCGACGGCATCGAGGTCAACCTGGGCCTGCTCCGGGCGGTCAGCACCCTGCCCGCGTTCCGCGACACCGTCCACTCCACCGCCACCCTCGCCGACGTCGGTGACCCCGAACCGCGCATCACCGTGGGCCGGCCGGGCCTGATGACCACCGTCCAGGACGCCACCGGACGGCTCGGCCTGTGGCAGGTCGGGGTGCCGCCGAGCGGGGCGATGGACGACCGGTCGCTGCGGCTGGCAAACCTGGCGCTCGGCAACGACGAGAACGCGACCGGCCTGGAGTGCACCGCGAGCGGACCGCAGCTGACCTTCACCCACGCCACCCTGGTGTGCGTCACCGGCGCGCCTGCCACGGTCACCGTCGACGATGTTCCGGTGCCGATGTGGGAACCGGTCGCGGTACCCGCCGGGGGCACACTCGACGTCGGCGAGGCGACCGCCGGGCTGCGGACCTATGTCGCGCTGGCCGGCGGCCTCGACGTACCGACCTATCTGGGCAGCACGGCCACCTTCACACTCGGGCAGTTCGGCGGGCACGGCGGCCGAGCGCTGCGGCCCGGCGATGTGCTGCGCACCGCGCTGGCCACCGGCACCCCGGCCGGGCCGGTCGCCGCCGGGCTACGGCCCGTCTTCGGGGAGCACTGGGACCTGGCGGTCACCGAGGGCCCGCACGGCGCGCCCGAGTTCTTCACCCGCGCCGACATCGGCCAGCTGTTCGCCACCAAGTACGCGGTGCATTTCAACTCGGCCCGCACCGGCGTACGCCTCACGGGCCCGAAACCCGGCTGGGCCCGCACCGACGGCGGCGAGGCCGGCCTGCACCCGTCGAACATCCACGACACCGCGTACTCGATCGGCGCGCTCGACTTCACCGGCGACACCCCGATCCTGCTCGGACCGGACGGGCCCAGCCTCGGCGGATTCGTCTGCCCGGTGACCGTGATCAGTGCCGAACGCTGGAAACTCGGCCAGCTGCGCCCCGGCGACACCGTCTCGTTCCGGCCGGTCCGGGCCACCGACGCGCCCTCGCCACGGCGGCTCACCCTGCCGGTGTACGCAGACCGCTGCGGGGACGGCGACGATGGGGTGCTGCTGCGCCTTGACGGGAATCCGGCGGTCACCTACCGGCGCGGCGGCGACGACAACCTGCTGATCGAGTACGGCGACATCGTCCTCGACCTGGCCCTGCGCGCTCGGGTGCACGCGCTGCACACGGCCGTTGCCGAGCTGTCCCTGCCGGGCGTCGTCGACCTCACCCCGGGAATCCGGTCGCTGCAGGTGCACGTGGATCCGGACGTGTTGGCCGTACCGAAGCTTCTCGATCTTCTTGTGGAACTGGAGGCGACGCTGCCGTCCGCGACCGAGCTGGTGGTGCCGAGCCGGCGGGTACGACTGCCGCTGAGCTGGGACGACCCGGCGACCCGCCTCGCGATCGAGCGGTACATGGCCGGGGTCCGCGACGACGCGCCCTGGTGCCCGTGGAACATCGAGTTCATCCGCCGGGTCAACGGCCTGGACTCGGTCGATGACGTGTACCGGACCGTGTTCGAGGCCGACTACCTCGTGCTCGGGCTCGGCGACGTCTACCTGGGCGCGCCGGTCGCCACCCCGCTCGACCCGCGGCATCGCCTCGTGACCACGAAGTACAACCCGGCCCGGACGTGGACCGCGGAGAACTCGGTCGGCATCGGCGGCGCCTACCTGTGCATCTACGGGATGGAGGGGCCGGGCGGTTACCAGTTCGTCGGCCGCACCACCCAGGTGTGGAGCCGGCACCGGGAAACCCCGTGGCTGCTGCGCTTCTTCGACCGGATCAGCTGGTATCCGGTCAGCGCCGACGAACTGCTCGACCTGCGCGCCGACCTGGCCGCCGGCCGCGGCACACCACCCGATATCACCGACGACACGTTCTCGCTGGCCGAGCACGCTCGGTTCCTCGCCGAGAACACGGAATCGATCGCGGCGTTCCGCGAACGGCAACGCGCCGCATTCGCCGCCGAACGCGACGCCTGGCAGGCGGCCGGTGAGTTCGACCGGGCCGGGGCGGTCGCACAAACCGGCGGGCCGGAACCGGCCGACGTCGCGGTGCCCGACGGCGGTGCCCGCGTCGACGCACCGTTCGTGTCCAACGTCTGGAAAGTGGAGGTCGCGGTGGGAGAACACGTCCAGCAGGGGCAGACGCTGGTGGTCCTGGAAGCCATGAAGATGGAGGCCGCGGTCACCGCGCCGGCAGCCGGAGTGGTCACCGCGCTGATCGCCCGGCCGGGCACCCAGGTGGCGCCCGGCGAAGCGCTGGTCGTGCTGGCTCCGGTGACAGCGTGAGCCACTGGATCGCGCAGCGAGCCTCCGAACAGGTCACGGCAGACCTCGGCACCGCCACCGGTCCGCTGGCCGGGCTCCGGCTCGCCGTGAAGAACAACGTCGACGTGGCCGGGTTCCCGACGACCGCGGCGTGCCCGGCGTACGCCCCCGAACCGGCCGCGGCCGACGCCGTCGCCGTTGCGCGGCTCAAGGCCGCCGGGGCGACCGTAGTCGGCGTGACCAACCTGGACCAGTTCGCCACCGGGCTGGTCGGGCAGCGCAGCCCGTACGGCGGGGTGCGCGACGCTCGCCGCCCCGCGTACGTCTCCGGCGGCTCCAGCTCGGGATCGGCGGTGGCGGTCGCGCTCGGCGAGGCCGACATCGCGATCGGCACCGACCCCGCGGGATCCGGCCGGGTGCCGGCCGCCTTCCAGGGCATCGTCGGGATCAAGCCGACGCTCGGCACGGTCTCCACCGCCGGCGTGGTGCCGGCCTGCCCGTCCTGGGACGCGGTCACCATCTTCGCCCGCGACCTGGACACCGCCGACGCGGCCATGGCGGCGATGGCCGGTGGCCCGGGCACTCGCCCGTGGCCGGCCGACGCACCACTTGCGGCGCCCACCGCGGCCCGGGTTGCGATCCCGGCGGAATTGCCGGCCATGGCTCCCGGCTGGGCCGCCGCGTTCGCCGGCGCCGCCGATCGGCTTCGCGACGGCGGGTGCGTTGTCGAACCGGTGCCGTTCGAGACGTTCCTGCAGGCCGCGAAGCTGCTCTACGAGGGCGCGCTGGTCGCCGAACGACACGCGGCGGTGGGCGAATTCATCGACGCGCACCGCGATCTGGTGGACCCGACCGTGGGCGCGATCATCGGTGCCGCCGGTTCGGTGCGGGCCGGCGATTTCGTGCGCGACACGATTCGTCTGCAGGAGCTGCGGGTCTCGTCGCTGGCTCAGCTCGACGGCTTCGACGCGCTGCTCGTCCCGACTGCGCCCTGCCACCCCACGATCGCCGAAGTGGCGACGGAACCGGTGGCGGTGAACTCGCGGGTCGGCACCTACACGAACTTCTGCAACCTCTTCGACCTGTGTGCGGTCGCCGTACCGTCCGGCACTGTCGACGGCGCGCAGTTCGGGGTGACAGTGCTCGCACGGCCGTTCCACGACGCGGTCGCGCTCGACCTGGCCCGCCGTGTCTCGGTGCCGGCCGAATCCGTGGCCGGTCCCAGCGCCGCTCCCCCGCTGCCGCCCCCGGAAATGCCCTGGCCCGCGCACGCCGGCGCGACAGCCGTACCGCTGCTGGTGGTGGGCGCGCACCTGCGCGGCCAGCCGCTCGAACACGAGCTGGTCACGCGCGGCGCGCGGTGGGCAGGCCCGGTCAAAACCGCTGCATCGTACGAGCTGCGCGCGCTACCCACCACGCAGGCGAAACCCGGGCTGGTGCGCACCGGATCCGGCGGATCCCCGATCGAAGGCGAACTGTGGCAGCTCCCGGTCGCGGCGCTGGGTTCGTTCCTCGCCGCGCTGCCCGCCCCGATGAACCTGGGCCCGGTCGAACTCGACGACGGCCGCTGGGTGACCGGTTTCGGCTGCGCCGCCGACGCCGCGGCCACCGGCACCGACATCACCGCCTACGGCAGCTGGCGCTCCTGGCTGGCCGGCTGATCCGCGACTGTCCGAAATCGCGGCGAGCGCTCAACGCGCATGTTGTTGCGGCCGGGACGAACCGCCCCAGCCGGATTCGCAATCGGGACCCGGTCAGCCGGCGGCATCGTCGTGCCACGGTTGGCCCGATGCCGGATATGGACAGCATGTGAGCTCTGATGATCGGTTCCGGCGTGTCTGCGTCGGCAATTTCGCAGCGCTTCTCGCGTACGCGTCACGCAGGCGAACCTGCCGGTAAAAGGCTCTACCCGCTCGTGAACGAGCTCGCCGCCGACGAGATCCCCGTCGCGGTGACGTGCCGGGTGCTGAACATCGCTCGACAGCCCTACTACCGGTGGCTTGCCCGTCCGGTCACCGACGCCGATCTGGCCGAGGTGTACCGGGCGGACTCGTTGTTCGACGCCCACCGTGACGACCCGGAGTTCGGCTACCGGTTCCTGGCCGACGAGGCCCGCACCGGTGGACAGCCGATGACCGAGCGCACCGCATGGAAGATCTGCTCCGGCATGGGCTGGTGGAGCGCGTTCAGCCGTAAGAGACGCCGGGGCAAGGGTGGCAGGCCGGGCCCGCGGTGCACGACGACCTGGTCAAACGGGACTTCACCACCGACGGCCCGAACCGGTTGTGGCTGGCCGACATCACCGAACACCGCACCGGCGAGGGCAAGCTCTACTTGTGCGCGATCAAGGACGTGTGGTCCAACCGGACCGTCGGCTATTCCATCGACTCACGGATGAAGTCGAGGCTGGCCGTCAACGCCCTGCGCAGCGCGGTGACGCGACGCGGTGACGTGGCCGGTTGCGTGCTGCACACCGACCGCGGGTCGCAGTTTCGTAGCCGCAAGCTCGTCCGTGAACGCCACCGCCTACCTTTGAGTGCCCCTGACCCCCCGCACGGCACTACTGAGAAAGTGTTGATCGGGCTGCATATCTTAGGAATTCGGACTCGATTCTCATACGCGGATGCCAGAAAATCTGGTCCACATATGTGGACGCAGTTCTTGACTGTGCCTTGAGGCGTGTCCTACGTTCAGGCCCTCCGTGGTGGTGCCCGCCTCGCCGTCACGTCCGCCGAACCTCAAGGGATCTCCTATGAAAGCGCCCTACAGGTCTGCCCGCTTCCGCATATTTGTCCATTTAGCCAGGTCGTTCAGGGGTTTGTCTGGCCGGGCCGGCGTAGCTTCTGTCGTGCTGGCACTTGTCGCCGCGACGACAGCCTCCGTCACCTTCCCCGCCACAGCACTCGCCGCCCCTGACACCGACGGCCGGCTCAACGTGTTGCTGTTCTACAAGCCCAACTTCCATGCTTCCCACGTGCAGGCGCGGCAGGCCGTGCGTGACCTGGTCAACGAACTCGGCACCCAGTACGGGCAGCCGGTGGAGATCCAGGAGACCGACGACGCCTCGGTCTTCAACACCAGCAACCTGGCCGACAAGGACACCGTCGTCTTCGCCCAGACCGGTGGCGTGCTGTTCAACGCCGCGCAGCGGTCCGCGCTGGAGGCGTACATCCGCGCCGGCGGCGGTTACCTGGGCCTGCACTACACCGGCTGGTCGGTCGGTGAGAGCGAGCACGACGTCAACCCGTTCTACGCCCGCCTGGTCGGCGCCGTCTCCGAGGGCCACCCGGAGAACCCCGGCGTCCGTCCCGGCCGTGTGGTGGTCAAGGACACCAGCCACCCGCTCACCGAGGGTGTGACGGCGTCGATCACCCGCAGCGACGAGTGGTACGACTGGGTGGTCAACCCGGCACCCTGGGTTCGCACCCTGATCGAGGCCGACGAGACCTCCTACGGCATGGGCCGGCAGGGTTCCTCGCACCCGGTCACCTGGTGCCAGAAGATCGACTCAGGTCGGTCCTGGTACACCTCCATGGGCCACGAAGGCAGCGCGTACGGCGAACCGTACATGCGTGCGCAGATGAGGAACGGCCTCGCCTACGCCGCCAAGTTGCTCACCGCAGACTGCTCGCCGCCGGTCAAGGACACCGCCGGTGCCTGGAGCGGTGTCACGCCGTGGCCGCTGGTCCCGATCAACATGGCGTTGACCTCCGACGGTCGGGTGCAGTCGTTCGGCAGCGTCGGCGGCTGGGGCACCGACACCACGCCGTACGACTGGACCGGCAACGGCTCGGTCACCCAGGGCGGCCACATGGAGGTCGACATCTGGAACCCCGCGCAGCCACGGACCTTGGCGAACGTACGCGCAGGCATCATCCCGAACACCACGTACACCGACCTGTTCTGCTCCATGCAGGTACAGAGCCCGCACGACCACTCCACGATGACGGTCGGCGGTGACGACAGCCTGGGCGGCAACGCCCCCAATGACGCGGCCATCGGCGTCACCAGCTACAGCACGAACAACGGGCTGCAGAACGAAGCGCCCATGAACATCCCCCGCTGGTACCCGACCGGCACCACCATGCCCAACGGCGACGTGGTCGTGCAGGGCGGAAGCCTCCGTGGCGGTCCGGGCGGCCCCGGAGTGCTCACCCCCGAGATCTACACCCCGATGCAGGATTCCGGCTGGAAGCTGCTCACCGGCGCCAGGAGCCCCGCCGCGTACGGTGACGGCGGCTCCGACCACCCCGGCCAGGACGAGAACCGCTGGTGGTACCCGCGGGCGTTCGTCGCCCCGACGACCGGGACGCTGTTCAACATCACCGGCACGCAGATGTACGAGCTCGACCCCGCCGGCAACGGCGGCACGGGCCAGATCACGCTGCGGGGTACCCTGCCGGGCAACATCGCCAACCAGGGCGCCGACGGCAACCCGGTCGGTGCCACGTCCACCGCCGTCATGTATCGCCCCGGCAAGATCCTCCAGGTCGGTGGCGGCTGGTGGGCCAACGGCGGCGGCCCCGACGGCGCTCGCGCCGCCTTCACTGTCGACATCACCGGCGGCACCGCCAACCCGGTCGTCACGGCGACCCAGCCGATGAAGTACCAGCGGCACTGGGCCACCTCGACACTGCTGCCCGACGGCAAGGTGCTGGTCACTGGTGGTAGCCGGTCGAACAACGGCAACGACGCATACGTCACCAACCCCGAAATCTGGGACCCGGAGACCGGCAACTGGACCGAGGTCGCCATCCCGCACGAGCATGCCCGTCTCTACCACTCCACGGCGCTGCTCCTGCCCGACGGCCGCGTGATGATCGGTGGCGGCGGCGCCCCCGGCCCGCGCAACTACACGGACGTCGAGTACTACTCGCCTGGGTACCTGTTCGACGGCAACAACGCCGCTTCGCGCCCGGTGATCAGCACCGCGCCGGAGAAGATCGGTTACAACGGCAACTTCCAGGTCACTTCGACCGGTACCGTCTCCCGGGTCACGCTGGTCCGTAACGGCTCGGTGACACACGGGTTCAACAACGACCAGAACTTCCAGGACCTGGCATTCAGCCAGTCCGGCAACACGGTCAACATCACGTCACCGGTCAACGGCAACTACGCCCCTCCCGGGTCGTACATGCTGTTCGTCTGGGACAGCACCGGCACCCCGTCGGCCGCGAAGATCGTCAAGATCGACCCGTCGGTCGTGATGACGCAGCTCAACCCGCGGGTCGTCGACCAGTTCGAGTACCCGCGTGTGCCCGGCGAGTGGCGCTCCGCCAACCCGCCCGCGACCGTCGACGTCACCGCCGGCAACAACCGGATGTGGCCGTGGACGGTCGACAGCCAGGTCCAGCTGGTCCGGGGCACCGCCACCGGCCAGGGTGGCCTCGGCCTCACCGGCTACCAGCTCGCCCTGGGCACCGCGGGCAGCATCGAACGCACAGTCAACGATCTCACCCCCGGCAGGACGTACCGGATCTCGCTGCGTTATGCACGCGACGCCCGGTCCGCCGGGACCGGGGCGGCGACGGCCACCCTGTCGATCGGCGACCTGAACACCACGCTCACCGCCACCACAGCCCTGCCCTCGACGGCCGCCTACGGCACGTATGCCGGCACCTTCACGGCCGCGACGGCTGCACAGGCGCTCAGCCTGACGGCTACGGGGAACGGCGCCAGCCTGACGATCGACGACCTGGTGATCGTGGGCGACAACGCCCCACCACCAACGGCCGCCGGTATCCCTGTCCGGTATGAGTTCGAGGAGGGCGCGGGTACCACCGCCGCCAACACCGGCGATGGAGGCGGGGCCGGGGCTGCCGTCCTGACCGGGGCCACGGGCTGGTCCACCAACGGTGTGCTCGGCAAAGCGATCGACCTGCCCGGTGGCAGCAACGGCAACGCGGTCGACCTGCCGGACAACCTGCTGATGGGTGCGGCGAACTTCACCACCGCGTTCTGGGTGCGCCCCGACACGAAGAGCAACTGGACCGGCCTGTTCCACATCGGTGACGGGCTCGCCGCCGCCGGGAGCTACTACCAGATCCAGATGCAGACCCAGGCCGCCGGCAACACCGGGCTCGCGGTCACCTTCAAGGGCAAGACCGGCCCTGAGGAGCGGATCTACGCCACTCCGGTCCGGGACGTGGCCGCCGGCGAGTGGAACCACGTGGCCTTCACCCGGCAGGGTTCGATCGGCACGCTGTACCTCAACGGCGAGGCGATCGCGACCCGGACCGACCTGACCGTCGGGATGACGGAGGTCGGCCCGACAACGAACAACTGGCTGGGTCGCAACGGCTACCCGGACGTGGCGTTCGACGGACTGATGGACGACGTACGGGTGTACACGTCCACTCTGAGCGCGGCGAACGTGGCGGCGATCTACAACGAAGGCTTCGCCAGGGTGCCCGTCACCGTGACCGTCCAGCCCCGGTGCATCGCAGGCAAGGCGTACCTCGCGGTACGGGTGCTCAACGACCACAACTCGGCGGTCGACGTCGTCATGGAGACCCGGTACGGCAACCGGTCCTTCGCCGACGTCGCCCCCGGCGCCGCCGCCTTCCAGTCGTTCGCGGTGCGGGCGGCAGCGGTCCCGGCCGGTTCGGTGACCGTTCGGGCCACCGGCACCGTCGGCGGCGGGGACGTCACCACCACCGTCAACGCCGAATACGCCGCCGAAACCTGCGGCACCTGACCCTTCTGTTCCCGTCCCAAGTGTTCCCGTCCGGAGTACACATGCTTTTTCTGGAGTACACATGAACACACGCAACCGCCTGCGCCCGATAGCCGTCGGGGCGGTCGCCGTCGTCGCGGCCGCCTTCCCATCGGCTGTCTGGGGCGCGCCCGGCGACTCGACCGACGTCGAGGTGACCGTCGACATCACCGAGATCAAGGAGCCGGGCGTGCTCGCGCTCAGCATCGCCGGCAACGCGGTCACACTGCAGGAGAACGGCTCGGATCTCCTCATCCGGCAGTTCACCGGGACCCTGCCGACGGTGACCGTCACCGACACACGCACCGCGGACGAGGTGCCGGCCGGCGCGAACTGGGCTGTGCTGGGCAGTTCGAGCCCCTTCACCGGGACCGCCGGGCAGCCCTCGATCTCCGCCGGTCACCTCGGCTGGAAGCCGCGCCTGATCGACGGCGGCACCAGCGGCCAGGTCACCGAGGGCGAGGAGGTGGTGACGGTCATCGATGACCCGACCCAGCCCGGCAACAACGTCGGCCTGACCGACCAGGAACTCCTGGTCTCCACGTACGACTCGGCGGAGGTCGTCGGCGACTCGTACACCGTGAACGCCGACCTGTACCTGCGAACCCCGGCGGACGTGGCCGCCGGTTCCTACCGAGGGACCCTGACGATCTCCCTGTTCGAGTGATCCGATCCGGCGGGGGCCACGACGGCCCCCGCCGGCCTCCGTTGTCGAAGGACTCCATCTTGACGGTCCACCTCCCGCGCCGAGCGCTCACCGCGCTCCTCGTCGCGGCCCTCGCCATTCCCCTCACCCCGGGCGTGGCGACCGCCGAGCCGAACCGGGCCACGCTCACCTGGACAGTCCAGCCGGCCGCCGCCGGTGGCCCGGACGGCCGTCGCTGGATCGAGCGCGACCTGGAACCGGGTGCGGTGGTCACCGAGCACCTGGCGGTGCGCAACCTCAGCGATGCCTCCGCGGTCTTCGCCCTCACCGCGGCCGACGGGTACCTCACGGACAAGGGCCGCTTCAACATGCTCGCCTCGGACCAGCCGTCCACAGACGGCGGGACCTGGATCGCCGTGCAGAAAACGGTGACCGTCGCGGCGAACGAGACGAAGGTGGTGCCGTTCACCATCACCGTGCCGCGAAACGCCACCCCGGGCGACCACCCGGCGGGCATCGCCGCGTCGATCTCCAGTGGCACGGGCACGGTGCAGCTGGAGAGTCGCGTCGGGTTCCGGGTACTGCTGCGCGCCGGCGGCGCGCTCCGCCCGGCCCTGTCGGCTGATCACGTCAGGGTCCGCTACGAGCGCTCGTGGAATCCGCTGCGCTCCGGCACGATCCATGTGACGTACACGGCGGCCAACACCGGCAACGTCCGGGTCGAGGCCCGCGGCCGGGCCGAGGTCGCCGAACTGTTCGGCACGCACGTCCGAGGCCGGGACGTCAGCGGAGGAGAGCTGCTGCCCGGCGGCGATCACACGACAGACGTCCGGATCGGCGGGGTGTGGGCGGCGGGCCGGCTGCGGACCACGCTCACGCTGACCCCGTCGATCGCCGGCACCACAGGAACCAGCACCGCCGCCGCCCCGACGACCGTCACGGTGACCACCTGGGCGCTGCCGTGGGCGCAGCTCGTCCTGACGGCTGCGGCCGTCGCGCTGGCGCTGGCTCTGCGCACGTCGGTCCGCCTGCGCCGCCGCCGGATAACCCGGATGCTGGAGCTCGCCCGTGAGGAGGGTCGCCGGTCCGCGGGCCAAGCCTGACGTGTCGAAGCTGGTCCTGCCGTGACGGCACCGACAGCCGGCGCGCCCGTTCACCCAATGCCCGGCCAACCTTCGCCCACACACCCCGCACACCGGCAGGCCGGTCAGCGCACAGCGGCGCTATTGGTCGCCGCCGCTCAGTCTGCGCCGCCTGGCCTCGATCCAGGCATCCACCTCGTCGGCGAGCCAGACGCTGCCCTGCGCCAGCTTCGCCACCGGGGCCGGGAAGTCAGGACGCCTGGCAAGCTCGTACGCCCGCTGACGGCTGACCGCGCCGATACGCAAGCGAATCTCATGCGCGCCCACCAGGCGCACCGGCACCGAATCCATGCGCCAACTATAGGCGTGGGTCAAGTGCACATACGACACCCCTTCACGCTTAAGAGGGAAGCAGTCGTTGCTCACCATGGACGGGCCGTCGTGGCGGATGCGTTCGAAGTGCGGCAGGTAGATCTCGCGCAGCGTGCGCTCGTCGACGTCGGCACTGACCCGCAGCCGATCGGTCGCCTGGTTGACGCCGGGCCCGAGGACCACGGCGACGCCCAGGGCTCGGGCTTCGGCGCCGATCGCCGGAATGCCGGCCCGTTCGATCGGCGCGGTGTGCCAGAAGGTGGAGCCGAGGCAGAGGGCGGCCTTCTCCTCGAGGGTGAGGTTCACAGCGGGGTTCCTTGTCGGATGAGGTCGGCGAAGGCGTGTGCGCTGGGTTTGGGATGGCGGGTGAAGTCGTCGCCGACGGCGATCAGCCCGAACTTGGGCCGGTATCCCTCGGACCATTCGAAGTTGTCGAACGCCGACCAGTGCAGGTAGCCGCGCACGTCGGCACCTTCGGCGATGGCCTTCTCGACCGCCGCGACATGCGAGCGCAGGTAGGCGATGCGTTCGGTGTCGTCCTCGGTGGCGATGCCGTTCTCGGTGACATAGAGCGGCAGGCCGGTCTGTGCAGCGCGGTGCAGGACCTCGCGCAGCCCGTCCGGGTGCACGGCCCAGCCCATCTGGGTGACGGGTATGCCGGGCGGTGGTGGCGCGAAGAAGAACGGTGACGTGGGGTCGACCCATTGTTTGCGGTAGTACTGGACGCCGAGCCAGTCGCCGCCGTCGACGCCGGTCAGGCCGTCGAGGTAGCGGTCGACGATCTCGTGGCGCATCAGGCCGAGAAACGGTTCCGGGCCGTCGAGCAGCGGCAGCTGCACAGCCAGGCCGATCTGCGCGCCGCCGGCCGCCCGGATCGCCGGGACGGCCGCGAGGTGGGCGTCGAGGAGCACACCGCCGACGCGCCGCCACAGGGTCGGGTTGGTGACGCCGGGCGGGTGGTAGCCCTCCAGGTAGCCGTGCAGGGCGATCATCTGCGGTTCGTTGATGGTGCAGATGTAGGGCATCAGGTCGCCGAGCGTGTCGGTGACGAACGCGCAGTACCGGGTGAACAGGTCGATCGCGTCGGGGGCGAGCCAGCCGCCGCGGGCGGACAGCCAGCGCGGAAGGGTGAAGTGGTGCAGGGTGACGAAGGCGGTCATGCCGGTGCCGGCCAGGGCGGTCAGCATTCGCCGGTAATGGCTGATCGCCGCTCGGCTGAACTGTCCGGGCGCCGGTTCGATGCGGGACCATTCCAGCGACAGCCGGTGGGCGTTGTGTCCCAGGGACGCCAGGAGCGCGAAGTCATCGGCGTACCGATGGAAGTGATCTATGCCGTCGCCGGACGACCACCTCGCGGCAGAGGCGGGGTTCTGTTCGAAGTCCCACCAGTCGTTGTTGGTGTTGCCGCCCTCGACCTGGTGGGCCGAGGTGGCGCTGCCCCACAGGAAGCCGTCCGGAAGACGCACGCCGGTCCTTTCGAAGGGCTGCCCGGCCGCCGCGGGGACGGCGGCCGGGCAGCGGTTCACCAGTGGTAGGTGCCGGACGGCACCCGGTAGACGGTGTAGTCACCGTCGACACCCACGAAGGTGGCGCGGTGCGGGGTACGGCCCGTCCTGCCGCCGAGCCGGGGCACATGGACGGTGGCGGTGGTGTTCGGCGGGACGGTGACGGTCATCCGCAGCCGGTTGCCGTCGCGCCGCCACTCCGAGCGGGCGGTGCCCTGCGGGGTGGTGTAGTGGCCCTTCACGAACGTCAGGTCACCGACCACCTTCGGCTGGATGACCAGCTCCCGGTAGGCGAGCGTGCCGTCGGCGGCGCGGATGCCGGCGAGGCCGGCGTGGAACCACTCCTCGATCTGGGCGAGGATCATGTGGTTCTTGGAGTCGCCGCGGGTCCACCGCTCCCCCATGGTGGTCATGCCGCCCGGGTTGGCGACGGTGGACTCCATGAAGTAGCCGTAACTGGGCTGCTCGTCGGAGTGGATGACGTCCCAGAGCACGTCGTCGCGGCCGCCCGCGGACAGCGCCCGCACGGTCGGCGCCATGCCGATGGTGCCGCCGCTGAAGTGCGGGCCGTCGCCGTTCGGGTGGAACGCGTAGATCATCGCGACCAGGCCGTCGAGGACCGCCTGACGCTCCGCGTCCGGCACGAGACCGGCGTCGAGCGCGAGCGCCTGCGCGGATTGGGACACGGCGCCGTTGTCCGCGTACAGGCGCCGGGCCGGATCCCAGAAGGCGGTGTTGAACGCCGCCTTGATGTCGGCGGCCAGGGCCGTGTATCTGACGGCGTCCGCCTGATGTCCGGTCAGCCGGGCCAGTTCGGCCAGCTCCTTGATCATCAGGTAGTAGCCCCAGGTGCCGGTGATTCGGCCGGACACCGGTTCGGCCGAGACCCAGTCGGCCAGGGCCGCGTCGACGATGTGGCCGACAGCTTTCTGCCGGGCGATGTAGTCGGCGAACCGCACCATCGGCTCGTAGTAGCGGGCCGCCGTCTCGGTGTCGCCGTAGAGCTGTCGCAGGAACCCCGGCACCAGGATGATCGCGTTACCCCAGTTGATCTCATCGCCGAAGCGCCCGGTGTAACCCCAGTCGTAGACCGGGGTCTTGAGCGCCACGTTGCCGGCCATCGGGGTGTCCGCGACCGACTGTCCTTCGACCAGGTGCCGCTCGTGGGTGCGCAGGTAGGCGTCGAGGTCGAAGTTACGGTGGATCGAGCCCATCGGCATCGTGTAGTCGGCCGGGTAGGACAGCTTCTCCCGGCCCGGGCAGTCGGTGAAGACGCTCATGATGTTGCCAGCGAACGAGTACCAGGCCATCTTGTGCAGCCGGTTGACCCGGGCGTTCGACGTGGTCACCGACCCGGCGATCGGCGTCTCGGCCTGCACCCGCAGTCCGGTGATTGTCTCCTTCGTCGGCACATACCCGTCGGGCAGGCCGGTGACCTGCACCCATTGCATGCCGAAGTAGTTGAAGTCCGGCCGCCACGTCTCCCCGCCGCGCAGCCCGGCCGTGGTGTAGGTGTTGAACAGGTCCACACCGCGGCTGCCACCACCGCCCCGCAGCGACGCCTGGTCCACGGTGCCGTCGGCCGCGAGAGACTCGGCCGGCGAGACTCGGACGGTGACGCCGGCGGGCAGGCCTTTCACCGTCAGCTGCGGGAATCCGACGATGTTCTGACCGAAGTCGAACACCCACGTGCCGGGCGCCGGGTTGGTGATCGCGACCGGTTCGTAGCGGTCGGCGATCGTGATCGGCGGCGCGGTCCGGCCGACGAGCTCGGTGGCCAGGTTGGGTGGCGGGGCGATGCCGGCGGCGATCCACCCGGTCGGGGCGCCGTCGCGGCGCTTCGCGGTCGCCGTCAGATCCGATCCGGCGTGATCCCAGCCGGGCTGCTCCCGGCGGGCGTCGTGGTCACTGCCGGAGTACCAGGCATCGGTGGTCAGTGGGCCGGGCGCGGTGCGCCACTCACGGTCGGAGACGATCACCCTTTCAAGCCCATTTGTGTACGTGACCTCGAGTCGCGCGATGAATCGAGGCGTGACGGCCGCTCCGGCGCTGGCGTCGCTGGCCGCGATGTTGTTGCCGGAGCCGGTGACCGTGACATCGGCCGGGTGCGGCTTGGACAGCCCGGGTGTGAAGCTGATGCTGTCCGGGCCGATCGCGGTGATCACCCGCGATTCGAGGTTGTCGCCGCCACCACCGGTGTCGACGTTGACGGTGCCGCCGATGTGGTATCCGGTGACGCTGGACAGCGTGACCGTGGTGGCGCCGGCCTCCACGGCATTGATCAGGGTGCCGCTGCCTTTGAGCTGGCTCTGCCACCACGAGTACGGTGCGGTGCGCCCGACAGCGGGGTTGGTGGCGCTGCGCCGCACGTACGCGGGGCCGTTGCCCAGGCGTACCCCGACGGTGTTGGCGCCTTTGCGCAGCTCGCCGGTGATGTCGTAGACCCGGTACTCGCTGGAGAGCTGATAGTTGGAGTAGCCCGGAGCCAGGACCTCGTCGGTCAGGGACCGGCCGTTGACAGTGGCCAGGTGCAGGCCGACGCCGGAGAGGTAGAGCCTGGCCCGGACGACCTTGCGGTGCATGTCGGTGGTGAACTGCCGGGCAAAGATCGGCATCGGCTGGGTCTCAACGCGGCCGGGATATTCGATCCAGCGGGCGCCACCCCAGTCGCCCTGCTTCAGCAGCCCGGTCTCCCAGGTCGACGCGCGGCTCCAGTCGGTGGCGTGCCGGTTGGCGTCCCAGGCGCGGACCTGCCAGCTGATCTGCTGCCGGGAGGTCAGCGTCCGGCCGCTGTAACGGACGCCGGACTGGACCGCCGAGTTCACCTTGCCGGAGTCCCAGAGCAGCCGGTCACGGTCGGTGTCGTAGACCCGGATCTGGTAGGCGCTCTGCCGGTCCGCTGCCGACGATGACGTCTCGGCGAACCGCCAGCTGAACACCGGGTTCGGCGAGTCCAGGCCGAGTGGCTGGTCACCGCGGCCGTCGATACGCAGGCCGACGACGCGCAGACCGGGCCCATCACCGTGGCCGTGGCCGGTCGCCTCGGCGGGTCCGGCGGTCAGCAAAGTCGCGGAAGGGACGGCGAGGGTCAGTCCGAGTGCGGTGCGGCGTTTCATGCGCCGGCCTTGTAGTCGGTGTCCATGTCCTTGAGGACCTCGTCGGCGGTGGCCTGGCTGCTGAAGACCTCTTGCAGGCCGCTGAGCAGGGTCTGCTGGACCTTAGCGTTGGGCCACAGCTGGTCCATGAACGGCACGGTGCGGTTGTCGTTCACGAATGTCGTCAACTCGGCCAGGCCCGGGTCGACGGTGGTGCCGGCGTCCGGCAGGGTCGGCAGGCTGCCCTGCGCCTCGGTGATGGTCTTCATACCTTGCGGGGACATCACGAAGTCGACGAACTTGATCGCCAGTTCCTTGTTCTTGGCCTTGGCGTTGACGCCGTACCCCATGCCCGCGGCCGCGGGCATCAAGAACTGCGCCGCGTCGTCGGTGGCCGGCAGCGCCTTCATCGTGAACTTCCCCGACGGGTTCTTGCCCTTGAGCAGCGCGACGACCCAGTTGCCCTGAATGATGCCGAGCGTCTTACCGGTCGCCGCCAAGGTCTGGCTGGCCTCGTAACTTGTGCTCAGTGGGCTCCGCTGGAAGCAGCCGGCGCTGTTCATCTCCTCGTACTTGGCCATCGCGGTGGTCCACGGCGATCCGGCGAACGTGGCCTGCCCGGCCGCCATCTTGGTGTCGAACTCCTTGTCGGCGCTGTAGACGGTGGTCGCGACCAGCGCGTACGCGGCGAGCTGGGTGACCCAGTTGTCCTGGATGCCGAGCGCGTACGCCGGGGTGCCCTTGTCCTTGGCGGCCTTGCAGAAGGCGAGCAGGTCGGTCCAGGTGCCTGGTGCGGTAAGCCCGGCCTTGGTCATCGCTTCGTCGTTGTAGACGGCGCCGATGCCGTTGAGCCCGAAGAGCCCGTTGTAGGTCTTGCCCTCGTACTGGGCGAGTTTCTGGAACGACTCCGGTAGCCGGGACGCCCAGGGCCGGTCGGACAGGTCGAGCAGGTATCCGGGCTTGGCCAGCACGTAGGTGGCGCCCGGGTTGCCGTTGCCGGGCCACACCGACATGACGTCGGGGCCGGTGCCGGAGGCGAGCTGGGTGCGGATCTGCTGCTGGTGGGCGTCGGCGCCGCTGGTGGTGAGGTTGATGGTCACGCCCGGGTTGGCGGCCTTGAATGCCTCGACGAGGGGTTCGATCGAGCCCTGGTCGACCGAGGCGATAGTCAGGGTCTGGTTGTCACCGGAGCTGCCGGAATTGGCGTTGGTGCCACTGGAGCAGGCGGCGAGAAGGGATGCTGCCGCAAGGGCGGCGAGGACTTTCTTCATGATCTTCTCCTGGGTTGGAGATGCTCAGGCGGGGGTGGTGAAGGTGTATCGGCCGGACGTCAGCCGCAGGGTGAGTCCGGCGGACGTCGGTTCGGCCCGTAGAACCCCGGGCGTTCCGGCAGCGTGCACGCTGCCGGGGGCGCTGGTGGGGATCAGAAGGATGGCGGTGCTTCCCGGCGGCACCGTGGCGGTCACGGTGAGCCGGTCGTCTTCGATCGACCAGCCGCAGGCGACCAGCCCGCGGGCGGTCTCCTGTTCGGCTCGGGCCCAGGTGAGCCGGCCGGTCGGGTCCGGGGTGGGGCGCAGCAGCAACTCGGAGTAGGCGACCGAGCCGGGTGTCTGGTCGATGCCGGCAACCCGGCCGTAGAGCCAGTCGCCGACGCTGCCCAGGCTGTAGTGGTTGAACGAGTTCATCGCGGCGGACTGAAAGCCGTGTTCTTCGGTCCAGCCGTCCCAGCGCTCCCAGATCGTGGTGGCGCCGTTGCGGATCGAGTACAGCCAGGACGGGAACTCGTCCTGGTGCAGCAGCGCGTAGGCAAGGTCAGCACGGCCGTGTTCGGTCAGCACCGGGCAGAGCAGGGAGACGCCGACGAAACCGGTGGTCAGCCGGTTGCCGCGGCGTTCGATGTCGGCGGCGAGGTGGCCGACGGCGAGGCCCTCGGCGCCGTCGGGAAGAAGATTGAAGGCCAGAGCCAGCAGGTATGCGGTCTGCGTCGCGCCTTTGACGCTGCCATCGTCGGCGACGTAGGCGTCCTGGAACGCCTGCCGGATCCGCTGGTGCAGATCATGGAACCCATCGGCCGGCTTGCCGAGCACCTGCGCGGCCTGCGCCACGATCGCGGTGCTGAACGCGAAGTAGGCGGTGGCGAGCACGTCGCGCGGGGTGTCGGCGTCGATCTGCAACCAGTCCCCGTAGGAGTTGCCGGTGCGGTGCTCCCACACCAGGCCCGGATTGTGCCGGTGGATGTGCTCGACCCACGCGGCCATCGCGTCGAAGCTGCGTTCCAGAACGCGCCGATCGCCGTAGGCGCGCCACAGCAGCCACGGGATGATCACGCCAGCGTCGCCCCAGGCCGGGGCGCCTTCCCGGTCAAGCGCGATGATCGGCGCCACGTCACGGAACGCGCCGTCGGCGTTCTGGCCGCCGACGACGTCGCGCATCCAGCGGGCGAAGAACGCGGACACGTCGGCGTTGCGGGTGGCGGTCGGCGCGAACACCTGCGCGTCAGCGAGCCAGCCGAGCCGCTCGTCGCGCTGCGGGCAGTCGGTCGGCACCGCGACGAAGTTGCCACGCTGCCCCCAGCCGATGTTGGCGTGCAACTGGTTCACGGCCGGGTCCGAGGACTCGAACCGGCCTGCCCACGGGGTGTCGCTATGCAGCACGCACGCGATGACATCGCCCGGGTCTGGCTTGTATCCGGTGATCTCGGCATACCGGAAGCCGTGGAACGTCAGCGCTGGTTCGAAAACCTCATGATCGACGCCCTTGCAGAGGTACGTGTCGGTGGCCGCGGCCCGCCGCAGATTGGCCGTGTAGAGCCGGCCGTCGTCGAGGACTTCGGCGTGCCGCAGGGTGATCCGCTGACCGGGCCGGGCGTTGCGGATCGTGAGGCGGACCCGGCCGACCAGGTTCTGCCCGAAGTCGGCGATGCCGTTGGTGATGGTGATCGCCGGCAGCTCGACGGTGACTCGGATTGGGTCGTCTGGCTCGGCGACCAGCGGGCCGGGTTCGGTGTCGGCGACAGCGACCGGCCGGGGTGCGGACAGTTCGCGGCTGCCGTCGGTGAACTGGCCCATCATCAGGTCGGCGGACCGGATCGGGCCGTCGTGCTCGGTCCAGTCGCTGTCGGTCGCGATGACCTGGCGGGAGCCATCGGCGAAGTCCAGCACCAGCTGGGCCAGAAAGCCGGGGGCGTCGCCGTAGTGGCGGGCCGGGCGGCGCGGGTCGAAGCCGATGTAGCCGCTCCACCAGCCGTCGGCGACGGTCGCCTCGATCTTGTTGTCACCTCGACGCAGGTGCTCGGTGACGTCGTAGGTCTGGTACTGGATTCTCTGGTGGTATTCGGTCCAGCCAGGTGCGAGTTCGTGGTCACCGACACGCTCGCCATTGAGCTGGGCCTGGTAGACACCGCGGGCCGTCGCGTACAGCCTCGCCCGCACAGGTGCCGCCGTGAGGTGGAAGGCGCGGCGTAGGTGGATCGGCGCCTCGGCGGGACTTGGGTTGTTCAGGTCGTCGTCGGTGGGCGGGTCGATCGGGGGCAGGGTCAGCGGATTACGGCCGATCCACGCCGCGGTCCATGGGGTCGCGTCGAGCAGGCCGGTCTCGAACCAGGTATCGGCGGCTGCGTGCGTACCCTGTTCGTCCCAGATCTCGACTGTCCAGCGATAGCGGGTCGCAGGCCGCAGGGTCGGTCCTTGCCAGGCAATCAGGATCGTGTCGGCGGATTCCCGGCGCCCGGTGTCCCAGATCGTCTCGTCGCCGGCGAACGCAGTGATCCGGTAGGCGCTCTGTGCGGCGCCGTGCCGTTCGCTGCGAAGCTTCCAGGACAACCGCGGGTGCTTCTCGTCGATGCCGAGCGGCTCGGTGCGTTGCTCGGTGCTCAGGCCGTAAACGATCATCCTTTCAGCCCCCCGGCGAAGCCGTTGATGATGGAGCGCTGAAGCGCCAGGTAGACCGCCAGGACCGGGACGATGCTGATCAGCAGGGCGGCGAAGATGAGGTTCCAGTCGGAGACGAACTGGCCGACGAACCCGGCGACTGCGACGGGCATGGTCTGCTGGTCGCTGCCGGACAGGTAGAGCAGTGGGGTGAAGAAGTCGTTCCACACGCTGACGGCGTTGAGCACCAGTGCGGTGACGGTGATCGGTTTGAGCATGGGCAGGATGATGTAGCGGAACGCGGTGAGCGGTCCGCACCCGTCGATGGTGGCGGCCTCCTCGAAGTCGCGGGGCAGCGCCCGGAGGAAGCCGACGTAGAGGAACGTGGTGAACGGAACCTGCAGGCCTGCGTAGAACAGGACCAGCGACCACACCGAACCGAGCAGCCCCAGGTCGCGGATGGTCTGGTACAGCGGGAGCGCGGCGAGCTGGAACGGCAGGATCAGGCCCAGCATGATCAGCAGGAACACGCCCCGGGACCAGTGCGCGGTGCTGCGGGCCAAGGGGTACGCCGCCAGCGACGACACGACCAGCACGATCAGCACGCTGACCGCGGTGACGATCACGCTGTTGATCAGGGCGCCGCCGAGCCCGCCCTCCTGCCAGGCCTGGGTGAAGTTGGTGAGTGTCGGGCTGGAGGTGAGCGCGATCGGGGACGAGGTGTCGCTCGGCGCCCGCACCGCCAGATTGACCAGGACATAGACCGGGAAAGCGAAGACGACGGCGACCGCGATCATCAGCATCTCGAGCGCAAGGGTGCGTGAGGTGTAGCGGGTCATGATGCCGCCTTCTCGTTGCGGTTCAGGACGGCGTACTGGCCGGCGGAGGCGATCGCGACGATGGCGGTCAGCACGACGGCGAGGGCGATGCTGTAGCCGAACTCACCGAGCGTGAACGCGTCCTTGTAGATGAGGGTGGAGATGGTGTCGGTGGCGTGGCCGGGGCCGCCGCCAGTCAGCGCGTACACCTGGTCGAACAGCTTGATCCCACCGATGATCGACAGCATCAGGTTGATCGTGATTGCCGGAGCCAGCAGCGGCCGGACGATCGACCAGAACCTGCGCACCGGTCCGCTGCCATCGATCGCGGCGGCCTCGTAGATCTCCTTGGGGATCGACTGCAGCCCGGCAACGAAGATGACCATGGAATAGCCGGCGAACTGCCAGACCACGACGAGTACAACCATCCAGAGCGCGAGGTCCGGGTCGCCGAGCCAGTCCTGCCGCAGCGAGCCGAGGCCCACCCCGCCGAGCAGACTGTTCACTGCGCCGTCCCAGCCGAGCAGGTAGCGCCACAGGTATGCGGTGACGATCGGTGTAACCACGGCTGGGGCGAACAGCAGCACCCGCAGGACATTGCGGCTCTTGATGGCCGTGTTCACGCCGAGGGCCAGCAACAGGCCGATGCCGTTCTGGATGACCGTGATGGCGACCGCGACCAGCAACGTGTGCCAGATGGCCTGCAACGCGTCCGGGTCATCGGTCATCGCCCGGAAGTTGTCCAGGCCGATGAACGCGAAGTCGGTGCTGAGGCCGTCCCAGTCGGTGAAGGCGTAGTAGACGCCACGGGCGCTCGGCACGAGCACCACGAAGGCGAACAGCAGCAGCGCCGGGACGGTGAACCACCAGGGCGGTGCGGCATGTCCGCGGCGGCGCGGTGGCGCTGCCGCCGCAGCTCGGCGGGAGCGCCGCTGTTGGAGATCGGTTGTCACGGGAAACCCACCTTGCTGAATCGTTTCATGATCAGGTGGAACGGTCGCGGCACCAGCGCCGCGACCGAGGCGGTCACCCCAGCGCCGGAAGGATGTGGGCAACGTTTTCCAAATGTTTCGCCGACCTTACGAGCGCGTGCCGAACAGCGTCAAGGGGTTCTAGACACTCAATATCGGCGCGCCTCGGGGCGGCTCCAACTGCCGGCGCCCACTTCCGTGATGACGTGATCATCTCTATCTTGGATAACGTTTCACTAGCAGGGAGCGCGCATGCACGAACCGCCGGTTACGGCCCGAAGGGTGACGATCGTGGACGTTGCCCGGCACGCGGGGGTGTCGACGACCGCGGTGTCCAAGGTGCTGCGCAACGCGTACGGCACCAGCCCGCAGATGCGCAGCCGGGTCAGCGCCGCCGTCGACGAGCTCGGCTACCGGCCCTCCGCCGCCGCCCGCGCCCTACGCGGGCGCACCTGGACTGTCGGCGTGATGCTGCCGGACGTACGCAACCCGTTCTTCGCCGACATCCTCGACGGTGTCGCCGAACACCTCGACGACACCGAATACCAGCTGTTCATGACGTCCGGCTGCGACGACGTGACCAACGAGGCCCGGGTCACCGAGGCAATGATCGACCGCAGCATGGACGGCCTCGTGCTGATCGCCCCGGTCTCGGCGAAGGAGCGCCTCACGGAAGTCGCCCGCAGCGTGCCGACCGTGGTCGTCGGCCGGCACGGCTCCTCCCCCACCTACGACAGCGTCACCGACGACGACATCACCGGCGCCGCCCTGGTCGTCGACCACCTCGTCAGCCTCGGCCACCGCCGCATCGCCCACATCGAGCACCACGAGACCGATCCGGTCCGCCTCGCCGAGATGCCCAACGCCCAGCGCGCCCGCGGCTACCGCGACGCGATGATCGCCCACAACCTGGCCGGCGAGATCGACATCGCCTCGACCAGCTACACCCAGCAGGGCGGTTACCTCGGCGCCCGGCAACTGCTCGCCCGCCGGATCCGGCCCACCGCCATCTTCGCCGGCGCCGACGTCGTCGCGCTCGGCGCGCTGGAGGCGATCGCCGAAGCCGGGCTGACCGTGCCCGGCGACATCTCACTGGCCGGATACGACAACAGCGCTCTCGCCGCGTTCGGGCCGATCTCGCTGACCAGCGTCGACCAGGACGGCCGGCAGATGGGCGCCAACGCCGCCCGCCTGCTGGTCGAGCGCATCAACCAGCGCGACCGCCGGACCGCCCAGGTCAAACTGACGCCCACCCTTGTCGTACGCCGCACCACTGCGGCCATCTGATCCCCTCTCTCCCCAACACGTACCGGGACGAACAGCTGCTCGACGTGGCGGAGCTGGCCGTCCGTTGTGGAGCGCCCGGCCGCCGGACGGCCGGGCGCTCCCCGTTGTCGCTGAGCGTGTAGGCCCACCAGTCGTTGGCCGCCGAGCCGTAATACGCCTGCGCGTTATGGAAATCAGAGAAACTGTTGGCGGAAACCCGGCAGTCCTTGAAGTCAGGGCGCGCCCGCTGGACCGGATCGCGCGCGTTCGAGCAGGTGGTTGAGCTTCGCGGCGCGTGACGGGTGGCGGTGGGACATCCAGGCGACGCGGCCGGCCAGGTGGGCGGCGAAGTCGGGGTGGCCGTCGCGGTTCGCCGCAGCGAGTCCGTGGGTGGCCGCGTTGTGCAGGATGGCGCGCAGGCGGTCGTAGTCCTCGCGCGGCACGGCGGGGCGGGCGTTGACGACCAGGCCGGTCAGGGATTGACGCTGAGACTGTCGCCGGATCCGGGTCTTGCGGGGATGGATCGCAAACCCTTCCTCGTGGGCGATCTGGCCGGCGAGCGTGACGAGCCGGTCGATGCGGCCGTTGCTGAGCGTGCCGGAGAACGCGAGATCGTCGGCGTAGCGCGTGTAGTTGACGCCGAGGCGGTCGGCGAGTCCGCTCAGCCGACGGTCGAGCCGGAAGGCGCAGAGGTTGGCCAGCGCGGGAGATGTCGGCGCTCCCTGCGGCAGGTGCGGTTGGCGCAGCAGCGCGGCAAGGTACGGGCCGGGTGCGGCGCGCAGGATGTGGGCCGGCGTGCGGGTGGTGGTCACGGCGGTCAGGGCGTGGGCGACCGGTTCGGGGTAGCCGATGCCGCGGAACAGCCCGTGGATTCGCGCCGCCGTGATGCCGGAGAAGAAGGCGCGCAGGTCCAAACTCACCAGAACGGCGTTGCCGGCGTGCATGTGCGCGGAGGTGTGCGTTCCGCGTCCCGGCACGAACCCGTGGACGCGATCGTGGACGGGCACGGCCGTCAGGATCTGATCGAGCACCTGTCGTTGCAGGGCGCGCATGCGCGGTTTCGGCGCCTCGATCAGCCGATGCGGAAGCCACGTGTAGCGGTAGTGGCGGAGCCGCTCGTCACGGGCGTGGCGGTTGATCTCGCGGCGGTCGGCGAACCAGTCGAGCGCGGCGTCGTCGAGGCCGAGGAACTCGGCAAGCTCGCCGAGATCACCGATGCCAGGGGCACCCCACCGCATGCGTACGACACGGGTCGGCGCCGCGAGCCGGTGCCGGATGACCGCTCGTCGCACCGCCACCCGCGGGGTGCCGTCCAGGTTGACCAGGAACTGTCGCAGTTCACGGGGCCGGTCGGCGGGTGCGCGCGGATAGGACCGCAGCACGACGGTGACCAGTCGCCGCGCCCATGCCGGGCGGCCGGGGACCACCGACCGTACTGTCGCAAGCATGTCCTCAGGCCGCCAGCTCGTGGTGAGCAGGGCGTCGGCCAGCGCGCCGGCGACGTGGGACGGGTGCTGCCGGCGTGGTGCGTACCCGGGTTGGTCGGCAGCGTGCCCCGACGATTCCCGGTCGTGCCTGCGCCGGGCTGCGCGAAGCGCGGATGCGCGCCGGCGATGCGCTGCGGTGGTCATTCAGCTTCCTCGGGGTTACCCCGAAGAGACCCTCGCCGCCGTGAACGACGTGCGACGGCCAGCTCGGGACACGCTGCCACCCAGCAGCATAGAGACCGACGCGACGCCGTCAGCGACAGGTCGGCAGGCGGTGCCCGAGGAAGAATCTCCAGATGATCGGGGTCGCGTCGATCACCGTGGGGGTGGCCGAGTCCAGGTTGGGTGTGGTGCTCGGCCAGTCGTGGCCCAGCCCTTCGACCCGGTAGTGTTCGACCGCCGCGGCGCACCTTCGCCAGGCGTACCTGGTCACCCCGTCGACCGGCGTGCTGGTCACAGGTTCGGCGGCGCACCTGTTGCGTGCGGCCCAGCCCGCCAGCCAAGTCCGCACGGGTGGCAGCTCCTTGACCGGGTTCCCGTCGTAGGGAATCGTGGCGTCGGCCGAACCGTGGAACTCGAGGATCGGCGTCGGCCGGGCCGGTTCGCAGGCGCCGCCCTGAGGGTAGAAGGCACCGCTGACCTGAGCCGATGCGGCGATCCGCCCGGACAGCCGGCAGGCCAGCACGGCTGCGAAGCCACCACCGTTGGACTTTCCGGAAACATAGATGCGGCTCGCGTCGACGCACAGCTGACGCTGCAGCTGATTGAGCAGGTCGCTGGTGAAGAGCACGTCGTCCACGCCGGACGAGTAGGGCGCACCCTGGAACGAGGGCTCGCCGTCGTTACCGACCGTACCCTGGGGGTAGGCGACGATCGCGTCCAGCCGGTCCATCCCGGTGAGCTCCTGCTGATACTCGCTGGTGCGGGTACGCCCATGGAAGGCCAGCACGACCGGTGTCGCCCGCCCCTGCCGGTAGCCGGCCGGCAGGCTCAGCAGATAGGTACGGGCCATACCGCCACTCACGACCGTCCGGGTGGCCGGCACGCCGGGCGGTGTAGGCGGACGTGATCCGCAACCGGTGGTACGCACCGGCTCGTCGACGACGCCACCAGCAGCAGACGCGGATGCGGCGGCCGGAGCTGCCAGGCCGGCAGCCATCAGGACACCAGCGGTCACCAACACGATTCTTCGTCCGGACACGGGACGGGCTCCTCTCGCCAGACAACGAGACCCACACGCCGCGGCCGGGGTGCCGCGTCGCTGTGCCCATCACCGTGCCTCCTGAAAGATCGATGCTCACCTTTGTGTTCATTCTGTTGCCGACCCGTTTCGGCACCACCGCCCCGCGAGGTGGTCAGCCGGCCAGAGCCGCTGTCGGGGCGAGGCGGCTCGCGCGTACCGCGGGGTACAGGCCGGCGATCGCGCCGATGAGCAACGCCGCGACCATGCTGCCCGCGGTCGCCCAGGTCGGCACGAACGCCGGCCATTGCCGGCTGTACGCGTAGACGCCGGCGGCCACGACCCCGAGAACGACGCCGGTGGCCCCGCCTGTCCCGGCCAGCAGCAGCGACTCGATGAGGAACTGCATGCGGATGTGGCCACGGGTGGCACCGAGCGCCCGGCGCAGGCCGATCTCGGCCCGCCGCTCCAGCACCGAGATCACCATGGTGTTGGCGATGCCGATGCCGCCGACCAGCAGAGCCACCGCGCCCAGCCCCAGCAGCGTGCCGCTGAGAGTGGCGTCGGTGGCCTGCTTCGCGGCGAGCGCGTCGGAGGGCCGGGACACCAGCACGTGCTGGGGCGACTCCGGGTTCGCGGTACGCCCGAGCACGTCACGGACGGCGGCCACCTGGTGCTCGGATGCTCGCACGTACATCGTCGTTGGCCGGCCGTTGAAGTTCAGGTACGTCCGGGCGGCGCCCCAGCCGACCAGCACCGCGGCGTCGAGTTCCGGGACGAGGGTGGCCGGCTCGAGGATCCCGATCACCACGAACCACTCACCCGCCATCCACAGACGTAAACCGACCTTGGGTACGTCCAGACGCCGAGCGGCGGTGGCACCGAGGACCACGGCGGGATAGGTGGTGGTCGCCGGGCTGAACCAGTTGCCCGCGGCGACCGTGACATCGAGCGTTGCGGCCAGCGCGGGTTCCGCGGCGAGGACCTCGACGCTGCTCGTCTCCGGTGCGGGAACGTGATCGTTGCGGTACGCCGCGGCGCCGGTCCTGCCGGTCGCGCCGACCGACTCGACCGGCGCGATCCGGGCGACCATACGGGTCGACTCTGCGGGCAGCCCTCCGTGCTCGTCGTCGGCCTCGACGGTGAGCAGGTTGGTGCCGAGTCGTTTCAGCTCCCGGTCCAGGTGGGCCTGACTCGACGTGGTGACGCCGACCACCGCCAGCATGGCGGCGATACCGATGGCGATGCCGAGCGTGGCCAGGAACACCCGCAGTGGCCGCGCCCTCAGGCCGGCGACACCCAACCGGGCGAGATCGATCGGACTGAGACGGGCCGCGCGGAGGCGCCTGCCTCCTGTCATCGCGTCATCACCGGCCTTGCCGAGTCGAACGCGAGCCGGCCGTCGCGCATCACGATCTGCCGTGGAAGACTCGCCGCGATCTGCTGATCGTGGGTGATGACGACAACCGTGGTTCCCGCTGAGTGCAGCCCGCGCAGCTGCGCCAGCACGGCCTCGCCGGAGACCGAGTCGAGGTTGCCGGTCGGCTCGTCGGCCAGCAGAAGGGGTGGCTCGCCGACCACAGCGCGGGCGATGGCGGCCCTTTGCCGTTCGCCTCCGGACAACTCGTGCGGCCGGTGACTCAGCCGGTGCCCGAGTCCGACACGGTGCAGGGCGGCCTCCGCGCGGCGTCTGCGCCTGCGTGCCGGCAGGCCGGAATAGAGCAGGCCGTCAGCGACGCTCTCCAGGATCGCGACACCGACGGCCAGGTGAAACTGCTGGAATACGAAGCCGATCTGCTGGGCGCGCAGTGCCGACACCTGCCGATCGCTGAGCGCTGACACGTCGTAGCCGCCGATGCGGACCGAGCCGGTCGAGGGCCTGTCCAGCGTGCCGATCAGGTGCAGCATGGTCGACTTTCCGGAACCGGACGGTCCGACGACTCCGGCCAGCTCGCCGTACCCGATACTCAGGTGCACGTCCTGCAGGGCCACCACACCACCGGGGTACGTCTTGGACACCCCGGACAGCTCGACCACCGCTCCCTCACTCATGCCGGGACACCCACCACGGTGCCGTCCTCGATACCGGAACCGCGAATCTCCACCCGGCCGTTGGCGAACAGGCCGGCCTCCACCGCGACGACGCGTACGTCGCCGGTGACGACCTCCACGCCGTAGCCGCCCTCAGCCAGGGCCAGCAGGGCGTTGACGGGAACCGTCAGGACGTCTTCCCGTCTCTGCAGGACGTGCCGGACGCTCACGGTCACGCCGGCCTCGGTGCCGAGAGCCTTCTGCGAAGCGAAGCCGATCGTGATCGTCACGTTGTTCTCGCCCGGCCCGTCATCGCCTTTACCTTCGTCCCCACCGCCCGAGGTGGGCGCCGTCTCGCCGGACACCGCGGTCACCGTGCCGGCCTGCGGCGAGCCGCCCGGCACGGTCAGCGTGACCTTCGCGTCCTTGACCGCCCAGCCGGCTTCCGACCGGTTCATGTCGGCCGTGACGACCCTGATGTTGCCGGTGTACTCGACCACGTCCCCGGTCGCTGAACCGCCGACACGCACCAGCCTGCGGGAGATGCGCACCGCGTCCCGCGTGTAGATCACGCGAGAGCGATCGACGACGCCGGTCTCCGGCACCTCAAGATCCTTCTGCCACCGTTTCACCGCGGCTGTCGTCTCGGGCGAGAACGTCTCGTCAACGGTGATCCCGCGGTAACCGAGTGCCGATAGATTCCGTTCGAACTGCCGCACGTCGGAGCCGACCAGCCCGGCGCTGAGCGACCGATACATCGGCAGCGCCCCGTAGAGCATCACCACCGGCTGATCGTCGACGCGCAGCAGTGAGCCGCCCCGTTCGACGCGGCTGCCCACCTTGGGCAACCAGGTGACAGTGCCCGCAGCGGTCGAGGTCACCGGGGTGGCCCGCCCGTACCCCAGCTCACCGGACGCGGTGACTTCCTCGACCAGAGTCTCCCGGGTGACGGTGGTGGTGGCAGCGGGTCCGGTACGGCGCGCATCGGGTTGGGCCTCGCTCGCGCCGCCCAGCCCGAGAGCGCCCACCACACCGACAGTGAGCAGAACAAGCAACCCGCCTGCCGTCGCCGCCACCGCCGGCCACCTGGGCCGGCCCCTCCAGGTCATCCCTGTGCCTTTTTGTTCGGATCCCACGTGCCCTTCGGCTTGCCGTCGATCACCGGATCGCAGATCTGCAGCGCCTTCTCGTTGTCCAACGCCTCTTGTTCGGTCTGTTCCCCGCCCTGCCCACTGGGGCGGAACTCGCCGGCCGGATCCGGATCCGGAAACTGGGGCATGCCGTTCTCGCGCATGCACTTGGCGTACTTCTGCCGATTCGCCAGTTGCTCGGCCGTTATCGCGGGCCGCTCCTCCAGTTCCGCCGGGACAGTGGGCTTCAACCCGGAACACTCTTTCTGCGCCGCACGGAAACCGGCGTCGGCCTTGGAAACCTTCTTGCTGTTCAGGTAGGCCGACACATCGACGGCACCCTTGACATCGGGGTCGGGCAGGTTGTGTCCCTGCTGCCGCATGCAGTCGACCCATCGGCGTTGTGCGTCGACGTACTGAGTGAGAACGTCCGCTGTGGCGCTGGGGGTGGGCAGGTCGGGGCTGCCCGCCGTCGCCACTCCCGGTTCGTTCGAAGCACTGCCGCAGGCGCTCAATCCGAGCAGCAGCAGAAGGCCGGCCGCCGCGAGGGCGGCACGAGACGTTCTCGACACGATGAGAGATACCTTTCGAACACGATTCGACTTGCTTCGGGGACCACCAGGCGCCCACGCTGCCAGGCGGCGCTTTCACAGCACATGCGCCCGGCTCACGCGAATTGCGGCACGCGCGTCACCGTGGTGGCGGATCACCCTCGTTCGGGCCGGTCATACCGACCGGGCCGAAGCCGAATTCCAGTTCGTCAGGATGCGGCCCGTGGCTCCCAGACCCCGGCCGCGTCAAGAAGGGTTTCGGCCATCGCGACCGCGTGGACGGCCGGCTCGGCGCTGGCGGTGCTCTGCGCGGCGGCGAGGGCACCCTCGTAGAGGATCAGGAGCCGGTCAGCGAGCGTGTCGGCGTCGACGCCGGCCGGCCGCAGCAGTTCAGCGAACCTGTCACGCAGCCACACCTTGGCGGCCACGGCGTCGCGATGCGCGGCCGAGGTGGGATCCGGGTACTCCGCGAGTGTCATCTGGCAGGCACAGCCACGGTACGACTCGGGGGCGAGTCGTTTCGGAAGTTCCTCGAAGACGGCCAAGGCCGCCGAGCGCGGGTTGTCGGGAGCGGCCTGGATCGCGGCTTCGATCCACTCCCGGGTCTGCTCGTCGACGCGGCGCACATATGCCGCGACGAGCTCGTCCTTGGAGGGGAAGGACCGGTAGAGGGTGGTCGGCGCGACTTTCGCCTCGGCCGCGATGCGGTCGACCCCGGTGGCGTGCAGACCGGTCCAGTAGAAGAGATCCGCGGCGGTCCGCAGGATGTGCTCGCGTGTGTCCGCGGCGGAACGGCGAGTCTGGTTGGTCATGCGAACAGCGTATCGCCTTGTTAGGGAGCCCTTCTCTGCATGTTGGCGGGATTGCTGCGAACGATGGCGGAGATCCTCCCAAAGCGATGTTAGGAAACGATCCCTAACATGCTAGCGTCGCCACCATGGCTTCCGACACGTCCCGCCGCAGCTCGCTGGTCCTGGCGACCTTGTTCGCCGGCACATTCGTCATGGGCAGCGCCGAACTGATCGTGGTCGGCGTTCTCGATCTGATCGCGGTTGACTTCTCCGTGCCCGTCAGCAGGGCAGGCCTTCTCGTGACGGCATATGCGGCCGGCATCGCCCTCGCCGGGCCCCTGTTGACCGCGCTGACGATCCGGATGGCGCGCCGCCCCCTCCTTCTCGTATCGCTTGCCCTCTACGTCGCGGCCACCGGTGCCGCCGCGATGTCGGGCTCGTTCGGACTGCTCCTCGCACTGCGGGGTCTGACCGGCGCACTGCAGGGACTGTTCATCGGAGTGGCGTTCGGAGTGGCCGCACGTCAGGTTGCTCCCGAACGTGCCGGCAAAGCGATCGCCGTGGTCATCGGGGGCGTCGCGGTCTCCAGTGCCGTCGGCGTACCGCTGGGGACTCTGCTGGCCAATGCCGCCGGATGGCAGGCCTCGTTCATCGGCATCGCGCTCCTGGGAGTCATCGCGCTGGCCGGTGCCGTACTCGTCGTCCCGCCCGTGCCGAACGCCGGACAGGGCGGATCGGCGGACCAGGCCCGGCATGCACTCGCGCCGCGAGTGCTCGCACTGCTCGCGCTGGGTCTGGTCGTCCTCGGCGGGCAGTTCGCCGCGCTCACCTACATCGCGCCGTTCCTGTCGGAGGTCACCGGCATGTCCGGCGGCGTGATCAGCCTGTTCCTGCTCGCGTTCGGCGCGGCCAACGCGGTCGGCACCTTCGCCGGCGGGGCAGCGGCCGACCGCGCCCCCGGGATCGCCCTGGTGGCCTGCTGCATCACGCTCACAGCGGCTTTCGGCGTACTGCTGGTGTTCGGCCGATCCGCGGTGGCGGTGGCCGTGGCCATGACGCTCTGGGGAATCGTCGGCTTCGGCCTGGTGCCCTCCCTGCAGCACCGGGTCGTCCTGCTGGCCGGTCCGGGTCGCGACCTCGCGTCGAGTCTCCCCGCGTCGGCTGTCACGACCGGCATCGCCGTCGGCGCCGTCGTCGGCGGCTGGGCGCTCGACCACTCCGGCAGCACCGGCCCCGTGGTCACCGCCCTGGCCGCGTCAGCCGCGTCGGTATTGCTCGCGTGGGCCACCAACCTCCTCAAGCCGCCGCCCTCCCACTCCCCCGTCGGCAGCCCGGTGCAACCGGCCGCCATCGAAGCCCAGTAATCGAGTAACCCCGAAAGGACACCAGATGGACCTCGGACTCCACGGCAAGACCGCTGTCGTCACGGGCGGAAGCAAAGGCATCGGGCTCGCGGTCGTGCGCGCACTCCGTACCGAAGGAATGAGAGTCGTCACCGGCTCGCGGACCATCACCGCGGAACTGAAGGAAACCGGCGCGGTGCCGGTCGTGGTGGATCTTGCCACTCCCGATGGCGCGGCCCAGCTCGTCGATGCCGCCCTTGCCGAACTCGGCGGCATCGACGTGCTGATCAACAATGTCGGCGTCGGAGACCCCGCCAGGCTCGCCGACGGCGCGCTGCTCCTGGTGGAGGATCTGCCGGACAGCGAATGGGAACACACGTTCGACGTGAACTTCTACAGTGCTCTGCGGATGAGCCGCGCGGCGCTGCCAAGCCTGGCCGAACGTCGTGGAGTGATCGTCAATGTGTCCTCGGCCGGAGCGCGGATCGTCAGCGCCGGCCCCGCGCACTACAACGTCGCGAAGGCCGCCCTGAACGCGCTCACGAAGGTCATCGCCGAACAGTACGGAGGACGCGGGGTGCGGGCGATCACGGTGTCACCCGGTCCGGTCAGCACCGGGCTCTGGCTCGACGCCGACGGTTTCATCGGCCAACTCGCCCGCCGTCAAGGTATGGACCATGAGATGTTCGCAGACCAGTTGCAGCAGTCGCTGGGCGCCTCCTCCGGACGTATGTCCACACCCGAGGAGGTCGCTCGACTGATCGCTTTCGCCGCCTCGCCCGGCAACATCACCGGTGCGGAGTTGCTCATTGACGGCGGCCAGGTGAAACACCTGTAGCAGCCGTGCCGCCGATCTTCGGTACGGGCTGCGCTAAATCGGTGCGGGCGGGTGGCCGATGAGAGGGGCATGGCGGGTCGGCTGTTCGAGCAGGCGCAGGCTGCCGGTCTGCTGCGGATCCTCGACGCGGCGCCGGACGCGTTCGTCAGCATGGACGCCGACGGTGTGGTGCGGACCTGGAACGTGGCGGCGGAACGGCTGCTCGGCTGGAGTGAGTGCGAGGCGGTGGGCCGGCCGCTCAGTGAGCTGCTGAGCGATCGTGCGGGGGCGGAGGAGCAGTCACGGGCTGCTTTCGAGGCCAGTCCGCTCGGGATGGCCATCACCGACGACCTGGGCCGGTATGTTCAGGTCAACGCCGCGTATGCGCGGATGCTCGGCTACGAGCCGGCCGCTCTGGCCGGGTGCGACTCGCGGGAGTTCACCGATCCGGACGATGCGGCGGGCGCCGCTCGGGTGCCGGCGGGTGTGCGGCAGGTCCGGCTGGTCCGGGCGGACGGGACCCGGGTGTGGGCGCGGGTGACGATCACCGCGATCCGCGGCCCGGACGGCGGGCGGCGGCTGCTGGTTTAGGCCGAGGACATCACCGCCCGCAAACGGGCGCAGGAACACGCTGACCGGGCGACCGGCCGGCTGCGAACGATCATCGCGGTGCAGCGGGAGGTCGCCGCCGCGGCCACCGACCGTGACGTCGTGTTGCCGCTGGTCGCCGAACGGGCGTTGCAGGCCCTGGCCGGCGCCGACGCGGCGATGGTCGGCCTGGTCGACGGCGACGAACTGTATGCCGCGGCGGCCACCGGTGTGCTGCGGGCCTTCGCCGGGTCCCGGGTCCCGGTCGCGGGTTCGCTGGCCGGTTCGGTCGTGACCTCCGGCACCACGTTGCACTGCGACGACACCGCCACCGATGCCCGGGTGCTGCGGACCAACCGCATGGCCGCCTCTGTCGGTTCGATGATCGTGGCACCCTTGTTCGCCGACGGCGCCGTGTTCGGCACACTTGGCGTCTCCAGCCGGCAGGCGCACGCCTTCGACGACGCCGACATCGAACACCTGACACTGCTCGCCGACGCCCTGACCGGTGCGTTGCGGCACGCCGAGGCGATCCGGCTGGAAGCCGAAGCGCTGCAACGCGCCACCGAGGCCAACGCGGCGCTGCACGACAGCCAGGCGCGTTTCCGGTCGGCGTTCGAGGACAGCCCACTCGGGATGGTCCTGACCGACCTGACCGCGGCCAACCTCGGCGTCATCCTGCGCGCCAACGCCGCGATGGCCGGGATCACCGGGTACCCCGTCACCGTCCTGACCGGCATGCGGGTCCACGACCTGCACCACGCGGACGAGCATCCCGCGACCGACGAGGCGCTGCGGCTGCTGCTGAGCGGAACCACCGACCGGTTCACCACCGTGTCGCGGTTCCGGCACGCCGACGGGCACATTCTGTGGGTACGAACGCACATCGCGGTCATCCGTGACGATCACAACCGGCCCCGCTACCTGGTCACGCAGGTCGAGGACATCACCGAACAACGGGCGATCGCCCAGCAGTTGCACCAGCGCGCCCACCTGCTGGACCTGACCCAGGACGCGGTCATCCTGCGTGACCTTCGCGGGCACATCGCCTACTGGAACCCGGCAGCCGAACGGATCTACGGCTGGACCGCCGGCGCCGCGGCCGGCCACGACCTGGACCACCTGCTGGGTACCGTCTGCTGCGGCAGCACCACCCGCGACGACATCGACCGGGCCCTCGACGAGCACGGTGTGTGGGCCGGCGAACTCGAGCATCGCCGCGCCGACGGCCGGCCGGTGATCGTCCTGGCCCGTCAGGCGCTGCAACGTGACGCTGACGGGCAGCCCGTGGCCGTCCTGTCGATCAACACCGACGTCACCGCGCGCCGCGCCGCCGAAGCCGCCCGCGATGCCGCCATCACCGATCTGGCCGACCGCAACAGCCAGCTACAGGACGCCAACCAGCTCAAACAAGACCTCATCGGCATGCTCGGCCACGAAATCGGCAACCCGCTGTGCGCGATCCTCGGCTACACCGAAACGATCGCCGAGACCTGGGACGACCTGTCGGCCGACACCCAGAAAACCATGCTGGCCGCCATCGACCGCAACGCCCACCAGCTCGATGACATCGTCCGCGAAGTCCTCACCATGGTCACCCTCGACGCCGGCCGGCTGTCCGCCACCCCCGAATCGGTGAACGTCCACGACCACCTCCGCGTCGCACTCACCAACACCGTGAACAGCACCAGCACCGCGATCGACTGCCCCACCGACCTGACCGCCCGCGTACAGCCCCGACATCTGGCGCAGATTCTGAGCAACCTGCTGTCGAACGCCGCCAAATACGGCGGCGGAGCCACCAGAATCACCGCCCGCGCCACCGGCACCACCGTGCGGATCGCCGTTTGTGACGACGGCCCGGGCGTCCCCACCGACCTGCGAGAACACCTGTTCGAACGATTCACTCGTGCCGCCGCGACCGCCACCACGGTCAAAGGCACCGGACTCGGCCTGCACATCGTGCGGGAACTCGCCCGCGCCAACAACGGCGACATCCACTACGAACCCGCTCCCGGACACGGATCGGCTTTCGTCGTCACCCTGCCCACCGGGGGCGCGTAAGGAGCCAGACGCGTCCAACTGTGTCCAACGGTGTCCAGGATCCGGGGCGGTTCCGCCCGGGTGACGACATCGTCGCTCCTCGATGGCGCCGGTACCCCGACCGGTGACCTACCGAAGGAGGACCAGTGAGGAACCTAGGACGACTGGCGGCGACGGCCTGCGCCCTGGCACTCGCAGTCGCCGGGCTCGCGGCGCCGCCCGCCCACGCGGCACCGCCCGGCAGCACGTTCGGCGCCGATCCGGAGCCGGTGCCCGGCGGCTTCGCATCGTGGTCGGAGCTGTTCACCACCCAGGACCGGATGAACGTCGCCGGCGCCCGCGTCACCGCTGCCGGACGTGCGGACGAGCGCTCCGGGTACGCCGGCGTCATCGCCGACCCGGCCACCCGCGAGCTGCGGGTGTACTGGAAGGGCGCGGCACCGGCCGGGCTGTCGGCGAGGGTGCGCTCGTCCGTACCCATGCGGGTGTTGCCGGCCCTCTACTCCGAGCGTGACCTGCAAGCCGCGGCCGAGCGGCTGCTGGCTCGCGCGGGCGACCAGGTGACCATGGTCGGCCCCCGGGCCGACGGCTCCGGGCTGCTCGTCGGCACCGACGGCGCGGCGATCCCGGCCGCTCGGTACGCGGGCGTCCCGGTGACGCTGGAGACGAACGTCAAGCCGGTGGCGCTGACCCGGGTCAACGACGCGCCGCCGTGGTCCGGCGGCGCGCGCTGGCAGAACGCCACCCGCGGCGGCAGCTGTTCCACCGGTTTCGGCGTGGTACAGGCCGGCGTCAACCGGGTACTGACCGCCGCGCACTGCGGCGAGCCGAACCACCTGGCCGAGGATCCGACCGGACAGGACATCGGCCGGGTGGGTACCGAGGACGACGGCAACGACGTCATGGTGATCAACGGCAACTCGCAGGGACGGGTGTACCTCAACACCTTCGACTCGCTGGGCCGGGTGGTCCAGGAGTTCTCCAGCCCGGTCGTGGGCACCCGCGCCAACCAGGTCGGGAACATCCTCTGCACATCGGGCTCGTTCTCCGGATCCCGGTGCCGGGTCTCGGTGAGCGCCACCGGACTGTGCATCAACCTCTCGACGCCGGCCGAGGGCACCGTGCGGGTGTGCGGGCAGGTGCGTGCCGATCAGCTCGACGGGCTCGCCGCGGCCGGCGAGGGTGACAGCGGTGGCCCGGTCGTGTCCTTCGACGGCGCGGGCACCGGCCGGGTGCTGGCCCACGGCACGATCAGCGGCGGGAGCAGCGCCCAGGAGGTGACGTGCCGCGGGTACGACACGTCCGACCGCAACTGCTCCTCGCGGATCTTCTTCGAGGACATCACCACGGGCCTGGCGGAGATGAGCGCCACCATCCTGCTCGGCTGACGATCAGCCGGCCCGGCCGAGCCTGGCTCGCACCGGGCCGGCGTCCGGGTGGTCGAGCTGATCGAGCATCTCCAGCGCCTGTTCCCACGTACGCTCGGCGGCGCCGAGGTTCTCGCCTGCCGCGAGTGTGTCGCCGAGCCGCACCAGCGAGTCCGCCTCCTGGTACCGATGGCCGAGCGCGTGCCACAGCGCACGCGCTCGCAGGTAGGACTCGGCAGCCTCGTCGTACCGGCCGAGCATGTGCTGCGCCTGCCCGAGGCTGTCCCAGGCGTTGGCGGCGCCGAAGCGGTCGCCGATCTCCTGAAGCACCTCGAGGGCCCGGCGGCAGAACTCCACCGCCTCCACGTGCCGGTCGAGCAGGGTCAGCGACCAGCCGATGCTGTTGTACGCCCGGCCCCGGCCGGACCGGTTGCCCGCGGCGGTGAACAGGCGCAACGACTCCTCGCTGTGGGACAGCGCGTCGTCGTGCCGGTCCTGCCGCGCGGCGACCCAGGTCAGGTCGAACTCGATCCGGCCCTGCCCGGAGAGGTCACCGGCCGCGCGGTACAGGTCGCGGGCCACGGTCAGATGGGCGACCGCCTCGCTGGGACGGCCGAGGTGCACGCTGACCCGGCCCAGACCGCGGTGGACCGGCGCCTCCTCCGCCGGGTCGCCGAGGCGCCGCGCGGCCGGCAACGCGACCTGCTGCACCGCCACCCATCGCGGCCAGTGCCCGCGGCGTTCCAGGAAGTGCGCCAGGGTCCGGGCCAACCGGCACGCGTGCCTGCCGAAGTCCTCGGCCGCGGCCAGCGAGACCGCCCCGACCAGCACCGGCACCTCGGTGTCGAACCAGGCGAGCGCGGCCTCATGGCCGGCGATCGGCTCGGACGTCACCCCGGCGGCGGCCGGCGAGACCGGGATCGGGTCGCGGTGCTCGTCGAGTCGCAGGTCCGCGGCGTGCGCGGTGCACAGGTAGTGGTCGAGGAGCCGGCCGATCGCCGCACGCCGGCCGGCGGCGGTGTCTTCGGCGCCGGCCAACTCGGCGGCATAGGCCCGCAGCAGGTCGTGGCACGAATAGCGGTCCGGTGCTGATTCGGCGGTCAGGGAGGCATCGGTGAGCTCCCGCAGCGCCGGGCGCACCTCGGCCGACGGCAACCCGGCAAGGCTCCCGGCCGCGGCACCGCTGACCTCCGGGCCGGGGTGCAGGGCCAGCAGCCGGAACAGCCGGGCCGCGGGCGGGCTGAGCGATCGGTACGACCAGGAGAACACGGTACGGACGTCGGAGCGCTGTTCGGCGCCGCTGAACGGCTCCAGCCCGCCGCGTGCCGCGCACAGCTCACCGGCCAGTGCGCCCAGCGTGAACTCCGGGTTGAGGGCGGCCCGGGCGGCGACGATCGCCAGCGCCAGCGGCAGACGCGAGCAGGACGCCACCATCGCGTCGGCGGCCCCCGGCTCGGCGGCCAGCCGGGCGGCGCCGAGCCGGGCGGCGAGGAGCTCCCGGGACTCGCCGGCCGTGAGCAGGTCGAGTTTGATCGGCCGGGCACCGTCGAGGCTGACCAGCCCGGCCAGCCGGTCGCGGCTGGTGATCAGCGTGCGGCAGGAACCGCCGCCGGGAAGCAGCGGCCGCACCTGGCTCGCGTCACGGGCGTTGTCGAGCACCAGCAGCAGGCGGCGCTCGACGAGCAGGCTCCGGTAGAGCGCGGCCTGGGCCGGCGCTGTCGGCGGCATCTGGTGCGGCGGCACGCCGAGCGCGTCCAGCACCGCGCGCACCGCGTCGTCCCGCGAGACCGGCACGCCCGCCGGATCGTAACCGCGCAGGTTGAGATAGAGCTGGCCGTCGCGGAACCGCGCGGCCGCCCGATGCGCCCAGTACAGCGCCAGCGCGGTCTTGCCGACGCCGGCCGTGCCCCAGACGGTGACCACCGGCGCCGCATCGCGGCCGTCCGGATCGATCAGCCGGTCGAGCTCGGCCAGCGGCCCGGCCCGGCCGGTGAAATCCGGCAGGGCCGGCGGCAGCTGCCCGAGCACCCGGCCGGCGCCCGGGCGACGGCGCTCCTCGACCAGGTCGCGGGCGGTGGCCAGCAGGCCCTGCTCGGCCGGGGTCGCGCCGAGCAACCGGATCAGCACGTCGAAACGATCGGTGGGTGGCAGCACCCGTCCCGCCAGGTACTCGCCGATGATGCCGTGCGACCAGCCGGTCTTGGCGGCGAGCTCACGGTAGGTGAGCGGGCTCGCTCCTTCCCGGCGGGCCTCCCGGCGGCGGAGCCGGCGCAGCACAGCGGCCAGGGCGGCGACGGTCGTCACATCGGCGATCTCTCGCCGGGACAGCTCGGACACCGGGCAAGCATAGTTGTACGTCGATGTCTGCCGGGTTACGCGAGCACGTGATCCGAGCCCCTACAAGATCTGGCGGGCGACGGTCTAGAGTGGACGCGTGCTGGGAGTCGTCGCGGCCGCGCTTGGCGGGCCTGAGGTGTTGCAGGTGACCGAGCTGCCCGAGCCCGAGGCGGGGCCCGGGCAGGTGGTGGTCCGGATCCGCGCGGTCTGTGTGCACCCGGCCGACATCGCCGCCACCACCGGAGAAATTCCTCGCGGGCCGGTTCCGCCACCGTTCTCGCCCGGGTGGGACATCGCCGGCGAGGTGGCCTCGGTCGGCCCCGACTCGGCGGATTTCGGGGTGGGTGATCGTGTCGTCGGGATGATCCCGTGGTATTTGACGCGGGGCACACCCGGTGGCTATGCCGAGTTCGTGGCCGCCGACGCGGACTGGCTGGTGCGGCTGCCGGACGAGCTCGACTTCGTGTCCGCGGCCACGGTGCCGCTCAACGCCCAGACCGCACACCAGGGGCTGTCACTGGTGTCACTGGCCATGCTGCCGGCCGGCAGCAGCATTCTGGTCACCGGCGCCAGCGGCGGTGTCGGAGGCTTCGCCGCCCAGCTCGCCCTTCAGGGCGGCTACCGCGTCGTGGCCCAGGCGAGCGACGGCGACGAGCAATGGGTACGCGATCTCGGCGCTCACGAGGTGGTCTCCCGTTCCGCCGGTCTGTCCACGGTCGGACCGGTCGGCGCGGTGTTCGACGCGGTCCCCGTCGGCCAGGCGGCGGCCGATACCGTCGAGGACCGGGGAGTCGTGGTCGTTACCCGGCCCACGCCGGACTTCGTTCCGGCACGTGGCGTGCGCCAGGAACTGCAACTCATCCGGCTCGACCGAGAGCTGCTGGCCGACCTGGTGGGGCAGGTGGCGGCCGGGCGCTTGCGTACGCGCGTGGCGGTCACGATGCCGTTGACCGAAGCGGCCGACGCCCACCGGCGGGTGCTGGCAGGTGGGCTGCGCGGAAAGCTCGTGCTGACGGTGGGCTGACGAAGGTGTGCCGACCGGCAGCTCACGCCGTCACAGGGAGGCTGAGGACTTCCGGTCCAGGTACGGATCGGCGTCCGCCCGAGTCGTGAGACAGTCCGTGGGGATCGTGTCGACCGCCGTGCCGGCACCGTCCAGGCACCGGTAACGGACCAGCGCCGCCCACTCGCAGGCGCTCTCGACGACTCCCGCACGGCGGGTGCTGCTCCGGTGCACCCACACCCGGTCGCCCGGCCGGTACGCGGGCAGTTTCTGCGGAGCCGGCTCGTACGTCTCGATGTGTTCCCCGCTCTCGGTAGCCACGACCCAGGTGATACCGGTCCTGTCGGTGGTGTTCGCGTGCCGCTTGGCGCTGAACATCGCCTGGTCCGCGCGGCGCAGCAGATCGGGAAGTTCGGCGGGGCGCCCGGCCGGCACGACGCCGATCGAGGCGGTGACGGAAAGGGTGTGGCCCCGCACCTGCATCGGCGGCGCGATCGCAGCGCTCAGCGAGCCGGCCACCTCGTGCCACCACGCCTCCGGGACGTCGGCGCGCGGCGCGCGCGGCAGCGCGGCGAACTCGTCACCGCCGAACCTGGCCACCAGATGGTCGCCGAGACAGTCAGCCATGCGCCGGGCGACCATGCAGAGGACCTCGTCGCCAGCATCGTGCCCGTAGGTGTCGTTGATCGGCTTGAAACCGTTGAGGTCGAGGATCAGGACGGCCGACGCGCAATCGTCGCCGCGCAGCACCTCCGGGGCGAGCGCGTGGAAGAGGCGGCGGTTGGCGAGTCCGGTGAGCTCGTCGTGGCTGGCCAGCCATCGCAGCGAGGCTCGCTCCTGCTCCAGCTGCTGGACGTGGGCCGCGAGCTGATCGATGCGAGCCTGGAGGCGGGCGGTTTCGGACTCGGTCCCCCGCTGGGCGTCATCTTGCAGTACACCGCCCGTGTCGGCGGCGGCGGGATCGAGGATCCGCATCGGCCGTCCTCTCAAAACCTGCGGTGGACCAGCGGCGAGGGATCGCCTGGCGCCACAGTGGAATCATGACAGTCGACCAAGGCCCGTGCAAGATTTCACGGAGACAACTGTCGCGATGACATGATGCATCGAAGGCGGGTTTCGGCTACCGTATGTACGTGCACTTTCGTGGTGAAAGAGCCGCCCTTGGACATGAGATTGCGATTCTGCACGTCGGGCGGGATTTGAGGGCCACACTCGGCCCATCAATCGGTGGCAGATCGATTACCCACAGTGAGCGCTCCACGGGGAGGAGCACTGATGAGTAGCGAAACTGGCTGGATCATCTCCAGCAGGTCGGCAGGCAACGGAGGCAGTTGCGTCGAGGCCCGCCGCCAGGACGGCCTCATCGAGGTCCGCAACAGCAAGGCACGCGAGGCCGGCACCGTGGTGTTCACGATCGAGGAGTGGGACTCGTTCCTGTTCGGCGCCAAGCGCGGCGAGTTCGACGAGCTCCTGACCGACTGATCACGCCGGCCGTTCAGGTGTTACCGGAACTCTCCGACGGGTACTGAGTCCTTGCTGATGAGGTCGAAGATCCGCCGGTATTCGTCGATCTCGGCCTGCTCCTCCAAATAGAGCGCACCGACGTGGGATTCGAGGTAGACCACGTCGGGGTCGTCCGGATCGTCGAACTCCAGGATCCGGAAGGCACCGGCCATCGCCGCGTGCGCCCCGACCGAGAACGGCAGCACCCGGATGTCGACCGTTTCCTCTCGGGACAGCCGCCGCAGGTGCTCGATCTGCCCTTTCATCACCTGTTCGCCGCCGACCGGCCGCGTCAATGTCTCCTCACCGAGAACCGTCACGAGGCGAATCGGTGGGTTGCGAAGAAACAGCGTCTTCTGCCGCTGCATGCGGAGGTTGATGTGGCGCTCGGCGACCTCCGTGTCGACCGGCTGCTGGGCGCCGAAGACGGCTCGCGCGTAATCCGGGGTCTGCAGCTCGCCGGGAATGACCTCGGCCTCGTACCCGAACATGCGGGATGCGGACGCCTCGAGCCCGACATAAAGCTTGAACCACTCGGGGATGACCGGGCTGGCGTCCCACCACTCCTGCTGTGACGTGCCCAGCGCGAGATCGGCAAGCGCGTCGGTGATGCTCTGGTCCGCACCGTAGAGCCAGCAGAGCGCGCGGACGTTCGCCCCGGTGACCGGCACCTTGCCCGTCTCGATGCGGTGCAGCGTCGGCTCCGAGATGCCCAGGCGCGCTTCCACCACGTCTCGCCGGCTCATGCCGGACGCCATGCGCAGCCGAGTCAACCGCCGCCCCAACGCTCGCCGCACGACGCGTTGGCCTGTGACCGGCACGCCTTACCTCCGCCTTGCCGAACCCATGTGGACGGTGACGCCGACTACCGTACCCGCAACGCCGCGCTGTCAACAGGCGACCCGTCGTTGCGCACCGAACGTGTTATGGAGCCGGGCCGCACCCCCGCGTTCCTGCGCCAGCGTCACGCAAGAGAAATGTAAGCGAGCGTCCCTATCCTCCCTGGCAAATCGCCACAAGATTGGGATATTTCAATGTCAGGGAATTTCAGTTTCATGGACAGACGCGGGCGGCCACTGCTCATGCTGATGGCCATGGCCGTGCTGGTGTCGGCCGTGGGAGTGGTGATCGGGCCCGCGCCGGCGGCGGCCGACGACTGGTATCGGGATCCGTGTTTCAACGCGCAGCAGGAGAACATCGTGCTGTCGTGGGCCGAGACGGAGTTGGAGGCGGCGCCTGATCTGGTCCGGCGGCGATATGGACACAGAACGATTGCTACCGAGCAGACGTACGCCGTGAACTGGTCGACGACTCGGTCGGCTTCGATCACGGTCGAGGGTTCGCTGGATCTCGGGAAGGTTCTCGAGCTGGGTGGCGTGTATCAGTCGCAGATCTCGGTGGTCCAGGCGGAGTCGGACAGCGAGGTCGTGCGTACCGTCCCTGGTGAGTTCGTGACGATGACCCCGTACATCCTGCACCGTTTCGTCAAAGTGATCACCAAGTGGAACAAGACCGACGGCAGCGGTTACTGCGGGATTTCGGCGTCCGTGGCTCGGGTGCCCACGTCCTGGGGCAGATGCAAGGTGCACGACAACATGACGCTCGAGGAGGAGTGCGGGGTCGGCGTCATCCGTTCGGGCCAGGGACCGGGCACCGGCGGCACGACGCCGCCCACGCCGCCGGGGCCGCAGCCGGTGACGGACGTGCGAACCGTGGCCGACGGCACGGTGCTGGCGACGACGGATACGAAACGGATATACAAGATGGTGGGTGGGGCGCCGGTGTGGCAGGCGACCTGCGACAACGGGATCTGTGAGCCGCAGTCTCGGCCGACGAACCAGAGCGTGATCAACGCCGGTCCGGCCACGCCGCGCAACGGTTCGTCGGCGATCGACCAGCGCGGCAGGGTGTACCTCTTCGTCGGTGGCGCACCGCTCTGGCAGGACTCGTGCGCCGCCCCGGTCAACTGCGGCACACCGGTGAAGGTGTCCGACTGGTCGATCGATGCCCGGGAGCACATGAACCGGCTGCCCGCGGACGGAAACCTGGTGCAGGCGGTGTCGAACGGCACCGATCTGCCGGTCGCCGCGACGCTGGGTGGTGCGCTGGTGCCGTTCGCGAACGAGCAGGAGGTCATCGAGACCGGTCACGGCACCGACTGGGGGCGGAAGGTGACCGCGATCAGCGGCAACAGCTATCACACGCTGGGGTTCGACCCGGCCAACGGCACGCTGATCCAGGGCGTGGCCGGTGGTGTCTCCACCGCGGTGGCCGCGCTCGCCGGCAAGGCGATCATCCCGTTCGCCAGCCCGCAGGAGGTCATCGATTCCGGGCACGGCACGAACTGGGCGAGCAAGGTTCGCGCTGTCCCGGCCCGGTTCTTCAACGCGAGGGCCCGGGTGCCCACCGACAACACCCTGATCCAGGGCGCCGGCGGAGGTGCGTCGACGCCGGTGGCGACCATGGTCGGCGGAGCGCGGATCAACTTCGGCAGCCCGCAGGAGGTCATCGACGCCGGCTACGGCACGGACTGGCCGAGCAAGGTCCAGATCATCCCGATCCGGGCGTTCAACGAGCTCCGTGCGGACGTACCGGCCGACGGCACCCTGATCCAGGGCATCAACGGCAGCACCCCGGTCGCCAAGATCGTCGGCGGTGCCGTGGTCCCCTTCGCCAACCCGCAGGAGGTCGTCGACGTCGGCTACGGCGCCGAATGGGCCCTGCACGTACGCGCGGTGCCACCACGCGCATATCAGGCACTGCCGACCGCGCCGGCGGGGAAGACCCTGGTGCAGGGCAAGGCGGGCGGCACCTTGACGGCGGTCGCACAGGTCGTCGGCGGCGCACGCGTCCCGTTCGGCAGCGGCGCGGACGCCACCGCGGTCATCGGCCCGAAATGGTCCGAGCGGGTCCAGCGGATCCCGAGCCGCGCCTACACCGCCATGCCACTCACGCCCTCGGACGGCACCCTCATGGTCAACGAGGCCGGGGTGCTCTACCGGGCGCTGCAGGGCAACGTCGAACGGGCGGCGAGCTGCCCCGAGTCGCCGGCGTGTTCGTCCAGCCTGCCCATGGTGCTGGACAAGCAGTTGGCGGGGATCCGCGAGTACGGGCCGGCGGCGCTGACCTGGGCCGACGCCGACGGTGACGGCAAGGCGGACTACTGCCGCCGCGTCGGCACGGTCAACCAGCAGGACAGCAGGGTCTCCTGCACGCTGTCGACCGGCACCGGCTACGGCGCGACGATCACGTCCGGCGTCATGGACTGGGGATACCTCACCGGGCGGCAGTGGGCCGACATCAACGGGGACGGGAGGGCCGACTACTGCCGGATCGGCGGTGCCGACAACCGTGCCAACGCGTACGCGGCCTGCACGCCGTCCACCGGCACCGGCTTCGGCTCCGCCATCGTCTCCGCGAAGCTCGACGCCGGGCACTCCGTCGGCCGGGCCTGGGCGGACGTCACCGGCGACGGCAGGGCGGACTACTGCCGGGTGCGCGGAACCACCAACCACACCGACGGGTTCGTGTCCTGCACCCCCTCGACCGGAACTGGTTTCGGCGCCGACGTCAACTCGTCCAACCTGGACTGGGGCGCCGCCGCCGGGCGGGCGTTCACCGACTTCAACGGCGACGGAAAGGCGGACTTCTGCCGGGTCGTCGGCACGGTCAACCACACCTCGGCGTACGTGTCCTGCACCGTCTCCACCGGCGGCGGCTTCGGGGCGACGTACGTGTCCCAGGCGACCGACTGGGGGTTCGGCTCCGACCGGGTGTGGGCGGACGTCAACGGCGACAGGAAGGCCGACTACTGCCGCCGTGTCGGTTCCATGGCCGAGCCGAGGATGGCGTGCACGCCCTCGACGGGCACCGGTTTCGGCCCGACGTTCGTCTCCGGCCTGGCGGACTGGGGCCAGCCCGGCAGCCGCACCTGGAACGACGTGAACGGTGACGGAAAGGCGGACTTCTGCCGCGTCCGCGGTACCGCCAACCACACCGACTCGTTCGTGTCCTGCCTGCTGTCGACCGGCACCGGCTTCGGCGCCGAGGTCAACTCGGTGACGACCGTCGACTGGGGCTTCCACGTCGGCCGGGGCTGGGCGGACGTCAACGGCGACGGCCGGGCCGACTACTGCCGCCGGGTCGGCGGCAGCGTCACCGACACCCGGTTGTCCTGCTCCGCCTCCACCGGCAGCGGGTTCGCCACCAGCGTCGTGTCCGGGGTCCTGGACTGGGGTCACGCGGACTGATCAGCCGGGGTTCCGGGCCCGGGTCAGTCAGCCGTCTGACCCGGGCCCGTCCCAGCGGTGCGGTTATCGGGTCGGGCCGTCCAGCCCGTGGACCGCCGGCACCTCGAGCTTCCGGTCTTCGCCGGAGCCGCTCAGGATCACCTCGCGCAGGGAGGTGTTGTTGGTCGTGCTGAGCTCTGCCAGCCGATCCGACGGGTTGGCCTTGACCTCGATGTAGTAGGTGCCGTTCGGCAGGTCGGTGACGTCGAACGACTGGCCGGGCAGGAACTGCGTGTACGTGTCGCCGTTGCCGATGTCGAGCACCTCACGGACGGCGACGGCGGTGTTGGCGCCGCATGAGCTGGAGAGATCCGTGTTGGTCGGCCGGACCTTGGCGTTCGCAATCGTGTAGTCGACCGCGTCCGTGTTGACCAGGCAGAAGGCCTCCTTGCCGCTGCGCACGGCCTCCGTCTGGTCCGCCGTGAGCAGGTTGTACTGGGCGAAGTCGGTGAAGTGCCAGTGCAGGTGGCCCTCCCGCCTGTCCCACTCCATGGTGCCCGCGTTCATCGAGCCGACCTGCTTGCCCTTCGCGTCGTAGAAGTACTGGTACGCGTCCATCAGGTCGGTGCCGGTGCGGCGGAAGCCGTCGACGACCAGCGGCGAGGTGCCGGCGTTCCAAACGGTGGCGCCGAAGACGACGTACTGACGGCCCGGGGTGCTGCCGAGGTCCGCGCCGTCGAACATGCTGATGCCCCAGGCAGGCAACGAGCGCAGGTCGGGGCGGGGCCCCTTGGGCAGAGCCGCCCGGCTGGCCACCGTCTCCGGGCGGCGGGCCGCGGGTCGCAGATCGGGCGAGTACGCCGAGACCTGCTGGGCGGCATCGCCCTCGGTGGCGTGATCGTGGCCGGCGGCGGCGGGCTGGGCGGCCTCGACCTTCGCCTTCGCGCGATCCGACGAGGAGACGCGGGCGCGATCCGCCGCGGAGAGCTCACCCTCGTACACGCTCTCGATCTTGATCGTGAGGTTCGTCCCGGCGCCTGCGATCTTGAAGTAGTCGCGGTACCTCGGGGCGATGTCGACGCTGGCCTGGTAGGTGCCGTCCGGCAGCCCCTCCAGCTCGCTCGGCGCGATGGCGGCCGTCCATCCGCTCTGGATGCCCCAGACGTTGCCGATCTGGAAGGGGTTGCTGTTGAAGCAGTCCACCGGGTACGGGGTGGTGTCCGGCGCGTCCGGCCGGGCCCGGCTGGACTCATAGGTGTTGGGGCAGAAGTCCTGGCTGCCGGAGATCACGGCCGTGCCGTCCGCGTCCGCCATGGTGACGGTCGTGAAGTCCTGGAGACCGCCGAAGTCGGTGACCATACCCGCGGGCAGGGTGACCTTGGACTTCTTACCGTTCTTGGTCACCACCTGCTGGGCGACGATCGGGTCGGCATACGACTTGCGCTTCACCTCGATCTCGAACGGATCCTTGCCGGCGATGAGGTACACACCGATGTTCGGGTCCAGGAAGAAGGAGCCGAACTCGTACACGTACCTGGTGAGGGTGACGTCGGTCGCCGTCGTGACCAGACTCAGTGGTGGCGGCGGCGTGGTGTCGGCCTTGGCCGCCGCTGTGCCGGTGGCGACAAGGCAGGCGCCCATGGCGAGCGCGACGAACGGACGCCATCGGCGCCTGGAGCGGGCGGTGCTGGTCATACGAGATCCTCCCCGAACAGTGGAACCGAGTTGTCGGGTCGCAACGAGTCGGATCTGTCGCGTCAAGACAACGATCAGTTCCCCCGGTGAGGTCATGCGGATGCGGCATCGCGATTCCCCCGTAGTCCTCGTCGCGCCTCCGACATTTCACCCCATCGATGTCCATTGTGTCCACCCCGCCGCTAATGCGGGCAGGTCGGCTGGTACGGCACCTCCGGGATGTACGCGGCCCACTCGTCCGCCGTGAAACCGCCGCCCGCCGCCCCGCAGGCGACCGTCGCGGGCTCGTCCCGCAGCGCGATCAACGACGAGTAGTCCCACAGCACAGCGCGCCGGCCACCGGTCTCCCCTCCGCCAGCCGTCAGCGTCCGCCCGTCCGGATGCGGCAGCAACGTCTTCGACCCCAGTGAGGCGCGCCGCATCGACGTCATCCGGACCGGCCCGGACTGCTCCCCCACGTCCCAGAACGCCACCGAGCCGTCCTCGGACCCGGTGGTCAGCGTCCGCCCGTCCGGCCCGAACGCCACCGACCACACCGCGGCCTTGGTGCCGGTCAGGATCGCCTTCCGGCGAGCCCGGCCGGTGAGGTCCCAGACCGCCGCCGTCCGGTCGGCGCTGCCGGTCGCCAGCGTGCGCCCGTCCGGGCTGAACGCCGCCGCCAGTACGGCGTCGGAGTGTCCCTTGAGCGTCGTGCGCCGCACCGGCTCCGACCGGTCGGTCACGTCCCAGAGAACGACCGACCGCCCTTCGCCCACCGCGACCGTGTTCCCGTCCGGGCTGTAGGTGATGGCCTCGACCCAGCCCTCGCCGTCCAGGATGGACACCGGATCGGGCCGGTACGGGTCGGTGACGTCCCAGAGCATGATGGTGTACGCCCCGATGTCGACCGCGAGCGTGCGCCCGTCCGGGCTGAACGTCAACCGCCCGTCCGGTTCCCCGCCGGGCACCCCACCGGCTGTTCTCGGCGCGCTCGGGTCGCTGACGTCGGTGAGCGTCACCCGCGCGCCGTCCGTCAATCCGCCCACGGCGATCAGGCCGCCGGACGGGCTGACGGCCGCCATCCCGGCGGCCCCGTCGCGGACGCGTACGGTGGCGCGCTCGACCGGGCGGGCCCGGTCCGCGACGTCCCACACCGTCGCCGTGCCGTCGGCCTGCACGGTGGTCAGCCGCCGCCCGTCCGGGGTGAGGGCCGCCGTCACGGTCCGTCCGGTGGTCCCGTCCGCCTCGCCGACGGCCGTCGGCTCACCGTGTGCCGTGGCGTTCCACAGGCTCAGCGTACGGAGGCTGCCGACCGTGGCCAGCGTCCGGCCGTCCGAGCTGAACGACAACGAACTCGGGGAACCGCCGTGGTCGTTGAGCTCGAACATGGGGACCGGTGTGTCGGTCAGGTCCCAGAGCCGCGCCGTCCCGGTGTCGTCGCTGCCGGCCATCGTCCGGCCGTCCGGGCTGAACGCCACGGTGTGGGACCGAGCCTGCGCCGTGCCGTCCCGCCGCGGTTTCGCCGGGTCGTCCAGGCGCCAGAACGCCAGGTTCCCCTCCTCGTCGTTGGTGGCCAGCAGGGGCCGGACCGGGTGGACGGCGACCCGCGCCCAGCGGCCGGGCAGCGTGCCCACCTCGGTGGGGCGGGTTCGATCGGTGATGTCCCAGACGGTTCCGGGCGCGCCGGCGGTCACCACGCTGCGGCCGTCCGGGCTGAACCCCAGCGGCGCCGGATAACCCTTGGCCTGCCGGGTGAGCAGGGTGGGACGGGCGGGGTCGGCCACGTCCCACAGGGACCACGCGCCGTCGAAGTCGACGACGCCGAGCATCCGCCCGTCCGGGCTGAGAGTGGTCCACTTACCCATCTCCACGGGCACGGTGGCGAGCAGCACTGGATGGGCCGGATCGGACACGTCGAAGAGGTGCGGCGCGAGCTCATAGCCGCCGGAGATCACGAGTAACCGGCCGTCCCGGCTGAAGACGGGCTGGGCGGTGAAGAGAAAGCCGTCGAGCGGGGCGAGCCGGACCGGGTTGGCCCGGTCGGCAACGCTCCACAACCCGGCCAGGAAATCGGACTCGACGACGGCGATGACGTCGCCCGGCCCGTACGCGGCGTACCAGGCGTCGCTCACGGTGCCGGCCCGGCGGGCGGAGGTGACGATTCCGGCCAGCTCCGTGCGGGCCTCGGTGCCCGGCTGGATCCGCTGTGCGGCGATGCCCAGCCGCAACGCCGTCACCGGGTCGGTGTCGATCGTCGTCTTCGCCTGGTTGATCAGGCGCCGCCCGGTGGTGACCCTCTTCTGTTCCTCGGCGTTGGCCTCCTGGCGGCGGGCCTCCTCGGCGGCGACCTCGGCCTTCCGCTCGTTCTGCTCGGCGACAGCCTTCTGCCGGAGAGCCTCCTCCGCCGCCTCCCCGGCGATGGCCTTCTGCCGCAGGGCCTCCGCCGCGGCCTCCTCAGCCATCCGCTGCTGCTGCTGGGCGTTGCGCCGCTGCCGTTCGGTCTCCGCGGCGGCCTCCTCGGCGAGACGTTGCTGCTGCTCCGCGATGATCCGCTGGCTTGTCGCCTCCCGCGACGAACGGAGCGCCAGCTCGCGTTGCTCGCGGGCCACCGCCTCCTGCTGCCGCGCCAGTTCCTGAGCGCGTTTCGCCAGCTCCTGCTGACGGCGTGCGGCCTTCTCCTGCCGTTCCGCTTCGGCCGCCGCCCGCTGCGCCGCGTCCTGCTGTTCCCGGGCGCGCTCCTCCTGCTGCTTGCGTTCGGTGGTGGCGGCGCGTGCCCGCGCCTCCTGCGTGTGCGCGTTCTCCGCCTGCACCCGGGCGTTCTCCTCCTGGCGGCGGGCCTGTTCGGCGTACCGCTCCGCCTCGCCGCGCTGGTGTGAGGCGTCCTGCTGCTGGCGCTGAGCCTCCACCGCCGCGGCCGTGGCCCGGTCGGCGTTGTGGTCCGCGAGCACGGCGGTCCCGGACGCCACCACGGTCAGCAGGGCGACGGCCGCCACCGCCACCCGGCGCAGCCGGCGGCCCTGCCGGTGCTGCCGGAGATCCTCGCTCTCCAGCTCGTCCTTGCTGACCCCGTGCATGGGCGCGGCCAGTTCCGCGATGGCGTCCCGGAAGCGGGAGTCGCGCAGATTCAGCTTCCGGTCGTCGTGCGCCCAGCGCAGGTCGAGGAAGAGCGGCTCCTCGGCGAACACGCCGCGCAGCGCGTCCGGAACGGCCGTCGAGTCCGCGGACAGGTCACCGCGATCCGCGTCCCACCGCCACTCACCGTCGGTCACCACCGGCAGGATCCGGCCGGCCGGTTTCGTCGCGATCCAGTACTCGATCTCCCGGTTCACCCACGCCGACCGGGCCGCCGCCGGGGAGGCGAGCAGCACGAACCACTCGGAACCGTCCAGCGCCTTCTGGATCGACGACCACAGCCCGGGCGTCACCGACAGGCCGGTCTGGTCCCGGAAGATCCACAATGCCCGGCGGCGATGCCAGGGCTTCGCGAGCCGGTGCAGCCCACGCTGGACCGCCGGCGCCAGCTTGCCGTCCGCGGCGTGGCTGTACGAGATGAAGCCGTTGAAGCTCATGCCCCGGATCCCTGTCGTCGGTTGTCAACGCCGACCGATTGTGCACGCCGAGGGCCATCGGCGGAATCAGATACGTAGTCCCGTGGCGAGAGGCCGTGGAAGCGGGTGAAGGCGGCGCTGAAGGTCGGCAGGTGGGCGTAGCCGACCCGGCGGGCGACAGCGCTGGGTTTGGCGCCGCCGGCGAGCAGGCCGCGGGCTATCCGCATGCGGGCGGCGTAGCGCCAGCGGGCGAAGCTCATACCGGTCTGTTCGCGGAAGGCCCGGTGGGTGTCGGCGGGCAGGTCGAACTTCGGGCCGCCGGAGGTACCGATGCCGCGCAGGTAGTCCATGGCCGCTCGCCGTGCCCGGGCGTCGGCCGGCATCGGTACCGACAGCGCTCGCTGTGCGGCGACCTGGTCGGCGAAGAGATCGAGGATGTGGCTGGGGTCGTAGTCGTCCGGGCGCACCGGGGTGCGGGCACTGATGGAGCAGAACATCAGGTAGTCGTCCCAGGCGGGCGAGAACTGGGCCTGCAGCGGCTCGGTCAGCTGCAGGTCCCCGGTTCCGGCGTTCCCGAGCGGCAGCGAGATCGAGTTCTCGCGGACACCCATGGTGTGCTCGGAGCCCGCGGGGATCCAGGTCGCGACGCCTCGCGGCTGCTCATAGCGATGCTCGCCGATGTCCAGGTACCCGCTGCCGCGATACGTCCAGACGAGCACGTGGACGTTGTTCGTGTGCGACGGCGTGCGGGCCGCGGGCAACATGTCAGGCACCGCGGGGGCGTTCTCCGCCCCCATGATCCGCATCAGGTCGTCGGCCTGGCGGGCCGCCGCCGCGCGTTGGGTCAGCACATTCGCGACCGGCCGGGCGGAGCGGTCCCGGCCGAACTCGTGCGGGGTCTGCCGGAACTGCTGCTTGAACGCGCGGGTGAAACCGTTCTGAGTGGCGAAACCCACGCGGGCCGCGATCTGACCGGCGCCGTATCCGGCAGCGAGGTACTCGGCAGCGGCGTTCAACCGGCATCGCAGCCGCCACTGCTCGAAGGTCAGCCCGGTGTCAGCGCGGAAGTCGCGGAGCAGGGTGCGCGGGCTGGACAGCACCCGTTCCGCCCATTCAGCGATGGTGAGGTCGAGCGCCGGATTCCGCAGCAGTTCGTCGGCCACCTCCCGGGCCCCGCCGGCCGTCGGCATGACCGGATCGACCGCGAACGCCGGTTCCGGAGGTCCTGATCCGGGGCGGCGGAGCAGATCGGCGAGCACGTCCTGGGAGTATCCGTGGCTGGTCAGCGGCGTGATCATGAAGTTGAAGCTCTGGATCAGCCAGTCCTGCCAGCCCTCGGGAATCGCGAACCGTCTCGGCTCGGACAGGGCCTCGGCCGCGATGCTCGGATGCGTCAGCAGCGGGAAGGCGACCGTGCCCGGCTCGGTGACGATCGTCCAATGGCTTCCGACGTCGGCCGGAATCCAGACACCCTCGCCGGCGGCCAGCCGGAACTCCGGATCCCCCACCCGGACGCACGCCGAGCCGGTCCGGACCCAGAGCAGGAGATGCTCGCTCTGATCCCACAGACCGCTCGACCGCACTCGAGGAATCGGCGGAGGTAGATCAACACCCACCATGTCCTAACTATATGGCGACCTGCGCACACTATTGAAGGTTAGGCTCACCTAACTCGCACCGATCTGAAAGGGCCTTTCCCAGCATGCCGAAGACCTCACGCCGGATCACCGTGCATCCCCTGACCCTGCGGGAGGTCGAGGTCGTCCGGGTGACGGATCTGACGCCCGGGATGCGGCGGATCACGTTGGCCGGCGCGCAGCTGGGCGAGTTCACCTCGGCGAACGGCTTCGCCCAACCGGCGTTCGTCTCGACCGGCTTCGACGACGACGTCCGGCTGGTGTTCCGCTACCCCGGCCAGACCGAGCCGGTGCTGCCCGTACAGACGGAAAAAGGTGTCGACCTGCCCCGCGATCCCCGCCCCCTGTCGCGGATCTACACCGTGCGCCGCTGGGACCCGGAAGCGCGGGAACTGGACATCGACGTCGTCAAGCACGGCATCGGTGTGGGCACCACGTGGGCGTACCGCGCCCAGGTCGGGGACCGCATCCACTTCTTCGGCCCGAGCGCGTCCCGAGCGCTCCCCCACGACGCGGACTGGCTCCTGGTCGCCGGGGACGACACGACGATCCCGGCGATCGCCCGCCTGCTCGACGAGCTGCCCGAGGACACCAGGGCCCAGGTGTTCATCGAGATCGCCGAGAACGAGCACCGCCAGGAGTTGCGTGAGCGGCCCGGCGTCGAGGTGAACTGGCTCGTACGCGACGGCGCCGAGGCCGGCACGACCACCCACCTGGTCGACGCGGTCCGGAACTGCGGCTGGTGGGACGGCCGGCCGTTCGCGTGGCTCGCCGGGCAACAGGCGGCGGTGCGAGACATCCGGCGCCATCTGGTCGAGGACCGGGGGGTGCCCAAGGAGGACATCGAGTTCACCGGGTACTGGCGTCGCGGTGAGGTCGTCGCCCTGGAGGAGGACGCCGCGGTGCCCGACCCCGCGAAGACGAAGACCCCGTTCGAGAGGCTGCACGACCTGACCGAGCTGATCGCGCCGATGGCGATCCGCACCGCCGTCGAACTGGGAGTGCCCGAGCTGATCTCCCGGGGCGTGACCAGCGTCGCGGACCTGGCCGCCAGGGCGGGCGCCGACGAGCGGGCGCTGGGCAAACTGCTGCGCTACCTGCACACGCTGGACGTCCTCACCCCGACCGAGCCGAACTGCTACCGGTTGACGCCGGTCGGTGAGGTCCTGACCGTCGAGTTCGTCGCCAACGCCCTGCATCCCGCCGGGGTGGTGGGGCGCGAGATGCTCGGCATCCGCGGGCTCACCGAGTCGATCCGCACCGGTCGCGCCTCCTACGCCTCGGTCACCGGGCAGACCTTCGCCGAGGTGCGCGCCGAACAGCACTACGAGGACCGCTACCTGGAACGCCTCGCGCTGTTCCAGGCCGCGCTGGCCGAGCCGATCGCCACGTCCGACATCCTCAAGGGTGTCCGGCACCTGGTGCTCCACTCCGGCGGCGCGGGCGCACAGGCACGCGAGTTCGTCGCCGCCCACCCCGACCTGCGCGTGACGATCTGCGCGCTGCCCGCCCAGGCCGACTGGCTGCGCCGCGACCTGCCCGCCGCCGTTCCCGACGAGCAGCAGCGCGCGCGGGTCAGCGTGGTCGAGCAGTCCGTCTTCGAGCCCAGCCCCGCCGCGGACGCTGTGTTCGTCATCCGCGCCTTCAAGACCCTGGCCGACGCCGATGCCGCCCACGCCCTGCGCCGGGCCGCCGAGAACCTCCTCCCGGGAGGCCGGGTGCTGCTGGTCGAGGACCTCTTCGACACCGACGACCTCGACGAGCACGACGGTGAAGCAGACCTGCTCGCCCTCACCGTGCACGGCTCCGGCCTGCGCACCGGCACCGAACTCGACGCCGTCATCACCCGAGCCGGGCTGGCCCGCCGCACCGCGCACACCGTCGGCTGGGGCACCACCGTCCACGAACTCGTACCCACCTTCACCCCATAAAAAAGAGGAACACATCAATGAGCACGACACCCCTGATACGGCGCGGCGCCGCGCTGGCCGCCGCCCTGCTGAGTGCCACACTCGTCCTCACCGGCTGCGGCGGTGACGACGGCGGCACCGGCGACACCGGCGACACGGCCGCCAAGACCCGCACCGTCACGGCCGGCAACGGCGCCGTCGAGATTCCCGCCGCCCCGCAGCGAGTGGTCGCGCTCGGCAACACGACGCAGCCGTTCATCGACATCGGCGGGAAGCCGGTCGGCGTCACCGAGCTCTCCGCTTCCGAGCTCGACCCCATTCCCGCCGAGCAGAAGGCCACGTACCAGGCAGCCACCAACCTCGGGGCCGACACCGCCCAGGTCGACCTGGAGAAACTCGCCGGCCTGAAGCCGGACCTCATTCTGGTTCAGGTGCCGGACAGCGAGTTCGAGGGGATCAAGAAGCAGCTGGAGACGATCGCCCCGACGGTCTACTGGGGGCTCGACACCGAGTGGAAGGCCTTCGCTGACGGGCTCGCCGAGGCCGGCAACCTGACGGACGCGCTGAGCGGGCAGAAGACGCAGTTCAACGACAAGGTCACGAAGATCAAGGAGACCTACCGCCAGATCATCGCGGACACCAAGTTCGTCGCGGTCGACCGCTGGGACAACTCCGATCCCGGGACGTTCGTCATCACCGACTTCGGGTGCATCGAGATCGCCGCGGACGACATCGGCCTGAACTCCCCCAAGGCAGAGGCCGGCAAGGATCCCCTGGGCTGGGCCGACCTGCCGTTCGAGCAGATCGCCGGGCTGTCCGAGTACGACGCGATCCTGTACCCCGTCGACGCCGCCGGACAGCCGAAGAAGGCCTTCGCGCCGGTGGTCGAGAGCAACACCTGGAAAGCGCTGCCCACCGTGACCTCCGGTCACGCGCTCGGAGTCTTCTGCCCCGGCAACAACTCCTACGGGCCGGTCCTGCAGTACCTGGACTCGCTCGACAGCGCGCTGGCGTCCCTGCCCGCCAAGTAGTGACAGCCCTCACCCTGCGACCGGCCGGTCCGGGCACCGTCACGGTGCCCGGACCGCGTCGTCGTCTGCTCGGACTCGTGGCGGCGCTGCTGGTCCTTCTCGTTCTGCTGGTGCTGAGCGTCATGATCGGATCGACGTCGATCCGGCCGTCAGTGGTGTGGGACGCCCTGTTCCATCCAGCGGCCGACATCGACCAGTTCGCGATCCGCGACTACCGGCTGCCGCGCACGATCGTCGGTCTGGTCGTCGGCGTCGCGCTCGGCCTGTCCGGCGCGTTGATCCAGGCGCTCACCCGGAACCCGTTGGCCGAGCCCGGCATTCTCGGCGTCCATGCCGGTGCGTCCTTCGCGGTGACGGTCGCCGTGGGCGTACTCGGCGTTCGCGACATCCAGGGCTACATGTGGTTCGCTTTCGCCGGAGCGCTGATCGTCACGCTCATGGTGCTCGCCCTCGGGTCGACCCGGCAGGGTCAGTCGCCGGTGCTCATGGTGCTCGCCGGGGTCTGCGTCGGCGCGGTGCTCGGCGGCGCCCGGGAGGCGCTCCAGTTGACCAACCCGGCGGCCTTCGACGCGATGCGATCCTGGAACGCCGGTTCGATCGTCGGCCGCCCACTCGATCTGGTGTGGCCGATCCTGCCGTTCTTCGCGGTGGCCCTCGTGCTCGCCCTCGCGGTGTCGGGATCACTCAACGCCATGGCCCTGGGCGACGACGTCGCCGCCGCCCAGGGCGTCAGCCTGGCGCGCACCCGCGTCCTCGCGATCATCGCGCTCACCCTGCTCGCCGGCGGCGCCACCGCGATCGCCGGGCCCATCGCCTTCGTCGGGCTCATGGTCCCGCACGTGGCCCGCTGGCTCGTCGGCCCACACCAACCATGGATCTTCGCCTACAGCATCCTTCTCGCCCCGAGCCTGCTGCTGGCCTCCGACATCGTCGGCCGCGTCGTCATACGGCCCGGCGAGATACCGGTGGGCGTCGTGACAGCCTTCGTCGGCGCCCCCGTCCTCATCGCGCTGGTGCGGCGCAAAAAGGCGAGCGGACTATGAGCGTGGACCTCGGGCGGCGGGTGCTGGTGCTGCGGCGCCGGCGAGTCGCGGTACGCCTCGAATGGCGCTCGCTCGTCGTCTGCGCGGTCCTCGCGGTCGCGCTCGCGGCCATGGCGGTGCTGGCCCTGATGACCGGCTCGTACCAGCTCAGCCCGGGGCAGGTGGTCTCCGCGCTGACCGGCGGGGAGAGCGGGCTGGTGCACGACATCGTGGTCGAATGGCGGCTGCCGCGGGTGGCCGCGGCGCTGGTGTTCGGTGCCGCGCTGGGGGTGAGCGGGGCGGTGTTCCAGTCGATGTTGCGCAATCCGCTCGCGGACCCGAGCGTCATCGGGTTCTCCCAGGGCTCCTACACCGGCGCGCTGATCGTGATCCTGGCCGTCAACGGCACCTATGCGCAGCTGGTCGGCGGGGCGCTGCTGGGCGGAATGGCCACCGCCGTCGCCGTGTACCTGCTCGCCTACCGGCGAGGGGTGCAGGGCTTCCGGCTGATCATCGTCGGCATCGGCGTCTCGGCGATGCTGGATTCGATCAACGTGTGGCTGATCCTCCAGGCCGATCTGGAACAGGCGATGGCCGCGGCCGCGTGGGGTGCCGGGTCGCTCAACGGTGTGTCCTGGAGCCAGGTCGCCGTCGGCGGCGCCTGCATCGCCGTGCTCCTGCTGCAGGCGGCGATGCTGAGCCGGCCGATGCGGCAGATGGAACTGGGCGACGACGCGGCCGCCTCCCATGGGGTACGCGTGTCGCCGACCCGTCTCGGGCTGGTCGTGGTGGGGGTGGCGCTGACCGCGACGGTCACCGCCGCGTCCGGGCCGATCGCGTTCATCTCCCTGGTCGCGCCGCAGATCGCCCGCCGGCTGGCCCGCACCGCCGGGATCACCCTCGCACCCGCTGCCTTCGTCGGCGCGCTGCTGTGCCTGACGGCGGACTACCTCGCCCAGCACGTCGCCCCGACTCCCCTGCCGGTGGGGATCATCACCGTCGTTCTCGGCGGCGGCTACCTCGGCTGGCTGCTGTTCATCGAAGCCAGGAGACGTCTGTGAACCCGCCTCCCGACGGCCGGCCGTTCGAGGTCGGGGCGGGCGACCGTCCCGGCACGTTCGTGGCCCGCGTCATCTTCTCGCTACCACGGGTCACCGTTCCCGCGATGCTGCTGGCGATCGTGTGGCAGGTCGGCGAGTCGGCGATCCCGGTGGTGATGGGGCTCGCGATCGACCGGGCGCTGGCGACCGGGGACGCGGTACAGCTGGGGCTGTGGCTCGGCGTGCTGGTCGCCCTGTACGTAGCGCTGACGGCGGCGGCCAGGCTCTCGCTGCGGCTGACCGCGTACGCGGTGCAGCTGCTGCAGCACCGGCTGCGCGGCACCCTCTCGATCGGCGTGTTGCATCCGGTCGGCGGCACCGCACAGGGGCCGGACGGCGGCGTGGTCTCGGTGATGACCAACGACGTCACGCGCCTGTCCAACGCGGTGATCCTGGTGATCATCCCGGTCTCGAGGATCACGGCCATCGGATTCATCGCGGCATCGCTGCTGGCGACGCACTGGCTGCTCGGACTCGTGGTCCTGTTCGGTGCGCCGGTAGCGGTCTGGTTGATGGGCCTGCTCAGCGGGCGGCTCTCACGGGACACCCGCGAGTACCAGGCGTCGCTGGCCGCCACCGTCGGGCGGGCCACCGACCTGGTCGCCGGATACCGGGTGGTCAAGGGCGTGCGCGCCGAGGCCGAGGCGACCCGGCGGTACCGGCGGGCCAGCCGGCTGACACTCGCCGGCGCCAGGCGCAACGCGGGCCTGCTGGGCCGGTTCCTGATGGGCTCGGGCGTGGTCAGCGGCACGTTCGTCGCAGCGGTGATGGGACTGGCCGGCTGGTTCGCAGTCGACGGGCAGCTGAGCATCGGCGGGCTGATCACCGCCGTCGGCCTCACCCAGGCTCTGCTCCCGCAGATCCAGGCGATCGCGAGCATCTCCATCCCCAACCTGGCCAACGCCCGCGCCTCTGCCGCGCATGTCCTCGACGTGCTGCGGGACAACGCGACCTCAACACCCACGATCAACATCGCATGCGTACGCGAGGACGCCGCACTACCCGCACTGGAGGTGTCCACGTCAGGCGTGACGATCCGGGTGGAGCCCGGAGAACTCGTGGGTGTACGCACTGACGACCGGACCGCCGCCCGTGTCGTCGAGGCGCTGCTGGACCCGCGGGCCGAGGGCGGTGCCGAGGCGCGGCTCGACGGGATCGCGGCGCGGGAGCTGTCCCCGGCCGAGTTCCGCTCCCGGGTCACCGTCGCCCCGCACCGCGCCACCCTGTTCAGCGGCACGCTCCGCGACAACGTCGCCGTCACGGCGGCAGCGCCCGAGCGGGTGGACGCCGCGGTGCTGGCGGCGGCGTGCGACGACTTCGCCGCCGACCTCGACGTCGGAGTCGGCGAGGGCGGCAACCGCCTCTCCGGCGGCCAGCGTCAGCGCGTCGCGCTCGCCCGGGCCCTGGCGAGTGACGCGCCGGTGCTCGTGCTGCACGACCCGACCACCGCGGTCGACCCGGTCACCGAGCACGCGATCGCCGGCCGGCTGCGCGGTGCCCGGGCGGGCCGCTCGACGCTGCTGCTCACCTCGGCCCCGGCGCTGCTCGGTGCCTGCGACCGCGTCGTCGACCTGCTCGGGGACGAGCCGGCCCGATGACCGGGACGACGGAGCACGCGCTGCCGGTCGCGGGTGCCCGGGAGACGGCCGGGGAGGTGTGGCGGCTCAGCCGTGGGCACCGGACACGGCTCGCCGCCGTCGCGGGGCTGGGGATCGTCAGCACCGCCGTCGACCTGGTCGGGCCGGTCGCGATCGGGTTCCTCGTCGATCGGGTCCGGACCGGCACCGCCGACCTCGGCACGGTGCTGACGGTCGCCACGACGATGGCGGTCTCGGTCGTGCTCGGCGCCGGCGGCACCGCGGCGACGATCGTCCTGGCCACCCGCGCCTACCATGCCATCCTCGCCGCACTGCGCGAACAGCTGGTCGCCCGCGCTCTGACGCTCCCGCAGCACCGGGTGGAGCGCGCCGGGACAGGGGACCTGATCTCGCGGTCCAGTGACGACGTGACCGCGGTCGCCGATGCCGCTCCGGCGGTGATCCCGGCGGTCACCGTCACCGCGTACACCATCGTTGTGTCACTCGGCGGGCTCGCGGCACTGGATTGGCCCTACGCTCTCGCGTTCGCCGTCGTGATGCCGGTCTACGTGCTGGCCATGCGGTGGTATCTGCGCACCGGCCCGCCGGTGTACCGCAGGGAGCGGGCGGCGATGAGCACACGCGCGCAACAGATCCTCGAGTCCCAGCGCGGCTACGCGACCGTGCTCGGCTTCGGCCTCGCCGAGCAACGCCACCGCACCGTGATGACCGCCTCCTGGAGCGTCGCGGTGCAGTCGCTGCGCGCCCGGACCGTGCAGAGCATGCTCAACGCCCGCCTCAACATCGGCGAGTGCCTGAGCCTGGCCGCCGTGCTCGTCGTCGGGTTCGTCCTGATCGACCGTGGAACCTCCACCGTCGGCGCCGCCACCGCCGCGATGCTGCTCGTGCTGCGCCTGCTCGGACCGGTCAACCAGCTGCTGTTCGTCGTCGACACCCTCCAGTCCGCCCTCGCCTCGCTGAGCCGCATGATCGGCGTCGTCACGATGCCGGCGGACCGGCCGAGCCCGATGTCCGGCGCGGGCGACTCCGTCCGGCTGGACGGGGTCACGTTCACCTACGACAACGGCCCGCTCGTGCTCGACGACGTCACCCTCGGCATCGGTTCCGGTCGGCGCGTCGCCGTCGTCGGCGCCTCCGGGGCGGGCAAGACCACGCTCGCAGCCGTGATCGCCGGCATCCACCCGCCCGATGCCGGGACCGTGGCACGGCCGGAACGCACCGCGGTCATCACCCAGGAGGTGCACGTGTTCGCCGGCTCCCTGCGGGAGAACCTCACGCTCGCCGCACCGGATGCCACCGACCGCGAAGTACGGGAGGCGCTGGAGGCCACCGGATCAGCCGGTCTGCTCGACCTGTCACCGGACGGCCTCGACACCGTGGTCGGTAGTGGCGGACATCCGCTCACCGACGCCCAGGCACAACAGCTCGCGCTCGCCCGCCTGCTGCTCTACAACCCTGACCTGGCGATTCTCGACGAAGCCACCGCCGAAGCCGGTTCCACCCACGCCGGCCTGCTCGACCGTGCCGCCGAGGCCGCCCTGGCGGGTCGTACCGGGCTGGTGATCGCCCATCGGCTGTCACAGGCCGCCGCGTGCGACCGGATCGTGGTCATGGAGCACGGGCGGATCACCGAGGAGGGCACGCACGACGAACTCGTCGCGGCGGGCGGCCTCTACGCAGGCCTGTGGGCGGCGTGGAGTCAGCTGACCAGGCCGCGGCGGTAGGCGTAGACCACGGCCTGGACGCGGTCGCGCAGGTCGAGCTTGGTGAGGATCCGGGACACGTACGTCTTGACCGTCTCCTGGCTGATCACCAGGGTCGCGGCGATCTCGCTGTTCGACAGCCCGTCCGCGATCAGCCGCAGCACCTCCAGCTCGCGCGGGGCGAGCGGGATGTCGCCGGTCGCGGCCTCGGCCGGGCGGATCCGCCCGGCATACCGGCCCACCAGCTGCCGGGTCACCTCGGGAGCGAGCAGCGCGGCGCCCGTCGCGACGGTGCGGATGCCGTTGAGCAGCTGGGCCGGCGGGGCGTCCTTCAGCAGGAAACCACTGGCGCCGGCGCGCAGCGCCTCGTACACGTACTCATCAAGGTTGAAGGTTGTGACGATCAGGACCTTGACCGGCCGCTCGACCCCGGCGCCGGCCAGAAGACGGGTCGCGGCGATGCCGTCGAGCACCGGCATCCGCACGTCCATCACCACCACGTCCGGCTCCAGCCGGCGGGCCAGCTCGACCGCGGCCCGCCCGTCGCCGCACTCCCCGATCGCCTCCAGATCGGGCTGGGCGTCGATGATCGTCGCGAAGCCGGTACGGATCAGCGCCTGGTCGTCGCAGATCAGCACCCGGACCGGCGCCGTCACGACGCGCCGCCCGCGGGGATGAGGGCCCGGACCACGAAGCCGCCGTCCGGCTCCGGGCCCGCGCTGAACTCGCCGCCCAGCACACCGACGCGCTCGCGCAGCCCGGCGAGCCCGCGCCCGCTGCCGCCCGGGGACGCGGCGCCCGACCCCGAGCCTGAGCTGCTGATCCGTACGCTGATCTCCCTCGCCCCGTACCGGACGTGCACGGCGGTGTGCCCGCCGTGGTCGTACTTCATCGCGTTGGTCAGCGCCTCCTGCACCACCCGGTAGGCGGTGGCCTCGGCGCTGCCGGCCGGTTCGGGCGGGGTGCCCTCGGCGACGAACTCGACCGGCTGACCGGCGCGGCGGGTCTGCTCGACGAGCGAGCCGAGCCCGCCCGCCGGCAGCGTGTCGTGGCCGGGGTCGAGCAGATCGAGCATCTTCCGCAGGTCCGAGATCGCCCGCCGGCCGGTGTCGGTGACTGCCGTCAGCGTCTGGTCGAGCCGGTCGGGCGCCGCGGTCAGGTAGCGGGCCGCCTCCGCCTGCACGACCATCGCGGTCACGTGATGGGTGACGACGTCGTGCAGCTCGCGGGCGATCCGGGTGCGCTCGGCAGCGCGGGTGCTCTCGGCGACGTGCCGCCGGCGTTCCGCCTCCGCTGCCCGGGTCTGCCGCAGCCAGGCCCCGACGCCCCAGGCGACGGCCAGCAGCAGGAAGAACGTGACGAACCCGGCCAGGCCCTCGGCCGTGCCGTCGCCCGTTCCGAGCCGGTCCAGGGCCACGGCCAGCGGCACGTACGCCACGGCGGCGGTGATCGCGATCGGGCGCCGGTGCCGCTCCAGGTGGGCGCCCGCGCTCATAAGGGCGATGGGCAGGGCGCTGCTGGCGACCGTGTGGTAGCCGTACAGCTGGTCGAGGGCGAAACCGAGCGACACCAGCGCCAGGCAGATCGCCGGCCACCGGCGGCGCACCGCCAGCGGCAGGCTCAGCAGCGCGACCACCAGCACGGTCAGCGCGTCGTCCGGGCGGTCGGCCAGGTTGCCGAGCTGGGTGCCGTTGCTGTCCAGCGCCGGCCACGCCGCCGCGCCGGCGAACAGCAGCGCCAACGGGGCATCCCGGACGATGACCGGCTGCCGCCGCCAGATCGTCCGGGCCCGCCGTGTGTCGATCACCGGGAGACTGTAGCGTCGGCCGCCCGGCGGCGGCGCGGCACGAGGTTGCCGCGGCGGTGGGCCAGCCACAGGAAGATCACCGTCAGCAGCACACCCGCCCCGACCGTGTAGAGGCTGCCCTCCGGGCCGAAGTCGCCGCCGCTGAGCAGGGCCGGGCCCGAGGTGGTCGCGTCCAGCAGGCCCGTGGACTCGCCGTTGCCCGAGACCACGGCGCCCGAGATGCCGCCCAGCGCGAAGTTCCAGCCGAAGTGCAGGCCGATCGGCACCCACAGGTTGCGGGTGGCGGCGTAGCAGGCGGCGAGCATGAACCCCGCCTCGATGGCGATCGCGATCGCGCCCCACAGCGAGGCGTCCGGGTTGGCCAGGTGCATCAGGCCGAACACCAGGCCGGTGCCGAACAGCGCGATCCAGGTGCCGGTGCGCTCCTCGATGACGCGGAAGAGCACGCCGCGGAAGAGCAGCTCCTCGGTCGTCGCCGCGGCGGCCATGAATCCGATCATGCCCACCGCGCCACTCACCGAGCCGATGCCGTGCACGTGGTAACCGCCGAGGAAGGCGATGTTCGCGATCACCGCCGCGAACATCCCGAACCCGATCAGCGTGCCCACGGCGAGCCGGCGGCCGGCCCCGGCGCGGGCCAGCTCGTCCGGCGCGCGCCGCTCGGTGCGGCGTACCACCCAGCGGTAGACGAGGATCGCGAGGGCCGCGGTCGCCAGCCCGGCGACCAGGGTGAGCCAAGGGTTCCCGTCCACCGCGGCGGCGCCCTGGCCACCGAGGAAGGCGATGGCCGCGACGGCCAGGAACTGCTTGACGAGCCGCATGATGACTCCTTCGTGAGGTCGCGGCCGAGGTGCCGCGACACGAAGAAACCTATGAATTCGTACGTCCCGAAACGTCACCACACGGTGGACATCTGCGTGTAGCTCGCACGGGGGACACAGCCGACTGACGTTCCGTCTGCTTACTGACTGTCGTGGACCGCGTACCACTCGTACCGTTTCCGGGCATGGGGCGTCTACGCGTCTGGATGCTGGTCACCGTCGTGGCGGCCGCACTCCTGACGGTCTTCCTGATTGTCGAGCTGGCCGGGGTGCCGCTGCTCACCGACCCGCGGCCGGTGCTGGGCACGGTCTCGATCGCCGCCGCGGCGATCGGTGTCGGTCTGCTGGTCGCTGACGCCGTGGTGCCGGTGCCGTCGAGCGTCGTCATGGTCGCGCTGGGTGCGACGTTCGGCCTGGCCACCGGTGCCGCGCTGGCATTGCTGGGCGGTCTCGGCGGATTCGCCGTCGGCTATGTCCTCGGGCGGCGGTCCCGGAACCTGCTCGCGACCGGCACCCCTCGCTCGGCCGGGCTGGTGCGGCGCTGGGGCCTGCTGGCGGTCGTCGTCAGCCGGCCGTTGCCGCTGGTGGCCGAGACCGTCGCGTACACCGCGGGCGCCCTGGGGATGCGGCCGGCGGCAGCGTTCGCCGCTGCCGCCGCGGGGACCGCCGGGCCGGCCGTCGCCTTCTCCTACACGGGCTGGCGCGGCGCGACGACCGGCGACAGCCTGGTCGTCTTCGGCGCGGTCGCGGTGGCCGCCGTGGTCTGCTGGTTGCTGGGCAGATTCATGCTCCGCGAGGGACCAACCCGGTCAGCCGTGGTACCACGTCCGCCGGGGCCGGCATAGCCGCCACCTCCGCGCTGACCTGCTTGGCCGCTTGCGCCAGCGCCGGATCGTCGAGCAACCGGCCGATCACCGCCGTGCTGATCTCCCTCTCGTCGACCGCCAGCCCGGCACCACGCGCCGCGACGAGTTCGGCGTTGTGCCGGCGGTCGGCGGCGCCGCGGACGACCAGCTGCGGGACACCGGCGTGCAGGGCGGCGAGGACGGAACCGGCTCCACCGTGATGCACGATCGCGGTGCTGACCGCGAGGGCGGCGGGCAACGGCAGCCAGTCGGTGACGCGGACGTTCGGCGGGCACTGCCGGGCGGCGGCCCGCCGGTCGGGCCGGATCAGCACGAAGTCCGCGTCGACCGGGCCGGCGGCGCCGATCACCCGGCTCATCAGCCGATCCGCCCCGGGCTGCGGCACGGTGCTGCGGCTGACCAGGACACGGGCGCGCGGTGGCGGCTCGGTGAGCCAGCCGGGTAGCGGCTGGTCGGCACCGTACGGCACGGCGCGCATCGGCCAGCCGTCGCGCGTCCCGGCCACGCTGGCCGGAGCGATCGTCAGCACCGCGGCCGGCGGCGGAAGCTCGGCGACCGAATGCCGGCGCATCGCGTCGCCGAGCCGGGAGGCGGTCGCGGCCACCAGCGACGAGCCGCCGAACAGCGTGGTCTCGTGCAGCACCGCCGGCACGCCGATGCCTGCGGCGGCCAGCGCGCCGGCCGCCGCGAGTGGTTCGTGGACGACGAGGTCCGGCCGCCACCGGCGGGCAACGGCCATCACGCCGTCCGCGATCCGGTCGTTGACCACACCGAACAGGGCGCCGACGCCGCGGGGGTCGGTCGCGCCGGCCAGCTGCGCCCGCGACAGCAGCGGGTGCCGCAGCAGCATGCGAGCCGCTATCGGCCCGAACCGGTAACCCGGCCGGACGTCGTGCACGGCGAGGCCGCTCTCCCGTACGCGCAGCGCTTCGGCAGCGGTCGCCACCAGCACCTCGTGGCCCGCCTTCTCGAGCGCCCGGCCGAGCGGCACGAGCGGGAAGACATGCCCGAGCATCGGCGCCGACACGATGAGTACCCGCACCGGCTCACCGTAGAACGGCGACCACCTCGGGCGCCTCTCCGTGTCCAGCAGCTGACGAAGTCAGGGGTTGAAGGAGGGCAACAGCCCGGTCCTGGCCATCACCTGGTTGATCGCGTCGAGGGTCATCATGGAGGTGTTGGCGATCGAGCGGTAGGACCCGAAGTCGTCGCCGTACATGGCGCGCAGCGCGGTGACCACGACGCGGTACGCCGAGTCGCTCGCGCTCAGGAGCAGGGACTCGGTGTCGTCGCGGGGCTCGAAACGGACCGTGTGCAGCAAACCGGGCGGGGCCGGGTCCCCGATCGCGTCGCGCAGCGGCTGGAGATCTGCCTCGTGGGTGGGCCCGGACTCGCCGATCAGTTCCGCCAGTTCCGGCCCGGCCGAGGGGGCGAGGGCGCGATACCGGTCGTCCACCGCTCGCGCGATCGCGGACTCGCGGTGCAGCAGGTTCGCGTACGCGTCCGGGCCCACCGGGCTGAACAGCAGGTCCGCCGTGATGCTCGCGGCCCGGTCCAGTGACGGACTGCGGCCGGCGGCCACGAGCGCCCGGCAGAGACGGTGGAGCCGGAACATCTGACTCTGCCCGAGACTCGCGGCGACGACGGACGCGTCGGGCAGGTCCGCGGCGAGCGCGTAACCGATCGTCAGGTATTCAACTGTCAGCGCGTGTTCTACGGATGCGAGAAACTCCAGCTCGTCGAGAACCATGGACCTATTCTGGCGCTCATGGCCATCGACGTGACCGCCCTGCGCGCGGATTTCCCCGCCCTCGACCACGGCCTCGCCTTCTTCGACGGTCCGGGTGGGACACAGACTCCCCGCCCGGTCGCCGAGGCCATCGCCACAACGCTGACCGGTCCCCTGTCCAACCGGGGGACGCTGAGCGTGTCCGAGGCCAACGCGGAACGCACCGTCGCGGAGTTCCGGGCCGCCTACGCCGACATGCTCAACGTGCCCGCCGCCGGTGTCGTCCACGGCCGCAGTGCCACCCAGCTGACCTACGACTTCTCCCGGCACCTCGCGAAGACGTGGCGGCCCGGCGACGAGATCGTCCTCAGCCGCCTCGATCACGACTGCAACGTGCGCCCGTGGGTCCAGGCGGCCGCGCGCACCGGCGTCACCGTCCGCTGGATGGAGATCGAGAGCAAGAGCAAAGAGCTGGACCTTCATGCGTACGCGCATGCGCTCTCACCCCGCACACGGCTGGTCGCCGTCACGGCCGCCTCGAACGTGCTGGGCACCAAGCCGCCGCTGCGCCGGATCGCCGATCTGGCGCACGAGCACGGCGCACTGGTCTACGTGGACGGTGTGCACTACGCCGCCCACGACCTCGTCGACGTGCCCGCGATGGGCGCCGACCTGTTCGTCTGTTCGCCCTACAAGTTCCTCGGGCCGCACTGCGGCGTGCTCGCGGCGGCTCCGGAGCTTCTCGAGACCATCCAGCCGGACAAGCTGCTGCCGTCCTCCAACGCGGTGCCGGAGCGCTTCGAGTTCGGCACCCTGCCCTACGAGATGCTGGCGGGCGCCACCGCCGCCGTGGACTATCTCGCCGCCATGGACCCCGGCCCGCGGACCTCCCGCCGGGAGCGTCTCGCGCACTCGCTGGCCGCCCTGCACGAGCACGAGGACGCGCTGCGCACGAGGCTGGAGGACGGGTTGCGCGCGCTCGGCGACGCGGTCACCCTGCATTCACAGGCTGCCGACCGTACGCCGACGCTGCTGATGACCCTCGACGGCCGCGACGCCCGGCAGGCCCAGGTGCATCTGGCCGCGCGAGGCGTCCTGGCACCCGCCGGCTCCTTCTACGCCTACGAGCCGTTCACCGCCCTGCGACTGACCGATCCCGCGCTGCGGGCGGGACTCGCGCCCTACAACACCGCCGAGGACGTGGACCGCTTCCTCGACGGCCTCGCCTCCTTCACCGCCACGTGAAATGGACGTGCGACGCCGCGGTGAGGCCGAACAGGTACGTCTCCAGGTACGTGGGCGGCGGCACCGGCCACAGGTCGCCGCTCTGCTGGAGGTGGCTGCGGTACGCGGTGAGGAACGCGTTAGCGAGGTTGCTGGAGAGCTGCCGCGTGCTCGCCGTGAGCACCTCGCCGTCCAGCACGGACTGCGTCGGCAGTTCCTCCTCGGTGCCGTCCGGCGCACGGAGCCGGAACTCCGCCGAGCCGTTGACCAGGAAGTTCGCGATCACCACGTAGCGGCGCCGGGCGATTCCCGCCGCATCGACGGTGGCGTCGAACAGCGTGCTCAGATACTTCGACTTCTGGTCCTCGAGGAGCATCTCGCTGAGCAGTCCCGGGAAGAAGTCCTGTCCCACCATGTGCAGGCACAGCTGCGCCAGCGGATTGCGCAGACCCGGCCCGGCTCCCAGCGGCTGTTTGTCGAATGCCTCGCCGCGCTGGTGATTGCTGATCGGCGTGTCACTGACCGATTCGTTGAACTCCGGTGGGCGCCACGAGGAGCCGAGTTGGAGGGCGAACGGATCCAGCGCCGTGAACCTGGCGATGGCGTCCTGCCCGCGCAGCGTCGCCGACAGGAAGTCCCGCGTCGAGCCGGCCGGGAACGGCCCGGCGTTGACGAACTCGTCCACGAGCGCGGCGATCTCGGCCGCGTACGCCGGCAGGACGGGGTCGGCGTAATCCACCCCGGCCGCCATCGCGTTGCGGATGTCCGTCAACGTCGCCGGATCGGCCAGGATGTCGCGCAGCCTCGTGGCGTACCTCTCGCCCGGTGTCTCGGCCTGAACGATACGGTCCTGCCAGTTCGCCACCAATAGCGAGTACCGGTAGCGCGTCTCCTGCCGGACCACCGGCCGTACCCTGCGACGGGTGGGCACCGTGATCACCCGCCCCTCGCCGAGCGCGGGCACCGCGTTGCCACCGGCGTCGACGCCGATGCGGTGCGTCGGCGAGGGAAAGACCCGGGTGGGCAGCTGGTCCGCGCGCCAGACGACCGCGTAGTCCTGGTAGTAGTCGGTGAACCGCATGTGGAAGATGTACTCCTGCCGGACGCAGTCCACGTCGTCCTGCGAGATGGTGCAGAGCGGCTGCGCGTCCGGGGCACCGGCGAGTGACATCTCGACGCGGAGCGGGAACAACCGGCGCACGGTCGGGAACAGCGGCGCCGACCCCTTGTTGCGCCAGCGGGGATGCTCCGGCCGGATCTCGGCCGTCTCGTTCAGGTTGAACACGCGCTCCCACGTGGCGGCTACCGGAAGCTCGTGCGGAGGCTGGCCCTCCGCCGGGCGGGCGCGGCTGCCGTCGTAGCCGTACGCGAACTCCGTCGCCGGCAGGAAATGCGTGTCGCGGTTGGCCGGGTACCGCTCCGCCCGCCCGGGAGCCGCGTATTCCGTCGTCAGGATCACGGTGTTGTCGGCCGGCACCCACACGTCGTTGCCGTTTCCCTTTCCGGCGACGACGCGCTCCCGCACCATGGTCAGGTCGAGCACGTCGTACGTCGGCTGCCACAGCCGGAGCCCGACGACCTGATCCGCCAGCCGCGGCGAGAAGACGCGGACGTCCTCCGCGCTGGTGAAGCTGAACGCGCACCCCGGCGTCACCACGTCGGCCGGCGGCTGCAGCAGCACGCCGCCGTTCGACCCGCCGTGGACCACGACGGCGCCGGCGAACCCGAGCGGCTCGTCGCCGGCCGGATTGGTGCCGCCGCTCGCGGGCGTGCCCCCGCTCACCACCGGCGCCACACAGTCGCCGCACAGCACGCGGTAGGCGGCGTCGTTGGCCTGGTCGGCCGGGTCGCCGGCCACCGCGAGGCTGCGCAGCACCAGGCCGGGGTTGCACAGGAACCAGTGATCGGTGGCGGACTTCGACAGCCCGTCGCGCAGTTGCGCCTGGAGGTGCACGACGTCACCCGGCAGGAGATCGACGAGCTTGTTGTCCGGGTCGGCCCCCCGCAGCCGCCACGTGACGGCGCTGATGCCGGTCCACCAGGGCTCGAGGTGGCGCTGCTCCGGTGTCCCGGCCGGAAGGTCGAACGGCGTCAGGACACCGTCGACGAATCGGAGATCGAGGTCGTCGTCGCAGGCGCGGGTGAGTGTGCCGCCGGCGTGGAGCGCGGCGACCTGGGTGCGGACCCGCTCGTCGAGAGCCGGGTCGGCGAACGTGAAGAGCAGTCGTACCCGGACGGCGCCCCCGGACACGCTGTGCCACGGCAGGACCGACAGATTCGCCGGTTCCGGTTCGTTCTCCACGCGGCCGGCGAGATGCAGGGCCGCCACGGCGTCCGGCTCCAGTTCCAGCACGAGGGTCCGGCTCACGAACTGACCGTTGTCGGTGGTGACGGTCCACGAGACCTGACCGCGGGCGGGTGCGAGCAGCGCGGCGGCCCGCGTCGCCGTGAGGGTGAGCCGCAGGCCGAACGCGGCCATCGCCGCCTCGCGTTGCTCCGGGGTGGCCGCCGTGGTCCAGTTCAGCGCGGCCGGGTCGAACGGATCGAACGTCCTCGCCTCGTTGACGGCGCCGAAGGGTGGGTCCGCCGGATCCGGGAGACTGATCGGTGGCTGCATGGCCCACCCCCTAGGAGATCATGTCCGGCAGCGCCGGATCCACGGGTACGGGCTCGGCGAGGTAGGGCTGGTCGGCGGCGTTCTCGTACCACGCGGTCAGCTCGACCGACAGCGCTTCGGCGAGCGGCACCGGGGTTCCGTCGAGCGCCACCGCCGTCGTCACGACGCCACCGGCCGCGGGATCGGCCAGCACATATCTTCGGCCGGTCGCCACCGAGACGGCTTCCACGCGGTAATGGAGGCTCGCCGGCCCGGCGTACCGGATCTCCAGCGTGTTCGCCGCGGTCCACCGCGCCGAGGTGACGGCCAGGTCCAGCCGTGGCGGCCGGACCGTGACCTGGGTGATCGCGGGAAGCGAGGACACGGCGCCCACCGGATCGGGAAAGTCGCAGAGCGCTTCGACCTCGATGTCCCACGCACGTCCGACGTCGGCGGCGGTCAGACTCACGCTGAGCTCGAGCCGTCCGGGGTCGACGGTGCGCGCGACACCGTCCCCGCCGTACTCGATCGCGACCCTCGACCCCTCGGCGGGCAGGCCCACGGCGACGAGGGCGGTGCCGTCGGCCGCGAGGACCGCCGAGCCGAGGCGATCGCGATCGACACGAGGGACGAGCTGCCCGGTGGCATCGGGTTCGAAGGCGTGGAGCGCGTCCGGGTGCAGGACACCGTCGCCGAAGAGGCCGCCGGCCGCGAGCCGGCGCTCCCGCCACGTCAGCGGTGCGAAGCGGGCGCCGATCTCGCTGCCGTCCCGTCGGCGCACGCGCACCGGCACACCGTCGGCGAGGAGCGTGACGATGCGACCGGTCGCCGGGTCGGCCAGCACGTCGGCCGCCAGATTGCGCGCGCCGAACGGGATCGACACCGTGGTGCCGGTGATGCCGACCGTCGCTCGCTCGTAGACGCCGTCCAGGACCTCACCGGACGCGCTCCACGGCGCGACGACGAGCGAGCCGTCGAGCATCCGGAGGGGGCGCCCGCCCGGCGCGGTGGTCAGGAACCGTTCGCGGCCGTCCGCGAGCCCGCGCCACCGCAGGACCATCGGAACACCGTTGCGGACGCGGCGGACGAACCCCGACCGGTACCAGACGGCCGCGTCGATCAGGTTCGTGGCTCCGGACGTGCGCGGATCGGGCGCCCCGGTCGCGTCGGCGCGCGTCACCTCGTCGGCGCGGAACACGCCGCTGGGCCGGTCCCCGGCGGCGAGCCGGGACGCGACGGACCCCAGCCCGATCACGCCGCCGGTGACGGCGACCACGGCCTCCGCCGGGGCGCCGGGGCAGCGGCCCACGGTGTGCCGCGTCCCGGTCGGCGACGTCGTTTCGAGCACCACGCCGGCAGCCTCCTCGAGCGCCGGCGGCACGCTGAGGAAGTCGTCGTCGTGCCAGGCGCCGGCCGCCGTGCGATCGACGAAGGTGCCGTCGAGTTCCCGCGCCAGCAGCCGGTCGAAGACGCCCGCCGGGATCCCGAGTGGCTCGCCGTCCAGCACGCCACGGCCGAGTGCGAGCAGCCCCGGATCCACGACCGCGCCGTCCTCGACGCCCGCGCTGTGCTCGGCCGGAACGCGATCCCGTACGTCCGCCGCGCCGGTGGCGACGACCAGCGCGCCGTTGCCGGCGGCGCACCACCACACGAACTGCTGGGTCGCGGCGACGACGAAGCCCTCGCTCACCCGCTCGACACCGTCGGCGACCGTCGTGACCGATGTCAGATCCGACGGAACGGGCGTCACGACGAACCCGGGCAGCGACACGCGGTCGCCCTCGATGCGGACGGGGCTCGGGAACTCGCCGGGCGGACGCTCGACGACGGCCGCCGGCGGCGCGGCGTCCCACCGGGGGCTCAGCGTCACGCGGTAGCGGGTGACGCGAGGGTCGGGCAGCGGCCGCCACCGGATGATCAACTCATCGCCGGTCACGAACACGGGCAGCAGAACCGGGGTCGCCGGCGCCGCGATGTCCCAGCCCTGGCCGGGCAGGCTGACGCCGGACACGCCGCCTTCCTGGTCCGCGCCGTCGATCAGCCGGACGAGATAGAGATATCGGTTGCCGGCGCGCTCGACGATGTCGTCCAGTTCGAGCGGCGCGTCGTCGGCGGTGGCGATGAGCCCCGGGCCGGTCATGCGGCCGCGGCGTTCGAAGGCGTCGAGGAACACCGGCCGCGGTCCGGTGCTCGCGCCCTCGTCGATCCGGAGCTCGTTGCAGAACACCCGCATCATGTCGGGGTCGCCGGCGAAGTCGGTGAGCGGGTCGGTCACGTCCTCCGGGCGCTGCGGGCCACCGGCCGGCCACACGAAGCCGGCCGGGAGCGCCGCGAACGCGGTCCCCGGTTGCTCCGCCACCGCGCGCTGGGCCCGGGCCAGCATGACGCCCAGCTGCGCGTCGCTCGCACGGTAGAGCACGGCGCCGTGGTCGGCGAGCGTGAACCCGAAGCGTACGAGGAGCCGGCAGTGCCCGAACGCGTCCGGCGGTGAACGGCGGACGACGGCCGGGCCGTCGGCGGGCACGGGTGGGAACGCCTTGGCCCAGGCGCCCTCCGCCGGGCTGCCGGCGGTTCCCGCCCGGTCCAGCGCGTCGACGGTACGCACGCGCACCCAGACCCGCCGGCGGGCGTGCGCGGCTGTCGGGGCCGTGATGCCGACGCCGGCGAACAGGCTCGTCGCCGGCGCGTCGAACTCGACGTCCCCGACAGCGGGAAGCGGGCGCGGCGGGACCGGGGCGCCGGGCTCCTGCGCCGGCGTGCTCAGGTCGAGCAGGGCCAGCGCCGGCGGGCCCGCCGCGTGCGCCAGCACACCGAACACGAGCGCGCCCTGGGTCAGGAGCGACCCCGGCACGAGCGCGCCGAGATCGGCGGCCGCGCCGCTCACCCGTACGATCGCGCCGGCCGTGTCCGCGGGTGGCGTCAGTGTCCACGGCATGTCGAGCGGCTGCTCCTGTCCCTCGGTGAACCCGGCGAACGGTGTTCCGCCGGCGTCTCCGGCCAGGTCCAGGTAGAGCCAGACGTCGTCGCCGACCGTGTGGCGCCGCACGCCGAAGGTGCCGGAGCCGAGCCGCAGCGACCACGTCGCGAGCCGTCCGGCCGCGCCCGGCGCCACGCCCAGGCCCGTCCGTACACCGCCGAGCAGCGTGCCGTCCTCGCGCAGCAGGACAGCCGTCGTGGTCCGCCCGGCGAGGGAGCTCTCGAGCGCGTCGATGTGGGCGGCGTGCGGCGGCGTGGACGCGACCCGCGGAAGAGCGTTCCAGCCGATCGTCTCGTCGCGCAGCGCCTCCTGTGTGGGCACGCCGGCGGGGAGGTCGCTGTCCTCGATCCACTCGGCGGCGAAGCCCCGCACGTCCGGATGGAACAGCCGCAGCCGGCCGCCCCACTGCCAGGTGACCCGCAGATCCGGCGACGGCGGAACGACCTGGAGCAGCACGCCGACGGGTGGTGGCGCGGCCGGGTACAGATCGGCCTCGAGCGGGAGCGTCCGGGTGTCCGCCGGGCCGGTGAGGTGACCGAACAGGTCGAGCGCCGTGAGGCTGATCCGCATCGAGCCGGGCAGCGCGCTGAGCAGCGGGGCGACGAGTTCGACCAGCGCGTGCCCGTCCGTGGTGGCGGACGCGGTGACGACACGTGGCGCCGGGTCGGCGCCCGGCCCGGTGAAGGTGACCAGGGCGAGCGGTGTCTGCTGCGCCGCGAGCAGCGGCCGGCCGGCACGGCGCAGCGACCACTCGGTGCGCAGCGGCATCTCGAGCACGGCCTGCCCGCCGGCGTCCATCTGGCGCCGTGTCTCGGCGGTGACGACCTCGAAGGCGTCGAGCCGGGCCGGCCGCGGCGTCCAGGCCCGTCGAGCCGTCACCGCGTAACAGGGCGCGAAGTACAGCAACCCGCCGCGTCCGCGAAGGTTCTCGATCAGTTCGTCCAGCGCCGGACCGCCCGGGACGTACGGCAGCGAGCCCGGCGGCGCGGCGTCGAACGGCATGTCCATCCATCCCGCGACGACCAGATAGTCGCTCGGGCCCTCCGCGGGCTGCACGTCGACCAGATAGCGGCCGAACGCCGACGCGAGACGCGGTTGCAGCGTGAGCGTGGCCAGCAGGAGCCCCGCCTCGATGTCGAGCCCCGATCCGCCGTCGTCGGCCGGCCAGGAGACCGGCGCCGCCGTGGCGTCCAGGTTGCCCAGGATCTGGTCGAGGTAGAGGTCGCGATCCGCATCGGTCAGGTCCACCTCGCCGAGACGGTGCGCGATGCCCGCGCGATCGAGCGGGGCCGTCCCGAGCGGCGGGAATCGAGCGAGCGGGACCCACCCGGCGAGATCGCCGGGCACGCGGATCCAGGCGATGCCGAAGATCCGCGCGCCGGGAGCCGAGATGTGGATCTGGTCGGCCTGGTCGAAGCAGGTCACCAGCCAGTCCGCCTCCGCCCTGGTCGTACGTGCGAAATGCACCAGGTGCCCGGCATGCGTTGCCCGCACCTCGGCGCCGGCCGGGACGTCGACGAGGGAGATCTGGATCGAGCGCCCGGTCGTCGGCAGGGTGAACTCGAACGGCGCCGCGCTCGGCGGCAGTTCCAGACCTGATCGCGGGACGAGCCGGAATCCCGCCGGGTGGCGCAGGCGCAACGGTGCCGGCTCGCCGACGTCGATACCCAGAGCGGTCGCGTGCCGCTCCTCGTCGCTGCGCAGGAAGCTGATCTCGTGCGTCGGCTTCGCACCGAAGCGCTCGTGACCGCGCCGGTACACGAAGAAGCCCGCCGCGGGCGCGCCCCGCCGGGGGTCCACGCTCCATCGCAGGTGATGTCCGCTGCCGGTCGGCGGGACGCCCCAGGAGTCGTCCGCGGGGTGCGCCGCCATCGGGTACGCGAGGGCGCCGAGCACGTGCGGATTCCACCGCAGCCGGTGCAGCAGCGGACCGAGCCGGCGCGGACGGTCGAGGCGGACATGCGGCTCGGTCATGCGACGGGAATCTCTACGCGAGCGGTCGCGGTGTCGACGACACGGTTGCCGCCGGCGTCCGGAAGCGGGTGCGCGTACCGGATCTCGATGTCGTAGGTGCCGGCCGCGACGCGCTCCGCCGGGTCGGCCGGCACCAGGAACGCGCGGGAGCCGTCCTCTGCCCACACCGTGGTGGTCGGCACCTCGCGTGCCTGCGCCGGCCCGGGTACCGTCGCCAGTTCGGCGACGGGCTGCTCGTTGCGCGCGGTGCGCAGCCGGGTGACGGGGTCGGCCCGGCCGTTCGGTTCGGGGGCGCCGCTGTAGCGCGCGAGCGGCACCAGGTAGTCGCTGCGGAACACCGTGTGCGCGGAGGCCGGGTACGGGCTCTCGGCCGCCGGCACCCACAGCACGAACTCCACACGCGTGCGCGGGAGTGGTTCCGGGAACGTGAGGATCAGGACCGGCGGTTTGCCGGCACGGCTCATCCGGCGCAGCAGCGGAGCGTCCGGCAGCGCCTCCTTGAGAAGCGGCAGCAACGCCTCCTCGCTGATCGGAAGCGGATCGGTGCCGGTCCACAACGTGTCCGGCAGCCCCGGATCGGCGTAGATCCCGGCCGTCGCGGACATCGCGGCTGCCCAGCCCGCCGCATCGGCATAGCGGCTCGTCCGGAACCGATAGGAGTACAGCGGCTCGGCCGGGGCGCCCGGACCGCTCGCGACGATCGCCGCCTCGAGCGTCACACCGCCGGGGAGAACACCGGATCCCGGCGCCTCCGGCAGCGACACCAGAATGTCGTCGCGCAGCATCGAGGAGGTGGAGATGCCGGCTTCATAGATCTCGTTCACACGCGTCAGATAGGCGAGCAGGCCGGTCCGGTCCACGTGATCCTCTGCCTTCCGCCACTCGGTGCGGCGGCCGGGCACGACCGCCCCGTCGGTGTACTGAATGCGCACCGACAGGGTCAGCCCGGCCGCGCGGGTGTACATCTGCCGCAGGTACGTCTCGATGAAGCGCACCCCCGTCTCCTCCGCGCGGAACAGCGGTGCCTGCAGGTCCGTCGGTACGGCTTCGAGCACGTACGGGCGCAGGTCGGACGGCGGGGCGGGCTGGGTGCGGAACTCGAGATCCGTCGTCGCGGTGTCGTGCGACTCGACGCTGTCGTTCGCGCCGCCCGACTTCACGACCGACAGCCGCAGACGGTAGTGGCTGTCCGGGCGCAGGATGAACGCGTCGTCGGTGAGGGTCTCGTAGGCCATGGCGCCGTAGACCGCGCGTTCGGCGGCGCGCATGGCGTTCACGTCCTGAGCCTGTGCGTAGGAGCGCCACGCGGCGCCGTCGACGTAGGTGACGCTCCCGCAGCTGACGCGCGTCCCCCGGAAGGAGACCCGGTCCGCCATCAGGGCGCCCGGCGACCTGGTGACGGCTGCTGCCGCCATGGCGCGCAGAGCGGTGGTGGCCGGTTCGCGCCGATGCCGCTTCCACTTCCGCCGCCGGGCGCGGGCGCACGCGTAGAACAGAAGCGCCATGACCACGGTCGCCAACAAAACAACAAGGACAAAAGCAACAAAACCTTCATAAACGTACGCCGCAACGGCGCTGACAATCGACAGGAAGCCGAGCAGGGTGAGCGCGCAACAGCACCACCACGGGAACGACGAGGGCTTCTCCGGCTCGGGTTCCTCTTCCTCGCCGTCGCCGGGTTCCTCGCCGTCGTCGGGCGCCGACGGCTCGGCGGATGTTCCGGGCACCTGCGGTTCGGTGGCCGGCTCGCCGTCGAGGGTGATGGTCGTGTCGCCGCCCGGGCCGGGATCCACAGTGGTTCCGGTCACCACCACCGGACCGGGGAACTCGACGTCGACCTGGAACGGTCCGCCCGTCGGATCGATCAGGCCGCCGCCCTCCGACTCCGGGAAACCGTGCACGACGATCACGACACCGCCGGGTGTGATCGTCTCGGTGGGCGCCGCCGGATCGGGTGTTCCAGCAGCCGTCTCACCGTGCCCCGGGAGCCAGCCGTCACTCGGATCGGACGGCGACCCGATCTCGTCGCAGAGGTCGATGTCGTACGTGGCCGGCGGCTCCTCGGGGACGGGTTCGTATCCGGGAACGTCCGCGGGCGGCGCGGTGCCGTCGTTCTGCGTCCAGGTCCCCTGCAGGTACTCGAACGGCGTACGCGCGAAGAGCAGGAGCGTGCCGCCCGGCGCGCGGGTCGAATCGGCCGGCGCCGGGCCGCCGCCGGACTCCTCGCCGGCCGGCGTGATCTGCCAGTGGCCGAAGAGTGGGCTGTCCGACTCGTCGAAATCCAGGGTCTCCGCGACGGCGCCGGCGTCGTCCAGCCGTTCGAGGCGCAGTGCGGCGAGGTTGTAGCGGAACGTGTCGCTTGGCGAGACGCGATGCAGGTAGGTCTCGGCGAAGTTCAACAGGCGCGGGTAGTCGCCGGGCGCCGGCCGGCTCAGCGCGTGCGCGAAGTTGAGGGCGAACCGGGCGTCCAGGGGAACGTTCTCGGCGATCTGGCCGGGCGTGAGGGCGATGGTGTCCGAGCTGATGTTGTACAGCGCTCCGCAGTCGGCGAGCAGCGGCGCCGGGTACGGCGGCGGTATCTGCTCCTCCCAGCGGACGTCGAACTCGATCTTGACGTCGTCGAGGGGCCAGCAGAGATTCAGCCGGGCCGCGAAGTGCATCGACAGCAGGAACGGTGTCGGCACCCGCACCGTGATGCCGGCGTCGAGCTCCGCGCCGATCGAGAACCCGAACGCCGACAGCCGCAGCGATCCGAACAGCGCGAGTGACGCCTCGAGCTGCGTGGGCTCGTACGAGAACGTCCCCGCGCCGCTCAACCCGGCGGCCACCCGGACGGCGACCGGGCCGAACCGGCGGTCGAGCGCGTACCCGATGCCGCCGCCGAACCGGGTCTGCGAGCCGTCGATCATCACGTAGGCGTCGGCCCGGAACAGCTTCTTGAGGACGTCGGCGACGATCCGCCGCTCGGACGGCTCCTCGCCGAGATACACGTGCCAGGCGCCGCTGTGGAAGGGAAAGTAGCCTTCGACCAGGCCGTGGGCGAACAGGACGTTCGCGACGAACTCGTACTGCGCCTCGAGCGAGATCAGGATGCCGTCGGCCGGGTCGAAGATCACGAGAGCCCGGAGCGGCGGATCCGCGCCGAGTTTCGATCGCTCGGTGAGGAATCCCGCGCGTCCCTCGATCATGATCGTGAAGCTCGGCAGGGTGATGACGAACAGCGCGCGCACGACGATGGTGAAACCGTCCTGGGTGCCGATCGTGACGCCCGCGCCGAACGCGAACGCGTCCCTCTCCGGCCGCCACTTCGTGCTCTGCGTCGCGCCCGGCGCGGGCGGACCGGAGTACCAGTCGTCGTACCAGCTCTCGTCGGGTTCCCGGGCCGGCGCGACGTTGAAGCCGAAGAGGCCGGCGCACCCGAAGAGGGCGACGCCCGACGGGCCCAGCGGGATACCGGCCGGCAGCTCGACGCCGATGAACACGTACAGGAAGGGATAGTTCTCGACCGTGTCGATACCGACCAGGAGCGATCCGTCGAGGCCGAACCCGGCCGCGAGCGTGAGGCGCACGTCGCCCGCGAAACCCTGGACCCCCTCCTCCTCGGGCAGCAGGCGGAAGCCGCCGTACAACTGGATGGCCCCGCCGACGTCAGCGTCGACGGTGGCGCCACTGAGCGTGACGCTCGGCGTACCTCCCGGAAGCGGAAGGTTGAGGCGCAACTCCTCGACCGTCGCCCGCGGCAGCCCGTTGACCAGGGTGAGGCCGCCGGTGACGCCGAACCAGAGGAGCGCGGGATCGAACCCGACGCCCAGCCTCTCGATGGTCAGCAGGAAGCCGATGAAGTCGAGCGTGACGGCCGGGTTCAGCTCGATCCAGCCCGCCTCGAGCGTCACCTCGCCGGTGCTCGAGATCGTCAGGTTCCGGACCGTGAGTGACGGCAGGACGGGCAGTTCGGACGGCGCGCGCAGGATGGCGATGTCGCCGCTGAGCGAGAGCGTGGTGACCTCGCCGGTACGGGCGAGCGCGAAGCCGGTGAGCGCCAGCCGGCAGACGTCCGCCTTGGTGAACTGCACCAGGCCGTCGCCGTCCACATCGGCGAACGCGACCAGGAAGTCGCCGCCCTCGCCGAGGCCGAGCGTGCACGTCACCGCCTCGGAGAAGAACGGCAGGATCATGGCGCCGCCGATCGCGCAGCGCACCGGCAGATTGCTCCGGAACTCGATGTCGATCGAGCTGACGCCGAACTCGAACCCGAACAGCGACGCGGCGCCCTGACCGACGAACGTGGTCGGCCGCTGCGGATCGTCGACGACGGTGTCGGGGAACATCGCGCTCACCGTCCCGCTGAACCCGGTCGCGTCGATGCGCGCACCGGCCGACGCCAGCGCGAAACCGGTCCCGTCCTTCGCCGCGAGGTCCTCGGAGAAACGCAGCACCGCGTCGGTGAGCGTGACGACCGGACCGCCTTCGGGCCCCTCGCTGAGAACGACGTCGAGCTCGCCCGCCTCGAGCGTGACGCTCGTGTCCCCGATCCGCCACGGGTCGTTGGCGGTGACGAATCGCAGGTTTCCGCCACGCATCGCACCGAACGTGACGCTGCCGGCGCTGTCCACGAGGAGGTGGCCGAGCTCCACGATCTCGATCTCCGCGAACACGGCCGGATCACCGGCGGCGACCGGCCGCAGCCATCCCGGATCGATCCGCAGCGCTATCGACGGCCCGGTCACCTCAAGCCACGCGCCGTCGGCGGCCAGCTCGACATGCACGCGCCCGAGCTGCGTCACGACCACCGACAGGGTGCCGAAGCCCGGCACCGGAAACTGCGGCTCATATCCCGGCAGCACATCGAGCACGCCGTCCAGGATGATCCGCGTCCCGTCGAAGCGCGTGATCAGCTCGGCGAAACCGATCACGTCCCAGACGTCGAGCGCCGACCCCGCCGGGCTCGGCGAGGGCAGGTCGTTCTCGAGGAGACTGTCGACCAGGTCGACGACCTCGCCGGCGCCGAGCTCGGCGCGGAGCCGGTCGGCGATCTCGGGCACCGCGAATCGGAGCGGCAGAAAGCCCGCCGGGACCGCCGTGGTCGTCATTCGTGCTGCCCCCAGCCCGCTCCCCCGAGGCCCGCGCGCCCGGAAAACCCACCTTCCGCTCTCCCCGGGCGGATGTCCAGGCGGCCGCAGATACCGCCACTTGTCCAACTAGGACGCTCCGCTTTGGCATTTATGTAAGTCAATGTATAGTGGGAGCGCTCCCAGACTGCGTCCACCACTCTGCTCGAGGAGCTCCACCATGTCGCGACGGCGTCGGCGCCCGGTCACCATGCTGGCCGGCCTGCTGGTTCTTGCCCTGTCCGCCTCCCTGCTGGCCTCGGGATCGATGGCCGGCACCGCCGCCGCCGGCGCGCCACAGGCACGCGCGGTGCCGCTCACCGAACTGACCGTCGCCTCCGAACAGGTGGCCTTCGGTCTCCGGCGCCCGATCGCGATCACCGGCCTGCCCGACGGCCGGATGCTGATCGCCGAGAAGGACGGCACCATCCGCTCGTACCACCCCGACACCGGCCTGGCACCGGACCCGATCATCGACCTGAGCGCCCGGATCGACACGTCCGACAACGAGCGCGGCCTGCTGGGCATCACGCCCGCGCCGAACTTCGCGCGGACCGGGATCCTCTACATCGCCTACACGAGCCTGCCGGCCGGCGCGCTGACCCTCGCGCGGCTGCCGATCAACGCTCCGGAGCGGCTGCAGATCCTGCTGACCCAGGAGCACGCCGACTACGGCAACCACAACGGCGGCCAGGTGGCGTTCGGGCGCGACGGTTACCTCTACTGGTCGACCGGTGACGGCGGGCATGCCAACGACCCGTACAAATCCGGTCAGGACCTGGGCACGCTGCTCGGCAAGATCGTGCGGATCGACGTCAGCCGCGCCTGCGGTGCGAGACCTTACTGCGTTCCTTCCGACAATCCTTTCGTACGCGACCCGAGCGCACGACCGGAGATCTGGCTCTACGGCCTGCGCAACCCGTGGCGGTTCTCCGTCGACCCGGTCGACGGCTCGCTGTGGATCGGTGACGTCGGCCAGGGCAAGTGGGAGGAGATCAACCACATCCGGCCGTGGCAGGGCGGCGCGAACCTCGGCTGGTCCTGCCGCGAGGGCACCCCGGTGTTCGACCAGGAGCAGTGCCGGCCGGGTGTGCGGTATGTCGACCCGGTCTACGAGTACGACCACTACAACGACAACTGCGCGGTGACCGGCGGCCCGGTGTACCGCGGGTTCCGCACCCCTGAGGCGTGGGGCACCTACATCGCGGCCGACTACTGCTCCACCCGCGTGTTCGCCGTGCGCCCGAAGCTCCGGGGCGGCTACGAGACAGCCGTCATCGGCTACCTCCCCACCCAGCCGAGCGCCATCGGCACCGACGTGCACGGCGAGTTGTACGTGCTCAGTGACCTCCCGGGATTCCTGAGCCGGGTGCGGTTCGAGCGGGTACCCGCGCCCGCGGGTCGCGAACTCCGGCGCTGACAGGGCATAGTGGCCCGCGGCGCCATCGACCGGTGGCGCCGCCCCGGAGACAGGTAGTGGGAAGTGACGACGCGTTCGCGTACCCGATGGGCCCGGGCCACCGCACTGGTCGCGCTGATCGGGGGTTTGCTCGCGGTGGCCGCGACGCCCGCGGCGGGCGCACCGGCGCCCATCCGCTTCCTGAGCGTGTCGGCGGAAAACCTCAAACCAGGCGATACAGTACGGATACGCTTCCGCGTCACGAACACCGGCAAGGCGGCCGAGACGGCGATCGTGGTGGTCGGCGGCGGCCTGACGTGCAACACGGGATGCCGCGCGGAGCCGAACCTCGGCCCCGGCGAGAGCCGTGACCTCGACGCCAAGCTCACCGCGCCCAAGGTCAACCCGGGTGAGACGAGCGGGCTCAACATCTCGGTCGCCGTGCGGCTCGGCGGGCAGAACAGCTTCGACCACAGGACGGTCTACGTCTCCGGGACGGGCGCGTCGCCACCCGGCGCGGGCGAGCCGGCGGCCGGGGTGGACCGGGTCATCGGCCGCGTCCGCGACACGGCCGGGAAGGCGATCGGCGGCGCGGCCGTGACCGTCGGGGACAGCGCCGGCCACGAGTACACCGCGACCAGCGACCGGAGCGGCCGGTTCGCGATCCGGTCGAGCGCCGCCAACCCGATCGCCAAGGGCACGATCACGGTCATCGCGGTCATGGACGGCTACCGCACCGCCGGCACGACGGTGAAGGGCCGCGCCGGCGGCACCGCGACCGTGCGGCTGACCCTGGCCGCCGCCAAGGCCGCGCCCACCACGGCACCGCCGTCAGCCGCCGCCCCGCTCGTGGCAGCCGACGAGACACCCGAGGCGAGCACCGCGGCGGCGGCACCGCCCAGCGCCGAGACGCTCAGCGACGACGGCGGCAGTCTGCTCCCGTACACCCTCCTGGGCGGCCTCCTGGTCGCCGCGGGCCTGGGAGCGCTCGCGCTGATGGCGGCCCGCCGCCGGCGCGACGCCGCCCCTGCCGTGGCCGACGCACCGACCGCGCTGCTGCACACGACACTGCCACGCCACCCCCGCGTGTGAAGTACGGCCCTCCCACGCACCCCAACTCCACACACCGACAACGACCCGGCGACGACCCGAGCCCGTGTGTGGAGTACGGCCCTCCCACGCACCCCAACTCCACACACTGACAACGACCTGGCGACGACGCGAGCATGTGTGTGGAGTACGGCCCTCCCACGCACCCCAACTCCACACACTGGCAACGACCTAGCGTCAGTTCGCGGGTGGGATGTTGTGGTTGATCCGGAACAGGTTCGCCGGGTCGAACCGGCGCTTGATCACGGTCAGCCGCTCGTAGGCCTCCGGCGCGTAGGCGAGCGCCGCGGTCGCCGGGTCCGCGTCGCCGGCGAACATGAAGTTCAGGTACCGGCGGCCGGTGGACCACGGAGCCAGCGCGTCGATCACCCGCTGCTGGTAGGCGTGCAGGGCCCCGGCGTCCGGCGGACCGCCGGCGGCCACGAGGAACAGGCTGTAAAGGGTTTCGTCACGGTTGCCGACCGCGTTCGGGACCTGCGGGGTACGGCTGAGCGCGCCACCCATGTGCCGCAGTTCGGCCAGGACGAGCGGGGACTCCGCCTCCGGCCCGGCGTACCGCAGGATCGCGTCGATCGCCTCGGCCGGGAGTTCCCGCAGCAGTGCCGCGTGCTCGTACAGCGGCAACGGGTCGACCGGATCGTTGTGCACCGCGGCGACCGCCGCGTACGGCATCGGGCCGACCGCGTCGATGATCGGGGTCCCGAGTTCGCGGAACGGCGCGACCAGTGCCGCGCCGTCCGACGGCCCGCCGAGGTAGGCGATGCGCAGGTGGGCGACGAGCCGGTCACGCAACGGCTCCGGCACGAACGGCGCCGGCGGCAGGTGCAGCAGCCCCACCGACGCGGACATCTCCTCGGGCAGGTCCCGCGTCCACTCGCCGAACAGGTGCAGCACCTCGCCGGCGAGTTCGCCCGGGAAGAAGATGCCGCCACCGTAGAACGCCTTGATCGGGAAGACGGTGAACTCGATGGCGACCACCACGCCGAAGTTGCCCTTGGCCCCGCGCAACGCCCAGAACAGGTCGGGCTCGCTGTCCGCGGTGACGTGCCGCAGCTCGCCGTCGGCGGTCACCACGTCCATCGCGGTGACGTGGTCGGCGGCATAGCCGTACTTGCGGCCGAACGGCCCGAGCCCGCCACCGAGGGTGTAGCCGACCACCGTCACGGTCGGCGACGAGCCGTTCAGCGCGGCCACACCCAGCTTGCCGGCCAGCTCGACGAACTCCGCCCACCGTACGCCGGCCTCGACGCGCGCGGTCATGGCGTGCTCGTCGATCGACAGGCCGGTCAGCCGGCGCGTGGTGATCAGCACCGCGCCCTCGGACGACACGGACGTTCCGTGCCCGGCACCGAGGATCGCGACGGGCAGGTCGTGGGCGGCGGCGAAGCGTACGGCCGTCTGCACGTCCGCGGCGCTGGTGGCGCCGACGGCAACGGCCGGCGTGTGCACGACGGTGAGGTTGTACGCCGGGATCTCCTCGGCGTAGCCCTCGTCCCCCGGGAGGAGAACGGGACCGGCGACGGCCGCACGCAGAGCAGCGACGGCAGCCGCGGAAGGGGGTGTGTTCACGGAGAACAGCCTTTCCGGATCACGGGGGCCGGCACTGGCGCCGGCCGCAGCACGCCTATTCCGCGACACCGAGTTCGACAAAGAGTTGGTAGAACGTAGATGCCCGGCTCACATCGAGGCCGGACGACACGACGGGGGACAGTGCGATGACGGTGGTGACGGGCCGGCGGCTCCGGATCCGGGTGCTCGGGCCGGTGCGCGCCTGGCGGGGCGAGGAGGAGCTCGACCTCGGCACCCCACAGCAACGCGCCGTGCTGACCGCCCTGGCGCTGCGGGAGGGCCGGCAGGCCACCCTGGACGCGCTGATCGACGCGGTGTGGGGCGAGGCTCCCCCGCGGACCAGCGCACTCACCCTGCGCACCTACATCTCCCGGCTGCGGCAGTCCTTCGGCGCCGACGTGATCGTGACCGTCAACGGTGGCTACCTGCTGCGGCTGGAACCCGGGACCCTGGACCTGGCGGACTTCACCACGGCGGTGACCCGGGCTCGCGCCGCGCGCGACGCGGGCCGGCACGGTGAGGCGGCACTGGCCCTCCGCGAGGCCGGCGACCTGTGGCGGGGACCCGCGCTCGCCGACGTCCCCGGACCGTACGCCACCGCCCAGCGGGTACGCCTCGACCGCGAACGGCACACCGCCGCCGAGGAACGGCTCGCCCTCGACATCGGCTCGAACCGCGTCGGTACCGCGGTCACCGAGTTGACCGCGCTGATCGAGCAGCACCCCCTCGACGAGGGTCTGAGTTCGCTGCTCATGCTCGGGTTGTACCGGACCGGCCGGCAGGCGATGGCCGTCGCCGAGTACCAGCGGATCGGTGGCCTGCTCGCCGACGAACTGGGGCTCGACCCGGGTCCGGCGCTGCGTGACGTCTACCAGCGGATTCTGGACGGCGAGCCGGCACCGGCACCGGCCGCGCCGGTGTGGGAGCCGGTCACCACGCCGGTCGCCCGCGCCGCGCCGGAACAGCTACCGCCCGGCATCCGGGACTTCGTCGGACGTGCCGAGCTGATCGACCGGGTCACCGGCCTGCTCGTCGCGGACGGCATCAGCGCACCGGTCGTCGGCCTCGCCGGGCTCGGCGGCATGGGCACCAGCACCCTGGCCGTGCACGTCGCCCATCGCGTCCGGCGGCACTTCCCGGACGGGCAGCTCTACGCCGATCTGCGCGGTGCCGGAGCCGACGGCTGCGCGGTGCTGACCGGCTTCCTGCGCGCGTGCGGGGTGCCCGCCGCTGAGGTTCCGGACGATCCGGCGGAACGGGCCGCGCTGTGGCGTACCGTCTCCCACGGCCGCCGCCTGCTGCTCCTGCTCGACCATGCCGGCACCCCGGACCAGCTGCGTCGACTGTTGCCGGCCGGAACCGGCAGCGCCGCGATCATCACCGGCAGCCGGCGTGTTCCGGGCATGTCGGTCACGCGCTGGTTCACCCTGCCCGCGTTCGACCCGGAGGACTCCGTCGAGCTCTTCCGCCGGGTAGCCGGCCGGGAACGAGTCGACGCCGAACGCGAGGCGGCGCTGCGGTTCGCCGACGCCTGCTCCCACCTCCCGCTGGCCGTACGCCTCGGTGCCGAACGACTCGCCGCCCGGCCCACCTGGTCGGTCGCGGCGATCGGCGAACGGCTGCGGGTGGAGATGCGCCAGCCGGTCGCGCTGCACGAGGACTGCATCCGGGTCGAGGCGCCGTTCGAACGCGACCTGGCCGCGCTGCGGGCGGCCGACCCCCCGGCCGCCGTCGCGTTCGGGCTGGTCGCCCTCACCGAGCACGCCGAGATCACGGTCGGCACGGCCGCCTGCCTGCTCGAACTGCCCGAGACCGAGGCGGAACGTCTCATGGAGTCGATGGCCGACGCCCACCTGGTCGAACCGGCCGGCTACCAGCGTTACCGCTACCTGGACATCGTGCGGTGGTTCGCCAGGCGCCAGGCGATCGCGGCGTCGCGGTGCGCTGAACAGCAGGCTGCTCACAGCGAATTGCCGGACTCGGGTCGTTGACTCGGAATGCGCTATTGCCCGCACCGAGCGCAAACGGCAGACGGGCCATGATCCGTGGCCACTGATCGGATTCGCGGGCTCACTCAGTGAAGTCGCCGCTGGCCTGCGGCAACGTCGCGAGGCCATGGGCACGGGCGGACGCACGCCGAATTCCGTGATCGGTTGGATCGGATGATCCGGCGATACGGCCACCCGAGCGTCCCGCCGTAGCTTCGGGTCGAGGTCCCCCACCGACGTCGTGCGATCGCCGTGCGCAAGGGGAGGATCCGGTGCTGAGGAACGATTCATCACCCAGCTACGAGCAGTTGTTCGGCGAGTTGGACTTCCGCGCGGAGGACGACGGGCGGTCGGTCTGCTCACCCGCCGCCTATCTGGTCGAGCTGCTGGGAATGCTCGAGGCGTCGTTCGACGGGCCGTCGCTTCTGGAGCGGCGGCCGGACCTGCGGCAGATCGTTCTCGACGCCGAGCACACGTTCACCGAGGCGCCGTACCTGGACATCGCCAACGAGGTGCTGGAGCGGCTCGTCGGCGACGACCCGTACGGATCGCTGCGCAAGCGGGTCCACCCGTTCGGGCTGCCGTTCGCCCTGCGCAACGAGCGGCTCAAGAAGTACCTGGCCGGTCTGGAGGTCACACCGGAGGAGCTGTACCGGCTCTTCGCGTCGAGCGTGGACCACGACGTGGTCGCGCGGGAGTACCTCGGGTTGTCCGCCGAGGACGTCGCGGTCGTGACCACGGTTCTGCCGGAGGCGGCGCTGCGGACCGCGTACGGGTTCGGCGACAAGGACACGTTCGCCGGTCTGCAGGAGGCCCGGCGGTTCAGCGAGGCGACGGGGCTGTCCGGCGATCAGGTACGGGAACTGGTCGCGATCAGCCCCGGCGTGGTCATGGCTGCCGACAATACGCGGATCGAGCCGGCCGCCCGTCCGGGTGCCGTCGAGGTCGCCTGGTTCGAGCGGGCCGGCCGGGTCGCCCGCCTGGCCCGGCTGACCGGGCTGAGCCTGACCGACCTGGGCACCATCCTGACGAGCTGCTGCGACGGCACTCTCGACGCGGCCGCGCTCCGGAGCGTCGCGATCGTGATCCGCCTCGGGCGCCGGCACGACCTGACACCCGCTCAGGTGTGCGAGCTGGCCGGGGCGGCCGGCCCGGCCGTCATCGAGGGCTGCACCGGGGACATCCTGGCGCCGCGCAACCGGGACTACCGGGCCCGCCTGGCCGTGGCGATCAACGTCGCCGAGAGCGACATCGCGACCGTGGTCCGGCGCTACCGCGAGCACTACGACGCACCGTCGCCGAGCCCGTTCGACCGCGGCGACATCGGCCAGGCGGAGATCGCCCTGCTGCGCCGGGTGGTACGCCTCGCCGGGACGCTGGGCGTCGCGGTCGACGAACTGTTCGACGTCCTGATCGCGCTGGGACGCGACCCGTCGCTGTATCGCTGGAGCACCTTCGTGACCCTGGACCCGCCCGGGGCCGGCGACCCCTATGAGGTCCTGGCCGGTGACGACGGGGGCGCCGCTCTCCGGCTGATCCAGCTGATGCTCGCCGTGGTCGCCTGGATGCGGGACACCGGCTTCGGCGCGGCCGAGCTGACGGCGATCCTGGGCGGCCGTCCGGAGAACGACGCCGACCCGGACGCGATCCGGCGGGCGCTCGGCCCGGTCGCGTTCACACCCGCGGTCCTCGCCTCGGACCGGTTCTCCGAGCGCGCCGCCCGGGTGATCCACGACGCCCTCGCCACCCACGAGACCCCGGCCGCGCGACTGCCGCGCCTCGACCCGGCCGTCGTGCCGGGCGCTGCCGCCGCCGCGGTGGACCAGCTCGGCGTGATCACCGCGGCCGACTTCACCGGGCTGGGCCTGGACCGGCGGCTGACCGCGAAGATCTTCGCCAACCTCGTACACCTGGGTGTGCTGTCCGCGGAGGGCGCGCTGCTCGCCGAGGCGCCCGGCGACCTGCGGCTGGCCCGCGACTACAGCTCCTACCAGGAGATGCTGTTCAAGATGATCGGCGCCGCGGCCAACGGCACCACGTCGTTCTTCCCCTCCGATCTCGTGATGCTCGACCACCTGACGCCGGATCAGCAGGCCGAGCTCTACGACAATCTCACCTTCAACGGGTACGTGAACCCCGACGGCGACCTCCGGGATCCCGCCTTCTTCGCCGACGCCGCCAACGCCGCCCTGTTCGACGTCGACGTGGACCTCTCCGACGTCACCGGTGCCGTACGGCAGCTCATCGACGACCGCGTCGCGACGTTCCGCAGCGCACCCCTCGCCCTGGATCCGGCGGTCTTCACCGACCTGCGGGCGACCCCCGCGCAGCTCACGTCCCTGACCGCAAGTCTGCGGTTCAACGGCTTCCTGGACGACGCCGGCTGCTACTCGGCCAAGGCCGCGCTGAGCGACCTCGACCCGGCCGACTTCCGGCTGGCCCCGCCGTTCCACCGGCATCGCCGGGTGATCCTGGACGCGATGCGCGCGCAGATCGCGGCGTTCCAGGCCGAGGTGCAGACGTTCACGGCGGACGACTTCGCCCCGCTCGCCGACGCCGCGATGGGCGAACGGGTGCGCGCGGCTCTGGAGGGCACCCACACGGCCGGCGGCCGGGTGCTGGACGAGTCGCTGTTCGCCGATCCCTTCGGCACGCTCGACCTCGGACCGGGGTTCACCGCCGCGGAACTGCGGGTCGTGCACCGGCGGATCAGCCAGGCGCTCGCCGATCAGGAGCCGTACCGCCTCCAGGCCGCGTCCCTCGCCGGCCTCGGCTTCACCGACGACGAGTGCGACCGGCTCGCCGCCCAGCTGACCGAGATGGGCCTGCTGACCGCGGGCCGGGGGCTGACACCGGACTGGCTCCCCTGGTTCCGCGCCGAGAGCAACGCGCTCGACTTCGTCCTGGAGGACCTGGAGGACTACCAGACCGAGATCTTCTTCCTGCTGCACGCCGTGGCGATCGAGCAGCACGCGGCCGTCATCGAGATCGGTGACAGCCTCGCCGCGCACGCCGGGCGTCAGCAGGACACCCTGTACGGCGCGCTGGCCGACTCGTTCGGCGTGCCGGTGGCGACCGTCGCGGCGATCTGCGAGGCGGTCACCGGCAGCGCGGACGCGGCCCTCGATGTGTTCACCACGGTCCCGGCCGGCGCGCGCTTCCGGCTCGCCCATCGCCGGGTACGCCGGTTCGCGCTGCTCGCCGCGAAGCTGGGGCTGGACCCGGCCGAGATCGCCGCGGTCTTCAAGGATCAGGATCTGGTCGGCAAGTTCGGCGAGAACCTGGCGCTGCCGCCGGGCGTCACCCGCTTCGACGCGCTGCTGGAGAGCTCCGACGGCACGGTCTACGCGTTCGGCGAGGGCGGGTACTGGACCTGGTCCGCGGCCACGTACGAGCTGACCAGCCCGGCCCCGAGGCCGCTCACCGATCTCTCCGGCCGCTTCGGGGCACTGGTCGCCGTCGACGCCGCGTTCCGCCACCCCTCCGGCACCGAGTGGCTGATCGGCCGCGACGGCCAGGGCGCCACGCACGCCTTCACCCGTGACGAGGGCTCCGCCCGCTGGGTGCCGCGGGACCAGGTCTGGGGCCGGATCCGCAACACCTTCGAGGACCCGGCGCGCGTCGACGCCGCGTTCGTCGACCCGAACGGCCGTACCTTCCTGCTCTGCGGCGACCAGTACGTCCGGTACTCCCGGACGGATCTGCGGGTCGTGGACGAGGGCTACCCGCGCAGCACCGCGGACTGGTGGCGGCGGGAGGAGCTGGACGGGCCGATGCCGCCGGCGTTCCGTACCGCGATCGACGCCTGCCTCCGGGACCGGGACGGGCAGCCGGAGGCCGCCGCCTGGGGAAAGGTCCGCAACAACCTCGAGCTGGCCGGCCGGATCGACGCGGCCGCCGAGGACGGGCCCGTCGTGCGGTTCTTCGCCGGCGACCAGCAGTTCGCCTACTCGGACTGCGTCGAGAACCAGGGCGTACGCGCGGACGAGGGTCACCCCCGCCGGATCGCCGACGTCCCGGCCGGGTTCGACGGCGGGCTGGACGCGGCGTTCACCGATCCGTCCGGCGTGCGGCACCTGTTCAAGGACGGCCGGACCGTTTCGATCGGAGCCGGTGCGGCAACGGCCGGCGCGTCGTCCGAACCGCCCGGCGCCGTCCGGGCCGCCGCGGTCGCGGTCGCCGACCGTACCGTCCAGCATCTCTGTGCCGCCGGCGCGGCCGGCGAGCTGTGGCACGCGGTCCGGTCCGCCGACGGTTCCTGGGGCCCGTTCGGCGACGTCGAGGGCCAGACCGGCGACATCGGCGACGTGACCGACGTGAGTGTCGCCGCGATCGACCGGGATCTGCACGTCGTCGTCGTGAACGCGGCGGGCCGGCTGTGGCACACCGTCCGGTCCGCCGACGGGCGCTGGGGCCCGTTCGCCGACATCGAGAGCCAGACCGGCGACATCGGCACCCTGCGGGGTGTGGGCATCGCCGCCGTCGGCGGGGACCTGCATGTGGCCGCCGTCAACGCGGCCGGCCGTCTGTGGCACACCGTCAAGTACGCCGACGGGCGCTGGGGGCCCTTCGGCGACATCGAGAGCCAGACCGGCGACATGGGCGACGTGGCCGACGTGAGTGTCGCCGCGATCGGCCCGGATCTGCACGTCGTCGTCGTGAACGCGGCGGGCCGGCTGTGGCACACGATCCGGTACGGGGCCGGGCGCTGGAGCCAGTTCGGTGACGTCGAGAGCCAGATCGGCGACATCGGCCACCTCCGCGGTGTGAGCGTCGCCGCCGTCGGCCTGGATCTGCACGTGGCCGCCGTCAACGCGGCCGGCCGGCTGTGGCACACCGTCCGGTTGGGCGCCGGGCGGTGGAGCCCGTTCGGTGACATCGAGAGCCAGGCCGGCGACATGGGCGACGTGACCGGCGTGAGCATCGGGTTCGCCGGCCCGGATCTGCGGGTCGCCGCGGTGAACGCGACAGGACGGCTGTGGCGGACCGTCCGGTACTCGGACGGCCACTGGGAGCCCGCCGCCACCGGCAGCCGGACCGACGGCGTCGTCACCGCCACCGCCGAGCGGTGGGGCGTGCTGCGCCCGGCGCTGCCCAGCGGCACGGTGGACGCGGCCTTCGTCGGTCTGGACGGCAAGACCTACCTGTTCAGCGGTGACACCTACCTGCGCTACTCCGGCACCGACTACACGGTGGTGGACAGCGGATATCCGCGCCTGATCAGCCGGGACTGGGGTGGGCTGACCAGTGTCGACGCCTCGCTGGTGCTCGACGGCAGCGCGTACCTGTTCGGCACGGGCGGTGACGGCGCCCGCTTCTACGTCCGCTACTCCACCAGGGACTACGCCGCGCCGGACGCCGGCTTCCCGAAACCGCTGACCGACAACTGGTGGAACCTGCTCGACGGCGCCGACTTCGGGCCGATCGACACGGTCTTCACCGGCCGCGACGACCGCACGTACCTCTTCTCCGCCGGCCGGTTCGTGACCTTCGACGCGCAGCACCGCTGGTGGTCCGAGCCGCGGCTGCTGAGCGTGGACTGGGACAGCTTCCCGTTCAAGCACGTCGACGCCGGGTTCGTCGGCCAGGACGGCCGCACGTACCTGTTCCACGGCGACCAGTACGTGCGCTACTCGGGCAGTGACTACACCGAGGTCGACGACGGCTATCCGCGTACGGTCGGCACGTTCTGGGGCAACGTCGTCAACAACATCGCGCGGACCGGCCGGGTCGACGCCGCACTGGTGACCGACGTGACCGAGACCGTCGACGGCGTCGCCGTGCCGCGCGGATACACCTACCTCTTCTCCGGCGACCAGTACGTGCGGTACGTCAGCGGGGAGTACACGACGGTGCAGGACGGCTATCCGCGGGCCGTCGCGCAGCTCGCCTCCGAACCCGGGCTCGCCGCGCTCGACGTCACTCTGGACGGGGTGGACGCCGCCTACGCGGACCGCCGCACGGCGTACCTGTTCCGTGGCGACACCGGCCACGTGGTGTCCGCGAGCGCGTACCGGCACTACACCGACATCGCCTGCCTGCCGGGCATGACCTGCGCGTTCATCGAGGACGGCTCGGTGCTGGTCCAGAAGCCCGAGGGCTGGATGCGCCGCTCGTCGCTGGAGGGACGCGCGGTGAGCGCCACGCCGTTCCGGCCGCGCACGCTGCGTACCGTTCCGGCGGCCTTCCGGACCGGGCTGGACGCGGTCCTGACCGGGGTGGACGGCAACACCTACCTGTTCAAGGGCGCGTCCTGCTTCAACGTACGGCTCAACCGGGAGTACCCGCTCGCCGAGGAGTGGGGCCGCCCCCGCAACACGATCTTCGAGAGCGGGGCAGTCGACGCCGCCCTGCCGGGCCGCGACGGGCGGACGTACCTGTTCAGCGGCGACCAGTTCGTCGTCTACCCGGACGCCGCCGGCACCACCGTCGACGGCGACCCGATGCCGATCAGCGAGCACTGGGCCGGCCTGACCAGCGTGGCCCTGGCCTACGTGCAGGACGGCACGACGTACCTGTTCGAGAAGCCGGACGAGGACGGGCGGATGCGCTGCCTGGCGTACTCCGGCACCACCTACGACCGGCCCGACGAGGGGTACCCGGCCACGGTGAGCGCGGTGGACGACGGCGCCGGGGGCGACTTCGGCCTTCCGGACGCCGTGCTCTTCTCGGACGACGCCATGCTGCTGCTCAAGGGCCGGCGATGCGTGTCGTACAACGAGAAGACCGGCCGGTGGTCCCACCCGCGCCCGATCGACCGGGTGTGGCACGGCTTCGACCGGCTCGCCGACGCTCTGGAGGAGGAGCTGCGCGCGGCCTTCACGACGGCCGGCGGCGTGACCTGGTTCTTCTTCGAGAAGCACTACGCCGGGTACACCGGCGGCGCCTTCTCCGAACCGGCCGTGATCCGCGAGCGCTGGGGACTGTCCCGGAACCCGTTCGTGCCCGCCGACGGCAGCGGCACGGTGGACGCGGCGTTCGTCTGGCGCGGCGAGCAGACGTTCCTTTTCTCGGGGGATCACTACGTCCGCTACACCGGGCCCGAGTACCGGTACATCGACCCGGGCTACCCCAGGGCGATCGCGAACAACCTGCGCGCCGAGGAGCCGTTCACCAATCTGCCGGAGTCGTTCGAGGACTTCCTCGGCGCGCCCGGCGAGCGCAGTGGCATCGACGCGATCGTCGCCAACGACCGCACCGCGTACATCTTCATCGGTGGCGGTTGCCATGTGGTCTCCCGCACGATCTCGGGCAGCATCGGCGTCGGCGCCCTGGGGCGGATCCGCAACACCCTCGCCGAGACAGGGCGGGTGGACGCGGCTCTCGTGGCCGGCCGGAGCACCTATCTCTTCTCGGGCGACCAGTACGTCCGCTACTCCGGACACGACCACAGCATCGTGGACGACGGGTACCCGAAGTCGATCGGCGCCGCGTTCCCGGGAGAGCTCGACCCGGGCCTGGCGCCGCTGCCGGACGAGTTCGCCGACGGGCTGGACGCCGCGTTCCGCCTGCCCGACGGCCGCGTCCACCTGTTCAAGGGCCGGGAGTTCCTCCACGACGGGCGCCGGCAGCCGATCAAGGGCACCTGGGGGGTCGTCGGCAACGCCTTCACCACCGGCCTCCCCGGCCTCGACGCCGCCTTCGTGGCACCCGGCGGCGACCTGTACGCCTTCCGCTCCGGCCAGTACGTCCGGTACACGGCCGGCCGGCTGGACGTCGCCGACGAGGGCTTCCCCCGCACGGTGACGGACGACTGGGGCGATCTGCCGGGCGCGTTCGAACAGGGCCCGGACGGCGCGTTCACGTTCGAGGGCCGCACCTATCTGGTCAAGGGCGACCGGTACGCCCGATACAGCAGCGGCTTCGACCGGATGGACCGGACCTTCCCGCAGGAGTTCGCCCACCGCTGGGCGTCGGCGGCCGACTACCGCCTCAGCGACGTGCACACGATCGTCCGCTTCGCCGAGCTGGCCCGGTCGGTGCCGGACGGTCTCGCCGCCTTCCTGGTCGACGGCGCCGAGGATCCGTACGCCTTCCTCGCCGGCCTGTTCGGCTGGGACGCCGACGACCTGCGCTGGGCGCGGCGCCACAGCGCCCTGCTCACCCCGGACACCGCCGAGGAGGCACGGTTCGAGATCGAGTTCCTGCTCGCACTGGTCGACGCGTTCGCGCTCACCCGCCGGCTGGGTGCGAGCCTCGCCGAGGTCCACGACGAGGTCTGGACGCTCCTGCACGACGACAACACCACTCCGGACGTCGGCGCCGCAGCCGACGCGGTGTACCGGATGCTGGAACGCCGCACCGGCCCCGGCGGATGGGCCACCGTGTCGGCCCGGATCCACGACGAGCTCAACCTCCTCAAGCGTGACGCCCTGGTCGCCACGGTGATCGCCGACCACCCGGAGTTCCGCACCTCACGCGAGGTGTTCGAGCAGCTCCTCATCGACGTCGACATGGGCAGCGCCGGCACCACGTCCCGGGTCCGCGAGGCGATCGCCGCGACCCAGCTGTTCCTGCACCGGTACCTGCTCGACCTGGAGGCGGTCCGGCTGCCCGAGGGAGCCGACCCCGACGAGGTACGGCAGCGGCTCAAGCGCTGGTGGAGCTGGATGCGCAACTACCGGGTCTGGGAGGCCAACCGCAAGGTCTTCCTGTACCCGGAGAACTACGTCCGCCCCGACCTGCGCAGCCACCGGACACCCGCGTTCGCCACACTCGAGAGCGACCTGCTCCAAGGCGAGATCACCGAGGACGCGGTACGCCAGGCGTATCTGCGCTACCTGGACGAGTACACCGAGGTGTCGCGGCTGGCGATCGCCGGTGGCTACGTCTACACCCCGGACGGCGTGCCGGACGGCACCCGGCGCCTGGTGATTTTCGGCCGGACCCGTACCGAGCCGCGGCGCTACTACTACCGCAGCGCCGAGTTCCGCGACGGCGAGAAGCTCTCCGCCTCCTGGGACCCGTGGCTCAAGGTGGACGTCCAGATCGACGCCGAACGGGTCGACCCGGTGCACGCGTTCGGCCGCGTCTTCGTGTTCTGGCCGGTCGTCGAGACCGTGCAGCCCGACGACCCGAGCAGCACCACGATCGTGGCCACGACCGACGGCGCCGAGCAGCAGGTGACCGCGCCGCCGCCGATGTACCGGGTCCGGATCTACTACTCGTTCCGCAACCTCAACCAGGACTGGGTGCCGGCCCAGGTGCTCGCGGTGGACACCGCGCAGGCCGGCCCGATCAGCGGGGTGAGCCTGTACGTCCAGGCCTCCCGGACCGTGCCGGGCGGACCGGCGGGCAGCCACGACGCGATCGTGGTCTCCTGCTCGTACACGACCCTGGGGATCACCGGCGCGCGGGCGGTCAGCTCCGCCTTCACGCTGACCCCCGAGCTGTACGGCCTGCGCGCCGACAAGCCCGTGACACCGCCCCGGGCGGCCGACGTGAGCCGCGTCTTCGCCGAACCGGTCACCAGCCGGCCCGGCCCGGCGAGCGTCGTACGGTTCAACGCTCCCGCCGACTCGCCGGACGGGCCGTGGATCAGTGTCGACCACAAGGGCGGCAGCTTCCTGTGCCGGCCGATCACCGCGCACGCCGAGCCGCAGCCGATGCGGGACCTGCAGGGCAACGGCGAGCTGCTGCCGTACTCGTGGGACTGGATCGACGCGGCGTTCCAGACCGCCGACGGCACCCGCTACTTCTTCGACAACTCCCGCGCGCGGTTCCTGAAGACACCGAAGGACGAGCCGAGTGCGGGCCGCAACACCGCGCTCACCACCCCGGTCTGGGGCACCATCGGCGCCAACCTGACCCGTGGTGTGCCGGTGGACGCCGCGATGGTCCGCGACGGCCGCCTCTTCGTCTTCGCCGGGGACGAGTACTACCGCTACTCGGCCGAGATCGGGAGGCTCGACCGCGACTATCCCCAGCGGATCGACGCCAACACCGACCGGCTGCCCCTCTGGACGAGGATCGACAGTGCCTTCGCCGGCCCGGACGGTACCGAGTACTTCTACTCGAAGACGCAGAACGCCTTCGTCACCTCGGCCGACCTGACGAGGCCGCGCAGGCTGAGCGAGCTGTGGCCGGAGGCGTCCGGCCGCGTCCTCGACACCGTCGCGGTGGCCGCCGGCAAGACGTACCTCGTCTTCGGCAACGAGTATCTCCCGGTCGTGCCGGACAACCGCGTCCCGCAGCTGCGCCCGTTCACCGGCAACGCCGACAGCCTGCCGCCGAGCGCGCCGAGCGGCCCCAGCGTGTTCTGGGGCGGCAACCTCCTGCGGTTCGACAACGCCCAGCAGATGTGGGAACTGGCGGGGCCCACGGTCACCGCCGCCCGCACCGGACGGCTCACCGACCTCAGCCCGGTCGAGAGCCTCCTGGGCAGGGAGGGCCGGGTGGACGCGGCCTACCTCGCCGAGGTGGACGGCGCGACCAAGCTCTATCTCGTCAGCCGCGACCAGTTCGTCCGGTACTCGGTGGACGGCAGCACGATCGCCGGGCTCACCGACCCCGGATACCCGAAGCGGACGTCGCGCGAGGTGAACGCGGTGTTCCGGCGGCTCGGGCAGCGCTACGCGGTCAGCGGCGGCATGTACGCGCCCCTGCCCGACGACGTCGAGCTGGACGCGACGCTGACGTGGGCGCCGATCGCGGACAACTGGCGCGGCCTGCCCACCGGGTTGTCCGGCCGGTTCACCGTCCTCGACACGGACGAGAAGCTGTTCCTCTTCCGGGGCAAGCAGTACGCGGCTTACACCAACAAGGGGATCACGCCGAGCCCGTACGAGATCGCGGGGCTGCCGACGGACATCGTCCGGCTGACGTCGAGCACCGCGTTCGAGCTCAACCGGCGGCTGCTCGCCGGCGGGGTGGACGCGCTGCTCAGCCCGGAGACCCAGGAGATCGACGAGCTGCCCGCGTTCAGCACCACGCGCTCGGACGCCACCACGATCCAGGTGCCCGACCGCGTGCTGACGGCGCGCATGCCCACCAGCTCGCACCTGGACTTCACCAGCTCCAACGGCACGTACTACTGGGAGATCTTCTTCCACGCGCCGCTGCTCATCGCGCAGGTGCTGAACAGCGCCCAGCGGTTCGAGGAGGCCCGCCGCTGGTTCGAGTACATCTTCGACCCGACAGAGCGCACCCATTACTGGCGGTTCCTGCCCTTCCTCGCCGTCGACGTGGACGCCCTGGTGGTCAGCTGCCGCGGCGACCTCGCCACTCCCGACGGCGCCCGCGCCCGGGCGGCGTTCGAACCGGTGCTGCAGCGGTTGTCCGGGCTCGCGCCGGCCTTCCACCAGATCCGCGACCTGACCGCCGACGACATCGCCTACCTGGACACGCTGGCCGGCGACGGGCTCGACGACGTGGTCACGGCGCTGAAGTCGGTGCCCGCGGGCGCGGTGCGGCGCAGCCTCGAGGAGCGGGTCGCGATGATCGCGCGGCTCGGCCGCCAGTACGACGCGATCGGCGACCGGGGCAGCCTGATCAAGGCGTACCTCGACGACCCGTTCGACCCGCACGCGATCGCCGAGCTGCGGCCGGTGGCATACCGCAGGTCGGTCGTCATGGCCTACATCGACAACGTGCTCGACGGCGCCGACATGCTGTTCCGGCAGTACACGGCGGAGAGCGTCGACGAGGCGCGGATGCTCTACATCCTCGCGTACGACCTGCTCGGGCAGCGCCCGTACGACCTGGGCGCGCGGGCCCTGCCGCCGGCGGCCGCCTACGCGGCCCTGGAGGCCGCGCCGGCCGGGCCGGAGGTGGAGCACCTGACGGCGGGCGGCACCCTGCTGGAGGGCGCCGGGTCGGTGCACGCCGGCGTCGCCAACCCGTACTTCTACGTGCCCGCCAACAGCACGTTCTTCGAGTACTGGACGCGGGTCGAGGACCGGCTGCGGAAGATCCGCCAGTCGATGGACATCCTGGGGATCAGCCGGCCGCTGCCGATGTTCGAGCCGCCGGCCGACGTCATGGCGCTGGTCCGCGGTGCGGCCACCGGTGCGGCCCTCGACCAGGTCACGGCGGCCGCCGCCGCGCCGGTGCCGAACCACCGGTTCGCGGTGCTGATCCGGCGGGCGCAGGACCTGGCCGACCGGGTACGCCAGTTCGGCGGCGACCTGCTCAGCACCATGGAGCGCCGTGACGCCGAGGAGCTGTTCCTGCTCCAGCAACGGCAGGAGGCGGCCGTTCTGGCGCTGACCCGCGGCATCAAGGAGGCCGAACTCCGCATCGCCGTCGAGCGCCTCGCCGAGACGCGGGCCGCGCTGGACGGCGCCGCCGCCCGGGTCGTGCACTACGAGACGCAGATCGCCACCGGGCTCACCGCGGTGCAGCAGGCGCAGATCGAGCTGATGTCCCACGGCGCCAACGCGCACTTCGCGGCGGCCGGTCTGAAGATCGGCGCCGCGATCGCCAAGGGCATGCCCGAGATGCTGATCGGGCCGTTCATCATGGGCTTCCAGCAGGGCGGTGACGAGTTCGGCGGCGCGCTGGAGACGGGTTCGGACATCTCCTCGTCGCTCGGGGAGGGGCTCGCGCTGGCCGGCGAGATCCTCGGCATCCGCGCGGAACAGGAGCGCACGGCGCAGGACTGGAACCTGCAGCTCGGCATCTCGCGCAGCGACGTGGTCCAGATCGGCCATCAGGTGACGGCGGCCGAGCATCAGGTGGCGATCGCCCAGCGCGAGCTCGACACCCTCAACCTGCAGGCGGCGAACAACGAGGCGGTCCTGACGTACGTGACCGGAAAGTTCGCCGGGCCGCAGCTGTACCACTGGATGGCCGGGCGGCTCTCCGCGATGTACCTGCAGACCTACCACCTCGCGTACGAGACGGCACGCGCCGCCGAGCGCGCCTACCAGTTCGAGACGGGTGACAGCGGGAGCGCGTACGTCCAGCCGTCCAGCTGGGACAGCCGGCGCCAGGGCCTGCTGGCCGGCGAGAGCCTCTGGCTCGACCTGGAGCGCCTGAACCGGGCGTACTCCACGGCCGGGCGCCGGACCCTGGAGATCACCAGGCGGGTCTCGCTGTTCGCGCTGGACCCCCTCGCGCTGCTGGACCTGCGCAACACCGGCCGGTGCGAGTTCGCGTTCACCGAGGCGCTGTTCGACCGGGACTTCCCCGGCCACTTCCGGCGCCAGATCCGTACGGTCAGCGTCTCGTTCGACGCCGAGGACGGACCGCTCGGGGTGAACGCCACACTCACCCAGCTGGACCACCGGACCGTGCTCTCGGCCGACCCGGCCGCGGTCAAGTTCCTGCTGGAGCCGAACGGCTCGCCGCCGGCCGCGGTACGCACCGACTGGCGCGCCGGTGACCAGGTCGTGCTCTCCGAGGTCGAGGAGGGCCGGGACAACAACGGCCTGTTCGAGACGCGCTTCGACGACGACCGGTACCTGCCGTTCGAGGGGACCGGCGCGGTCTCCCGGTGGCGGCTGGACACCGGAGGGCAGCGGCCACCGGACGACCTGCTCGACGTGACCGTCACGGTCAAGTACACCGCCGAGGCCGGTGGCGAGACCTTCGCCACGGCGGTACGCGGCATGCTGAAGCCGTACCCGGCGACCCGCATGTTCAACGTGGCGGCCGAGTTCCCGGAGGCCTGGGCGGAGTTCCGGGACAACGGCTCGGCCACCCTGGTCCTCCCGCTCGCCCCGGACCAGTTCCCGGACATCGTCGGCCGCCAGATCACCGGCGTGTACGCGAAGTACCAGCTGCTCGACGGCGGCACCGCCCAGTTCCTGCTCGGCGGCGACAAACGGCTCGCGCTGGCCGACGGCAAGCTGCTCCGGACTCCCGGCCTGACGCTCGGCGCGGGCGGCTGGCGCCTGCAACTGGAGGGCGACAAGAGCGCACTCGACAACCTCGGCCTGATGCTCACCTACCGGGCGAACCGGTGAGCCCCGACTCGGAAGGACGTCACCGATGAGCATTCAGAGCACGGGCAGGAAGAAGGGCAAGAGCACCAAGACCAAGGTGCAGAAGAAGAAGCGTGACGCCACACCGCAGGGGCCCGTGGCGGTGCTCGCGGTACAGAACCAGAACATCGGCCCCATAGCCGTTCCGCCCCCACTGGTGGTGCAACAGCCGATCGACTGGTCGGCACCGCCGGCCGAACCGATCGGCCTGGCGGATCCCGGGTACGCCCAATGGTGGGCCGGACACGTGAACACGGCCAAGAAGGACTGGAACACGAAGACGCCGGACGAGCGGAACGACATCGTGCTGGAGCCGGTGAACGTTCTGTTCGACGCGCTGAAGATCCCGCGGATCAAGAAGATCGACAGGGAGTTCGGCGACAACCCGATGTTCTCCGGCGCCCTGTGGTCGATGAACTGCCCGGCCCGGTTCCTCGATGGTGATTTCGACAAGGCGACCTTCGCCACGCTCGCCAACAACGTCTATCACGAGGCCCGGCACGCCGAGCAGTTGTTCCGGGTGGCCCGCATGATGGCGACGGAGGGCCGGACCGAGGGCGAGATCGCGAACCTCCTCACGATCGACGGCCCGGTGGCCCGGGCCGCGAAAGCCGATCCGCTGAGTCGCCTGTCGCTGCGCGAGTGGGCGGAGGCCGAGGTGTGGCGGGCGAACCTGGTGGGGAACGCGTCCGCCCTCGCCGGCGCCGCGTTCGACGCGGACTACGGGATCAAGGACAGTGAGGCGAAGCTGGAGAAGTACCAGAACCCGGACTCCGACGAGGCGTTCCGGAAGAAGTACAACGAGTACATGGAGCACCCGGACGGGCCGCAGCGCTGGCTCGACGACGCGCTGGCCGAGTACGACAACTATCTTCGCCAGCGCGAGGCGTACCGCGTGGCCTTCCCGCTGTACGCGACGATGCCGGTCGAGGCGGACGCCTGGGCGCGGGGCGGCGAGATGGAGAACCGTGTCACCGACGAGGACCCGCAGACCGCGCTGGACGAGTACACCGAGCGGCTGAACCCCGCCAACCTGCGCCCGCGGCCCGTCCTGCTGGTCAACGCGCCCCTCCGGTTCGCGTCGCCCGCCCCGCCGCAGCGCCAGCCACCCCTTCCGCCGGTGCCCTCGATCCCGCCGCCCCCGCTACCGCCCGGGGTCCGCCGCCAGGCACCCCCGCCGCCGGCGAACGACGGGCCGCCCCCACCGCTGGACGACGTCGGCCCGCCGCCACCACCGCCAGTCGTGGTCCAGCCGCCCCCACCGCCAGTCGTGGTCCAGCCCGCCCCACCGCCAGTCGTGGTCCAGCCCGCCCCGCCGCCAGTCGTGGTCCAGCCCGCCCCGCCGCCGGTCGTGGTCCAGCCGGTCGCCCAGGTACCCCCGCAGCGGCTGGACCCGACCGTGCTCCCGCCCCTGCCGAAGAGACTCAAGGGCATCAAGGAGGTGATGGAGGCTTTCCAGTAGACAACCGACCGGGAGAGCGGCGGGATCAGAGGTCGCCGGGGTTTCTGGTCGCTGCGAAGTGTGCGACGGCGTCGAGGACCTGACCGAGGAAGTCACGCAGGTCGGTCGCGACGGGGTCGAAGTCGCTGTCGGTGGACGCCGCGCGTGAACGGTGAACCGTGTTGTCCGGGCCGATGGCATAGAGGATTCCGCCGCCGTTGCTGGCGAAGACCGTGCCGTGGTCGCCGTCGCTGAGCAGAACGGGTGGGTGGATGAAGAACCCGTTGCCGATGTCGGGCATGGTCACCTCTTCGACCACCCGGTAGAAGGCGGTCAGGTCGGGTGGAGTGCCGCCGGGCAAGCTCCGGCCGGGATCCGCCAGGACGACCTCGTTCCTGCCGGGCGGGAACGGATAGTAGGTGTCGAACGCGGACAGGACGGACCGCAGATGCGCGGTGATCTCCGCCACCCAGGCGCGGACCCAGCCCGGGTCAAGACCGTCGTCGGCGCTCATCGGTGTCTCCCGCCGTTCGAGGGACGGGTCACGCTGCTGTGCGTGACCCGTGTTCCGACAGGAGATCATGCAGCACCCGGACCGGTGCCGGACGGGCGAAGTGGTATCCCTGCGCGAGGTGGCAGCCCAGCTCCCGCAACCGCTCCGCCTGCGCCGGCGTCTCCACGGCCTCGGCCAGCGTGAGCAGGTTCAGGCTGCGGCCCAGGTCCACGATGGTACGGACGAACGCGATCTCCCGCTCCCCGCCGCTCTCGATCTGCTCGGAGGTGAACGAGCCGTCCATCTTCAGGACGTCCACCGGGAGTTCGCGCAGATAGGCGAGCGACGAGTAGCCGGTGCCGAAGTCGTCGATGGCGATCCGGACGCCGTGGGCGCGCAGCTGCTGCAGCTGTGCGATCGTGCTGGCGGCGTCGGTCACCGTGGTCATCAGGACGGTTTCGGTGATCTCGACGATCAGGGCCGGGCCGGGCAGACCCGTGCGCTCCATGCGGCTGATCAGGCGGTCCGCGAAGAGGGGGTCGCGCAGCTGGTGCGCCGACACGTTCACGGTGACGGGCAGCCGGTACGCCTTCCACAGCTCGTCCAGATCGGCGCAGACCTGGGCGATCACCCAGTCGCCGATCGCGATGATCTCGCCGCTCTGCTCGGCCAGCGGGATGAACTCGCCCGGCGACACCTTCGTGCCGTCGGCGCGGGTCCAGCGCAGCAGGGCCTCGGCGGCCACGACCGCGCCCGTGCCGAGGTCGACGATGGGCTGGTAGTGCAGGCCGAATTCGCCGGCGGCGGCCGCGTGCTGCAGGCCGGCGACCAGGTCGCGGTTCGCCTTCCACCGCGCGTAGTCGCCGGTGTCGAAGAGCACCGACCGGCAGCCCTCGGTGCGGGCGTCGCCGAGTGCCAGATCGGCGTCGCGGAGTGCGGTGGTGCCGTCGCCGCCGCCGGTGACCGTGACGCCGCCGATGACGGCCTGGACGCGCCGGCTGGTCAGCCCGGCCGCCGGGTACGGCTCGGCGATCGCCCGCAGGAACTGCTCGGCGAGGCCGTGGAAGTCCGCGTCACCGCCGCGGGTCAGCACCGCGAACGCGTCGGCCTCGAGCCGGACCACCACGGCGTCGCTGGGTGCCGCCGCGCGCAGGCGGTGACCGGTCTCGACCAGCACGGCGTCGCCGACCTGATGGCCGAAGGCGGCGTTGATCTCCCGGAAGCAGTCGAGGTCCACCACGAGCAGGATCCGGTCGTGAGCGGCGCGGCGGTGCAGGTGGGTCTGCAGCGCGGCGCGGTTGCCCAGACCGGTCAGCGGGTCCACGTACGCGCGGCGGTTGAGGGCGGCGCCGAGGTGCGCCAGCCGGGCGATCAGCAGCACCGACGTGGTGCAGCCGATGCCGAGCATCACCATCAGCTGGACGGTCCGGTGGGCCGGGCGCGCGTTCTCGAACCCGTAGACGGCCAGCCCGGCGATCAGCATCGTGAGCATGACGTAGGCGGCCAGCCTGGTCCGCGACATCAACGCTGCGTTGCGCGGCATGCTTCCGGTGCTGCGGGCCATGGACGGGTGCAGCGCGGCGGCGCCGACCAGCACGTACGCCGTCAGCCAGCCGACCACCGTCCAGTGGGCGGGCCGGTAGGCACCGCCGAACAGCGCCGCGTAGTAGACCGTGTCGGTCACCACCCACAGGGTCGAGGCCGTGACCATCAGCCGGTACGCGACCGTGCGCACCCGCGAGATCACCGCGACCCGGACCGTGAACGCCAGGATCAGCAGGTCGACCGCGATGAGGTAGAGGTAGCTGCCCAGCCGCAGCCCGGTGGCCCGGCCGTCGAACAGCAGCGGTGTCAGGACGAACACCCACACGACCGCACCGCCGCCGGTCAGCGCGATGGCCGCGTCGATCATGCCGCCGCGGTACCGGCCCGGGCGGATCCACCAGTAGACGCAGGCGGTCAGCAGGGCCATCGACATCGCGAAGAACAGGTCGCCGGCGGACGGGAAGATCAGCTCGCCGGACGGGGTGGTCGCCAGCGCCCATCCCAGGTTCGCGCCCATGGACACACCGACCGTGGTCACCACCAGCCACCAGGGGCGCGACCAGACCGGCCGGTAGCGGCGCACGCCCACGATCACAGCGACGATCACCGACAGGGCGAGCACCATGATCAGCACGCGTTGCACCAGCGGGGGCGCGATCAGCACAGCGGCCAGGACCAGGCCGCCGAAACCGAGGTACCACCGGTACGCCGCCGTTCGCATGCCCCGTTCCGTCACATGGTCAAGCGCACCAGGCGACAGTTGCGGCTGCGGTGCGGGCGCGGTCACGTACCGTTGCTGGCTGTGACATCAACATCACGGAGAGCGCATCTCGCCCCGGCGGCCCTGTTGCTCTCCGTCATCGCGTCGTGCGGCGCGGAGAGTTCGGTCCGGTCACCGCCGAGCAGCGCACCCTCGGCCGTCTGCGCCGATCCGATCAACGACCCGGGACACTGCGCTCACGAACTCAAAGACAGCCATCAGCGTACGGGTGCGCCCGCCATCGGCCAGGACGAGGCTCTCGACGAGGCCGCCGTCGCCGTGTTCAACACCGCCCGCCTCGACGGCACCGGACTGGAGGCGACCGAGGAGTACGTGACCCGCGTCCAGCGCGCGCTGACCGAGAAGGGCTACACCGGCGCCGTGGTGCGCCTCGCCCGCCCCGAGGACCCGTCCGTGCCGGGCGCGCTGCTCTGGGCGGTCCGCGTCGGCGACGTCTGCGTGCTCGGCGACGTCGTTCCCGGTCCGGACGGGCGCTGGCACGAGTGGTACGCGGGCCTGCTCCCCGGCGGCCGCTGCCTGACCGCCTGAGCCCGGGACGGGAAAATCGGTGGCCGGGTCGCCGGGCCGGTCGATTAGGGTCGGTGAATGACGTCAGCCCTGGACACCAGTGCCTTCGACTCGCTGCGCGTCGACGCCGTGCCCGATCAGGAGGCGCTGCGCCGGATCTACGCGCTGCCCGGCGACGCGGCCGTGCGCAAGCAGATGACCGAGCTCACCGAGCAGACCCGCCAGCTGATCGCCTGTGCGTCGCTGGTCCTCGTCGCCAGCATGGACGCCGAGGGCAACTGTGACGTCTCCCCGCGCGGTGGCCCCGCCGGGTTCGTCAGCGTCCTGGACTCCCGGACGGTGGCGATTCCGGACGCGACCGGCAACAAGCGTCTCGACACCCTGCAGAACGTCATCGCGACCGGGCGGGCGGGGCTGATGTTCGTCATCCCGGGGCGCCCCACGACGCTCCGGGTGAACGGCCGGGCCTGCGTCTCCACCCGGCCGGACCTGCTGTCGCAGCTGACCGCGGTGGGCAAGCCGCCGGCCAGCGCGCTGGTGGTGGGTATTGAGGAGGTCTACCCGCACTGCCCCAAGTCGTTCCTGCGGGGCACGGTGTGGAAGCCCGATCAGTGGCTGCCGGCGGACGCCCAGCCGACCTCGGCCGAGGTGACGCTCGCTCAGCTGCGGATGCCGGAGCTGACGATCGCGGAGATCGAGCAGACCGAGGCGGACGCGCTCAAGTACCGGTACGAGTAGCGGCGGCGAGTTCGCGTACACCCTCGCGCAGCCGGGACTCGGTCATCTGGGAGTAGCCGAGGATCAGGGTGGGCGGGCGGTCGGCGCGGGTGGAGTAATCGCCCATCGTGGCCAGCGCGATGCCCAGGGCACGGGCCGCGGCCGCGACGGCTGCCTCGTCGGCGGTGCGCGGTAACTCCACGGTGACGTGCAGTCCGGCGGCGATCCCGCGGACCGTCGCCTGGGGGAACGACTCGGCCAGGGCGGCGATCATCGTGTCGCGGCGGCGGCGGTATCGCGTACGCATCCGGCGCAGATGCCGGTCCAGGTCGCCGCGCCGCAGGAAGTGGGCGAAGGCGAGCTGCTCGACGCGGGCGGTGCCGTGCTCCTCCTCGCGTACCGCATCCACCAGCGACGGGGGCAGGACCATCCAGCCCAGCCGCAGTGCGGGGGCCAGGATCTTGCTGACCGTTCCGGCGTAGACCACGTGCTCCGGATCGAGACCCTGCAGAGCGCCCACCGGTGACCGGTCGTAGCGGTACTCCGCGTCGTAGTCGTCCTCGACGGCGACGGCACCGGTGGCACGCAGCAGAGAGATCAGCGCGGTCCGGCGCTCCGGGGCCAGGACCACGCCGGTGGGGTGCTGGTGCGCCGGTGTCAGGATCACCGCGTCGACGTGGGCCGCCGCCAGCAGATCCACGCGCAGGCCCAGAGCGTCGACCGGTACGCGTACCACCTCGAGCCCCGCCCGCGCCGCGATCCGGCTCTCGTCGACGCCGCCCGGGTCCTCGCACGCGATACGCCGCGCGCCACGGGCCGCCAGCGCCCGGCAGATCAGGCCGAGTCCCTGCAGGTAGCCGTTGGTGACCACGATCCGGTCGGGGACGGTCACCACCCCGCGGACGCGCCCGAGGTGCCCGGCCAGGGCGTCGCGCATCGCGCCGGTGCCGAACGGGTCGCCGTAGCCCAGGTCGGCGACGGTGATCTCGGCGACCGCGTCGCGCAGGCAGCGAGCCCAGGCGGCGCGGGGGAACGACGAGACGTCCGGTCGCGCGGGCATGAAGTCGAACCGGTCGGGGCGTGCGGCGGCCGGCCGGGGCGTCGCGGCAGCGTTCGGGAACGGCCCGTCGGCGATCCGCGGCTGAGCGCCCTGCCGGGTGATCAGGTAGCTCTCGGCGGCGAGCTGCGCGTACGCGTCGACGACGACCTTGCGGGAGACGCCGAGCTGCCGGGCCAGGTCGCGGGTGGACGGGACGGGGGTGCCGGCGTGGAGGCTGCCGTCGCGTACGCAATCGCGAATTTGACTTTGAATCTGCGCGCTCAGCGTGCCCGGACGATCCCTCGCGACGGTCAGCAGCAACTCCACTGGACCCCTTTTCCATGGCTTCACTGGATCTGTTCTTTGTACCAGTGCGGACGCGACCGTAGGAGCATGCTTTTCTCCACGTCGGTTGTCGCCCGCCTCCCCCTCGCCACCTTCAGCATCGGGCTGCTCGTGCACGTCGAGCAGCTGACCGGTTCCTACGCGGCAGCCGGTGCGGTCGCCGGAGCGCTCGCCGTCGCGCAGGGCGCCGGTGGGCCGGTGTTGGGCCGCCTCGTCGACCGGCGCGGTCAGACTGTGGTGCTGCTGAGCTCGGCTCTCGTCGCCGGGACGGCACTCGCCGCCGTGGCCCGGGTGCCCGCCGGAACGCCGCTGCCGGTGCTGCTCGCGCTGGCCACGGTCATCGGCTTCGCCACCCCGCCGATCGGCGCCTGCCTGCGCACGCTGATCCCGGCGCTGCGGCCGGGCGAGGATCAACAGCGCCGGGCGTACGCGGTGGACGCCGCCGCCACCGAGCTGACCTGGGTGTCCGGGCCGCCGCTCGCACTGGCCCTGGGCGCCCTGGCCGGCACCGGGGTGGCGCTGACCGCGGCCGGCGCCGTCCTGATCGCGGCGACGACCGTTTTCGCACTCTCGCCGGTCTCCCGCGCCTGGCGACCGGCCGGCACCCGCCGGACCGGGGGCAGCGCGCTCGCCTCCCCCGCCATGCGCACGCTGGTGACGGTGATGGCGGGCGTCGGCGTGCTGTTCGGCGCCACCGAGGTCGCGGTGGCCGCCTCGTCCGGGCCGGCGGCGGGTGTCCTGCTCGGACTCTGGGGTGTGGGCTCGCTGGCCGGGGGTGTCGTGGCGGCCCGGCTCGGCGGCGGCGCGACCGGCGGCCGTTCGTTCGCGGTGCTGCTCGCGGCGCTGGGCGTCAGTCACCTGGCGCTGGTGGCGGCACCGTCCGGCGTGGTGCCGGCGGCGGTCCTGATCACTGTGGCGGGTTCCCTGATCGCGCCGATCCTGGCCAGCGCGTACGCGATGGTCGACCGCGCGGCGCCGGCCGGCACGGTCACCGAGGCGTTCGCGTGGCTCGCCACCGCTACGGCGGTGGGCACGGCGGCCGGGGCGGCGGCGGGCGGGGCACTCGCCGATCTCGCCGGCGCCCGGTCCGGCTTCGTCCTGGCGGGCGGGGCGGCGGTGGGCGCGGCAGTGGTCGCCCTCCTCCACATCCCGGTCACCGCACCGAGGCGGGAGGGCCCGCCTCCGGCCGTGAGGGTCGCGGCCGGAGGCGGGCCCGATGTCAGGGAATAGCCCTGGTGTTGAAGGCGAACCGAGCCGTCGAATCCGCGATGGCGTCGGCGTTGACGTCGAGTGCGGTCAGATTGACGTTGGAGATGGTGTCGCAGGCCTGGTGGTAACAGATGTCGTAGGCGACACCGGCGGTGCCGCCGAACAGCGCTGCCTCCTCCGGCGTCTTGATGCCCTCGGCGCCGGTGAAGATGCCGCCGGCCGGAATGCCGATCGCGATGAACGGGCCGTAGTCGGAGCGGCCGTCGAAGTCGGTGCCCACGTGGCCGAGGTTCCGGGAGTCGAAGAAGGCCTCGAGCTGCTTCTCGATCTGGGCGGAGCCGGGCGGGCCGGCCGGCGAGCCGACGCCGTCGGAGTTGTCGCCGTCGTACAGCTTGTAGGCGTAGTTCGGTGAGGCGACCATGTCGAAGTTCAGGTAGAGCTTGATCTTGTCACGCTCGGCCGTGGACAGCCCTTCGACGTACTGGTCGGAGCCGAGCAGCCCGATCTCCTCCGCCGCCCAGAACGCGAAGCGGACCTTGTTGCGGACCGGGAAGTGCTTCATCTGCAGGGCGGTCTCGAGGATCGCCGCGGTGCCCGAGCCGTTGTCGTTGATGCCGGGGCCGACCGTCACGCTGTCCAGGTGGGCGCCGACCATCACGACGTTCTTCGGGTTGCCGAGACGCGTCTCGGCGATCACATTGTGGTTGGTGCCGAGCGTCAGGGTCGAGTCGACCTTGAGCCGAACGGTGGCTCCGGGCGTGGCCGCGAGCTCGTTGCCGACCGCGAAGTCGGCGAAGACCATCGGGATGTTCGCCCGCCACTCACCGATGTTCAGCGGGAAGGCGTCCGTACGCCCCGGCTGTCCCTCGTTGAAGACGATGATGCCCGAGGCCCCGGCGAAACCGGCGTTGCGAATCTTGGTGGCGAATCCGCACGTGCCGCGCTGGACGAGCGCGATCCGGCCCGCGACGAAGCCGTTGAAGTCAGCCGCTTCGCACCCGCTCGTCGAGGTCGGCGTCGGGGTCGGCGGCAACGTGAGGTCGACACCCTGCACCTGCGCGGTCACATCGCCGGCCGGTGAGGGCTCGAAGGTGAAGAAGTCCTCGTTCGGTACGTAGGTCTTGGCGGTAGGAGCGGTCAGGTTCAGCGTGGGCGGGCTGTTCTCGGTCCACGCCTCGACGAAGTTGATCGGGTCGAGCGTGACCTTGTAGCCGGCCTTGCGCAGCTTGTTGGCGACATAGTCGCGTGAGGCGTCGTAGCCCGCCGACCCCGCAGCGCGGTTGCCGCCGTTGGCGGTGGCGATCGCCTGCAGGGCGTCGAGGTGTTTCTTGGCGTTCGCACCGGTGACCTGCTTGACCAGGATCTTGGCGAACACGTCGTCGGTCGAGGTCGCTGCGGCCGGCGTCTGTCCGGCCAGCAGTGTCAGGGCGGAGGCTGCCGCCACGACGGCGACAGCCCTCTTGCGATGGTGGATGCGCACAGTTCCCCCCGGGTGAATGGATCGGTGGATGGTCCGTGACTCACCGTTAAGCGCGTTGACCAGAAAGTAACGCGCTCTCGCGGCACCGGGGGATGGTCCGATCAGATGGTCCCAAAAGGCGATCATGCTGACCGGACCGACGAACCATCAATCCTGGAATCGGATGTCGAGCGCCGCCCGGTCGTTGGCCTGGTTCGGGTCGTTGTAGCCGTCCAGCGGCAGCACATTGGTGTCCGGAATGTAGTTGAGCTGATAGCGCTCCGGTGAGTCGATCTTCAGAGTCACCGTCCGGGTCGCACCGCCGGCCAGTTCAGCGCCGGTGCAGAAGACGCTCTCCATCTCGCCGCCGGTCCACGACGGATCGATGGCGCATCCCTGCGGCGGGTCGACCAGGAGCATCCCGTCCGAGAGGACGGTCTGCGTCTTGTACGGGATCGCCGAGCTACCGGTGTTGCGCACCGTCAACGTCATCGAACCCACATAGTGGCCGTTCGCCTGCCTGGTCAGCACGAGATCGGTGCTGGTCAGCTCGAGGTCCGTGGCGTACCGGTTGGGGGTGTGCGCAGGAGATCCCTGCTGGACGAAGGCCGACCCGTTCCAGGTGAACGTCCGCCACTGCCGGGTGACGTACCGTTCGGTACCCGACTCGGGGTCGGCGCACCGCCAGGGCACCGGGAAGTCGGCGGTCTCCACCTGGACCGCGCCGTCCGCACCGGCGCGCACACCACAGATGGCAGCCACGTCGCCGCTCTGCTCGGCGACCGAGCCGAGGGTGCGCACGCCGCCGCCGGGTGCGGGTGTGAAGGCCAGGACCCGGGAGACGGCGTCGTTCGGCCCGCCCATGCAGAAGACGCGGGCGAACGTCTCGGCCCGGCCGTCGGCGTCGACGTCGGCGTGCGCGACACCGGCGATCCAGATGTTGGCGTCGCCGACGAGAGCGTCACCGTCCTGGAACCGGACCGGTCCGGTGGGGCATCCGGCGGCGGATCCGCCCGGCCACGCGGGCAGGTCCAGCTCGGCGGAGTAGAGGGCCGCCTCGGTGATGCCGCCCTGCGGAGCCGTGTCCGAGGGGTTGACGTTCTGCCCCGGCCCGACGAAGTTGCCCGTGGAGGCGGAGTTCAGCGGGAGGGGCGGTGACCCCGGTGAGCCCGCCGGGGAGCCGTCCGGCTCGCCGCTGAGCACGGCCTGGGCCGCCACGGGAAGCGCGACGACCAGGAGGGTCAAGGCGCCGACGGCGACGTTCCGCTTTCGGGTTCGGAGGCTTTCGCGGGTACGTTCGACGCCCTCGGGTTTCACGCGGAGCGCGACCTGGCCGCGGAACTCGTCGAACGCGTCGATCAGTGGATCACGATCGGGATCGGTCATGTCTCGTCCTCCTTCTCGGTGAGGTGGGCGGCCAGGGCAGTACGGCCGCGGTGCAGCCATGCCTTGACGGTCCCCTCGGGCACGCCGACCTGGTTGGCGATGTCGCGTACGGATTGATCCGCGAGGTAGTGCAGGATGACCACCCGGCGATGCCGTGCGGGCAGGGTCGCGAGCGCGTCGGCCAGAGCGACCCGGTCCGGCCCCGGCTCGGGAGCGTTCTCCAGGCGGTTCCTGCGCAGGAAGAGCGCGGCGGTACGCGCGCGGCGCCACTGGCTGGTTGCCAGGTTCCACGCGACCCGGCGCACCCAGGCCAGCGGATCATCCATCGCGGACAACCGCCGCCACCGGGCCAGTGCCCGCAGGAATGCCTCCTGCACCACGTCCTGAGCACCGGGCAGGTCCCCGGTGTACGCGTACAACTGGATCGTCAGCGACTGGAAGTGGGCGGCGTAGAAGCCGTCGAAGTCCAGTTCGGGGGGCCGGCCGGGATCGACCTCGCGCGCCTGGTGCAAATCGACCACGGTGCCCTCTCTCTCGAGTGACCCGGCCGCCCGGCCGGTCACGGGTTACACGCTTCGCGGCGGTGTCCGGTTACAGCGGAGAGGAAAGATTTGACGCGGGGTCCGACCATGGCGTCATGGCCGAACAGTACGAGTACAAGGTTGTCGAACTGCGCGAGAAGATGATCGGCGGCAAGATGTCCGGCGACAAGCTGGAGCGGGTCCTCAACGACCACGCCGCCCAGGGCTGGCAGCTCAAGGCGATCACGTCCGCGGACGTCAAGGGCCGGATCGGCCCCGGTGGCGTCGACGGGCTCCTGGTCACCTTCGAACGCGCCCGCCGCTGACCACCGGGACGGTGTGGCCGATGGACGCGCGGGGCGAGCCTGTGTTCCGATGACAGGATGCGGTTCGACGTCGGCACGAAGGCCTCGCCCGAGCAGGTGCGCGGTGCCTTCACGGACTTCACCGACCGGCGGCCGCGGATCTGGAACCGGACCCTCGACCCGGCGAAGTACGAGGTGCGCGAGCTAGGCGACACCTGGGCGGTCGCACGGGAGAGCAGTCCCGGATCGCCGTTCTGGGTGGTCGCCCGCTACGACTGGTCGGACCCGGACGTGATCCGCTGGACCGTGGTGGAGAGCAGTTACGGCGGCGACGGTGGCGGGTCCGTCCGGATCACGCCGGCGGACGGCGGTGGCAGCCGCCTCGATGTCGAGTGGAACAACACCAACGCCCGCTCGCAGAAGCTCCTGCTGTCGCTGCTGCACCGCGGCCCGATGCGCCGGCTGCTCGCCCGGATGTGGGCCACCACCCTGGACCGGTACGCCGCGCGGGGCTGACCGCTCACCGGCTCGCGGACATCGCGTCGATCAGCTTGTCGAGGACGCCGGGGAACGGTGAGGCGGCCACCTCCGGCAGGTTCTCCCGGACGGCGCTCAGGTGCGGGTACTCCTCGGCGGACAGGCTGCTGAACGCGTGCTCCAGCGCGTCGTCCTCGGCCCGCTGCTGCGCGGGCGTGAGCTCGGTGACATCGATCGCCGCGATGGCGAGCACGGTCTCGATGAAGTCCCGGTAGTGCCGGACGGCGTCCGGGCCGCTGAAGCCCGCGTCCAGCAGCAGGCCGACGCCGATGTCGGCGAGACGCAACTCGTTCGGCCCCGCGGTGAAGCGGCTCGCCATCAGCAGCGCCATCCGCGGGTGCCGCTGCATCGCCCGGTGCACCCGCTCCCCCATGTCGCGCAGTGACGCCGCCCACCCACCGGCCGGGGCGAAGCCCTCCAGCGCCTCCCCGATCAGCCGATCGGTGATCGCGATGAGCAGCGTGTCGAGATCGCGGAAGTACCGGTACACCGCCGTCGGGTCGGCGCCCACCTCGACGCCGAGCCGGCGCATGGTGAGCGCGTTGCCGCCCGGCGCCTCGATCAGCCGCAGCGCCGCGTCGATGATCCGGTCGTGGTCCAGCACCACACCGGCCCGTGTCGGGCGGCGGCGGACCCTTGTCGGCCTGACCCGATCTGCTCCCGACATCCCGTCTCCTTATGTCAACGCATTGACATAAGGATACGACGGCTGTTCCATCGAGGTCTGACCAGGGAGGATTTCCATGCAGGCGGTAGGAACGGCCTACGACCTCGACATCCGGACCGACGAACGGCGCATCCGGGCAGCGCTCTCCGGCGCCTCGGAGATGCCGTACTGGCTGGAGGATCCCGGCCGGCCCGCCGCCCAGCCCGCGCAGGTCGGGCGGACCGAGACCGACCTGCTGATCATCGGCGGTGGCTACTGCGGCCTCTGGACCGCGCTGCAGGCCAAGGAGGCCGATCCCGCCCGCGACGTCGTGCTGATCGAGGGCGCCGAGGTGGGCTGGGCGGCGAGCGGCCGCAACGGCGGCTTCGTCGAGGCGAGCCTCACGCACGGCCGGGAGAACGGGCGCCGCTACTTCGCCGACGACCTCGGCGTCCTGGACGCCCTGGCCGAGAGCAACTTCCGCGAGTTCCGCGAGTCGCTGGAGCGGCACGGCATCGACGCGGAGTACCAGCAGGGCGGCGTGCTGGCCGTCGCCACCGAACAGCACCAGGTCGAGGAGCTGCGCCGGGCCGCCGGGCGGTTCTACGACCGGGACGAACTCGCCACGCTGGTGCGTTCCCCGCTCTACCGGGCCGGGGTGTTCCGCGCGGACGACGCCGCGCTGGTCCACCCCGCGAAGCTGGCCTGGGGGCTGAAGGCGGCCTGCCTGCGCCTCGGCGTGCGGATCCACGAGCACACCGCGGTCACCCGGATCACCGACGAGGGCACGGTGGTCCGCGCGCGTACCTTCGGCGGCTCGATCCGGGCCCGGCAGGTCGTGCTGGCCACCAACGGCTTCCCGTCGCTGCTGCGGCGCAACCGGCTGCTGACGATCCCGGTGTACGACTACGTCCTGATGACCGAACCGCTGACCGCCGCTCAGGCCGACGAGATCGGCTGGCGGGAGCCGTTCGGCATCTCCGACTCGTCGCGGCAGTTCCACTACTACCGCAGGACGGCCGACAACCGGATCCTGTGGGGCGGCTACGACGCCGTCTATCACCGCGGCGGCGCCATCAAGCCGGAGTACGACCAGCGCCCCGAGACCTTCGCCCGGCTGGCCGACCACTTCCTGCGCACCTTCCCGCAGCTCGGCGACATCAGGTTCACCCACGCCTGGGGCGGCATGATCGACATGTCGGCCCAGCTGGCCGCGTTCCAGGGCGTCGCGATGGGCGGCAAGGTCGCCTACAGCAGCGGTTTCACCGGTCTCGGCGTGGCCGCTACCCGCTTCGCCGGCACGGTCATGCTCGACCTGCTGGCCGGCGCCGACACGCCCCGCGCCCGCCTGCGGATGGCGCGCAGACGGCCGCTGCCGATCCCGCCCGAGCCGTTCACCTACCCGGCCGTCCAGGTGATCCGGCACGCCATCGCCAGCGCCGACCGCAACGGCCGCGACGGCGTCATCCTGAAGGCCGCGAACCTGCTCGGCTACTCCTTCGACTCCTGACACCCGCCGCGCCGGGGGTGGGCGCGGCCGCCGGGGCGGGGCGACGGCCCAGGACGCGGCGCAGGATCTGTGGGCGTAGCAGCCGGTGCGGCGGGTCGACGAGGTTGAGGACCCGGAGGAACGCCGTACCGAGCACCGCGTCGGTCTGCGCGGCGGCGTGCAGCCGGTGCACGTAGGCGTTGACCAACCGGGTCCGTATCGTCCGGGGGCCGTCCACCTCCGGGAAGCGCAGATCGGTTCCCACGGCGATGGACCAGGGACCGTCGATCAGTTTGGCGGCGCCCCGGAAGAAGGCGTGCCACAGACGATCGCGGTCGCCGGTCAGCAGCTTCCGCAGCAGCAGGCCCTCGGTGGCGGCGACGGTCATCCCCTGGCCGTAGACCGGGTTGAAGCTGCACAGCGCGTCACCGAGGACGAGGTAGCCCCGGGGAAACCGGCGCAGTCGTTCATAGCGCCGGCGCACGCTCTCCGGGTAGCGCATCCGGGCCGGCTCGCCGATCGGGGTCGCCTCGCGTACGAGGTCGCTGATCAGTGGCACGCCCAGTGAGTCGGCGAAGCGCTGGAAGCCCTCGTCGTCGAGGGGCGGCTGCTCGCCGAGGACGCCGCTGAGTGCCACCGCGAAACGGTCGTCCTCCAGGGCGGCGACGATGCCGGTGCGCGGGCGGCCCGGCACGGCGTTGGTCAGCGCGCCCATCAGGCCCTCGAGGTGGCGCGGGTCGCGCTCGTAGAGCCGGGTCACGTAGGTGACGTCGATCCCGACCCGCTCCTCGCGCGGTGTCCGATAGCCCAGGGCGGTCAGCCAGGCCGGGGACCGTGAGGCCCGGCCGCAGGCGTCGACGACCAGGTCGGCCTCGATCCGGTGTGCGGTTCCCTCGCGGGGCGTCACGAGGACGCCGATGACCCGGTCCCCGGTGGTCAGCAGGGCGGTCGCCTCGGCGGGCGGGTGGAATCGGGCGTTCGGCAGCGCGCGCACCCGTTCCCGGACCGCGTACTCCAGCAGGGGCCTGCTGACGCCCACCCCGACGAGATCGGTCCGTTCCCGGCGCATCCGGTATCCGTCGTTGTACCAGTGCACCTGCTCGTTGAGGTCGACGACGGGCGCGCCGTACCCGTGCAGCTCCGCGCTGAGACCGTCGAACAGCTCGTCGAGCGCCTCCCGCCCCCGCGACAGCAGGACGTGCAGCTGGCGCGACTGGGGCACGCCCCGCCGGGGTGCCGCCGCGCCGGGCATGGCGTCGCGGTCGACGACGGTGACCCGCTCGTACGCCTCACTGAGCACCCGCGCCGCGACCAGCCCCGCCAAGCTCGCACCCAGCACCACGGCATGTCCTGTGCGCACCATGAGGCCGACGCTAGGCGGGCGCGGACCGGCTCGTCCCCTTCCAAAGTGCTCTGGGGACTTTTGACGGATGCCATAAAAGTTACCGTCGTCTATAGAAAAGTCTGGACAGGACGGACCGGAAGTTTCTACCGTGAGCTTCCGAGATGCATCCATCGAAAGATCACGATGGAGGATCCATGACGACGACTGGTGTGTGGCTGATCGGGGCCCGCGGATCCGTGGCGGTGACCAGCGTGGTGGGTGCTCTCGCCCTGCGCGCCGGGCTCGCCGAGCCGCTGGGCTGCGTGACCGAGCTGCCCGAACTCTCCGGCCCGGCGGTTCCGGGGCTGGCCGACCTGACGTTCGGCGGCCACGACATCAGCGACCTGACCCTGGACAAGAAGGTGGAGAACCTCGTCGCGGCCGGGGTGCTGCCGTCCCGGGCGGCGGAGGCGGTCACCGGCGAGCTGGCCGCGGTGCAACGGGAGCTGCGGCCGGTGCCCGTCGCCGACACCCAGCTGGAGGTGGCCCGCCTGATCGCCGCGGACATCGACGACTTCCGCCGGCGGCGCGGCCTCGAACGGGTCGTGGTGGTCAACGTGTCGTCGACCGAGCCGGTGGTCGAGCCGCATCCCGCGCATCAGAGCCTGGCGCTGCTCGACGAGGCGCTGGCGAGCGGGGAGAAGGTTCTGCCGCCGAGTTCGATCTATGCGTACGCGGCCTTCACCGCCTGCTGCTCCTATGTCGATTTCACCCCGTCGACCGGCGCCCGGCTCCCGGCGCTGGCGGAACTGGCCGCGCGCAACGGCTCGGCGTACGCGGGGCACGACGGCAAGACCGGCGAGACGCTCGTCAAGTCGGTGCTGGCTCCGATGTTCGCGATGCGGCACCTGCGCGTGCGCACCTGGTCCGGCACGAACCTGCTGGGCGGCGGCGACGGCGCCAACCTGGCCGACCCGGCCGCGAACGCCGCCAAGGCGGGCAGCAAGCAGCGGGTGCTGGCCGAGACGCTCGGTTACCAGCCGCAGGGCAGCAGCCATATCGAGTACGTCGACGACATCGGCGACTTCAAGACCGCCTGGGACCTGATCACGTTCAGCGGCTTCCTCGGCACCTCGATGCGGATGGAGTTCTCCTGGCACGGCTGCGACTCAGCACTCGCCGCGCCGCTCGTACTCGATCTGGCTCGCCTCACCGCTGCCGCGCACGCCGCCGGGCGCAGCGGGCCCCTTCCCGAGCTGGCGTTCTTCTTCAAGGATCCGCTCGGCGACGTGCCGCACGCGCTGCCCGACCAGTGGGCCGCGCTCGTCGCGTTCGTCAGGGGCCTGCATGCGCCTTCGTGACCTGGCTGAGCTGGTACGCGCCCCGGCCGCCCTCTCGGTACCCGGCGACGCCATCGCCGGCGCGGCGGCCGCCGGCACCCTGGGCCCCGCGACGCCCGCGCTGGCCGCCGCGTCGGTCTGCCTCTACTGGGGCGGCATGGCCGCCAACGACTGGGCCGACCGCGACCTCGACGCACACGAGCGCCCGGAACGCCCGATCCCGTCCGGACGTGTCAGCCCCCGCCAGGCCCTGCTTACCGCCGCGGGCCTCACCGGCGCCGGCGTCCTGATCGCCACCCTGGCCGGCGGCCGTCGCGCCGCCGCGGTCGCGGTGCCACTGGCCGGCGCCGTCTGGGCCTACGACCTGTGGGCCAAGAACACCGCGGCCGGGCCGGTCATGATGGCCGCCTGCCGGGGTCTGGACGTGCTGCTGGGAGCGTCCAGGGGAGCAGTTCGCCGCGCGGTGCCCGCCGCGCTGACCGTCGCGGCGCACACCTACACGGTCACCGCGCTGTCCCGTGCCGAGGTGTCCGGCGCGGCGCCCGCCCTGCCCGCTGCCACGCTGGCCGGCACGCTCGCGCTGGCGGCCACCACGGCCGGGCGGCGGCCGGGACCGGCCGGGGTGCTCGCCGCCTGGTACGCGGCGGGGTACGGCACCGCGCAGGCCAGGGCGTTCACCGATCCGGCCGCGCCGCGCGTGCGTGCGGCGGTCGGGGCGGGGATCACCGGGCTGCCACCGCTGCAGGGTGCGCTGATCGCGAGGTCGGGCCGGCCGGTGCACGGTGTCGCCGTCGCGCTGGCCGCGCCGCTCGCCCGGCGCCTGGCGCGGAGGGTGTCACCGACATGAGATTCGGATACGGCACCAACGGCTTCGGCAACCACCGGCTGCCCGAGGCGCTGCGGGTGATCGCGGACCTCGGGTACGACGGGGTCGCACTCACGCTGGACACCGGCCACCTCGACCCGTTCGGCGCCGGCCTGGCCGGGCGCACCGCCGCCGTCGCCGCCGACCTGGAACGGCTCGGTCTGGCCGTGGTCATCGAGACCGGCGCCCGCTACCTGCTCGACCCGTGGCGCAAGCACTCCCCCACGCTGATGGACGACGAACCGGCCCGCCGCCTCGACTACCTGCGCCGCGCCGTCCGCGTCGGCGCCGACCTGGGCGCCGAAGCCGTCTCCTTCTGGGCGGGGATCGGACCGGCGGATGCGTGGGGGCGCCTGGTCGACGGCTGCGCCCAGATCGTCGGCGCGGCCGCGGAAGCGGGCGTCACCCTGGGATTCGAGCCCGAACCCGGCATGCTCGTCAACGACATCGCCGACTGGCGCCGCCTGCACGCCGACCTCGGCAAGCCGCCCCACTTCGGGATCACCCTCGACATCGGCCACTGCGGCTGCCTGGAACCACAGTCCGTGCCCGACTGCGTCCTGGCAGTCGCCGACCACCTCGTCAACGTGCAGATCGACGACATGCGGCGCGGCGTGCACGAGCACCTCGAATTCGGCGACGGCGAGATCGACTTCCCGCCGGTGCTCGCCGCACTCGGCGACGCCGGTTACCGCGGCCTGGTCTCGGTCGAACTTCCGCGCCACTCGCACGCCGCGCCCGCCGTGGCCGCGCGGTCCCTGGAATTCCTGCGAAAGGCCGCCGATGACCACTCTTGATCAGCTCCGCCAGGAACTGGGCGACCGCATCGACGACGACCTGAGGCGGGTGGCCGAGAACCCGCGAGCCGCCGCCGCGCTGTTCCCCGCCGCGGGCCGCCGCTACGGACGCGAACCCCTGACCGGCGGGTGGACGGCGGACGAGGCAGCACGAGCGCTCCTGCTCACCGAGATCGACATGGCCGAGATCTCGGAGATCTATCGGTACGGGGACACGGCCGAGAAACTCGCGGTACTCAAGGCCCTTCCACTGCTGACCATCGGCGAGAAGGGGACGCCACTCCTCGAGGACGCTCTGAGGACGAACGACACACGACTCGTAGCGGCCGCGCTCGGCCCGTACGCAATGAATCTGAGTCCCGAAGCCTGGCGCCAGGCCGTGCTGAAGTGCGTCTTCATGGGTGTGCCGCTGACAAGCGTGCACCGGCTCACCGAGCGTGCCGACCCCGAGCTCCGCGCCATGCTGCGGGCCTTCGCCGACGAACGCCGCGCGGCGGGCCGCGACATGCCGCCCGACGCGCTCGCCCTGCTGGATCAGCTGAAGGAGGCCTGATGCGCATCTTCGATCCGCACATCCACATGACCTCACGCACCACCGACGACTATCAGCGGATGGCCGAGGCGGGCGTGCGCGCGGTGGTCGAGCCCGCCTTCTGGCTGGGCCAGCCGCGCACCAACTCCGGCTCGTTCACCGACTACTTCGACGCGCTGATCGGCTGGGAGCCGTTCCGGGCGAGCCAGTTCGGCATCCGCCACCACGCCACGATCGCGCTGAACCCGAAGGAGGCCAACGACCCGCGCTGCCGTCCCGTGCTCGACCTGCTCCCCCGCTACCTGGCCAAGGACGGCGTCGTAGCGGTCGGTGAGATCGGATACGACTCGATGACGCCGGCCGAGGACGAGGTGTTCGCGGCGCAGCTGGCCCTCGCACTGGATCACGACCTTCCGGCGCTGGTGCACACGCCGCACCGGGACAAGGCGCGCGGCACCACCCGCAGCCTGGACGTGGTCAAGGAGTCCGGAATCGATCCGGGCCGGGTGCTTCTCGACCACCTCAACGAGGTCACCGTCGAGCCGGCCAGGGATGCCGGGGTCTGGCTCGGCTTCTCCATCTATCCCGACACCAAGATGTCGCCGGAGCGGATGGTCAAGATCTTGCAAACGTACGGGCCCGAGCGCGTTCTGGTGAACTCGGCAGCCGACTGGGGGCGCTCCGATCCGCTGCTCACCCTGCGGACCGCCGAGGCGATGCTGGCCGCCGGTTTCGACGCGGACGCCGTCGACCGGGTGCTGTGGCGCAATCCGGTGGAGTTCTACGGCCAGTCGAAACGCCTCGACCTGTCCGAGGGCCCGGAGACCGGCGCGACGTTCGCCGGCAACTCCATCCTGCGCGGAGGCAGCTGATGCATCTGAGCTACTGCACCAATGTGCACCCGGCCGAGGACCTGGCCGGGATCGTCGAGCAGCTGGACACGTACGCGCTGCCGATCCGCGAACGACTGGGCTCCGAGGTGCTCGGACTCGGGCTGTGGCTGGCCGCGCCGGTGGCGGCCGAGCTCGCGGCATCGGCCGGGCTGCGCCGGCGTCTACGGCGTGAGCTCGACGTTCGAGGACTGGAAGTGGTCACGCTCAACGGGTTCCCGTACGAGTCGTTCCAGGCGCCGGTGGTCAAACAGGCCGTCTACTTCCCCGACTGGACCTCGCCGGAACGCCTGACGTACACCCTCGACCTGGCCCGGGTGCTGACCGGTCTGCTGCCGGACGCCGCGTCGTACGGCTCGGTCTCCTCGCTGCCACTGGCCTGGCGCACACCGTGGGACTCGGCGAGGGCCGAGACAGCGGGCAGGCACCTCGACGAGCTCGCCCGGGGACTGGACCGGCTCGAGCGGGAGACCGGCCGGACCGTGCGCGTCGGGTTCGAACCCGAGCCGGGTTGCCTCATCGAGAACACCACGCAGGCCGCCGAGCTGCTGGCAGGCGTGGACACCACCCGGCTGGGCGTCTGCCTCGACCTCGCCCACCTGGCGTGCGCCTGGGAGGACCCGGCGGCGGCCCTGGAACGCCTCCGGTCAGCCGGCGTTCCGGTCGTCAAGGTGCAGGTGTCGGCCGCGCTCCAGGCCGACGATCCGGTTGCGGCCGCGGACGTGCTCCGTTCGTACGCCGAACCTCGCTTCCTGCATCAGACCCGCTCCCGCTCCGGCCCGGCCGCCGATGATCTGGACGAGGCTCTCGACCGCCGGATGCCCGGACCGTGGCGGATCCACTACCACGTGCCGCTGCACGCCGCCCCGGCCGCGCCGCTCACCTCGACGATCCCGGTGCTGCGCGAGGCGGTCCACGAGTTGCTGACCGCGCCCGGCCCGCGGTGCGAGCACTTCGACGTGGAGACGTACACCTGGGGTGTCCTTCCGCCGGACCAGCGCCCGGCCGACGCCGCCGGCCTGGCCGACGGCATCGCCGCCGAGCTCGCCTTCGCCCGCGACCTGCTCGCTGTCGAGGGGGCCGTCCGATGACGGCGCTCGTCGTGCTCGACGTCGTCGGGCTGACGCCGCGTCTCCTCGAACACATGCCGCGGCTGCGGGCCGTCGCCGACCGCGGCTTCCAGGCGCCGCTGGGCACCGTGCTGCCGGCCGTGACCTGCTCGGTGCAGTCCACGTTCCTCACCGGCCTCACCCCGGCCGGGCACGGCGTCGTCGGCAACGGCTGGTACTTCCGCGACCTCGGCGAGGTGTTCCTCTGGCGCCAGCACAACGCGCTGGTCGGCGGCGAGAAGATCTGGGACGCCCGCCCGGGGCTCACCGTCGCGAACGTCTGCTGGTGGTACGCCATGGGCGCGAACGTCGACTGGACCATCACGCCCCGGCCGATCTACCGGGCCGACGGGCGCAAGGAACCGGACTGCTACACGTACCCGCCGGAGCTGCACGACGAGCTGCCGCCGTTCCCGCTCTTCACGTACTGGGGTCCCGGCGCCGGGCTGCCCTCCTCGCAGTGGATCGTGGACGCCGCCCGGCACCTGCTCGACACCCGGCACCCCGATCTGACCCTCGTCTACGTGCCGCACCTCGACTACGACCTGCAGCGCTTCGGCCCGTCCAGCCCGCAGGCCCGCCGAGCCGCCGCCGAACTGGACGCTGTGCTCGCGCCGCTGCTCGACCGGCCGGACACCACGGTGGTGGCGCTCTCCGAGTACGGCATCACCGACGTGAACCGCCCGGTCGACATCAACCGGCTGCTGCGCTCGGAGGGCCTGCTCAACGTGCACACCCAGGACGGCATGGAGTACCTCGACCCGTGGACGTCGCGGGCCTTCGCCGTCGCCGACCACCAGGTGGCCCACGTGTACGTCCGCGAGCACGGCGACATCCCGGCCGTGGCCAAGCTCTGCGCCGGCCTGCCCGGCGTGGCCGAGGTCCTCGACGAGACCGGCAAGGCGGCGCACGGGATCGACCACGCCCGCTCGGGGGAACTCGTGCTGGTCGCCGAGCCGGACGCCTGGTTCACCTACTACTACTGGCTCGACGACGCGGCCGCGCCGGACTTCGCCCGCTGCGTGGAGATCCATCGCAAGCCGGGCTACGACCCCGCGGAGCTGTTCTTCGACCCGGCCGCGCCCGGTGCCGCCCGCCGTCGTGCGATCACCGCGGTGGCCCGCAAGAAGATGGGCCTGCGCTATCTGATGAACGTGGTCGGCCTGGACGCGGGCGCTCAGGCGGTCCGCGGGTCGCACGGCAGGCTGCCCGCCGATCCGGCGGACGCCCCCGTGCTCCTGTGCTCGGAGGGTGCCGCCGCCCGGGAGCAGGTCGCCGCGACCGAGGTGAAGGCGCTGCTCCTGGAACTGCTGTCATGACACTCCAGGCGACACGCAACCCGCTGCGGGAGCGGTTCGACGCCGCGCTCACCGGCTTCATCGACCGCCAGGACACGGCCTGGCCGGACGGTGCGCCGCGCGGTGCCCTCGACTCGCTCCGCCGCTTCATCCTGGCCGGCGGCAAACGCATCCGCCCCGCGTTCTGCTACTGGGGCTGGCGCGGCGGTGGCGGCGAGGACTGTCCCGAGGTGATCGACGCGGCGGCGGCGCTGGAGCTGTTCCACGCCTTCGCCCTGATCCACGACGACATCATCGACGGCAGCGACCGCCGCCGTGGCCAGCCCTCGATGCACCGCCTCTTCGCCACCCTGCACGACCGGCACGCCTGGCGGGGCGACTCGCTCGCGTTCGGCCGCAACACCGCCCTGCTCTGCGGCGATCTCTGCGCGGCGTGGGCCGAGCAGATGTTCCACGAGTGCGGCCTGCCGCCGGGTCAGATCCATCAGGGGTACGCGGCCTTCGCGCTGATGCGCACCGAGGTGATCGCCGGTCAGTACCTGGACCTGGTGTCCGGCGTCGGCGACGGCTCGGTGGCGAGCGCCCTCACCGTGATCCGCATGAAGGCGGCCCGGTACACCGTCACCCGCCCGCTGCAGATCGGCGCGCGGCTGGCCGGGGCGTCCCCGTCGCTGTGGAAGGCGTTCGGCGAGTTCGGCGACCCGCTCGGCGACGCGTTCCAGCTGCGCGACGACGTGCTGGGCGTCTTCGGCGACCCGGCGGTGACCGGCAAGCCCGCCCTGGACGACCTGCGCGAGGGCAAACCGACGGTGATGATGGCGCTGGCCCGCGACGCCGCCGGGCGCCCGCAGGCGGCCCGCATGGCGTCGCTGTTCGGCAACCCGGCACTCGACGACGAGGGCGCGGAGGAGCTGCGCGGCATCATCCGCTCGACCGGTGCGCACGAGCAGATAGAACAGATGATCCGGATACGCACGGACGCCGCCCTCGCCGCCCTCACCGGGGCCCGACTGCCGCCGCCGGTGCACACGGCACTCACCGAGCTGGCCGCGGCGGCGGTCGACCGTACGCATTGATCACAATTAATGCGATGGCAATCCTCTTCTCTTGAGGGGCGCCGGCGTGGAGAATCGGTCGCCGCCGATCAATTCCGACCACGGGGACCGGGCCATGCCTTTCGACGGGTTCATCTCGTACAGCCATGCCGCCGATGGGCGCCTCGCGCCGGCCGTACAGCGTGGCCTGCACCGGCTCGCCAAGCCGTGGCACCGGCGGCGGGCGTTGTGGATCTTCCGCGACCAGACCGGGCTGTCGGTGACGCCCGGCCTGTGGTCGTCGATCGAGACCGCGCTGGACGGCTCGCAGTACTTCGTGCTGCTCGCCTCGCCGGAGGCGGCCCGGTCGCCGTGGGTCAACAAGGAGGTCGAGCACTGGGTCGCCACCAAGTCGCCCCGGCGGATCCTGCCGGTGCTGACCGACGGCGAGTGGCGCTGGGACGCCGCGACCGGTGACTTCACCGAGGACTCCACGGCGGTGCCGGCCGCGCTGCGCGGGGTCTTCGCCGAGGAGCCGCTCTATCTGGACCTGCGCTGGGCCCGCGACGACCTGCACCTGAACCTGCGGCACGCCCGGTTCCGCGACGCGATGGCGCAGCTGGCGGCGCCGATGCACGGGGTGAGCAAGGACGAGCTGGAGAGCGAGGACGTCCGCCAGCACCGGCGGGCCCGCCGGATGTGGTCGGCGGCCATGGCGACGGTGCTGGTGCTGGGCCTGGTGGCCTCGCTGAGCGGGATCCTGGCGATGCGCAACGCCGGACGGGCCAGCGCCTCGGACGTGGAGGCGCGGCGGCAGCAGGCGAACGCCCAGCTGCAGGAGGGCCAGGCGCAGGCCGCCGCGGCCGAGACCCGCAGGCAGGAGCAGCTCGCCGACGAGCAGCGCGCCCTGGCCGACGAGGCGGCCGCGGACGCCGCCCTGCAGCAGGAGAACGCGGACCAGCAGCAGGAGACCGCGCTGCGGGAGAAGGAGAACGCCCGGCGCAGCTCCGAGGACGCGCGGCGCCAGCAGGAGAACGCCCGGCGCAGCTCCGAGGACGCCCGGCGCCGGCAGGAGGACGCCCGCCGGGAGAAGGAGAACGCCCGGCGCAGCGCGGAGGACGCCCGCCGCAACGCCGAGGACGCGCGGCGGCAGAAGAAGGACGCCCAGAGGTACGCGGCGGACGCGGCGCTGCAGCAGGAGAACGCCCGGCGCTCCGAGCAGGACGCCCTGCGGCAGCAGGAGCTCGCCGACCAGGCGGAGGCCCGGGCGCGGCAGCAGGAGCAGCTCGCGCGGCAGCATGAGGAACTGGCCCGCGAGGCGACCGAGGAACGGCTGCGGCAGGAGAGGATCGCGCGGGAGCAGGAGCAGCTGGCCCGGGAGGCGGCCGAGGAGGCGCGCCGTCAGCGTGAGGAAGCGGCCCTGCAACGGCGGATCGCGATCAATCAGCGGCTGATGGACCGGGCCCGCGCGATGATCGACTTCGACCCGAAGAAGGCGCTCATGCTGGGCGTGGCCGCGCGGCAGCTGCACTCCGACGAGCAGACCGGCGACCAGCTCAGCCACCTGGTCATGTCGACCAACTACGCCGGCACGCTCGCCGACGTCACCGACGCCGTCACCGTGGCCGGCAGCGTGCTCGCCACCGCCGAGGCCGGTGGGACGGTCTCGCTGTGGGACATCTCCCGCCCGGCGCAGCCGGTCCGGCTCGCCGGTGTGCCGGCCGGCGGATCGGCCCGGAAGACGCTGGTGTCCAGCCCGGACGGGCGCCGCCTCGCCGTCCTCGACGGGCAGTCCGCGGCGGTGCTGTTCGACGTGAGCGACCCGGCCCACCCGGCGCGGACGACCGAGCTCCCCGACGCCGCCGGGGTCGTCACGCTCGCGTTCAGCCCGGACGGGCGCACGATCGCCACCAGCAACCGCGACCGGAACACCACACTGTGGAACGCGCCGCCCGGTGCGGCTCCGGCCGCCGTCGCCACGCTGCCGCTGGCGCACTCGCTGACGTTCGGCCCGGAGGGGCGCACGGCGGTGACCAGCGGCGCGACCGCCACCGTGTGGAACCTGGCCGATCCGGCCCGCCCGGCCCAGCTCGCCACCATCAGCAACGCCCGTCCCGACGGGATAGTCGTGTACAACCCGACGCTGCAGGTGGTGGCCGTCGAGGAGAAGGACGAGCTGGTGGTGCCGTGGGACCTGCGGGACCCGGCCAAGCCGGCACGCGGCTCCTCGCTGGAGGCGGCCACCGGGGACGCCGAACTCACCCGGATGGCGTTCACCGCGGACGGGCTGATGCTGGCCGTCAGCGACTCGGCCGGCACGACCAGACTGCGCAACCTGACGCTCGGCGCGATTCCCGGGCAGACCGGGCTGCTGGGCCGGGTCGGCGTCCTGACCGGCCGCGACGGCCCCATCCGGTCGATCGCGCTCAGCCACGACGGCCAGATGCTGATCACCGCCGGCGAACGCGGGACGGCGACGCTGTGGAAGACCCGGGGCGCGTTCGCGCGGGACGTGGTCGCCGCCCTCACCCGGCCGTCCCCCGCCGACGTGGTGGGCGTCGCATTCGGGCCCGACGGGCGCACGCTGATCGCCGCCGACGCGCCGGGAACGGCTCTGACCTGGGACGTGACCGATCCGGCGCGGCCGGTCGAGAACCCGTCACAGTCGCTGTCGAGCGGGCGGATCCAGAAGATGGACCTCAGCCAGGACGGCCGCACCCTCGCGGTCGGCGGCATGGACGAGGTGGTCAAGCTGGTGGACATGACCCGGCCGGCCGAGCCGGTGCCGCTGGCCACCATCAGCGACGGCGGCGACACCGTGCAGGCGCTGGCGCTGAGCCCCGACGCCCGCACCCTGGCGGTCGGCCACCTCGACGGCAGGACGACGTTGTACGACCTGTCGGACCGGACCCGGCCGGCCCGGCTCGCCGAGGTCTCCGACCGCAAGTACATGGCCACGATCGCGTTCAGCCCGGACGGGCAGACCATGGCCGTCGCGGCGGGATACAACGTGACGCTGTGGAACCTGGCCGACCGGTCCGCCCCGGCACGCCACGCCGAGCTCTCCATGGGCACCTCCTCGTTCACGATGGCGTTCAGCCCGGACGGGGGCACCCTGGCGGTCGGCGCCGGATACGACGGATCGGTGAGCCTCTGGGACATCGCCGACCTGGGCCAGCCGCACCGCCTCGCCACCCTGACGGGCTCCGACAACGGATCGAGCTGGCTGGGCTTCAGCCCGGACGGGCACACCCTGGCCACCGGCGGGATCAGCGAGGCGCGGCTGTGGGAGGTCACCGACCCGAGCAGCCCGGTCCGGTTCGCCACGCTGGCGCACACCCAGCTCCGGACCCGCGACCTGGCGTTCAGCCCGGACGGGCGGACACTGGCCGCCGGCGGCAGCCGAGCCGTCACGCTCTGGGATTACTCGGTGCCGGAGAAACTTCGCGCCGACCCGAGCGGCGAGGCCTGTGCGATCACCGGCCGCGGTCTCAACGCCGAGGAGTGGGCCCGGTACATCCCCGAGCTCGAGCACCGGTCCACCTGCTGACGGGGCGGTCACGGCCGGCGGTTGGAGGGCAGCGCGGTCAGGCGCCGGGCGCGGATCAGCACGCGCCGGTGCCCGATCTCCTGGCCGGTGGAGCTGACCTCGACGCCGTCCACCTCGTACCAGAGGTCGCCCTGGTAGTCCACCGGGCTGTCCCAGTGGACGCGCTCGACCCGGAGCCGGAGGGTCTCCGTGCCGAAGCAGTAGTCCTGCTGGTCGAACTGGCTCACCGGCCTGCCGGGACCCCGATTCCTGTCCATGGCCGTATCCCATCGCTGTCTGCTGCCGCTGCTTGAAGACAAAGGTTGTGCTTCTGCACTCGCAGAATCAAGTGCTTGTGCACGTGCATATGCACACGGGGGCCCGGAATGGAAGATCGGCCGTGATGGATCCGATGAACAGCTGACCGCTATGGGTACGTTGCGACGGTGCGCGAGCGCAGAATATCCCGTATGACGGATGCCGCCCGGTTCGGGGGCGCGGCCGTGGCGCAGGCGCGATCCACGGCGAGGGCGAACTGCTCGACGTCGAGCGGCCGGTCCAGATAGGTCGCGCTGGTCGGCTGTTCCATGTAGACCATGTCGGGCAGCTCCGGCTCGGCGAAGCGCAGGATGGTGAACGGCAGACCGGCCGTGGCCAGCGTGTCCGCCTGGAACGAGCCGATGTGCAGCCGGACGTTGGGCGACTGGCTGGCCTCGGCGAGCGCCTCCAGCTGACGGCGCATGACGTCCGGTCCCCCGAGCGGGCGGTGCAGCGCCGTCTCGTCCACCGCCGCCCACAGGATCGCCGGGCTCGGGCCGCGCAGCACCCGCTGGCGCCCCTGCAGCAGCGAGATCCGACGGTTGAGCTGCTCCGGGGACCACGAACGGGACAGTTCCAGCAGCGCCCGGGTGTACTCCGGGGTCTGCAAAAGGTTCGGGACGAAGTGCAGGTCGTAGGTGCGGATCATCGAGGCGGCCTGCTCGAGCCCGAGGTACGACGTGAACCACGGCGGTACGACGTCCGACAGTGACTGCCACCAGGCGGGCGAGTTCGCCTGGCGTACGAGCGTGAGCAGGCTCTGCATCTCCTCGCCCTCCACACCGTAGAAGGAGAGCAGGTCGGCGATGTCACGCTCCTTGAACGGGACCCGGCCCAGCTCCATCCGGCTGATCTTGGACTCGGACGCCCTGATGTGCCAGCCGGCGTCCTCCCGGGAGACCTGTCGCGCCAGCCTGTACCGCCGCAGGCGTGCCCCGACCCGCATGCGCAGGGCGGTGGGACCGCCACGATCGTCGGAGAAGGTCGGCGTCATGAGTCCTCCCCGGGCCATGGCAGTCGACTCGAACCGGCGTTACCCGTGTGCACGTGCATTCAATCGTGCATCCTCCCTCTCATACGCTCTCACACTCGGCTGGGGGATTCCGCCCCTGCGCTGCCCGGCGCGTACGGTGTGGCCGGTTTTGGGACGAGAGTTACGGTGGGCGGATGTCTACGAGACTGTCACCAGCGGAATGGGCGCGGCGTCGCCGGGCTGACCGCGTCGACCGCCGTCTCGAGGTGGCCGGCGCGCGGGCGTTCGGGCGCCTCGGCCGCCTCGGGGAGAGCTGGCACTTCGTCGACTGGTCGCAGACCGGCCTGTCACGGCGGCACGACGAGAGCCACTCGCTGCGCGCGCGGGCCGGGTTCCTGGCGATCGGTCCCGGCGGGGTGTACGCCGTCACCATCGCCGACCAGGGACTCTCCCGCGTCCTGGTCGTCGGCGACGTGGTGCAGATCGACGGCCGGCGGCTCCCGTACGTCGTCGAGGCCCGCCGCGCCGCGAGCCGCGCCGCCGAAGCACTGTCCACCGCGGCCGGTGTCAACGTGCCGGTGACGCCGGTGCTCGCCTTCGCCGGCGTGGGCGCGCTCAGCACACACGGCCTGCCCACGACGTGCCTGATCGCCACCGACCGCGAGCTCGACAAACTCCTCACGGCCGGCGGCCACCGGATCAACCCGGGCACCGCCGCCCGCCTCGCGAAAATAGCCCGCGACCGCGCCGCCGCCGCCGACCAGGCACCGCCCGCACCCCGCCGCCCGAACGGCGACCAGGCACCGCCGGCACCCCGCCGGCCGAACGGCGACCAGCCGAGGCCCGCGTCCCGCTGATCGGCGGGCCGCATCGCACGGCTGGGCCCTCCCCGGGCCGGCCGGCGGAATCCGGGGCGACCGGCCGGCCAGGCTGCGTGCGGATCAGGGTGTGCCGCTGGCGGGCAGGGTGAGGATCATCGTCAGGCCGCCGCCCGGGGTGTCGTCCGGGGTGAGGGTTCCGCCCATGGCTTCGGTGAGGCCGCGTGCGAGGGCCAGCCCGAGCCCGGTGCCGGTCCCGTTGTCGCGGTCGCCGAGGCGCTGGAACGGCAGGAACACCTCCTCCCGGCGGTCCTCCGGGATGCCGGGGCCGTGGTCGATGACGCGCAGTTCGACGATGTCGCCGTGGGTGCTGCCGGTGATCACCGGTGGCCGGTCCGGCGGGCTGTGGCGCAGCGCGTTGCCGACGATGTTGACGAGGACGCGTTCGAGCAGGCCCGGGTCGGCGCGCAGCATCGGCAGGTCGTCGGGGACGTGCACCACGACGTCGCGGCCGGCCGGGCCGATCTCGTCCAGCGCGCGCGGGACGATCTCCTCGGCGCCGACGTCGATCGCGGCGACGCCGAGCGCGCCGGCCTGCAGGCGGCTCATGTCCAGCAGGTTCGCCACCAGCCGGTCGAGGCGGTCGAGGGACTCGTCGGCGGTGGCCAGCAGTTCCGCGCGATCGTCGTCGTCGAACCGTACGTCGCCGCTGCGCAGGCCGGCCACCGCGGCCTTGGCGGACGCGAGGGGCGTACGCAGGTCGTGGCTGACCGCCGCCAGCAGGGCCGTGCGGAGCCGGTCCGCGGCGGCGAGCGGTTTCGCCGCGGCGGCCTCGGTGGTGAGGCGTTCCTGCCGGAGGGCGACCGCGGCCTGCGCGGCGAACGCCTCGACGATCCGCCGGTCGGAGGCCCGGAGCAGACGGCCCTTGAGGAGCACCAGCAGGTTGTCGCCGGCCCTGACCTCGACGTCGGCGTCGGCGGTCCGGCCGCAGGCGGGCCCGCCGACCGCGGTGACGACCGCGCCGTCCTCCACAAGAGTGACCGAGTCCAGGCCGAACGTCTCCCGGAGCCGTTCGAGCAGGGCGGTCAGCGGCCGTTCGCCGCGCAGCACGCTGCCCGCCACCGTGGCGAGCGTCTGCGCGTCGGCGGTGGCCTGTGCCGCCTGGCGGGTCTTGCGCGCGGCCGTGTCGACGACCCAGCTGACGGCGATGGCGACCACGACGAAGATCGCGAGGGCCAGCAGGTTCTGCCCCTCGGCGATGGTGAACCGGCCGACCGGCGGGGTGAAGAACCAGTTGAGCAGCAGCGAGCCGGCCACCGCCGAGAGCAGGGCGGGCCAGAGCCCGCCGATGAGCGCGACACCGATGACCGCGACCAGGAACAGCAGGATGTCGTCGACCAGCGGCAGGGCGGGTGCCGTCTTGAGCACAGCGGTCAGCAGCGGCAGGCCGAGGAGGGCGGTGAGGAACCCGGCGATCCGGCGGCCCGGGGACAGCGCCGCGGGCACCGGGCCCCGGCTCCGTCCCCGGCCGGCGCGTTCGTGGGTGACCAGGTGCACGTCGATGGAACCGGAGCGGGCGATCGTGGTGACGCCGACACCGGCGGCGAACAGCTGCGCGAACCGGCCGCGGCTGGAGGCGCCGAGGACGATCTGCGTGGCGTTGGCGCCGCGGGCGAAGTCGAGCAGGGCGCGCGGGACGTCGGCGCCGACGACCTGGTGGTAGCTGCCGCCGAGGCTCTCCACGAGCACCCGCTGCCGGGCCAGGGCGGCCGGGTTGGCGCCGGCCAGGCCGTCGTCGCGGACCACGTGCACCGCCATCAGGTCGGCACCCTTGGTACGCGCCGCGATGCGCGACGCCCGCCGGACGAGCGTCGCACCCTCCGGCCCTCCGGTGAGCGCGACGACGACCCGCTCCCGCGTCTCCCAGGTGGAGTCGATGGCGTGGTCGGCCCGGTATCTGCCCAACTGGTCCTCGACCTTGTCGGCGAGCCAGAGCAGGGCGAGTTCGCGCAGGGCGGTGAGGTTGCCGGTACGGAAGTAGTTGCCCAGCGCCGCGTCGACCTTCTCTGGCCGGTAGACGTTGCCGTGTGCCATCCGGCGGCGCAGCGCCTCCGGGGTCATGTCGACGAGCTCGACCTGCTCGGCACCGCGGACGACGGCGTCGGGCACCGTCTCGCGCTGTTCGGTGCCGGTGATCCGCGCGACGACGTCGTTGAGCGACTCCAGGTGCTGGATGTTGACGGTGGTGAGCACGGTGATGCCGGCGTCGAGCAGGTCCCGCACGTCCTGCCAGCGCTTGGCGTTGCGCGAGCCGGGGACGTTGGTGTGTGCCAGCTCGTCGACGACCGCGACCGCGGGGCGCCGCCGCAGGACGGCGTCGAGGTCCATCTCGGTGAAGGCCGCGCCGCGATAGGTCATCTCGCGGCGCGGCACCACCTCCAGGTCACCGATCATGGCCTCGGTGTGTTCGCGGCCGTGCGTCTCGACCAGCGCGATCACCACATCGGTTCCGCGTTCGGCACGCCGGTGGGCCTCTTCGAGCATCGTGTACGTCTTACCGACGCCCGGCGCCGCACCGAGGTGGATGCGCAGCTCCCCGCGTGCCATCGCGCTACTCCCCGTCGAGGGCGCGGGCTTGCGCGAGCCCGTCGAGGGCGCGGTTGAGCCCGAGCACGTCGACACCGGGCTCGCCGAGGAAGCCGAGAGCGCGGCCGGTGGTGTGCCCGGCGATCAGCTCCCGGACCCGCTCCTCGGGGAGGCCCCGCTCAGCCGCGACGCGCGGGACCTGGAGCGCGGCGTACTCCGGGCTGATGTGCGGGTCGAGGCCGCTGCCACTGGCGGTGACCGCGTCGGCGGGCACGGCCGGGTTCGCGGGGGCGTCGCCGCGGATCGGGGTGATCACTCCCCCGCTGACCGCCGCCGGTCCGGCCTCGACCGGAACGCCCTGGTAGGTGGAAACGAACGCCGGGCCGTTGACCGCCACAACGCGGGTGATCGGGCCGGTAAGTCCGTCCCGCCGGAACACCTCGAGGACCGCGCCCACACCGTCGCCGGTGCAGTAGGGGCGGCTGCCGTCGACCCCCTCGAGCCTGCCGACGGCGAGGCTCCGGGCGCAGACCTGGGTGAGCAGGCTCTGCCGGTCGGGCGTGTCCACCACGTCCTCCGGGCCCAGGTTGCTGGCCCCGGTGGACGTGGGGTCGTAACCGGCCACCGACGGCCGGCTCTGGAAATACTTCGGGACCGGGTTGCCGTCGGCGTCGGCGAACGACTGGCCGATCAGAACCGGACCGGCAAGGCCGGGGATCTTGCCGACCCCGACCAGGAGCAGCGGGTAGGCGAGGCCGAGGACGACGGTGAGGACGAGCAGCGCGCGGAGCGCGGCGAGGTGCTGGGCAAGCCAGGCAGGAAGTCGCATTCGGATCAGATCCCGGGGATGAGCTGGATGAGCAGGTCGATGAGCTTGATGCCGAGGAACGGTGCGGCCACGCCGCCGAGGCCGTAGATCAGCAGGTTGCGGCGGAGCAGGCGGCTCGCCGACGACGGCCGGTAGCGGACCCCGCGGAGTGCGAGGGGGATCAGGAGAACGATGACGATCGCGTTGAAGACGACCGCGGAGAGGATCGCCGAGCCCGGCGAGTGCAGCCGCATGATGTTGAGCGTGTCCAGGCCGGGATAGACGGCCGCGAACATCGCCGGGATGATCGCGAAGTACTTGGCGATGTCGTTGGCGATGGAGAACGTCGTCAGGGCGCCCCGGGTGATCAGAAGCTGCTTGCCGATCTCGACGATCTCGATCAGCTTCGTCGGGTCGGAGTCGAGGTCGACCATGTTGCCGGCCTCCTTGGCGGCCGACGTGCCGGTGTTCATGGCGACGCCGACGTCGGCCTGCGCGAGGGCGGGCGCGTCGTTCGTGCCGTCGCCGGTCATCGCGACCAGCCGCCCGCCGAGCTGTTCTTTGCGGATATAGGCAAGTTTGTCCTCGGGTGTCGCCTCGGCGAGGAAGTCGTCGACGCCCGCTTCGGCGGCGATGGCGGCGGCGGTGCGCGGGTTGTCGCCGGTGATCATGACGGTGCGGATGCCCATGCGCCGCATCTCGTCGAATCGCTCGCGCATGCCGGACTTGACCACGTCCTTGAGGTGGATCACTCCGAGCACGCGATCGTTCTCGGCCACCACGAGGGGTGTGCCGCCCGATCCGCTGATCGCGTCGACGATCTCGCTCAGCTCGGCCGAGTCCGATTTCGCCCAGGCCATCACGGCGCTCGCGGCACCCTTGCGGATCTTCCGCTCGCCGATGTCGACGCCGCTCATCCGGGTCTGCGCGGTGAACGGCACGAAGCTCGCCCCGGCCACCTCACGCTCCCGCAATCCGTGATCCTTCTTGGCCAGCACGACGATCGACCGCCCCTCTGGCGTCTCATCGGCCAGGCTGGCGAGTTGCGCCGCGTCGGCGAGATCTTTCAGATCAACACCGGACATGGGTACGAAGGACGCGGCTTGCCGGTTCCCGAGAGTGATCGTGCCCGTCTTGTCCAGCAGCAGGGTGTTGACGTCGCCGGCCGCCTCCACCGCGCGGCCGCTCATCGCCAGGACGTTGCGCTGCACGAGGCGGTCCATCCCGGCGATGCCGATGGCCGACAGCAGCGCCCCGATCGTGGTCGGGATGAGGCAGACCAGCAGGGAGACGAGCACGATGCCGGTGACGCCGTGGCCGTCGATCGCCGCGGTGTCCGGCGCCGCCGCCTGGTACGCCTTGGAGAAGATCGCCAGCGGCTGCAGGGTGACCACCGCGAGCAGGAAGATGATCGTCAGGGCCGACAGCAGGATGTTCAGCGCGATCTCGTTCGGGGTCTTCTGCCGGTTCGCGCCCTCGACCAGGGCGATCATCCGGTCGACGAAGCTCTCCCCCGGCCGCTGGGTGATCCGCACGACGATCCGGTCGGAGAGCACCTTCGTGCCACCGGTGACCGCGCTCCGGTCGCCGCCGGACTCCCGGATCACCGGGGCCGACTCGCCCGTGATCGCCGACTCGTCGACGCTGGCGATGCCCTCGATGACGTCGCCGTCACCGGGGATGATCTGGCCCGCCTCGACGATCACGACGTCACCCAGCTGGAGCTCGGGCGCCGGGACGGCACGGCCGTCCCTCAGGTGGGCGACGGTGTCCCGCTTGGCCGACCGCAGCGCGGCGGCCTGCGCCTTGCCGCGTCCCTCGGCGACGGCCTCGGCCAGGTTCGCGAACACCACGGTCAGCCACAGCCAGACCGTGATCAGCCAGGCGAACAGGCTGGGTTCCACGATGCTGAGCACGGTGGTGAACACGGCGCCGATCTCGACGATGAACATCACCGGGTTGCGCCACATGACCCTCGGGTCGAGCTTGCGCAGGGCGTCCGGCAGCGAGCGCCACAGCTGCTTCGGGTCGAGCAGGCCGGCCTTCACCGGCTGCGGCGGTTCCTCGCCCTGAACGACGAGTTGTTCTTCGACGACGGTGGTCATGAGAGGCCCTCCGCGAGGGGTCCGAGAGCGATGGCGGGGAGGAAGGTGAGGGCGACCAGCACGACGGTCACGCCGGCGACCATGCCGACGAAGAGCGGCTGGTGTGTGGGTAGGGTGCCGTCGGTCTCGGGCGCCGGCTGCTGCCGGGCCAGCGAGCCGGCCAGCGCCAGGACCAGGACCAGCGGCAGGAACCGGCCGAGCAGCATGGCCAGCCCGAGCGCGGTGTCCCACCAGGGCGTGTTGACCGTGATGCCGGCGAACGCGGAACCGTTGTTGTTGGCGGCGCTCGTGAACGCGTACAGGACCTCGGAGAGACCGTGCGGGCCCACGTTGAGCGCGGTGGCGTTGTTGCCGGTGGCGAACGCCGCCGCCGTTCCGGCGAGCACGAGGACCGGCGTCACGAGGAAGTACAGCGACGCGAGTTTGATCTCCCGGGCCCGGATCTTCTTGCCCAGGTACTCCGGGGTGCGCCCGACCATCAGCCCGGCCACGAACACCGTGATCGTGGCGAGGATCAGCACGCCGTAGAGACCGGACCCGACCCCTCCCGGCGCGACCTCGCCGAGCATCATGTTGACCATCGGCATCATGCCGCCGAGCGCGGTGTACGAGTCGTGGAACGAGTTGACCGCCCCGGTGGACGTCAGCGTGGTCACGGCGGCGAAGGTCGCCGAGCCGGGAACGCCGAAGCGGGTCTCCTTGCCCTCCATCGCGGCGCCGACGGCCTGCGGGACGGTACCCGCCCCGTGCATCTCGAACGCGACGGTCAGCGCGATGCTGCCGAGCGCGAGAATCGCCATGACCGCCGCGATCGCGTACCCCTGGCGGTTTTGATTGATCATGCGGCCGAAGACCCGGGGCAGGCTGAACGGGATCAGCAGGATCAGGAAGAGCTGCAACCAGTTGGTCCAGGCCGTCGGATTCTCGAGCGGGTGCGCCGAGTTGGCGTTGTAGAAGCCGCCCCCGTTGGTGCCCAGCTCCTTGATGACCTCCTGCGAGGCGACCGGGCCGCCGGTGATGTGCTGCGTGCCGCCGGTGAGCGTGGTGACGTCGGTGCCGACGGAGAGGTTCTGCACGACGCCGCCGATCATGAACACGATCGCGAACAGCACCGACAGCGGCAGCAGGATGCGCAGGGTGACGCGGGTCAGGTCGACCCAGAAGTTGCCGAGCGTCGCCGCACCGCGCGCCGCGAACCCGCGCGTCAGCGCGACCGCCACGGCGATGCCGACGCTCGCCGAGACGAAGTTCTGCACCGCCAGCCCGGCCATCTGCACCAGGTGGCCCATCGTGGACTCACCGGAGTACGCCTGCCAGTTCGTGTTCGTCACGAAGCTGACCGCGGTGTTCCAGGCGATGTGGTCGGTGACCGCGGGCAGGCCCAGCGACAACCACAACCGGTCCTGCAGCCGCAGGAAGGCGTAGAGGAACAGGATCGAGACAGCGGAGAAGGCGAGCACGCCGCGGGCGTAGACACCCCACGTCTGCTCGGCGTTCGCGTCCACCCCGACGAGGCGGTACACGCCCCGCTCGGCGGCGTTGTGCCGGCGGCCGGAGACCACCCGGTACATGTAGTCGCCGAACGGCCGGTACACCGCGACCAGCGCGGCCACCAGCGTCAGCACGAGAAGCCAGGCGGTCATCAGAATCTCTCCGGGAAGAGCAGGGCGGCCACCAGGAAGGCGGCCAGAAGCACGGCCAGGATCAGGCCGGCGGCGTTGACGGCGTTCATCGTTCGACCGCCTTGACCAGCACGGTCAGCGCTGCGAACAGCGCCACCGTGAGCACGACGAACAGAAGATCAGCCACGGAGGACTCCCAGAAGGTGAAGGTGTTTCGGGTGGTGCTCCCCCAGAGAAGCGCGCCGGGACGCCGTCGTTAACGGCTGTTCACGCGTTGCATACGCCGGACTCACGGTTGTTGACGCGCCGTTGACGCCGGTACTCGGTACTACCGGATAGCGGTACTCGGTGTTACCGTATAGCGGTACCCGGTGACACGAGGTACCGGAGACGGGAAGGAGCCGCGGTGGACGATCTGACGGAGATGCTGAAGGGCACTCTCGAGGGCTGCGTGCTGGAGATCATCAGTGGCGAGGAGACGTATGGGTACGCCATCACCCGCCGCCTCAACGACCTCGGCTTCACCGACGTCATCGACGGAACGGTGTACACCATCCTGCTGCGACTGGAGCGCAACGGGCTGGTGCAGGTGACCAAACGACCGTCCGAGATGGGCCCGCCGCGCAAGTTCTACACGCTCAACGACGCCGGGCGGCGGGAACTCGCGACGTTCTGGGCGAAATGGCAGTACGTCTCATCACGCATCGACAGTCTCAAGGAGGGCGGGAGATGAACTTCTGGGAGACCATCACCGGCAACGACCTCACCCGGGAGTGGAAGGCCTTCGAAACCCGGGCACAGGCACTGCCGGCCGACTACCAGGCGGCATGGGGACAGATCGTCGAGAACATGTTCCCCTTCGGGAGCTTCACCGGCCGCAACCTCATGCCGATTCTCGACGGCGCCCTCGGGCTCCTCGAGGAGACCTCCGCGGACGGCCAGAGCATCGACGACGTGCTGGGCGACGACATCCCCGGCTTCTGCGCGGCATTGGCCGGCGGCAAGGGCGCCCGGACCTACCGCGACCGGTGGCGCGACCAGTTGAACCGCAACGTCGCACGCAAACTGCGCAGGCTGGGAGGCTGACGTGGGCATTCAGGACATCATCGAGGGCAAGAAGCAGTGGCGCGGGCACGTCGCCCGGGTCAAGGCGCTCCCGCCGGACTACCGGATCGTCTACAAGGAGATGGAGAAATACCTCTTCAAGGTCGGGCCGGTCAACCTGATCGAGGGAGACCTGCTCCCCGGGATCGTCGACTTCTTCGCCGAGGGCGCCGCCTCCGGCAAGGGCGTCATCGAGCTCATCGGCACCGACGTCGCCGCCTTCTGCGACGACCTCATCAAGGACTCACCCACGTACGCCGAGCTCTTCCAGCAGTCCCTCGACAACAACACCCCGCCACCCGACGTACTTTGACGTTTTATTAACGCGCCACCGCCCCGGTCACCCGGCTCCCGGGTGTGAGGATTTCCGGGTACGGCGGGGAACAGCCCGGCCGAGGGTTCGCCGGGAGAGACGATGACGGCCACGGCCGAGCCGAGCGCGCTGCGCACCTGGCTGCTGAAGGGCCTCCGGGAGCCGGGCTCGCGGCCCGGCGGCCCGCACGACGAACACCCGGTGGAGAAGCCCCACTCCTGGTGGAAGGTCATGTGCCTCACCGGTGTCGACTACTTCTCCACGCTCGGCTACCAGCCCGGCATCGCCGCCCTCGCCGCGGGCGTCCTGTCGCCCGTGGCGACCCTGGTGCTGGTGCTGGTCACGCTGCTCGGCGCGCTGCCCGTCTACCGGCGGGTGGCCGCCGACAGCCCGCACGGCGAGGGCTCCATCGCGATGCTGGTGCGGCTCCTGTCGTTCTGGAAGGGCAAGCTGTTCGTCCTGGTCCTGCTCGGGTTCGCGGCCACCGACTTCATCATCACGATCACCCTGTCGGCGGCCGACGCGACCGCGCACATCGACGAGAACCCCTTCTGGCCCCAGGCGTGGCAGGGCCGGGAGGTGCTGGTCACGCTGCTGCTGATCGCCGCGCTCGGCGCGGTCTTCCTCAAGGGCTTCACCGAGGCGATCGGCATCGCGGTCGCCCTGGTCGCCGTCTACCTGGGCCTCAACGTCGTCGTCATCGGCGACGCGCTGTGGGAGGTGCTGACCCACCCGCACGCCGTCACCGACTGGACGACCGCGCTCACCACCTCGCACGGCAGCCCGCTGGCGATGGTCGGCATCGCGCTGCTCACGTTCCCGAAGCTGGCACTCGGCCTGTCCGGCTTCGAGACCGGCGTGGCCGTCATGCCGCACATCAAGGGCGACCTGCGGCAGCGGATCCGCGGTGGCAAACGGCTGCTCACCACGGCCGCGGTCATCATGAGCGTCTTCCTGATCACCAGCAGCGTCGCCACGACCGTGCTCATCCCGGCCGAGGAGTTCCGGCCCGGCGGCGCGGCGAACGGCCGGGCCCTGGCGTACCTGGCACACGAGAACCTGGGCAACGCCTTCGGCAGCCTCTACGACGTCGCCACGATCGCGATCCTGTGGTTCGCCGGCGCCTCGGCCATGGCCGGGCTGCTCAACCTGGTCCCGCGATACCTGCCCAAGTTCGGCATGGCACCCGGATGGGCTCGCGCCGTACGCCCGCTGGTCCTGGTCTTCACGCTCACCGCGTTCCTGATCACGTGGATCTTCGACGCGGACGTCGACGCGCAGGGCGGCGCGTACGCCACCGGCGTACTCGTCCTGATCACCTCCGCCGCGGTGGCCGTGACCCTCTCCGCCCACCGCGATCGGCAGCGCGCCCGGACCTGGGCGTTCGGCGCGATCTCCGTCGTGTTCACCTACACGACCGTCGACAACGTCATCGAGCGCCCCGACGGCGTGAAGATCGCCGGCTGCTTCATCCTGGCCATCCTCGCCGTCTCGCTGCTGTCGCGGATCTTCCGCGCCTTCGAGCTGCGGGTCACCCACATCGACGCCGACCCGGCCGCGACGAGGTTCCTCAGCGACCTCGGCCGCCACCAGGTCAGGCTGATCGCCAACGAGCCCGACCAGCGTGACGCGCGGGAGTACTCCGAGAAGATCGCGCAGATCATCGCCGACAACGACATGGCCGACCAGAGCGACATCCTGTTCGTGGAGGTCACCGTCCGCGACGCGTCCGACTTCGAGACCGAGCTGCACGTGCGCGGCGAGCTGCTGCACAACCGCTACCGGGTCCTCACCGTGGAGAGCTCCTCGGTGCCCAGCGCCCTCGCCGCGCTGCTGCTGTGGATCCGCGACGAGACCCACCGGCGGCCGCACATCTACTTCGAGTGGACCGAGGGCAATCCGGTCGCGAACTTCGCCCGCTACCTGATCTTCGGGCAGGGCGAGGTGGCGCCGGTGACCCGCGAGATGATCCGCCAGGCCGAGCCCGACCGCAGGCGGCGCCCCCACGTTCACGTCGGCTGAGATGAGCGCTAACAACGCGATCACCCGCTCTGTGCCGTAACAGGCGCGAAACCTTGACAGTGTGGTTGTTAACCTTCACAGTCTTTGCGAGCAGAGACTGATGTCGATGCTTTGGTCTCCGGCGCCGTCCCCCACGGAAAGGAGTTCCGATGCTCGTGAAACAACTGCGAACAGCGCGACGGATGGTCGTCGCCGCCGTACTCGTCTCGACGCTGGGTGTGGCCGTCCCCACCTCACCCGCGATCGCCGCACCCGGACCCTCGTTCACCAATCCCCTCGTCGGCACGCCGAACAGCGCGGATCCCTCGATCGCCTACTCCGGCGGCAACTGGTACTACGTGGCCACGACCTGGTCCTCGCGGATCATCATGCGCCGGGCGTCGACCATGGCCGGCCTGAAGACCGCGGCCGAGAAGACGCTCTTCACGCTGACCGCCGGGCCCGGCTGCTGCACCATGTGGGCGCCGGACATCCAGTACACCAACGGCCGCTGGTACATCTACTTCTCGGCCGAGCCGTCGCCCGGCCAGGGCCAGCGCCGCACCGGCGTGCTGGAGAGCAACACCACGGACCCGTACGGGGCCTACACCTACCGCGGCATCCTCAACCTCGAACCCAACGGCGGCTGGGCGATCGACGGCAGCGTGGTCCGGTTCAACGGCTGGCCCGACCACTTCGTCTACTCCGCGTTCCGCGGCGGGGAGCAGAGCCTGTTCATTGCGCCGATGTCGTCACCGATCCAGGTGTCGCGCAACGGCGTGCGGATCTCCACGCCGTCACTGTCGTGGGAACGGCAGGGCGGAGCGGTCAACGAGGGGCCGTACGCGCTGTACCACGGCGGGAAGACGTTCCTGACGTACTCGGCGAGTTCCTGCAACACGCCCGACTACAAGCTCGGCCAGCTCACGTGGACCGGCGGTGACCCGATGTCGCCCGGCTCCTGGACCAAGAAGTCGGCGCCGATCTTCCAGCGCAGTGACGCGAACGGCGTCTACGGACCGGGCCACCACTCGTTCGTCAACTCGCCCGACGGCTCGGAGATGTGGATCGTCTACCACGCGAACTCGTCGTCGAGCCAGGGCTGCGGGACGACCCGGACCACGCGCGCCCAGAAGATCAACTGGAACTCGGACGGTTCGCCCAACCTGGGCACACCGGTGCGGACCGGCGTCTCGATCCCGGGCCCGGCCGGCGACTCCTAGGCATCAACGGTTCGGGCCGGGGGCACGCCGCGCCGGAGCGTGCCCCCGGCCCGCTCGGACCGAAACTTGCCGAAAACGTTTTCGAGGGCGATGGTGTGGCGCATGGATGGACAGACGTCTATGAATGCCTGTCCCCGGACCCCGAGAGGAAACGAGGATGTCGCAACGAACGCACCACACCTCGGTGGTCGCGGCCGCCCTGGCCGTCACCGTCACCGGCGCCGCGATCAGCGGCGTCACCTCCGCACAGGCCGCCGCGTCCGGCTGCCGGGTGAGCTACACCGTCGGCAGCCAGTGGGGCGGTGGATTCAGCGCCTCGGTCGCCGTGACGAACCTGGGCGACGCCCTCACCGGCTGGACCCTTCGCTGGTCGTTCACCGCGGGCCAGGCGGTGACACAGGCGTGGAACGCCGTCACCACGCAGAGCGGATCCGCGGTCACGGCGGTCAACGCCGGCTGGAACGCGAACCTGGCCACCAACGGCACCGCGACGTTCGGGTTCAACGGCTCGTGGAACAACTCCACCAACCCCGTGCCGGGAAGCTTCACGCTCAACGGCGTCGCCTGCACCGGCACCACCACGCCGGGGCCGACCAGCTCACCGAGCGTCACGCCCTCGTCCACGCCGCAGACGCCGCCGCAGCGGACAGTCCGCGCGTACTGGCTGCGGCCGACCGACGTCGCGTACGACCAGCGGTACGTCGACGGGATCGCCTCGGTGATGCGTGAGGCGCAACGCTACTACCGGCAGGAACTCGGCCGGACGTTCACGCTCAACGATCCGGTCGTCGAGGTCGTCAACGGCGATCATCCCCGGTCCTGGTACGAGAACACCCCCAACGGCAACGAGTGCTACTGGTGGGTGGTCTTCAACATGCAGCAGGAGCTGCTGCGCAAGCTCTCCCTGCGCGCGCCGGACAGCCGCTGGATCAACGTGGGCGAGATCAGCGCCGAGGCACCGTGCTCGGGCGGTGGCGGCGGTGGTGGCTGGGTGATCCTCAGCGGACACGACGCGGACGGCGCCGCCGGCATCAACGGGCCGATGAACCGGTGGTACGGCGGGATGGTCCACGAGCTCGGGCACGCCTTCGGACTGCCCGACTCGAGCTCGACCGACGGGACCCCGATGTCGGCGTCGTTCTACAACTACCCGAACACGCACTTCAGCCAGGCGCAGAAGGACCGGATCCTGGCCGGACCGTACGGCAGCTTCCTCTCCTGACCGTAATTGGCATGTAACCTCATTGTAATGGGAGCGCTCCCATGTAACGATCGGCGCCATGCGCACTCCGCGACGTCTCGCCGCCCTGGTCGCCATGGCCTCGATCGCCGGCCTCACCTCGGCTCCCGCGGCACCCGCCGCAGCCGCGGTGCTGCCCTACCAAGATCCGGCGCTGCCGGTCGCCGACCGGGTCAGCGATCTGCTGAGCCGGATGAGCGTCGACGACAAGGTCGGGCAGATGATCCAGGCGGAGCGGGCGCAGGTGTCCGCCGCGCAACTGACGCAGTACCGGCTGGGGTCGGTTCTGTCGGGCGGCGGCTCCGCGCCCGCCTCGAACACCCCGGCCGGCTGGGCCGACATGTACGACACGTACCAGCGCGGCGCCCTGGCCACCCCGCTGCAGATCCCGATGATCTACGGCATCGACGCGGTGCACGGCAACAACAATGTGTACGGCGCGACGATCTTCCCGCACAACATCGGCCTGGGCGCCACCCGCGACCCCGAGCTGGTCGAGCGGATCGGGCGGGCCACCGCCGCCGAGGTCGCCGGCGCGGGCCAGGACTGGACGTTCGCGCCCTGCGTCTGCGTCGCGCGCGACGACCGCTGGGGGCGCACCTACGAGTCGTTCGGCGAGGATCCCACGCTGGTCAGCAGCATGACCAGCGTGATCACCGGCCTGCAGGCGGGACGGGTGCTCGCCACCGCCAAGCACTATCTCGGTGACGGCGGCACCACCGGCGGGGTGGACCAGGGCAACGCCCAGCTCAGCGAGGCCGACCTCCGGGCGATCCACCTGCCGCCGTTCCGGGCGGCGGTCGAGCGCGGCGTCGGATCGGTGATGATCTCGTTCAGCAGCTGGAACGGGCTCAAGCTGCACGCCCACAAGTACCTGATCACCGATGTGCTCAAGACCGAGCTGGGTTTCACCGGCTTCACCGTGTCGGACTGGGCGGCCGTCGACCAGATCGACGGCCGGCCCGGCTTCACCCAGGCCGAGGTGGTCACCGCGGTCAACGCCGGCCTGGACATGCTGATGGTCCCGGAGAACTGGCAGACGTTCCACGGCTACCTGCGCGCCGCGGTGACCGCCGGTCAGATCCCGATGTCGCGCGTGGACGACGCGAACCGGCGGATCCTGACTCAGAAGTTCGAGCTCGGCCTCTTCGAGAACCCGTACGCCGACCGGTCCCAGGCCGCGACCGTGGGCAGCACGGCGCACCGGGCGCTGGCTCGCGAGGCCGTACGCGAGTCGCAGGTGCTGTTGAAGAACCGCAACAACGTGCTGCCGCTCGCCAAGACCGGCGGCAAGATCTTCGTGGCCGGCAAGAGCGCCGACGACATCGGCAACCAGAGCGGCGGATGGACGCTGAGCTGGCAGGGCGCGAGCGGCAGCACCGTACCGGGTACCACGATCCTGCAGGGCATCCGGTCGGCGGTCGGCAGCGGCGCGACGGTCACCTACCACCGGGACGGCACCGGCGTCGACGGCTCCTACCGCGCGGCGATCGCGGTCGTCGGCGAGACCCCGTACGCCGAGGGCGAGGGCGACCGCCCCGGTGGCTTCGGGCTGGACAGCGCCGATCAGGCCGTCCTGACCCGGCTCCGGGCGGCCGGCGTGCCGGTGATCGTGGTGCTGGTCTCCGGGCGGCCTCTCGACATCGCCGGCCAGGTCGACGGCTGGGACGCGCTGCTCGCCTCCTGGCTGCCGGGGAGCGAGGGCGCGGGTGTCGCCGACGTGCTCTTCGGTGACCACAATCCGGCCGGGCGGCTGCCGGTGAGCTGGCCGGCTTCGGCGAGTCAGGAGCCGATCAACACCGGGGACGGCAAGACGCCGCTTTTCGCGTACGGATATGGCTTGAACTATGCCCAGAGCCCGGCCGACACCGCCGCGCCCAGCGTGCCCACCGGCCTGACCGCGTCCTCGGTGACCTCGACCGGCGCGACGCTGAGCTGGACCGCCTCCACCGACACCGGCGGCAGCGGCCTGGACGGCTACGACGTCTACCGTGACGGCGCGCTGATCGCCTCGACCACCACCAACGGCTACGCGGTGACCGGGCTGACCGCGGCGACCGGGTACGCCTTCACCGTCGCCGCCCGGGACCGGGCGGGCAACCGGTCGGCGCCGTCCGCCGCACTCACCGTGACCACCCAGGCCGGCTCCGGAGGCGGCGCCGGATGCCGGGTGACGTGGACCAGCAACGACTGGAGCACCGGGTTCACCGCAACCGTCGCGGTCACCAACACCGGTACGACCGCGGTGAACCCGTGGACGCTGCGGTGGACGTTCACCGCCGGGCAGACCGTCACCCAGTCCTGGTCGGCGCGGGTCACCCAGTCCGGCACCGCGGTGACGGCGGTGGGCGAGTCGTGGAACGCCTCGCTGGCACCCGGCGCGTCGGCGAGCTTCGGGTTCAACGGGACGTCGTCGGGGAGCAATCCGCGGCCGTCCGCGTTCACGCTCAACGGGGTCACTTGTATGTGACCTTCCGATAGCTGACAGTAAGGAGGGTGAGCCACGCTGCCCGCCCCGTCTCGCCGCTGAAGGTGACGCTCGCGGTCCTCGTGTTCCTCGGCGCGCTGATCGCGCTGTTCGCGGCCGGGATCGCCGCCGAGCAGTACAACCGCGGCCGCCCCGGGACCGCCAGTCCACCCACGAAGGTCGTCGCCGCCGCACCCGGCCCGGGGGACGCGGTGCGGGACGGGACGTTCGAGTTCGTGGTCTCACGGGTCGACTGCTCCCGGACGACGATCGGCATCGAGCACCTCAAGCGCACCGCCGCCGGCAAGTTCTGCGTGGTCAGCCTGTCGGTACGCAACATCGGTGAGGAGTCTCAGTACTTCGTGGGCCACGCACAGAAGGGTTTTGACGCCTCCGGTGCCGAGTACACCAGCGACGAGCTGGCCGGCGTCTACGCCAACAAGGGAACCGAGGCCTTTCTGCAGAAGGTGGATCCGGGCGAGAAGGTGACCGGCAAGCTCGTCTTCGACGTCGCGAAGAAGGCGAAGCTGACCAGCCTCACGTTGCACGACTCGCTGCTGTCCGGCGGGGTCGAGGTCACCCTCGGCTGAGCGTGCCGTCCAGCAGCTCCGTCAATCGCTCGCGCTGCTCGGGTGACAGCAGCTCCGGCGTGCTCCCGCTGGTCCCCGGCGCCGACGGCGTCGTACGCGACCCGGACGGCCGGCTGCGTTACGTGGCCCTCGACGACACCCGGTTCGGCACCTTCGCCGAGCGGACCGTCATCGACGCCCGCCGCAGCGTGGTGCTGCCGGAGGGCATCGACCCGGTCCGGATCGCCGCCGCGATGAACCCGGGCATGTCGTCCTGGGTCGCGCTGCAACGCCGCATCGGCTTCGTAGCGGGCCAGCGCGTCCTGGTCATCGGCGCCACCGGCAACGCCGGGCGCATGGCGGTGCAGGTCGCGAAGCTGTTCGGCGCCGGGCACGTGATCGCCGCCGGGCGCGACGCGGCACGCCTGGCCGCGCTGCCCGCGCTCGGCGCCGACGAGACGTGCACGCTCGACCTCGTCGAACGCGCCGCTGATGTCGACGTCGTCCTCGACTACGTATGGGGTGATGTCTCGGCCGCGGCCATGACGGCGATGCTCACCGCGCGCCGCGATCGCACCGCGCCGCTCACCTGGGTCCAGATCGGGTCGATGGGCGGCCCGGACGCGCCGATCCCGGCGGCACTGCTCCGCGCCGCCCGCCTGCAGATCGTCGGCAGCGGTATCGGGTCGGTGCCCGCCCGGGACATCATCGCGGAGCTTCCGCAGCTGGCCGAGGCGGTGGCCGGGGGTTCGATCGACGTCCGGGCCCGGGCGGTGCCGCTCGCCGAGGTGGCCGGGGCGTGGACCGCCGAGACGGACGACCGCATCGTTCTGGTGCCGTAAGGGAACCCCTGCGGGCACTCCGGAGTCCAACGGCGATGAGACGCGGGAGATCGGTAGTGCTGGTGGCGGCGTTCTGTGGGGTGCTCGCCGGGTGCGGGCAGGGCGTCGCCACCCCGGTCGCGGCGGGCGAGCCCGGGTGGTCGGCGGCGGCAGCCTCCCCGTTGAGCCCGCGCACGGCCGCGCTGGGTCTCTGGACAGGGCGCGAGGTGCTGCTGATCGGCGGGAGCGACACACCACCCTGCCCACCCAACGCCGACTGTGCGAGGGACGAGACCCCGCTGCCCGACGGGGCCGCCTTCGACCCGGCAACGAACCGGTGGCGCGGGATCGCCGCCCCGCCCGAGCCGCTGCTCGACGGGCAGGGCGTGGTCGTCGGCGAGACGGCCTACGTGCTGCAGGACGAACTCTTCGCCTACCGGGTCGACCGCGACGAGTGGACACGGGCGCCGGTGCCGTTCGGGGAGGGCTACCGGCTGGTGGCCGCGGGCGACCGGCTGGTGGCGTTCCTGGGCTCCGAGGAGAACAACCACGGCCCGGACTACGTCTACGACGCCGCCGCAGCGAAGTGGGACCGGCTGCCGGCCGATCCGCTGAGCCCGGCCTTCGACCGGACGATGGCCTGGAGCGGGAGCGAGCTCGTCCTCTTCGACCAGGAGCTGGTGCCGAACCCGGGCGCGGAGAAGCCGTCGATCACCCGGGCCGCCGCGCTGGACCTCGCGACCGGGAAGTGGCGGCGGCTGCCCGACTCGGAGATCCTCGCCACCGGGCCGTGGCTGGCGGCGGGCGACGAGCTGATCAACCCGACGCTGGGCGGTGGCGACGGCGGGCAGGTGGGCAACTGGGGGCGCGTCTATCCGTACGGTGGAAGCGTCTCCCCCGCCACCGGCGTCTGGTCGCCCCTGCCGGACCCGCCGCCCGGACCGGCCGCGGGTGCTCGCACCGGCACCACAGCGCTCTACTTCGGCGACAGCGGTGTCGTGCTCGACACGACCACCGGCACCTGGCAGAAGATCCCGGCCATCCCCGGCGACGAGGTGACCGGCCGCACGATCGTCGCTGCCGGAGCCCTCATGGTGGTGTTCGGCGGCGCATCTTCCGATCTCGTCGCGGACGCCTGGATCTGGCGGCCCTAGGGTAGGGACATGAAGGTTCTGTCCATCCAGTCGGTGGTCGCACACGGTCATGTCGGCAACTCCGCGGCCGTGTTCCCGCTGCAGCGCATCGGGGTCGAGGTCGTTCCGATCCCCACGGTGAACTTCTCCAACCACACCGGCTACGGCGCCTGGCGGGGGCCGCTCATCCCGCCGGCGGACGTGGCCGAGATCCTGCTCGGCGTCGAGGAGCGGGGCGTCTTCCCGCAGATCGACGCCGTGCTCTCCGGATATCAGGGCGGGGTGGGCATCGCCGACGTCATCATCGACGCCGTGCGCCGGGTCAAGGCGGCGAACCCCGCTGCCGTGTACGCGTGCGACCCCGTCATGGGCAACGCCAAGTCCGGCTGTTTCGTCGCGCCGGAGATCCCCGTCCTGCTGCGCGACCGGGTCGTGCCGGTGGCCGACATCATCACCCCGAACCAGTTCGAGCTCGGCTTCCTGACCGGCACCGAGCCGGCGAGCATCGAGTCCACCCTCGCCTCGGCCGACCTCGCCCGCGACATGGGCCCCTCGACCGTGCTGGTCACGAGCGTGGAGCGCCCGGACCGGGAGGACGGCGTGATCGAGATGCTCGTCGTGGACGGTGCCGGCGCCTGGCTCGTGACCACCCCGCACCTGCCGTTCAAGGCGAACGGGTCCGGTGACGTCACGGCGGCCCTGTTCACCGCGCACTACGTGGCCACCGGGGACGCGTCGGTGGCGCTGGAGCGTACGGCCTCCAGTGTCTTCGATCTGATCGAGACCACGTACCGGTCCGGCGAGCGTGAGCTGCAGCTGGTCCCGGCACAGGAGTTCTACGCCACGCCACGGATGCAGTTCAGCGCCAAGCAGGTGCGCTGAGCCGAGGAAGCATGGTAACGATGAGTGTCGATGTATTGCGACACGAAGGAGTGCCATGCGAGTCGTCGCCGCTTTCGCGTTCCTCATCCTCGCCCCGGTCGCCGCTGTCGCCCAGGAGCCGACCACCAGCGCCGCCGGGCCGCCCGCGTCCTGGACCGCCGCCTGGGCCGGTTCGGCGCAGGGCGCCTACCCCGCCGGGTACTCGGTTGCCCAGCCGGGCACGCCGGGACCGGCCGGGCCGGGCAACCAGGCGCCGCTGCTGACCGACGCGTTCCCGGACAACCAGGCGCGCAACCAGAGCCTCCGCATGATCGTGCGCCCGGGCTTCGAGGCCACGAGCTGGCGCATCCGGCTCACCAACGAGTTCGGCACCCGGCCGGTGACCTTCGGGCACGCCTCCGCGGGTTTGCAGGCCACCGGCGGCACCGTCCAGGCCGGCACGAACCGGGCGCTGACCTTCTCCGGCCGGCCGTCGGTCACCGTTGCGGCGGGCCGGACCGTGCTCAGCGACGCCGTGCGGGTCAGGGTCACCGACGCGGCGGCGCAACGCCTCGCGGTCAGCCTGCACGTCGCCGGCGCGAGCGGGCCCATGACGTGGCACGCGGCGGCGTTCACCACGTCGTACCTGTCCGGCCAGAACGCCGGCGACCACACCGCGGACACCGGCGACACGGCGTTCCCGTACTCCACCACCTCGTGGTTCTTCGTCTCCGAGGTGCAGGCACAGCACCCGGGCACGGCCACCGTCGTGGCGTTCGGCGACTCCATCACCGACGGCTTCTTCTCGACGCTCAACGGCGACGACCGCTGGCCCGACGTCCTCCAGCGCCGCCTGGACTCGCGCCGCGCGGGCCACCGGCCGATCACCGTCGTCACCGAGGCGATCGGCGGCAACATGGTCACCCGGATCGGGCGCACTCCCGGCGGCTGCACACCCTGCGACGGCCCGCCCGCGCTCGACCGGCTGGACCGCGACGTCCTCGACCGGCCCGGCGCCCGCGTCGTCATCCTGCTCGAGGGCATCAACGACCTGGGCGGCGGCGGCGCCACGGCGGACCAGGTGATCGCCGGCTACCGCGAGATCATCCAGCGGGTGCACGCGCGCGGCCTGAAGATCATCGGCGCCACACTCACACCCTCCGCGGGCACCGCTTTCGGCCTCTACGGCACCCCCGAGACAGACCGCGAAAGACAAAAGATCAACGCCTTCATCCGTACGAGCGGAGCGTTCGACGGAGTCGCCGACTTCGCCGCGGTGACCGAGGACCCGGCGAACCCCGGGCACCTGCTGCCGGCCTACGACACGAACAGCTCCGCCGGCGGTCCCGGCGACCATCTCCACCCCAACCGCGCCGGCTTCCTGGCCATGGCCGGAGCCATCGACCTGCCCCAGCTGGAACGCCTCGCGCGGTGAGACGCCGTTTGTCAGATCGCCGGGTCGCCGGCGGGCGGGTCGCTGTCCCGTGCCTGTTCGGCCAGCGACTCGGCCAGACCCGGTTCCAAACGTTTGATCACGTCGGCGGCGCGCGACCACGGACCGATCGGGAGCGCGTGCTTGAGCAACCGTGCGGCTCTCGCGTCGTCGGCAATGCGGGCGAGCGCGACCAGGGCCGGGAACCGGGTGTCCGGATCCTCGATCGCCAGTGCCGCGCTCTCGGCCGCGTCGAGGATCCCGGCGTCGGCGCGAACGTCCGGCCCACCGGCCTCGAGGATCGAACGCACCGCCGACGCCCGCTCCGCCGGCCTGCCGAACTGCGATGATCGTTCGACGGCGAGCCGGGCGAACTGGACGGCCGCCGATGTCTCACCGGCCTTCGCCATCGCCTCGGCCGCCCGGCGGAGCGTGGTGAAGCCCTCCTCGCCCGGGGGCAGGGCCGCCAGGAGTGCGGCGGCGCACCGCCGGAGATCGCCGGTCGCCGCCGCCGGCACCAACAGGTGGGTCAGCAGGGCGGCGCGCTCGCCGACATCGGTCAGCGCCTCGGCTGCCGCGCACGCCTCCCGCAGAACGGCGGCCGCCGTCGCCGGGTCGGCGATCCGGTCGACGCGCCCGGCAAGCAGCGTGAGGACGCCTGCCCGCGACTGCGGATCGGCGATGTGCCGCGCCACAGCGAGGGTCCGCGGCGGGCCCGCGTGCCGCAGCGACTGTTCGACGAAACGGCGGTCCGAAAGGTGCGGAGCGCCCATCGGCAGTCGATGCTCCCCCGCCTCCGCGTTGACGGCGTCGAGAAGGCGTGCCGCGTCCCGCACCCGTCCGCAAGCGGCCATGACGGGTGCGAGTTCGCGCCGCCTCCACAGGGCCAGCTCGTCCGGGTCGATCCGGTCGAGGATCTCGCCGGCCCGCCCTTCGTGACCGGCCCGCGCCACCGCGGCCGCGAGGTCCGTCATCGCCGCTGCTCTGTCCTCGCGGTCGGGCAGCTCGGCGGCGAGTTGTTCCGCCCGGCTGAGGTTCCCGTGGACCACCTCGAGCCTGATCCTGATCGCCATGGGCAGGTCGGGACCGGCCTCGATCTCCGCCACCGTCTCGCGCCCCCGGCCCGGGCCGGCACCCTCGGCGATGTCGAGGAGCAGCCTCAGCCGGAGGGACTTCTGGGCGACATCTCTCGCCATCCGAGTGGCAGCCGGCGCGTCCCCGGCGTTCAGGAGGGCGCGAGCCAGGCTCCCCAGCGCCGAGTCGCGCTCGCGCTGATCGGTGATGGAACGGGACAGCAGCTCCGCACCGATGACGTCACCCGCCTCCGCCATCGCCCGGCAGACTCGGCCGCGTACCGAGTCGAGGTCCGGGCTCTCGCAACCCGGCCCGGAGATGGTTTCCCGGGCCAGCCGGACGTCACCTCGGTCAAGGGCCTCCTCGGCGGCGACCGCGACGGCCGCCAGCCGGTCGTCAGAGATGAAGTCGGAGTCCGGGACAGGGAAACTCCATCCCGTCGTCTCGTAACCACGTTCCGAGAGGAAGAGCACGCCACGCGCCTCGGCACGAACCACCGGATTGACGATCTTGCGGCTGACCAGCCCCGCTTCGAGATTCTGGCCCCGTTCTCTCAGATTCCGGCAGATCGTGGCCCACGCCCGGTCGCGGTGGGCGGGGCCGGTCAGGGGCCCGAGACTGGCCTCGGCCCTGGCGATGTCGCCCTCGGCGGCGAACGCCTCAGCACGTTCCAGCGCCGCTGTCCGCGCCGGTACTTCCGTGACGTCGGCGAGCCGGGCCGCGGAGACCTCGCCCCCGGATCTGGCCAGGCTCTCCGCCCGCGATGCGAGCGCTGCGGCACGGTCCCTCTCGCCCCGGAAAGCCGCCGCCGCTGCGAGGCCGGTCAGCAGCGGCGGCACCGCCCAGCGTTCGTCGAGGCCGTCCACGAGGGCCTCGGCCCGCTCGCCGGCGTGCGCGGCCACAGCGTCGTGCCCGGCCAGTGCGGCGGCGACGGCGACGAGCACCCAGGCGCGGACCTGTTCGGCCGGCTGTTGCAGGAGCTCGGCCACTGACGCGGCATGGGCGTAGTCACCGGAGTCCACCGCGTCTCGCACCGCCGCGACGGAGGGCTGCCGGGGCCGCCGGGGCGGTCTCGGCCCACCGTCGACGCGGTAGCGCAGATGCTCGCGGAGAATCCGTGCCTCATCGGACCCGTGCATCAGCCACGACTCGGTCTCCAGGAACCGGGCGAGCGCCGAGGACCGCTGACGGTCGCCGAACCGGGTCCGGAAGTCCAACACCTCGATCAGTGCCCAAAGGCTGCGCGCCTCGCCGGGCACGTCGCGTGCCGCCCGCTCCGCCTCGCCCGCGAACCGGTCCGCCTCGGCGCGATCCCCGGCGGCCCAGGCGGCACCCGCGCACACCAGCCAGGTCCGCGCAGCGGCCGACCGGTCCCGGATCGCGTGGATCGCGGCCCGCGCGCCGGGCAGGTCGCCCGCTCTGGCCAGGGCGACGGCCAGCTGCTCATGGGCGGGGTCCCGGTAGGCCCGGTCAGCGATGGACCTCGCGGCAGCGACGGCCGCGCTCGGGTCGGCCTCCTCGGCTGCCAGTTCGGCGAGGACACGGTCGCGCAGCGGTCCGTCCGCCTCGTGGCGCAGCTGGTCGAGATGTTCGGCGGAACGGCAGGTGGTGAACCGGTGCATGAGCTCCAGGCGCACCGCGAGCCGGTCCGGCGGATGGACGATCAGCGGGAGGCACGCCTCGGCCTCGCGTACCAGCGCGGTTCGCCGCTCCGCGCCGATGTGGACCTCCGCGGCGAGGTGGGCCAGAGCCCGGGCCCGGGCCAGCGGGGACGGCAGGGAGCGGGCGAGATCGGTGGCGCGGTCGGCCCAGCCGAGTGACGCCCACACCGCGGGCAGGCGCACCGGGATCGCGGAGGTGCGCCGGACCAGCGACTCGCGGTGGGCGGCCACCCGCAGCATGTCGGCGAACGGGCCGTCCGGCGAGTCCAGCAGGCGCTCCTGGGCGACGGCGATCTCCGCGAACGCGCTGACGTCGCTGCCGCTGAGCCGAAGCAGGCGGTCGTGGCGGTGGCCGTCGGTCGCCCAGGCCACGATCCGGTCCAGCTCGCCGTCGTCGCGCAGCATGCGGAAGTACCCGTCCAGCAGGTAGTCGGGTGTGCCGTCCCGCCACTGCTGGTCGCGGTGCCGGTCCGCCCAGTCGTGCAGGCGCCGGCGGTACTCCCGCAGCCGGGCCGGCCCGAGCCACTCCACGGCCGAGTGCTGCAACTGCTCGTGGCCGAAGGCGTACACATCATGGGGTCCCCACCTGGCCTAGCGCGCCGAGAAGGACCGGCCGGTGACCGTGGCCAGCTGATCGGCCACCTCGCGCACCGACGCGTCCATCAGGACGGCCAGGTCCGCCGCGCTGAGCCCGCCACCGGCCGCCGCGATCAGCCCGACCAGGTCCCGCTGCGCGGGCTCGCCCTGGAGCAGGCGTTTGATCTCGCGTTCCATGTCCATGCGGACGACGTCCGCGTCGGGTGACGGGCTCAGGTCCCGGATGATCCCGGGGTCGTGCAGCGGATGACCCGCGGGCACGTCGCCCGGCACCGGCGGGTGGGGACGGCTGGTGACGATGATCCGCATGCCGTGGGGCGGCTCGGCCGGCAGCAGCGCGGCGATGCTGTGCGCGTGGTGGCTGGTGGTGAAACCCTGATCCTCGTCGAGCCCGTCGACCAGCAGGATCAGCCGCTCGTTGCCCTGGCGGGCAGCCGCCGCGGCCCGCGTGAGCAGGTCGAGAAAGACGATCTCCCGGGTGCTGTCGGTGACCTCGCCGGGGCCCGGCTCCCGCAGCAGCGCCGCGAGCTGGTTCATCACGGCGTCGGTGAAGCCGATCCGGTCGTGCTGCCCGCCGAAGCGGGCGGTGACGAAGAACGGGACCACCCGCAGCCCCGGCCAGTCGCCCAGGGCGAAGGTGGACATGAGCGCCGACTTGCCCGCCCACGGCGGAGCCCGCCACCAGGTCCAGGCGGGGCCACGCGGCGCGGCGCAGAACGCCCGCAGCTCGGCCAGCTCGCTCTCCCGGCCGCGCAGTGACTCCGGCGCGATCCGCTGCACCTGCAGCCGGTACGCCGAACGGGCCGGCACCACCCCGAAGAAGTTGTTCTGGACATTGTGGTCGCCGTACTGAAGAGCCCGATCCACCCGGGGATTATGCACCGGGCGGTTAAGGTGTGCCCGATGGCCTGGGTCCGGATCGGCGACGCCGATCTATATGCGGAAGAGGCGGGCACCGGCGAGCCCGTTCTCCTGCTGCACGGCGGCTTCTGCTCACTGGAGTCGTTGCGGGCCCAGTCCGACGCGCTGGTGGCTGATCATCGCGTGTTCGCTTTCGAGCGCCCCGGGCACGGTCGCTCGGCCGACATCGCGGAGGACTACGACTACGCCCGCGGGGTCGCCGACACCCTCGCCTACCTCGACGCTGCCGGGCTCGAGTCGGCGCACGTCGTCGGCTACAGCGACGGCGCGATCATCGGGCTGATGCTCGCGCTCGACCATCCGGCGCGGGTCCGCTCCCTGGTCGCCATCAGCGCGAACCTCGACCCGTCGGCCTTCACCGACACCGATACCGATACCGGCGAGTCGGACACTGAGCCCAGGCCGGACGTCGAGCGGATGCACTACGAGCGCCTGTCGCCGGACGGGCCCGGGCACGCCGATGTCGTGCTCGCCAAGCTGTTCCGCCTCTGGACCACCGAACCGCACATCGACCCGCGGGAGCTGGCCCGGATCACCGCGCCGGTGCTGGTGATGGCGGCCGACCGGGACACGATCCGGCCGGATCACAGCCTTCTCATCGCCCGCTCGATCCCCGGCGCGCAGTTGTGCATCGTGCCGGGGACCACGCACAACCTGGTCGCCGAGCGCCCCGAGCTGATCAGCATCCTGATCCGGGATTTCCTGCACCAGGCGTCTCAGCCTCGGGTCCGGCGCAGCAGCCACACGAAGTAGGGGGCTCCGACCAGGGCCATCATCAACCCGGCGGGGATCTGCGAGGGCGCGATCAGCGTACGGCCGAGGGCGTCGGCCACGCACACGAGCAGGCCGCCGATCAGCATGGCGACCGGGACGACGCGCCCGTGCCGGACCCCGACGAGGCCGCGGGCGACGTGCGGGGCGACGAGCCCCGCGAAGCCGACGACGCCGACCGCGATCACGCTGACCGCGGCCGTGACCGCCGCGATCGAGAGCAGGACCAGCCGCGCGGGTTCCCGGCGGACGCCGAGGATCCGCGGCGTGTCCTCGTCGATCGCCAGCAGGTCGAGCTGGCGGCGCATCCCCAGCACCGCCGGGGTCGCGAGCAGCAGGACGAGGACGACCGGCAGCACGTCGGCGAAGGACCTGCCGTACGTCGTGCCGGAGAGCCAGGTGAGGATGCGCGGGGTGTCCCACGGATCCGCGCGCAGCAGCAGGAACGTGCTGATGTCGCTGAGGGCGTACGCGCAGCCGATGCCGATCAGCAGAAACCGGCCGGGCAGGAGGCCGCCGCGCCAGGCGAGCACGGCGATGAGCGCGAAGGTGCCGAGTCCCACGGCGACGGCCATGACGACGAGCGTGGTGCGCCCGCCCGTCATGCCCGAGGTCACCACGATCACCGCGCCGAGGCCGGCGCCGGCCGTGATGCCGAGGACGCCGGGCTCGGCGAGGGGATTGCGTACCGTGCCCTGCACGACCGTTCCGGCGAGGGCGAGCGCCGCACCGGCGACGACGGCCGCGGCGACCCGGGGAGCCCGGTCGTCGAGTGCCCGGCCGATCAGGTCGGGTGCGGTGCCGTGCAGCCAGAGCGCGATGTCGCCGGTGCGCAGCCACAGACTGCCGGCCAGCAGCCCGGCCAGGACCGCGGCGGCGAGCAGCGCGGCGGTCACGATCAGGACGGTGAGGAAGCGGCGGCGGGAGCGTACGGCGACGTGCGCCCGGGGCGCCTCCCGGGCCGATCCGGCGTCACGCAGCCGCAGCGCGAGGATCACGATGACCACGGCACCGAGCAGTGAGGTCGGTATCCCGGTGGGGATCGAGGCGGCGGCGCGGGCGCCGAGACCCGCCCGGAGCACGGCGTCCGCGAGGAGCACGAGCAGGGCCCCGGCCAGCCCGCAGGCGGGGATCAGGAAGACGTGCCGGCTCAGCACCCCGATGCGGCCGGCGGCGAGGCGCACCGCGACCGGCGCGGCGAGGCCGACGAAGGCGATCGGTCCGGCGAGCGTCACCGAGGTGCTCGCCAGCAGGACGGCGCAGAGCACCGCGAGGACGCGGGTCGAGCGGACGCGTACGCCGAGCGAGGCGGCCGGGTCGTCGCCGAGGCCGAGCACGTCGAGCCGCCGGGACAGCAGCAGCGCGGCACCGAGGACGACGACGAGGACCGGGGCGGCGCGCGTGGCGGCGTCGAGGTTCAGCTGTGCCAGGGAACCGCTTCCCCAGGCGTAGAGCCCGGTGGTGCTCTCCTTGAACAGGATCAGCAGCGTCGCGGTCCCGGCGTCGAGCGCCATCGCCACCGCCGACCCGGCCAGGATCAGCCGTGCCGAGGAGACGCCCGCGGCGCCGCCGGCGAGCCCGAGAACCAGGCCCGCGGCGAGCAGACCACCGGCGAAGGCCACCGCGCCCGAGGCCCAGAGCGGCACCGCGAGACCGGTCGCGGCGACCACGCACAGGGTGAAGTAGGAGCCGGCGGTGACGGCGAGGGTGTCCGGGGCGGCCAGGGTGTTGCGGGTGACCGACTGGAGCAGCGCCCCGGCCGAGCCGAGCGCCGCGCCGACCACCACTCCGGCGAGCATGCGGGGCAGACGGGAGCCGGTCAGCACGTCCGTGACCGGTACGCCGCCGACGTCCGCACGCGCGCCGAGCGCGTACCGCAGCAGGTCCGCGAACCCGATCCCGGAGGTGCCCTGGGTAACGTGCCACAGTCCCACCACGACGACCGCGACGAGCAGGACGGCCAGCACGGCCGCCCCGCTCGCCCGCCGTATGCGGGTGTCGCTCACCCCTTGGTCAGGATGTTCACGTAGGCGTCGATCGCCTGCTGGTTCGAGAGCGGGCCACCGGCTCCCCAGACACCCGCCGGGAACGGATACGCGCGTCCGTCGCGCACCGCCGGGAGCGCCGTCCAGATCGGGCTCTTCCGCAGCTCCTTGACGTAGCTGTCCGGGGTGTCGTCGTCCCCGTAGAACAGGCTCGCGCTGCCCACGGCCGTGAGCCCCTCGATGTCGGTCTGCGCGAGTCCGTAGGCGGGGTCGACGCCGCCGCTGCCGTAGGCCTTGTTGATCGAGTCGGTCCAGGCCGGGGTCAGGCCCAGCTGCTCGCCGAGCTCGGTGAAGAGGGCGCCCTTGCCGTACGGGCGGATGACGACGTTGCCGCCCTCGATCCAGCCGTCGAAGAACAGGAAGTCCTTCGACGCGACGCTCGCGGCGGCGACCTTCTGCTTGGCCGCGGCGAGGTGCTCGTCGAACTGCCGCAGCACCAGGTCGGCGCGCTCGGTGCGGCCGGTGGCCGTACCGATCATCGAGAAGACCTTCTTCATGTTCGCGATCTGACCGGAGGCGTCGGCGCCGACCGTGGCGAGCACCGGTACGCCACGCTTCTCGAGCTTGGCGATCACCTCGTCGTCGGCCTTGAACGCCTCCACGACGATGAGGTCGGGGTTCGTCGCGTACAGCGCGTCCAGGTCGGGTTCACCGCGCTGGCCGGCGTCGACGACGTCCGGGGGCAGCGTCTCCGCCTTGACGTACGTGGCGTACCCCTTCGGGTCCGCGACCGCGACCGGGTTGAGGCAGAGCGTGAGCAGATCCTCGGTCTGCTGCCACTCCAGCACGGCGACCCGTTTGGCGGGCTGGGCGAGCTCCACCTTGCGGCCGACGCCGTCGGTCATCGACACCGGGCCGGTCGCGGTCTTCGTGGTGTCCTCGGCACAGGTCTGCGACGCGGGGGCGGCCGTGGCGCCGGCCGTGGTCTCGTCGACCTTCGTGGTGCCGCAGGCCGCGACCGCGGCGAGCGTCACGGCGGCGGCCGTCAGGCGGATGGGGCGGATCATGCGAGTTTCACTCCCGGGGTGGTGCGATTGCGGGCGGGATGCCGCCCGACGGGATCGATGCGGAGCCGGCCGGTGCGCGGGTCGGCCTCGACCTCGACGCGCAGGCCGTAGACGGCGGTGAGGTGCTCGGCGGTGAGCACCTCGAACGGGTCGCCCGCGGCGTGGATGTGCCCCGCGGACAGGAGCAGGAGCGTGTCGGCGACACGCGCGGCGTGGTCGAGGTCGTGCAGCACGATGCCGACGGCGACGCCGTGCTCGTCGGCGAGATCGCGGACGAGGTCGAGGGTCTCGATCTGATAGCGCAGGTCCAGGTGGTTCGTGGGCTCGTCGAGCAGCACGACGCCGGTCTCCTGTGCCAGGCAGGCGGCGAGCCACACCCGCTGCATCTCGCCGCCGGAGAGCTCGCCGACCGGGCGCCCGGCCATGGCCGTCACGCCGGTGACGTCCATCGCGCGGTCGACCGCGCTCCGGTCCGCCGTGGACGGGCCGGCGAAGCGACGCCGGTGCGGGTGGCGCCCGAACGCGACGACCTCGCTCACCGTCAGCCCGTGCGGTGCCTGGCGCGACTGCGAGAAGAGCGTGACCTCCCGAGCGAACTCCCGCGCGCTGAGCAGCGACACCGGGCGCTCCGGCCGGCCGAGCAGCACCGCTCCGCCGTCGACGCGGTGCAACCTGGCCAGGGCGCGCAGCAGCGTGGACTTCCCGCTGCCGTTCGGCCCGACCAGCGCCGTCACGCGACCCGGCGCCAGCGCCACCGAGACGCCGTGCACCACCACGGTGTTCCCGTAGCGGAGCACCAGCTGGTCGCCGCGCAGGACGGCTGGGGACATCGTTCGGCTCCGAATCACAGAGATCACAAGTAAGGGTTGCCTTGCCTTACCCGAGGCTAAGTGATCTTCGGATTGTCGGCAATCCTGCACTCAGGACAGCTGATACGGGATTCCGGACATCAGGTGCGAGACGAGGACCCTTGCGCGAGCACGCCGGGCGTCACCTTCATCACCCGGCGGAACGCCACGATGAACGTGCTCGGCTGGGCGTAGCCGAGCCGCTCCGACACGCCCCGGACATCGGCGCCCTCGGAGAGCAGCGCCAGCGCCTGATGAACCCGCAGCACCTGCCGCCACTGCCCGAACGACAGCCCGGTCGCCTCGCGGAACGCCCGGGTGATCGTGCGGTCGCTCACACCCAGGTCCGCCGCCCACTCCTGGAGGCCACGGTCGTCGGACGGATCCTCGATCAGCGCCTCGGCGATCGCGTCGATTCGCGGATCGCCGGGAAGCACCAGCGCGAACTGCGGCTCCGCGGGATCGAGCACGTCGAAGACGACCGCCTCGGTCCGCGCTCGCGCGGACGCGTCGAGGTCCCTGCGCGCCAGGCGCATCAACAGCGACTCCAGCAGCGGGGTCATCGTGATCGAGGTCGGCTCCGGGAACGCGACCGGTGTCCGGCCGGGGTCGAAGAAGGCGTCGTGGAGTTCGGCGCCAGCGGTCAGCCGGCCCCCGTGAACCACGCCGGCGGGCAGCCACAGGCCGAACCCGGCCGGCACGGTGAAGATCTGGTTCCCGATCCGGGAGGTCAGGGTCCCGCCGCGCACCCACACCAGCTCATGCATCGGATGCGAGTGCGGCAGCCAGTCCGTCGCGGCACCGGGCACCTCCGACTCGGCGACGATCGCCAGCGGTGACAGGTCACCGGCGGGCACCGACACCGCCCGGCGGACCACCGTGCCCGGATCACGCCGCCAGGTGCCCAGACCGAGGTCGTCGTGAGCCGGGGGAACCATGCCGCCGAGCATAGGCTTTCAGCGGCCCGGCACCACGAGCCCGGTTTCGTACGCCACCACCGCCGCCTGGGTACGGTCGCGCAGGTGGAGCTTCATCAGGATGCGGCTCACGTGGGTCTTCACGGTCTGCTCGGCGACCGTCAGGTGTACGGCGATCTCCGCGTTGGACATGCCGCGGGCGACCAGCCCCAGGACCTTGATCTCCTGGTTGGTCAGCACGGCCAGGCGGTCGGAGACCGGTGCGCGCGGGGCGGACCGCTGGGAGATGTCGTCCATCAGGCGGGCCGTCACCGACGGGGCGAGCACGGCACCACCGGACACCGTGGTGCGGATGGCGTCGGCGAGCTGGTGCGCGGACGAGTCCTTGAGCAGGAAGCCCTTGGCGCCGGCGCGGATCGCCTCCCGCACGTACTCGTCCTCGTCGAAGGTGGTCAGCACCAGGACCTTGGTGGCGGGTGCGTGCGCCAGGATCCGCCGGGTCGCCTCCAGGCCGTCGAGGATCGGCATCCGTACGTCCATGAGCACGACGTCCGGGCGCAGGTCCCGGGCCTGCCGGACGGCCTCCTCACCGTTCGCGGCCTCGCCGGCGACCTCGATGTCCGGCTGGACGCCGAGCAGCACGGCGAAGCTCTCCCGCAGCATGCGCTGATCGTCGACGACGAGCACCCGGATCGGCATGGTGCTCATCCTTGCTCCACGGCCAGCGACATGCTCACCTCGTACCATCCGTCGTCGCGGTGCCCGGCCCGCAGTGTCGCACCGAGGACCGCGGCGCGTTCCCGCATGCCGGTCAGGCCGTGGCCGGCGCCCGCCCGCGGAGCGGTCCCGGCGACGGTGATGCTGTTGGAGACCCGCAGCTCGAGGGCGGCCGGGCCGTAGGAGACCACCACCTCGACCTCGGCACCGGGCGCGTGGCGGATCACGTTGCTCAGCGCCTCCTGCAGCACCCGGTAGGCGATCAGCTCGACCTGTTCCGGCAGGACCCGCACCTCTCCCCCGACGCCGGTCGTCAGGGTCAGCCCGGCGCTGCGGCAGTTGTCGAACAGCTGGTCCAGGTCGGCGAGGGTCGGCTGTGGGGCGTACCGGTCAGCGGTGTCCTGATCGGAGCGCAGCATGCCCAGAATGTGCCGCATCTCGGTGAGCGCCGCCAGCGCGTTCTGCCGGATCGAGGTGAAGCTCTCGGCGGCGGCCGGGTCGAGGCCGGTGACCCGGTAGGGCGCGGCCTCCGCCTGTACCGCGATCACCGACATGTGATGGGCGACCACGTCGTGCAGTTCACGGGCGATCCGGGTGCGCTCCTGCAAGGCGTCGGTGATGCCGACCTGACGGCGCAGCTCCCGGCGGACGTCGCGCAGCCAGCGGGCGATCGCGACGCCGGCGAGCCCGGCCGCGTAGAGGCAGCACAGCACCAGACCGTTGTTGATCTGCCCCGGCTCGGGGAGGACCACCTCCGCCGCGGCCGCGACAGCACCCGTGATCAGCCACTGCGCCAGGTAGACCGGCGGCGGCACCTGGTAGGCCACCACCAGACCGGTGAACAGGTGCGCGATGATGCCGGCGGCGCTGAACGGCCAGAGCGCGCCGGCGGAGTGGGCGGCCAGGATCAGGTACGGCAGGGCGGCCAGCGACGAGAGCCACCACGCGGCGATCGGCCGGTAGATCACCAGAACGACCGGTGCGGCCTGCACGACCGTCAGGGCGACGATCAGCACCGGGTTGCGCGGCAGGGCCTCGGCGAGCACGCCGATGCCGAGGGCGGTCACGTACAGGGCCAGCAGCGACACGCCGATCAGCCGCAGCCCTCGCATCAGTGCGGGACGGTGCAGGCCGACGGTGCGTTGCGGGCGCGCGGAGACGGCGAACAGCCGGCGGAGGAGGAGCGCCACTCGTGACATGGAAGCAGATCAGGGCATCCGGAAGAACAGCATGGGATCGTCGCGGCCGTCGTGGACGGGTGACAGCAGGCCGAGTTGCTGCTTGAGTTCGACGAGCTCACGGTTGACCCGTGCGGCGGCGAGACGGGACACGGTGAAGTATCCGGTGCGGTTGCGCGCGAGCCAGGACAGCACGACCCGGCCCTCACTGACCGGCCAGGGCCGCCGCCCGTGGAACACGTCGTGGACGCTCACCGTGGCACCGGCCCGGACAGTGGGGAACAGCTCGCCGGTGAACCAGCGGGCGAACGACGCGGTGTGCGCGGCGTCGACGAGGAGGTGGTCGATGTCGTACCGGTGGCCGCGCAGCGTCTCCCGGGCGTCGCCGGGCACGAACGTCCAGCGCCCCTCGGCGAGATCGGCGGGCACGTGGCGGCGGGCGTCGCCGATCAGGTCGTGGGTGACGAGCGCGCCGGTGCCGTTGTCGCGCAGAGCCCGCAGGATCCACGACGTGGACCATCCGTGCAGCGAGCCGATCTCGACCACGGTGGCGGGCTGCTCGTCCCGCATCAGCAGATAGGTGATCTCGGCTTCGAGGTCGTCGAGCTGAGTCCGCATTCCCGGGTTCGTGAGGCGTAATTCGCGCTGTTCCTTGCGTACCGTATGAAGGTCGTCCTGGAATTTCTCATAAAGAAAGCGAATGTGCTGAAGGGTGATCATGGCTTCCCAATGTAGGAAGCAGCCGATCCATTGTCGTCGCTCTCGGGCGTTAACTCTCAAGTCTCACGCCGGTGGGCGCCCGCCGGGAAAAGCGGGCGCCCCGAATGCTTACTTCCAGGTGATGTCGCTCTGACTCACCTTGCAGTTGCTGTCGTTCCAGCCCTCGCCGAGGTACTTCGGCTCGCTGCCCTTGGCGACGCCCTGGTACTTTCCGCAGACCGTGGCGCCGGAGCTGCTGGTCAGGGTCACGCGGGTGATGGTGGCGGTGTCGCCCCAGTTGCTGTTGATGCCCGCGACCATGTCGATGTTGTTCAGCAGCACGTTGTCGATCCGGACGTGACGCTGGTACGAATTCGTGCAGTTGCCGCAGCCGCGGTACAGCTTTCCGGAGCCACTGAGGTAGAAGCCGGAGATGTTGACCGTGCCGTTCCCGTTGTGCTGGAACGTCTTGTCGCTGCCGTTCCGCGCGCCGCCGCCGATGACGTAACTGGTGCCGCCGCCGGTGCCCTTGAACGTCGCGGCATCCTCGCCGATGTCGTTCCACCACACGTTGCGAATGGTGCAGGTGCCCTCGCAGTGCACACCGTCACCGGCCGGGGAACCGAGAATGACGTTCTGCAGCGTGCCACCGTTCGCAATCTTGAACATCGGGTCCTGGGACTCGCTCTGCGAGCCGTCGCCGATGCAGCAGTAGGTCTTCATGCCACCGTCGAAGGTGCCGGAGACGTTGACCGTGCTGCTGATGCTCACCGAACCCGCCGAGGACGGCCACGCGCCGGTCGGGGTGCCACCGCTGGGCGGCGGCGTGGTGGGGTTGGAGGTCGGGCCCGAGGTGGGGCTGGTGGTCGGGGTCGAGCCGCCGCTGGAGTACGTCTCGAACTCGGCGATCCGCGGTGCGGCGGACGCGCTGGTGATGTCGAGGGTGAGCTTCTTCAGCGACGTCGACGAGAAGTTGATGGTGCCCGGAGTGCCGCTGCCGCTGGCCAGGACGCTGCCGCTGTCGCCGTTGAGCACCCGCCAGGCGCTGATCGAGCCACCGCCCGAGGCGTGCCGGATGACGGCCGAGGAGACCGTCGTGGCGCTGCTCCACTTGACCGAGACGTAACCGGTCGAGCCGTTCGGCGACCAGTAGGTGCTCGTATTGCCGTCCTTGACGTTGCCGTAACTCGTGCCACTGGCCTTGCTGGAACCGTCGGCGCCACCGCCGAGGCTGAGGTTGTCGGCGGCCAGGGCCTGGGGCGCCGTCATCGTCAGCATGACCGCGGCGGTGGTGACCGCGGTTACTCCGCCGGCCACCCACCGTAGGGCGACTGATCGTCTCATCCGTGTCTCACCTTCACTGTGGGGATGTCGCGCCTTCAACCGGGGGGAAAGCGCTTTCCTGGCGAGAATAGAGACGGATCGATGTCGTGACAAGGAGGTGTCCGATACGCACTTGTTGCACAAACGCGGCTGCTTGTTGCACAAACGCGGCCGCGTCCCCGGCCGCCGTCAGCCGGGCAGTTCCATCTGCGGGTCGTAGCGGCCGTCACCCAGCCAGCGGAGCATGTCGTCGGCGAGTCTGCGCAGCCGCCGCGGGTCGAATTCGTCGTCCGCCGCCTCGAACGGCAGCTCCGCGATGCCCAGCACCCGCGACAGCAGGCCGGTGCCTCCGCGCAGCACCATGCCCAGCTCACCGTCGCCCGCGAGAGCCCACCGGGTCCCCGGCTCTTTTTCGGTCAAAACCATGCCGAGGTACGCCGTGAGCACCTCGACCGTCACCCGGAACCACGGCTCAACCGTCACCCGGCTGGCGTTCACGCCGTAGTACGAGTTCGGCAACACGGGCTTGTCATCGCCGAAAGCAGTCCGGAAACGATCAGCCGACAGGCGCATCCGCCCCCACACCTCGTCGAGCGAGCGCCGGGATCCGTCCAGCGGCACGCCGGTCAGCCGCTGGAGCATCCCGGCCCGTCCGGCGGCGCCCGCGTGCCAGTCACGCAGAGCCGTCTCGTCGCCGGCACTCAGGTGCGGGTTGACCCCGGTGGTCAGCGGCGGCACACCCAGCTGCTCGACAAGGCCCAGCACATAGGCGCGCTGCCGCGGCTGGGTCCGCTCGTAGTGGTGCTGGTAGATCACGTGCGCCTCGGGCAGCCGGCCGCGCGCGACGAGCATCCGCCCGTGCGTCAGCGCCTCGAAGGCGGGGTACGGCCGGCGGCCGCCGGCCTCGACGGAACGGTCCTGCCCCCAGCGCTCCAGCATGGCGTCCACGGACGGGAGTGCGTCCAGCGACGGCCGAATCTGACCACTCACGACCTCGGCGAACGCCGACCTGTCGGCCAGGTCGAGACTGTGGTGGGCCACCGGCTGGTGCATGTCGCGCTCCGGCAGCGCGAGACGGACGGCGGCCGTGACGCTGAGCACGTGCTCGTCCGGCTCCCGGCCGAACCGATGGTCGAGAACGATCGTGTGGGTCAGCTCCGCGTCGACCACCCGGGTCAGCCGCCAGCCGTCCCGCTCGAACCCGGGTGCCAGGCCGGCGGCGGTGCGGGCGGCCTGATCCATCGCGGCCATCCAGGAGCGCTGCTGCCCGGCCGCCTCGTCCCACCACCGGCGCAGCCGCCGGGTCAGGTGGCCGCCCGGCACGCCCGGCGCGGTGATCTCGACGATGTTGCGCTCGACGTGCTCGACAGCGGTGACCCCGCGCACCGACGGCAGGAACTCGACCGCCTCGGCGACGAGGTCCTCCCGGTCGCTCGCAACGATCTCGTCGAACACGAGCACGTGCGAAGCGGGGCCGCCCCGCTCCTCCGAGATGCTCCAGTCCTCATCCACGGCGGTCAGTATGCCGTCCTGGTCCTGCGTTCGTAGTACCGCCGGGCCTACATCCGGTTGCCCCCTCGGCTGAGGGGCCACCTTCTACGCTGGCGATCATGTTGCATGTACGGGTCATCACACCGCCGCAGCACACCGAGGAGGTACGGCGGCTGCTGACGGCCGACGACGCGGTGGCACACGTGATCGTGCTGGCCGGCGCGGCGCTGTCGCCGGCCGGCGACGTGGTCGAGTTCGACGTCGTGCGCGAGGGCGCGAGCCCGCTCCTGGACAGCCTGCGTGACCTGGGCCTGGAGGAGGACGGTTCGATCGTGGTGGAGCGGGTCGACGCGACGATCTCCGCCGCGGCCGACCGCGCCGCGCGGCGCACGCCCGGGCTCGGCGTGGACGCGGTGGTCTGGCACGAGATCGAACACCAGACCGGCGAGGAGACGCAGCTGTCCGCCTCGTTCCTCGCCTTCATGACCATCGCCATGATCATCGCCGCCATCGGCGTCCTCCTCGACCAGCCGATCCTGATCGTCGGGTCGATGGTCGTGGGCCCGGAGTTCGGCCCCCTGGCCGCCATGTGCGTCGGGCTGGCACGCTGGCGTCCCCCGCTGGTCCGCCGGGCCGCGCTCGCCCTCGGCGTGGGCTTCCCGTTCGCCATGCTGCTGACCGTCGTCGCCGTGTGGCTGCTGACCGCCGCCGGCCTCGTGGACAAGTCGATGCTGCTGGCCGAACGCCCCCTGACCGACTTCATCTGGCGCCCGGACGCCCTGTCCTGGGTGATCGGCTTCCTCGGCGGCGTCGCGGGCATCCTGTCGCTGACCTCCGCGAAGGCCGGCACCCTGGTCGGCGTCCTGATCTCGGTGACCACGGTGGCGGCCGCCGCCAACGCCGCCGTGGCGGTCGCCTACGGCGTGCGGTACGAAGCCGCGGGCTCCACCCTGCAACTGGTCATCAACCTGGCCGCGATCATCCTCGCCGGCGTCCTCACGCTGCTGGTACAACGCGTGGCCTGGCACCGCTGGCCGCGAGGCGGCACCTCACAGTGAGGCGGCGGGGTCACGAGGTCACGAGGTACGGTGCGCATCGAGTCAGGTGGCTGCCGCGACGACGGCCACGAAGACGATCCAGCAGGTGATCATCACGCCGTAGCTGACGGCGAGCCCCAGCACGAACGGCAGCACCGGTGGCGGCTCGCCGGGTGCGAGCCGGCGCGGGCGGCCGGCGGTGGCCAGAACGAGCAGGCCCAGACCGAACGCGGCCGCCGGAAACCCGATGATCGTCAGCAGCACGTCGCCGGCCTCGGCGCTGCTCCGGGACGCGTTGACGGCGAACATCGCGAACGACACCAGGAACGCCGCCACCGCCAGCACGCCGTGCACCACCGCCGCACGCCCCGGCACCGACATGCCCGGGAGCAGCGGCGGCCGCCCGGCCCACCACTCGGCGCGCGTGGCCGCCTCGTCGGCCCGGTCCATGGCCGCCGAGGCGTCGACGGCCATGACCGCGATGTCGCCGGCGTAGCCAACCGGCGCGGTCGAGTCGGGCGCCGGGGGAAGAGACGGAGCCACCGCCAGCAACCGCGCCCGCTGCCGGGCCAGCCGCTCGTTCATCCCGTCGAGGCCGTCGCGTGCCTGGTCCAGCGCGTCGTGCGACTCGTCACGCCAGGCCGCGTCGGCACGGATCTCGGCGCCCAGCTGCCGGGACAGCGCCGCGTACTCGGACCAGTTGATCGTCGTCACTCCCCCTCCAGGGTGTCGTACCGTCCCGGCTGGACGAACGGCACGATGAGCTGCGTGCGCTGCTCGTGCCGGTCGAGCAGCAGCGCGCGGTTGGGCCGGGGCTCCCAGACCGTCGTGTGGTCGCCGAGCAGCGTGCCCAGCTCGGTGCCGGGCACGTTCAGCGCGACGAGGCAGGCGACGTCCTCCCGTCCGCCGGAGCCGCCGATCGCCTCGCCGAACCGGCGCGGAAGCCGCCACCAGCTCAGGAGGTGCACGCCCCGGCCGGGTCCCTCGCGGAGCAGGGTGCGCAGGTCGTCCAGGCCGGTGCGGCGGTCCGGCCCGCGCTCGGAGAGCACCGGCACAGCCACCTCGGCGGCGAGAACGATCAGGTAGGTGGGCCGGCCGCCGGCGCCGTCCGGGACAACCAGTTCGGCGAGCAGCTGCCGCAGACCGGAGCCGCCGGCCTCGACAGCCTGGTGACCGGCCGCGGCCAGATCCCCGAGCAGCCGGTCGCGCGCCGGCTCCGCGTCCGGCGCCAGGCAGGCCACCACGAAGCGCGCCGTGCCCGGCTCGTGCTGGCGCGCCAGCCCGGCACCGGCCGCGTGCACGATGTCACCGCCGACCGGCGAGGTGCCGAGCACCGCGAGGTGGCGCCCCGGCCGCGAGTCCAGGACGAACGAGGCGGCCGGCCCGCCCACGTCGACCGCCCGGCCGACCAGCGCGTGAGCCGGTCCACCCGAGATCCTCGGGACGGGCTCGCCGTCGATGTGCGCCTCGGCGTACCCCACGAAGACGGCCGGTGGCTCGCCGGCCGGCGGGCGGGACTCCCACAGCAGGCGGCGGCGGGCGCTCAGCACGGCCGGGTCCGCGTACGGGAAGCTGACCAGCCGGTTGCCGCCGGCGAAGCCGCCCGCGTCGTTCACCACGGCGGTGCCCACGGCCAGCCCGTCCGCCGCGTCGTTGGTGACGTCCAGGATCCCGGAGCCACCGGGCAGCGCCACCCGCAGCGGGAACTGGCCGAAGATCGAGTCCTTCTTGGTGTAGAGCGCCTCGATGCCCGACAGCGTCTGCGACGCCAGAATCAGATGGATACCGTACGAGCGACCTTTGCGCGCCAGGCTCTCCAGCACGGCCGCCGCCGAGCGGGCCACCGCGTCGTTGCCCGCGAACAGCACCTGGAACTCGTCGATCACCGCGAGGATCCGGGGCATCGGCAGTTCCGGGGCCGCCTGGCGCAGCTCGGACAGCTTGGTCACGCCGTGCCGTTTGAGCGCGGTGGCACGGCGGTTCATCTCGCGTTCCAGCCGGCGCAGCACGGCGAGGCCGTACTCACGGTCGGACTCGATGCCCACGGTGTGCGCGTGCGGCACCCAGGACTCGTCGGCCGCGGTCGCGGTGAACTCCGCGAACGACACGCCCTCCTTGAAGTCGAGCAGGTAGAGGGTCAGTTCGGCGGGTGAGTAACGGGAGGCCAGGGCGTACAGCAGGATCAGCAGCAGGTTGGTCTTGCCGCCGCCGGAGCGGCCGGCGATCAGCGCGTGCGGCGTCGCGTCGTCGAGCGACAGCGTGTACGCCTCCCGGCCGGCCATGCCGACCCGCGCGGCCAGCCCGTGCGCCGAGGACTCCTGCCAGATCCGCTCAGGCAGCAGCCCGGCCAGGTCCGCGCGGGCCGCCGCGGCCAGGCCCTCCGCGACCCGCCGGCTGACCCGCGCGACGAGCTCCGGGCTCGCGCCGGGATCCAGCCGCAACCAGACCGGGAGGCCGGTCCCGTCGTCCGACAGCGGCTCGGCGCCGGACGGTTCCGACATGCTGTACCACTCGTCCCGCTCCGCGGTCAGCGCCGTGGTGTGCGCCAGGTACGGCGGATCGACATGGCCGGGCGGCACCGGCGGCCAGCCGGCGAGCAGCAGGAACACGCCGCATGCCGGGCCGGCGTAGGCCAGCGCGGCGAGCCTGGCCCACTCCCGCTCACCGGCGTCGGCGGGCAGCTCCGCGACGGCCAGCACCAGCGTCTCCGGCCGGGCCCGGCCCGCCTGTGCCGCGCCCACCCACTCCTCGGCGCACGTCAGGGCGGCCCGGAAGGCTTTGCGGTCGGTGGCCGGAACCGCCCACTGCCCGGATTCGATCATCGCCTGGAAGGGGGTGAACACCGAGCCCAGGCCGCCGCCGTCGACCGGCAGCACGCGGAGGGCGTCACCCGGCAGCGCGGCCAGCACCCGTAGCAGCGTCCCGCGCAGCCAGGCGGCGACCGCGGGATCGCGTGCGTCCCGGTCGACGGTCAGGTGACCGGTGCCGAGGAACGGCGCCACCACGCCGAAGTCGAGCGCCGCGTCGCCCACCCTCAGCACGAGCGGGACGGCGTCGCGGCCGAGTACGCCGTCGGCAGGCGTCGCGTCCAGCGGACGGCCCAGCCAGTGCGGAAGGCCATCCACCACGGCTCGCAGGCGTGCGGCCAGCGCACGTTGCCGCGCGGGGCTCGAGTCGTCGCCGTTCACCCGGTCGTACTCGGCCCGCAGAGCCGCGCCGGCGGCACCGAGCAGCCCGGCGGCTCGGCGATGCTCCGCCACCGCGGAGCCGAATGATCGCTTGTACGCCCGCATCTGCCGCCCCCGCAACGCCCCACCGACCGCGGGTAGCGTAGCGGACGAAACGGGCGGCCGCCGACCCTCCACTGTGTCACGAGCATCGACGCGATTCGCTACCATCCTCTGCGTTCAGATCGACCGGGGGGAGCGACGTGGCATCGATTGGCGAGATCGTCTCAACGCTGCAGGAGGCGTCCGACGACATCGAAGAGGCGATCAGCGCGGCGAACGCCGCCGAGTCGACCACGGAGGCCCTGATCGCCATCCAGGCGGCGGCGCAGTTCCCCGACAAGGTGGCCGCGCTGACCGCCGTCAAGGAGTCGATCGACGAACTGCGCACCTATCTGCAGGGTGGGACCGACCTCGTCGACAAGGTGATCAATCAGGCGCAGGCGGCCGCCGGCGGTTGAAGAGAGGGAGGCGGGTCAGCGCCTCCGCCCCTGCCCCGGCCGGCCGGCACTCCGCGTGGCCGGCCGAGGGCCGCGAGGGCACGGTCCTCGACGCCGGAGGGTGCGCGGTGGCATCGTCATATCGACAGGACGATGGCCTACAGCCCGAAAGCGGTCGCCTTCACCACCGGCGTGGCGGGAGCGGTGCTGAGTCCGAACAAGTGGGTCGCCGTCCTGTTCGTCGTCGGAAGCTCGGCGATCGACACGCTTTCCACGTTCTGGAGTCGGTACCAGGAGCACCGGAGGCAACGCGATGGAGATTGACCCGCGCATCGAGGAGCACGTCCGCGAGGCGTACCGGGGTGTCATCGCCCGGGACGGCGACCGGATGGTGGCGGCTTTCCGCGGCCTGAACACGCAGGACTCCGCCACAGCCGTGTCGTACGCCGTGTTCGTGCTCGGCTACGTGGTCAACGACGTGTTCCGGGACGGCGCCACCGGCGACGAACTCCTGGATCTCGCGCAGAAGATCGTCAAGAGCGAGTCGGACTGGATCAAACTGCACAGCGCGGAGGACCTCGCGGCGGTCCTCCGGTCCGCCGCCGTCGGGGACGTGACGTTCCCCGGCGTGCCTCCGGGAGACGTCATCGGCCACGTCCTCGTCGCCGGCGGCTACCTCCTCGGTGTCTACCGGCACGAGGACCAGGAGTGGTGGAACTACCTGGACGAGGTCTGGGGAGCCCTGCTCGCGGCGCCCGGCCCGCAGTAAGGCGGCGCCCGGCCCGCAGTAGGGCGGCACCCGGCCCGCAGTAGGACTGTCCCGCGGGCGACAGGCTCGGCAGGCCGGCCGTGCCATCGTCGACCGGATGGAGCTGCGAACCAGATTCACCGAGGAGTACGGGCTCGCCACCCCGATCGCCCAGGCCGGGATGGCGTTCGTCGCCATGACGCCCGAGCTGCCGGTCGCCGTCAGCAACGCCGGTGCCCTCGGCGCGCTCGGCGTCGGGCTGCTGCCGGCGCCGGTGCTGGCACAGGTCGTCAGCGGGATCCGGGCCGGCACCGACCGGCCGTTCAACGTCAACTTCATCACCGGGTTCACCAGTGACGACCAGATCGCGACGGTGTGCGACGCCCGGGTTCCGGTCGCGTCGTTCCACTGGGGTCATCCGCCGCGGGCCTGGATCGACCGCCTGCACAACGCCGGAGTACGCGTCTTCGAGCAGGTCGGCTCGGTGGACGCCGCGAAGTACGCGGTCGACGACGGCGTCGATGTGGTGGTCGCGCAGGGGCTGGAGGCGGGCGGGCACAACTTCGCGACCCTCCCGACGTTCGCGCTGGTGCCGCTCGTGGTGGACGCCGTCGCGCCGGCGCTGGTGCTCGCCGCCGGCGGGATCGCGGACGGTCGCGGGCTGGCGGCGGCGCTGATGCTGGGCGCGGACGGCGCGTGGATCGGCACCCGGCTGGTGGCCACCGACGAGTCCGGCGCCGCCGAGGGTTACAAGGAGCGGCTGGTCACCGCGGCGGCCACCGAGACCGTGCGGACGTCGCTGTTCGGGCCGGAGATGCCGGACTTCAATCCGATGCGGGTGCTGCGCAACCGAGCCACCGAGGAGACACCGGCGGGCACCGGCCGGCCGGTCATCGGCCGGACCAGCCTGGGCGGGCAGGACGTCGAGATCACCCGGTTCTCGAACCTCGTACCCATGCGTGCCACCACCGGAGACCTGGACGAGATGCCCCTGCTCGCCGGGCAGGGTGTCGGCCTGGTGGACGCGGTGAAGAGCGCCGCGTCCGTGATCGCCGACATCACCGCCCAGGCCTCCGAGATGCTCGGCCGATACCACGCCTGACGCGGGGAGCTAGCCCTTGACCGCGCCGGTGAGGCCACCGACGATGCGGCGTTCGAACAGGCTGAAGAAGAGCAGTGCCGGGATCATCGACAGGGAGGTGAAGGCGAGCACCTTCGCCGTGTCGACCGAGTACTGCGAGGAGAACGCCTGCACGCCCAGCGGCAGCGTGAAGCTGTCCTGGTTGTTCAGGATGAACAGCGGCAGCAGGTAGCTGTTCCAGCTGTTGACGAACGCGAGGATGCCGGTGGTGATCAGTCCCGGCACCGAGAGCGGGAGCACGATCCGCCAGAAGAAGCCGAGCCGGCTGCACCGGTCGATCGCGGCGGCCTCCTCGATCTCCCGGGGGATCGCCCGCAGGAACGGCACCAGGATGATGATCGTCGTGGGGAGCCCGAAGGCGATCTGCGGCAGGATGACGCCGGGCAGCGTGTTCACCAGGCCCAGATTCTTCACCAGGATGTACAGCGGGGTGATGGCGACCGTCGCCGGGAACATCAGGCCGGCGGCGAACAGGGCGTACATCGCGCCCCGCCCGCGGAAGCGGTAGCGCGCCAGCACGAAGCTGGCCATGACGCCCAGGACGACGACGCCGATCGTCGTGGCCACCGCGGCGATCGTCGAGTTGCCGACCTGGCGCCAGAAGACGCTGCCGGTCAGGACGTCGGTGTAGTTGCCGGCCACCCACGGGTCCGGCAGGCCCGCCGGGTCCGTGGTGATCTGCGAGTTGGTCCGGAACCCCCCGATGATGATGTACAGAACCGGACCGAGCATGACCCCGATCAGCATCAGCGCACCGAGGTAGACGACCGGGTTGCCCCAGGCGCTGTCCTTTCTCGTGGCCATGTTTACCGTCCTTCGGTGAGCGCGCCCTCGGTGTCCCGGCGCAGAACGAAACGCTGGTAGAAGAGCGCGATGATCATCGAGATGATGAACAGCACGACGGCCACGGCGTTGCCGTACCCGTAGTTGCCCGCGTTGCGGCCCTCGGTGACCATGTACGTCGCCATCGTCGAGGTGCCGGCCGTCGACGCGACGTACTGGCCCCAGATGATGTAGACGAGGTCGAACAGCTGCAGGGCGCCGATGATCGACAGGAAGCCCCAGATCCGGATCGTCGGCCCGAGCAGCGGCAGGGTGATCCGCCGCTGGATCTGCCAGTAGGACGCGCCGTCGACCGCGGCGGCCTCGGACAGCTCAGTGGGGATGTTCTGCATGCCGGCCAGGAACAGGATCACCGCGAACCCGACGTACTTCCAGGTCAGGATCATCATCAGGGTCCAGATGGCCAGGCTCGGGTTCGCCAGCCAGTCCTGGGCCAGCCAGTCGAGGCCGATCGACCTGAGGACGTCGTTGACCGCGCCGCCGGCCTGCAGCATGAGGCTCCACGCCGTGCCGACGATGACCTCGGCGATCACGTACGGGACGAAGATCAGCACCCGGATGATCGACTGGCCGCGCATCCTCTGGTTGAGCAGCAGCGCGAGACCGATGGCGATCGGGCCCTGCAGGACCAGCGACAGCACGACGATCTGGCCGTTGTGCCACAGCGCCTCGTGGAACGCCTTGTCCTGCAGGATGGTGACGTAGTTGTCGAGCCCGACGAAGTTCGTCGGCGGCCCGAAACCCTTCCACCGGTAGAAGCCGTAGTACCCGGCGAGCACGATCGGGAAGATCACGAACCCGACGAACATGATGATCGCCGGACCGGACAGTGCCGCGATCTCCAGACGCTGGGCCCAGCCGATCCCGCGCGGGCGGCGCCGCACCGGGGGCGGCGTGGTGACGCCACCCCCGGTGCCGACGCGGCCGCTCTTGTCAGCGACGTCGCTGGTCATTGCCGGGTGTCCCTCAGCCCTTCTTGGCCGCGTCGTTGACGGCCTGGATGATCCCGGCGACGTCGCCCTTGCCGGCGAGCAGGTTCACGACGCCCACGTTCAGCGCGTTGCCCACGTTCTGGCCGTAGATCGTGTCGAGCCACTGGGACACGTACGGTGCCTTGTTGTAGGCGTCCAGAACCGCCTTGAGGTAGTCCTCGGTGACGGCGCCCTGTGCCTCCTTGCTGATGGGCAGGGAGTTGAAGGCCTTGTAGTAGCCCTCCTGCACGTCCTTGGTGACGATGTAGTTGAGGAAGTCGGAGCAAGCCTTCGGGGCCTGGGCCGAGCAGGAGTAACCGTCGGCGCCACCCATGATCGCGGCCGGGTCACCCTGGCCGCCCGGAACCGCCGGGAAGGGGAAGAAGCCCAGGTCGGGCAGCGGCTTGGTGTCCTTGGTGAGGGAGGCGATGACGCCCGGGTCCCAGGCGCCCATCAGCTCCATGCTGGCCTTGTAGTTGGCGACCAGGCCGGCCGAGCTGCCCGCGCCCTGCTGCGCGGAGGTGGTCAGGAAGCCCTCGTTGAACGGCTTGGTGTCGGCGAAGGTCTTGAGGTCCTCGCCGGCCTTCGTCCAGCAGGGGTCGCTGAAGTTCTTGTCCTTGGCCGCCGCGTCGAGCGAGGCCTGGTTGCAGGCGCGCAGGGCGAGGAAGTAGTACCAGTGGGCGGCCGGCCAGGCGTCCTTGGCACCGAGGGCGATCGGCGCGTTGATCGCCTTGAGCTTGGTGACCGCCGCGCTGAGCTCCTCCAGAGTGGTCGGCGGCGCGGTGACACCGGCCTTCTGGAACAGGTCCTTGCTGTACCAGAACCCGCCCGGGAGGATCGAGACCGGCACCGCGTACTGCTTGCCGTCGACCTGGCCGGTGCCGAGGGCCGCGCCGACCGCCGACTTGGTCGCGTCGGAGATGTCGCCGGTGACGTCCTTGAGCTGGCCGGCCTCGACCATCGCGGCCATCTTGCCGCCGCCGCGCTGCAGGAAGATGTCGGGCGCGGAGCCGGAGTTCAGCGCGGTCTGCAGCTTGCCGTCGAGGTCCTCGTTCTGGACCTGCTGGATCTTGATGGTGACGTTCGGGTTGGCGGTCTGGAAGTCCGCGACCGTCTTGTCCCAGAACGCCTTGCCCGGTCCGGTCGTGGCGTTGTGCCAGAACTGCATGGTGACCTTGTCACCCGAGCCGGAGTCACCACCCTCGTCGTCACCACTGCAGGCGGCCAGGCCCATGGCGCCCAACGCCACCACGGCAGCTATTGCGAGAGTCCTTCGGGGAGCCATGAGGTCCACCTCTCGTAGCGAAAGTTTCGGAATAATTCCGGAAGATGGCGCTCAAGCTATGAAGTGGCAGATAGGCATGTCAAGATATCCAGCGTGATCACCGGTAACACATCTGTAACGCCAGTCCCACCCAAAGTGACTTAAGAAGGCCTTGAGCAGGCCCGTGCGTTACCCAACCCAAAATGGAAGTTGACGAAATGATGCGGAAGTTTCAGCTCGATCATCGATCCGGCGAGGTTCTGGTCACCGTGCTCGATGCCGACGGGGAGCCGCTGAGCGACCGCGAGGTCGTCGTCGAGCAGCGCGGCCACGCCTTCTCGTTCGGCAACATCGGCTTCGACTTCCTCGACGGCGCACCCACGGAACGGGCCTCACGGCTCGCCGATCTGTGGTTCGACGTCTTCAACACGGCGACCCTGCCCTTCTACTGGAGCGACTTCGAGCCGGAGCGGGGTCATCCCCAGACGAGGCGGCTGCACCAGGCCGCCGAGTGGTTCGCCGGCCACGGGTGCCGGGTCAAGGGACATCCGCTCGTCTGGCACACGCTGGCGCCCGACTGGCTGCGGGACGCGCCGGTCGACGAGATCGAGACGACGGTCCGCAGGCGGATCAGGCGCGAGGTGGCCGGTTTCGCCGACGTCGTGCACACGTGGGACGCGATCAACGAGGCGGTGATCATGCCGGTGTTCCGCAACGAGGAGCACCCCAACGCGATCACCCGGCTGGCCCGCGAGCGCGGCCGGATCGCGACCGTACGGCTCGCCTTCGAGGAGGCGCGCGCGACCGACCCGACGGCCACTCTGATCCTCAACGACTTCGACATGTCCTCCGCGTACGAATGCTTGATCGAAGGTCTTCTGGAGGCCGGCATCAAGATCGACGCGCTGGGCCTGCAGAGCCACATGCATCAGGGCTACTGGGGCGAGGAGAGGACGTGGGAGGTGCTCGAGAGGTTCGCCCGGTTCGGGCTGCCCCTGCACATGTCCGAGACGACGCTCGTCTCCGGCGACCTGATGCCGCCGGAGATCGACGACCTCAACGACTACCAGGTCCCGTCGTGGCCCTCGACGCCCAAGGGTGAGGACCGGCAGGCCGACGAGATCGTGCGGCACTACCGCACGCTGCTCTCGCATCCCTCGGTCCAGGCGATCACCTACTGGGGGATCACGGACGAGGGCGCTTGGCTCGGCGCGCCCTGCGGTCTCGTGCGCGCCGACGGCACACCGAAACCCGCATACGACGCGCTGCGCAGCCTGGTGAAGGGCCAGTGGTGGCTCCCGCCGACGGAGCTGCGCACGGATGACGCGGGGCGGATCCGGGTACGCGGATTCCTCGGCGACTACCGGCTGCGCCACAACGGCGGCACCGCCGACCTGGCCATCGCGGTACCCGGCGAGACGACGGCGACGCTGCGGCTGGCGGGCCAGTCGTGACCGTGGAAGCCGTTGTCAACGTCGACCTCGGCGGACCGCGGATCAACCGGCACCTCTACGGCCACTTCGCCGAGCACCTGGGCCGCTGCATCTACGGCGGATTCTGGGTCGGCGAGGACTCCGCCATCCCCCACCAGGGCGGCATCCGTCTCGACGTGGTCGAGGCGCTGCGTGACCTCGGCATCCCGAACCTGCGCTGGCCCGGCGGCTGCTTCGCCGACGAGTACCACTGGCGCGACGGTGTCGGGCCGAGGGACCAGCGGCCGGTCATGGTCAACACCCACTGGGGCGGGGTCGAGGAGAACAACCACTTCGGCACCCACGAGTTCCTGGCCCTCTGCGAGTTGCTCGGCGCCGAGCCGTACATCAGCGGCAACGTCGGCTCCGGCAGCGTGCGGGAGATGAGCGAGTGGGTCGAGTACCTGACCCGTGACGGCGACTCGCCGATGGCCCGGCTGCGCAAGGCCAACGGCCGCGACGAGCCGTGGCGGGTGCGGTTCTGGGGCCTGGGCAACGAGGCGTGGGGCTGCGGCGGCAACATGACCGCCGAGCACTACGCGCAGGAGGCCCGCCGCTTCGGCACCTACAGCCGCGACTACGGCGACAACAAGCTGTACAAGATCGCGGCGGGCGCCAACGGCGACGACTACCACTGGACCGAGACGCTGATGAAGCAGCTCGGCCATCTCGGCTGTCAGCACATCCGCAGCACGGGGTACCACGCCCTGTCCCTGCACTACTACACGCTGGCCGGCCCGTGGGAGAACAAGGGCTCGGCCACGGCCTTCGACACCGCCGAGTACTACACGACGATGGTGGCCGCGGCCCGGATCGAGGAGCTGATCGCCGGGCACGCGGCGGTGATGGACTGCTACGACCCGGGCAGGAGCGTCGGCCTGGTCCTGGACGAGTGGGGCACCTGGTTCGACGTGGAGCCCGGCACCAACCCCGGCTTCCTGTACCAGCAGAACACGCTGCGCGACGCGCTGGTGGCGAGCGTGCACTTCGACGTCTTCCACCGGTACGCCGACCGCCTCGTGATGGCCAACATCGCGCAGACGGTGAACGTGTTGCAGGCCATGATCCTCACCGACCCGGAGACGGGGGCCCTGGTCCTGACGCCCACGTACCACGTCTTCCGGATGAACCGAGGCCACCAGGACGCGACGTCGCTGCGGGTGGACTTCCGTGACGCGCTGCCGTCCCGCCCGGTCGGCGAGGCCACCCTGACGACCGTCTCGGTGTCGGCGAGCCGCAAGGACGGCCGGTTGCTCGTCTCGCTGTCCAACCTCGACGCCTCCTCCCCCGCCGACGTGGAGATCGAGTTGCGGGGCGGCGCGGTCGAGGCGGTGGACGCGGAGATCCTGACGGCGGGGACGCTTCAGGACCACAACACGCCGCAGGCGCCGTCGACGGTCGCGCCGCGCCCCTACGACGGGGTGTCGGTGGACGGCGGCAGGTTGCGTGTGCGGCTGCCGGCGCACTCGTTCGTCACCGTGAGCGGCGCCCTGTGACACAGACCCTGTGACACAAACCCTGTGATGACGGTCCGGGCCGGGACTCAGGTCACCGACCCGGACCGTGGCAGGGGTGGACGTCAGTCCGTGCGGTACTCGGCCCGGTCGAAGTCGGCGTACCCGCCCTCGGCGCCCAGGTCCTGCACCCACAGGCCGACGAACGCGCCGGTGAAGCCCCAGGCCTCGGGCTCGCCGGGCACCATGGTCACGGCGTACTCGTCGGACAGCGTGGTGGCGTCGAAGGTCCGGGCGAGGTCGCGCCAGACCGGATCGGCGTCCGGCGAAGGGGTCCAGGCGAAGGTCAGCACCGGCCCGTCCAGGCGGGCACGCAGGCCCACCCGCCGCACGTCGCCGAGCGGTGTCCGCAGACCCGGAGCCGCGGTGACGCGCCCGCTGTCGCAGCACAGCACATCCAGGACGGCTGAGCCGTCGTCGTCCGCGGTCACGTGCAGGTAGTACCAGTTGCGGGAGTTGTAGTACGCCGTGATGCCCGCGAGCTGCCGGAAATTGCGGGGCTCGAACTCACACGTCGCCGTGAACGTGCTGCGCTGTCCCGTCACCCGGCGGGCCACCAGGCTGGGCCGGTGCCGGGCCATCGGCGACTGACCGCCGTGGATCCGCAGGTGGGAGGGGCGCGTGGACAGGTCGATCCAGCCCGCGCCGGCCGGGCGGCGCAGGGTCGACCAGTTGGGGCCCAGCACCGGCGCGTCGAAGTGGTCGTCCTCGAACTGCTCGGACGAGACCGACGGCGGTCGCGGCGTGATGCCGGTGGGCGCCGGGACGTCCTCGGCCGGCACGCCGTCGCAGATGCGGGGCCACCCGTCCGCCGGCCAGTCCACCCTCTGCAGGGCGGTCTCGCGCCCGAGGACACAGCGGCCGGACGGCTCGTACGGCCGGGCGACCAGGTGCGCCAGGTACCACTCACCGGCCTCGGTCCGCACCAGGCTGCCGTGGCCGGCCTTCTGCAGTGCCAGGTCCGGGCGGCCGGAGGAGGTCAGCATCGGCCCGCCGGGGTCCACCTCGTACTCACCGAGCAGTGTCCGGGACCGGGCGACGGTGACCTGATGCGTCAGGGTCGTGCCACCCTCCGCCGTGACCAGGTAGTACCAGCCGTCCTTGCGGTAGATGAGGGGCGCCTCGGTGAGGCCCGCCTCGGTGCCTTCGAAGATCAGGTGCTCGGGGCCGGTGAGACGGCGTTCGCCGTGGTCGTAGCGCTGGAGGGAGATGCCCGCGAAGCGGTTGCGGCCCGGCCGCCAGTCGGCGCGCATCGACAGCATCCAGGTGGTGCCGTCCTCGTCGTGGAACAGCGACGCGTCGAACCCGCGACCGTGCAGGACCACCGGGTCCGACCAGGGACCGGCCATGCTCGGGGCGGTGACCAGGTAGTTCTGCGGGTCCCAGTAGCCGCCCGCGAACGTTGCCACATCGGTGTAGAGCAGGTGGAACAGCCCGTTGGCATAGCTGAGGTTCGGCGCCCAGACCCCGCACGAGTCGGCGGTTCCGGTGAGGTCGAGAAGTCGCCGCTCGGTCAGCACGCCGCCGAGCGGCTGCCAGTCGACCAGGTCCGTCGAGTGGTGCACCCGTACACCGGGGTACCACTCGAACGTCGACGTCGCGATGTAGTAGTCCGAACCGACCCGCAGGATCGACGGATCCGGATGAAAGCCCGGCAGCACCGGGTTCCGGATCATGCGGTGGCCGGTCCCCTCACCGACGCCGGCGACGGCGGCCTTGGCGATCGTCATATGGAACCTTCCGCTGATAGCGGCGCGGCGGCCGGAGCCGCCGCGCCTGGGTGGAGAAAGGGATCAGCTGGTCCGGCAGGTGACCGTCGGCCAGGTCCAGTTGCCGTTGGCCATGATCGTGACGCCGAAGTTGTTACCGGCGCCGTTCGGCCGGGCCGTGACAGTGCTGCCACTGCTGCTGACCGAGGCGTTCCAGCTGTTCTGCAGGCTCTGACCGCCGTTGAGGTTGAGCGTGACGGTCCAGTTGCTGGTGTTCTGCACCGAGACGTTGAGGTTGAACCGGTCACCGAACTGCTGACCGGCCGACAGGGTCGCCGTGCAGTTGCTCGGGTTCTGGGTCGGGCCGGTGGTGGGCGTCGTCGGGTTGCTGCCGCCACCCTCGCGGACGGTGATGTCGGAGCTGCCGCTGCTCTGGTAACCCTCGGTCGCCATGATCTGGTAGCTGTGGTTGGTGCCGAGGTTCAGCCCGGCCCGCGCCCACGCGTCGAAGTGGTTGGCGATCGTGATGGTGCCGGAGCTGCGCTTCGACTGCCGCACGCTCCAGAACTGGTAGAACGTGGCGGTGCCGTCGATCGACGGCTGGTTGACCCGCTGGCTGCGCAGGATGTCATACGTGCCGCCGTCGCTGGTGACCGTGCCCATCCGGGTGGCGCCGCTGCTCGGGTTGTAGCTTCCGAAGTTCTCGACGATGTAGTACTCGATGAGCGGGCTGCGGGTCCATCCGTACAGCGCGAGGTACGTGTTGTTGTTACCCGGGTTGTAGGTGCCCGAGTACGTGACCGTGCGCCGGGTGCCGGTGGCCCAGCCCTTGCCGCCGACCCAGTTGTTCGTGCTGTTGCTCCAGCTGCTGGAGTAACGGCCGTCGGCGCGCAGCGTCATGCTCGCGTTGCCGCTGTCCTTCCAGAACGAGAAGTAGTAGCCGTTGTGGGTTCCGGTGGCGTTGGAGCTGACGGTCCGGTCCGCCTCGGCATGCGCGACGCCGGCCATGGTGAGTCCGGAGACAACCATCGCCACGGCACAGGCGGCGCCTGCGAGCAGACGGATGCGGCCGCGTCTGCGGCGCGTGGGGTTCGCGAGATCTGCGGTCATGTGAGCGCTTCCTCCTGACGGAAGGGGCTGCCGGGGACACAGCCCCACGGGAACGACTGACCACATCGGGGAGTGGATCGACGTCGTCCCTCGGGCGGGGATGACGGCCATTGAGGCCCGTCATTGCGAGATCGTGGCCCGCCGGGCAGCACCTTGTCAACAACTTTCGGTAACCCAACGGAAATACCGAGGTTGATCTTCTTAGGACATCGCTCAGCGTTAGACCAGGTGAAAGCAGAAGAGCAGGCTACGGTACGGGGACTGAGCACACCGAAATCGCAACATGGGTACGCGAGGAACCTTCTCGACTCCGAAAGTTACGAGAGTTTCGAGAAGCCCGTCACCAGGTCCGCGACGGTGTGCGCCCTGACTCCGGGGACGTCTCCCGCCACCGCGCGGACGTGGCCCTCCGCGGCACCGGCGAGTCCGTCGTACACGGCGGCGAACAACTCGCGCACGGGTTCCCGCAGCCATCCCGGCGGCAGCAACCGGAGCGGCAGGTGCGGGTCGAGGACCGGCAGCCGCCGATAGGTGTTCATGACCTCGGTCCGGGCGCTGACCGCCTCGATCCCGGTGACGCGGCCCGCACGGGCGCGCGGCAGCACCGGGCTCCACCGCTCGAGGAAGGATTCGTACTCCCGCGCGATCCCGGCGGTGTCCCACGCGTCGATCGGATTGCGGCGGACCGCCGCGTCCAGCTCGACGTGACTGGCGCGAAATACCGTCAGCGTGCCGAGGGTGAGCTCGGCAAGGCGCGCCTTGGTCTTCGCGCCGAGCTCGTGCGGGGAGACCCAGAGCCCGTCGTACAGCGGCGCGTAACCCATCCAGCGCAGCTGATTGCGCAGCCCGCGCCGGAGCGCGCCCTCCCCCTGCGGCAGCGAGAAGGCGATCAGCGTCCACCGCTCGTCCCACGGCTGCGCGGCGCCGGGCGCCAGGATCGCGCTTCCGCCGACGGCCAGGAAGGCGGCGGCGGCCGCCGTCAGCCGGTACGAGCTGCGCCGCCCCTCCCGGCGGCCCTCGATCACGCCGCGACGGGCCAGGCGGCTGAGCGCCGTACGCGCGCCGGCCGGGCTGACTCCGGTCTCGGCGAGCAGCGCGACCACGGCTGCGGACGGCAGCCAGGCCCGCGATCGCAGGGTGTAGTCCGCCAGCAGCGTCACCGCGAGGTCCTGGGGCGAGTTGCCGACCTGCCGCCGGGGGAGCCGTACCGACTCGGCGACGTCCTCGGGAAAGATCTCGTCGATGTCGTACGGGCTGGACACCACCCGAGAATATCGACCCTCATTGATTGACAGTTCGCCGCCCCGGGTCAAAACTAACTGTCACACATCGGGGAGATGTACCGGGTCGCTCACGACCGACGAAGGAATCAAGCCGATGAAGAGAACAAGGAGTCTCCTGCTCGCCGCCACCGTGGCCGTGGCGGTCGCGAGCCTGGCGGTGCCCGCCGCACGGCCGGCGTTCGCCGCCTCGCTGATCGAGGTCACCAGCTTCGGTGACAACCCCGGCGGCATGCGCATGCACGTCTACGTACCGGACAGCCGTCCCGCCAACCCGGGCATCGTCGTGGCCATGCACGGTTGCGGCGGCTCCGGGCCCGGCTTCTACTCCGGCAGCGAGTTCGCCGGGCAGGCCGACCGCTACGGATTCGTCGTCATCTACCCCAGCGCCCAGCAGCAGGCCGGGTTCGGCAACTGCTTCGACACCTGGTCGGACGCCGCCAAGCGCCGCGGCGGAGGCAGCGACCCGGTGTCCGTCATCTCCATGATCACGTACGTCCAGCGGCAGTACGGCGGCGATCCCAACCGGGTCTACGCGACTGGCAGCTCGTCCGGCGGGATGATGACCAACCACATGCTCGCCCTGTACCCCGACGTGTTCAAGGCCGGGGCGGCGTTCATGGGCGTGCCGTTCAACTGCTTCGCGAACGCCGCCGACTATCCGCCCGGCGCCAGCAGGTGCACCGGCGGCAGCATGGACCGGACCCCGCAGCAGTGGGGTGACGCGGTGCGGCAGGCGTACCCGGGCTACGCCGGCACCCGCCCGCGGGTCCAGCTGTGGCACGGCACCAACGACACGCTCGTGCCGTACTCGCTGTTGAACGAGACCATCGAGCAGTGGACGAACGTCTTCGGGCTCAGCCAGACGCCGACGTCGTCGGACACACCGCAGTCCGGCTGGAACCGGCGCCGATACGGCACCCAGCTCGAGGCTTACAGCATCCAGGGCGCGGGGCACAGCCTGCCCAGCGGCGGCATGGCGGCGGCCGCCGTCGCCTTCTTCGGTCTCAACGGTACGGGTGATCCGTCCACTCCCCCCTCGTCCAGCCCGCCGCCGTCCGGCCCGCCGTCGTCGAGCCCGCCGCCGCCCTCGGGCTCGTGCCAGGTGACCACCACGGTGAACGCCTGGAACTCGGGCCTCACCGCAAGTCTCGCCATCGCCAACACCGGCACGTCGGCGGTCAACGGCTGGTCGCTGGCCTTCACGCTGCCGGGCGGGCAGTCCATCACCTCCGGGTGGAACGCCACCTATTCGCCGTCGTCCGGTCAGGTGACCGCGAGGAACGCGAGCTACAACGGCGCGATCCCGCCGAACGGCACGGTGACCATCGGCTTCCAGGCCACCCACACCGGCAACACGGGCAAGCCCACCGGCTTCACCCTCAACGGCAACGCCTGCACGTCGTGACCGAAGCGGTGAGGCGGCGCGGGACCCGCACCGCCTCACCACTCGCGGTGTCAGCTCAGGCTGAACCGCTGGTTGGCCTGCCCGTTGCAGTCGTAGATCTGCACCTGCTGGCCGTTACCGGTGCCCCACACGTCCAGGCAGCGCCCGGACTGCACACCGGTGATGGTGCCGTTGGAGTTGACGTTCCACTGCTGGTTGGCCTGCCCGTTGCAGCTGTAGATCTGCACCGCCGAGCCGTTGCCGGAACCGGCCGCGTCCAGGCACCGGTTGCCGTACACGGTCAGCTGCCTGCTCGACGTGAGCGTCCACGTCTGGTTGGACTGGCCGTTGCAGTCGTAGAGCTGGACCCGCGTGCCGTTGTTCTGCGTCGCGCCCGGCACGTCGACGCACCGGCCGGACTGGGCGCCGAGGATCCGCCCGGACCCGGCCGGCGGGTTCGAGGTGGACGGCGAGGGACCCGGCGACGAGGGGCCCGGGGACGACGGGTTCGGGCTCACGGAGTTGAGGGCGTTGAGCACCGAGGTGTACGCGGCCTTCTTGTTGCCGTTGCCGTCGAACAGCAGCGGGCTCTCGTTGGAGCGCCACGAGTCGCTGTCCCGCACGCCCCACACGGTGATGCCGATGCAGCGCGGCACGTTCAGGCAGGCCTGGGTCAGCCCGGCGTACTGCGAGGTGGAGGAGTTCGTTACGTCGACCTCGGTCAGGGCCACGTCCACGCCGAGAGCGGCGAAGTTCTGCAGCGTGGTCTGGAAGTTGCCCGGCAGCGAGCTGCCGCCGGTGAAGTGCGTCTGGAGACCGACGCAGTCGATCGGCACGCCACGGGACTTGAAGTCCCGGATCATGTTGTAGACGCCCTGCGTCTTGCCGTAGGACCAGTTCTCGATGTTGTAGTCGTTGTAACAGAGCTTGACCGACGAGTCGGCGCTGCGCGCGGTCCGGAACGCCACCTCGATCCAGTCGTTGCCGGTGCCCTGCAGGTTGGAGCTGCGCCGGCTGCCGTCCTCGTTGAACGCCTCGTTGACGACGTCCCAGGCGGCGAGCTTGCCCCGGTAGTGGGCCATCACGCCGTTGATGTGATCGATCATCGCCTGGCGCAGGCTGCTGCCGCCGAGGCTCTGCATCCAGCCCGGCTGCTGCGCGTGCCAGGCCAGGGTGTGGCCGCGGACCTTGAGGCCGCGCTGGGTCGCCCAGTTGTAGATCTGGTCGCCGGAACTGAAGTTGAACTGCCCGCGGTTGGGCTGCAGGGCGTCCGGCTTCATCTCGTTCTCGGCGGTGATCATGTTGAACTCACGCGCGGCGATCGTGGTGTACTGCGAGTTGCTGAGCCGGCCGGCGGCGATCGCCGTGCCGAAGTAGCGGCCCGACTGAGCGGCTGCGGCGCCCAGCGTGCTCTCCGCGGCGCTCGCGTTCGGCATCACCGCGAGGACGGTGGCTGCCCCGACAGCGGCGACAGCGCCGGCGAGCAGTGTTCGAACCCGTAACGATCGGGATCTGGTTGCCACAGGGGCGTCCCTTCTGACCTGGAAACGATGAACTTCAATGCGACTACCGAAACTTTCGGACTACGACTGCACGACGGCGTCGTCCAGGTAGTAGCCGTCGGTGCCGGAGGTGGTCTCGACGTACCAGGTGGCGCCGGTCAGGGTGCCGGTCCAGGAAACGGTCGCTGTGCCGGAGAGCTGGGTCCAGCCGGAGGAGCTGACGGTGGTCGCGGGTGTCATCGAGACGTAGCTGGTCGTGCCGCCCGCCGTGAGCGCCAGGGTGGCCTTGGCCGTCGTGGCGCTGCCGCCCTGGGTGCGCACCCACACGCTGCTCGTGTACGAGCGCCCGCTCACCAGCTGCGACGTGACGTCCTGCCCCGCCCCGTTCCAGGACGCGGTGCGACCGGTGACCGCCAGCGAGCGCGAGCCACCGTGCACGACGCCGGAGTCGGACGACAGCGTGCCGCTGCCGAACATGCGCCAGCCCGTGGTGCCGTTCTCCGCGTTGCCGTTGGCGAGCACGCTGGTGGGGGTGCTGCCGCCACCGGCGAACTGCCACCAGTTCATGTTGAACAGCGAGCCACTGCCCCCGGCGAACCGCAGGTACAGGTCCTGGGTGCCGCTGACACCGCTGACCGGGCAGCTGACCGTGGTCCAGGTCTGCCAGCCGCCGGTCGCGGCGACCGTGCAGGTCCCGGCGAGGGTGCCGGTGGCGCTGCCCAGTCGCACCTCGATGCGGCCACCGGCGCCCGCGGAGGCGACACGCGCCGAGAACGAGGTCGCACCCGACCCGAATGCGACGCCCTTCACCTTGATGTAGTCGCCGTTGTCGATGTAGCCGACGTTCATGCCGCCCTCGCTCGACGGCTCGGTCTCGACGCCCGAACTCCAGGCGATCGTCTCGGCCTCCTGACGCACGTACGGATTGAACGTGCCGTTCTGCGGCGCCCCGCCCGTGGTCATGTTCATCGTCGGGATGCTGCCGTCGGCGTTGTAGCTGAACCTCTCCACGGCGACCGAGCGCGTGAATCCGCCGCCGCCGGGCAGCGCGCCGTTGTGGTAGAAGAAGTACGAGCTGCCGTTGAAGTCGATGACTCCGGCGTGGTTGGTGAAGCTGCTCCCCTGCGTCGGCATGACCGTGCCGCGATACGTCCACGGACCGGTCGGGCCGGGCGCGGTGGAGTACCCGATGAACTCCGAGCAGCAGTTGGCGGCGAAGACGTTGTAGTAGAGCCCGTTGCGCTTGTAGACCCAGGGCCCTTCCTCGTACAGCGTCGGCCGCGACGTGTTGCCGGTCCGGGTGCCGAAGCCGGCCGTGGTGAGCGGGATCTGCTGCACACCGCCGCTGAAGCTGATCATGTCGGCGTTCAGCCGCACGTACCAGAGGTTGGGGTTGCCCCAGTAGAGGTAGGCCTGCCCGTCGTCGTCGATGAACACCGACGGGTCGATCTCACCGTTCTCGGCGAGCGGGCGCCCGATCGCGTCGGTGAACGGCCCGGTCGGGCTGCTGGACACACCGACACCGATGGCCATCCGGCCGGTCGAGCGGTTCTTGACCGGCACGTACCAGTAGAACCTGCCGTTGCGCTGGACCACCTGACCGGCCCACGCGTCCGCGCTCGCCCAGCTGAAGGTGGCAAGGCTCATCGGCGAGCCGTGGTCGGTCCAGTTGACCATGTCGGCCGACGAGTAGACCCGCCACTCCCGCATCGTGAAGTAGGTGGAGTTGTCCTCGTCGTGGCCGGTGTACAGATAGACACGGCCGTTGTGCACCAGCGGCGCCGGATCCGCCGTGTAGATGGTCTGCACAATCGGGTTGTCGGCGTGCGCGGCGGACGGGACGGCCAGGGTGGCGAAGACGAGCGCCAGGGTCCAGAAGAGCTTTCTCAGCATCAGACACGGCTCCATCGCTGGTTGGCGGCGGCGGTGCAGGTCCACAGCAGGACCAGCGTGCCGTTGGCGGTCAGGTTGCGGTCGACGTCCAGGCAGAGACCGGAGGCGACGCCGCGGACGGTGCCGTCGGCGTTGAGGCTCCACTGCTGATTGGTGCCGCCGTTGCAGTCCCAGAGCTGGACCTTGGCGCCCGCGGTCGCGCCGATCGGTGCGTCGAGACACTTGCCGAGGGCCTGCAGCGTCTGGCCGGTGCTGGTCCAGCGTTGATTCGTGCCGCCGTTGCAGTCCCAGATCACCGGCTGGGTGCCATTTGTCGCGCTTCCATTGGGTACGTCGAGACAGCGCCCCGAAGCAGCGCTGACAACCGTGGTCGTGGTCGCCGGGGTGCTCGTGCCGCCGCTCACCCGGTACACCACCGTGCCGTGGCCGGGGACACTCGCGCTGATGCTGCCGGAGGTCGACGTCGTGGCACCGCTCCAGGCGTCCTGCAACGTGAACGAGCTGCCGGACTTCCCGATCGCCGCGGCGGTCGTGGAGACGGTCGTCGTGGATCCGCCCTGGTTGAACAGAGCGACCGCGACGTCCCCGTTGGCCAGCCTCTTCGCCAGGACGCGACGCGTTCCGTCGTACGAAATCTGGTTTGCCTGAAGGCCGAGCGTGTCCTGATTGATCGCGATGAGCCGGGGGTTCTTCAGGATGGTCTGGGTGGCCGTGCTCATCGACCGGAGGTCGTTGCCGGCGATCAGCGGCGAGGCCATGACCGCCCAGAGCGCGAAGTGGCTGCGCTGCTCGGTGTCGGTCATGCCGCCGCGGCCGACCTCCATCATGTCCGGGTCGTTGAACGCGCCGGGCCGCGCCCAGCCGGCGAGCGGCACCGTGACGTCGACGATGTTCTTGACGCCCATCGGATATCCGTTGGTCTGCCCGGTGTCCCAGGCGTCGCTGATGTCCTCGGTGGTGCGCCACATGTTCGCGACGTCGCCCCAGTTGCGCTGCGGCCCGGTCTTGGCGTGAATGCTGTTCGGGTTGATGCTGTACACGATCGGGCGCCCGGTCGCCGCGAGGGCGTCGCGCATCTTGGCGAACGTGGTGACCTGGTCGTTGATCGAGCCGGTCGGCGAGCACCAGTCGTACTTGAGGAAGTCGACACCCCACGCCGCGAACTGCCGGGCGTCCTGCGCCTCGTGGCCCTGGCTGCCGGTCGCGCCGGGATAGCTGCCGAAGTACTGCGCGCACGTCCTGTCCAGCGGGACCTGGTAGATGCCGAACTTGAGGCCCCGGTTGTGCAGGTAGTCGCCCAGTGCCTTCATGCCGCTCGGGAACCGGTTCGGGTCGCCCTGCAGGTTGCCGGAGGAGTCGCGGTTCGGGTTGAACCAGCAGTCGTCCACGACGACGTACTGGTAACCCAGGTCGCGCATGCCGCTGCTGACCATCGCGTCGGCCATCTGCCGGATCAGCGTCTCGTTGATGTTGCAGCCGAACGTGTTCCAGGTGTTCCAGCCCATCGGCGGGGTGCGGGCGACACCGTTCTCCAGCGCACTCGCGGCGGTGCCGGGTACTACGGTCGCGGTGCCTGCCAGCAGTAACAGCCCGGCGGCGAGCAGGGTCTTGAGCCGTTTCATCATCGCCTCGTCCACAGTTGGTTGGGGGCATTGGTGCAGGTCCAGAGGATGGTGGCGGTGCCGTTGGCGGTGGCGCCGCCGTTGACGTCCAGGCACAGGCCCGACTGCGCGTTGCGGATCGTGCCGCCGGAGGTGAACGCCCACCGCTGGTTGGCCCCGCCGCTGCAGTCCCAGATGATCGGCTGGACGCCGTTGGTGGTGCTGCCGTTCGGGACGTCCAGGCAGCGCCCGGAAGCGGTGCCGACCAGAGCGCCGCCGGTGCCGGATACCGGATCACCGATCGTTCCGGGTACCGATCGCAGGGCCGCGTACCAGGTGGCGGCCATCTTGTCGTAGCCGCCGGCGGTCGGGTGGATGCCGTCGATCAGGTCGGCGGTGGTGAGCGCGGCGTGCATGTCGACGAGGTGGACCCGGCGGCCGGCGGAGACCTTGCTCTGCACGATGCCGGGGATCGTGGCGTTGAACGCGCGGGCGGCGTTCTCCTGGCCCGCGTTGGCCAGCGGGATGATCGTGGCGACGAAGACGTCGGCCGACGGCACCGCGGCGGTGATCCGGTCGATCAGCGTGGAGAGCCGGCCCGGCGCACCGGATGCCACCGTTGGACTCGGCCGCCGCCGGGCCGGGGTGGGCGGCGATCGCGGCGGCGAGGACGGTTGCGAGGAACCACCGTCGTCTTCTGGGCATGGCGCGGCCTCCTTGGCGTTCAAGGGGAGTTTGTTATCGCTCACAACTGCTTGAGTCCGAAGGTTGCCAGGATGTTTCAAGACATTCAAGAGGTTCTCTCTCGTGCATTTATCGTCGAGAAATCTGTTATGCCAGAGCGAGTTCGATAGTCGGCTCTTGTCATTTTCGAAAACGCGCTGAACCATTGGGACTGATCGATGGAAACGCTCCCATGAATGTTCGGTTCCAGGAGAAGACCATGACGAGATTCGGATCAAGGAGCGCCGGCGCGTTGTCGGCCGGCGTCGCCCTGCTGGCGTCGGTGACGGCCGTCGTGGCGCTGCCCGCGGATGCCGCGGCCGCCGGATGCTCGGTGAACTACGCCGTGTCGTCGCAGTGGCAGGGTGGATTCGGCGCCAACGTGTCGATCACCAACCTGGGTGACCCGCTGACCGGCTGGACGCTGACGTGGACGTACGGCGCCGGGCAGACCGTGACGCAGGCGTGGAACGCGACGGTGACGCAGAGCGGCTCGGCGGTGACCGCCAGGAACGTCTCCTACAACGGTTCCGTCGCGACCAACGGCACCGCCTCGTTCGGTTTCAACGGATCGTGGACCGGCAGCAACCCCGTGCCTGCCGGCTTCGCCCTGAACGGCGTGGCCTGCACCGGGTCGACCAGCCCGTCCAGCCCGCCGCCCTCGTCGCCACCGCCCTCGTCGCCGTCACCCTCGGCCTCGCCCTCGACGCCGCCGGGGAGTTGCTCGCTGCCGTCGAGCTACCGCTGGTCGTCGACCGGTGTGCTGGCCAACCCCCGGTCGGGATGGGTCTCGCTCAAAGACTTCACCCACGCGCCCTACAACGGCCGCCAACTCGTCTACGCCACCACCCACGACACCGGCACCTCGTGGGGCTCGATGAACTTCGGACTGTTCACCAACTGGTCCGAGATGGGCTCGGCCAG
>NZ_JBFAYE010000021.1:0-188261 GCF_040681145.1 Actinoplanes sp. NPDC051861
GGTACTGCACTCGGGAGGGTGTGGGAGAGTAGGACGCCGCCGGACTCAACGTGAACAGAAAGGCCCACCCTCCGGGGTGGGCCTTTCTGCATTTCCGGGGCAACTTCGCGCCTGAAGGGCCGTTCGCGACGGTACCGTTTTTGCGGGGGAGGATTCGACCGGGCCCTGATTCGTGCGCCCAGAAAGATCCGACAATGATGGCCAAGACCACCGAGGAACCGCAGCCGTGGACCGCCCCGACCGTCAGCGCGTCGCTCGGCGGTGGTCCGGCCCGGGCCTGCCGAGTCTCGCGTGAAAGCGACGGCACGCTCCGGCTGAACCTCACCGGGTTCGCGATGGTCGGTGTCGACGTGGCCCTGCTCTGGACGCAGAACGGCACCGGCTTCAGCGTCGTGGGCACGGTGGTGCCGCCGCCCGCCGGCGGCATGCCCGGTGTGTACATGCGGGTGGACACGACCGTGGGCGCCGTCGATCGACGCCGCTCCCGGCGCGTTTCGGTGCAGGTGCCGGTCGTGCTGATTCTGCCCTCGGGTCAGATGTTCCCCGGCCTGGCGATCGACCTGTCGCTGGGCGGTGCGCGCGTCATCGTTGATCTCGACGTCGACGACCTCGGCGAGGAGGCGCTGATCGACCTGGTCGACGGCCTGGCCCCCGGCCAGCTGGTCGCCCTCGAAATGCTCCTGCCGGACGGCGCCGCGGACATCAACTGTCACGTGCGCGGCAGCGACGAACTCGGCGACGTGCGCCTGCTGTTCGTGGACATGAGCGCCGAGATCCGCGATCGCCTCGACGCCTTCCAACGGACCCAGTGACCAGCCGCTGACGACCCAGGACCGAGGCGACGTCAAAGCCCGGCTTTGCCGCTTCCGCGATGTCAGGACTGTGCCATGCAAGTCGCACCCTCTCCAGGTATGGCAGAACTATGACATCGAAGACTTGCAGGTCTCCGTGCTTTTCCAGGGAGAACTCAACTTGGCCGATGTGGCGGCTACAGAGTTGGAACAGTCAGGAAATGTCAGAGTAATGACTTGCAGCCAGTCTGCTCTCACTAGCGACTGCCGACGGCACCGGGTGGGGAGTCCGGGACAACGGCGGCTCGCCCTGAACATTTCCTCCGCACGATCGCCCCCTTCACCAGGAACGGAGTTCCCACATATGTCCAACTCCAGCAAGCGGATGCGCGCGCTCATGGCGACGGGTGCCCTCGGTACGGCCATGGCCCTCGTGCTCGCCGGCTGTGGCGCCCGGGCCGGTGACGACACGTCCAGCGCCGGGTCGTCACCGGCGGCCAGCTGCGTCGACACGTCCGGAAGCACCGTCAAGCTCGGCTTCCTCAATTCCCTTACCGGCGGCATGGCGATCTCCGAGAAGACCGTCTCCAATGTGCTGCACATGGCCGCCGACGAGATCAACGCCAGCGGCGGCATCCTCGGCAAGAAGATCGAGTACGTCCAGGAGGACGGCGCCACCGACTGGCCGACCTTCGCGGAGAAGACCGAGAAGCTGCTCACTCAGGACTGCGTGGCCGCGATCTTCGGCGGTTGGACCTCATCCTCACGCAAGGCCGTGAAGCCGGTCGTCGAGAAGCTCAACGGCCTCTTCTTCTACCCGGTGCAGTACGAGGGCCTCGAGTCGTCGCCGAACATCTACTACACCGGCGCGACCACCAACCAGCAGATCATCCCGGCGATGGACTTCCTCGCCTCCAAGGGCGTGAAGAAGCTGTTCCTGGCCGGCAGCGACTACGTCTTCCCGCGAACCGCGAACGCGATCATCAAGCTGTACGCGGCCAAGCTCGGCATCGAGATCGTCGGCGAGGAGTACGTCCCGCTCGACAAGGACGACTGGACCAGCCAGGTGGCGAAGATCGTGGCGGCCAAGCCCGACTTCGTCTTCAACACCATCAACGGCTCGTCGAACGTCGGCTTCGTCAAGGCGTACTACGACGCCGGCCTCACCCCCGCGACCACGCCGATCATCTCGGTGTCGATCGCCGAGGAGGAGGCGCCGGCGATGGGCCACGAGGTCACCGGCAACTACGCGTCCTGGAACTACTTCCAGTCGCTCGACACCCCCACCAACCCGAAGTTCATCGAGAGCTGGAAGGCCTACCCCAACAGCAGCGGCGTCACCTCCGACCCGATGGAGGCCGCCTACATCTCGATGTACATCTACAAGGCGCTCGTCGAGGCGGCCGGCTCGTTCGACGTCGACAAGGTGAACGCCGCGGCGAAGGCGAACAAGATCACGTTCGACGCGCCGGAGGGCACCGTCACGCTCGACGGCGAGAACCACCACATCTCCAAGCCGGGCCACATCGGCCAGATCAACAAGGACAACCAGTTCGACGTGGTCTGGGCCTCCGACAAGTTCATCGAGCCCGACCCCTACCTCGAGGGCTACGACTGGTTCCCGGCCGACATCCGCAAGCAGCTGGTGGACGCAGCGGGCTGACCGCCCGGGGGTCGCGTGCCGCCCGCGGCACGCGACCCCGCACCTTGAGAGAACATCAACCCGCTACAGGGAGAGAGCACGTGGACGCACTGATCGCCCCACTGCTTAACGGCAGCGCACAGGGTGCGCTGCTCCTGCTCGCCGCGCTGGGCCTCTCGCTCACCTTCGGCCAGATGGGCGTGATCAACATGGCCCACGGCGAGTTCCTCATGCTCGGCGCCTTCGCCGCCTACCTCGTCCAGCAGGTCATCGACGCCAGCAACCTGTCGATCCCGGTCGCGCTGCCGGTCGCGTTCGTCGTCGCCGGCCTGTTCGGCCTCCTGCTGGAGGTCACCATCATCCAGTGGATGTACCGCAGGCCGCTCGACACCCTGCTCGTCACGGTCGGTGTCAGCCTGATCCTTCAGCAGGCGGCGCTGCAGATCTTCCCGTCCCAGGGCGTCCCGGTGGAGAAGCCCAGTTGGCTCGACGGGCAGCTGAGCATCCTCGGTTACGCCTGGCCGCTGCGGCAGGTGTTCACCATCGTGCTCGCGACCGTATGCGTCGCCCTGCTGGCATCCTGGCTCAAGTACTCCTCGTTCGGCCGCCGCATCCGGGCGACGGTGCACAACCGGGACCTCGCCGAGACCGCGGGGATCTCCACACGCACGGTCGACCGCCTCACCTTCTTCGTCGGGTCGGGCCTGGCCGGGGTCGCCGGCGTGGCGGCGTCACTCATCGGCGGCACGAACTCCCAGATGGGCGCGCAGTACATCATCCCGGCCTTCCTCGTTGTCGCGGCCGGTGGCATCGGCCAGCTCAAGGGCACCATCGTCGCCGCGTGGGCGGTGGGTGTCGCCCTCGCGTACTTCGCCTACTGGACGACCGGCAGCCTGGCGCAGGTGCTGGCCTTCATCCTCGTGATCGTCTTCCTGCAGCTGCGCCCGCAGGGCCTGTTCACGGTGCGAACCAGGAGTCTGGCATGACCAAGATGAAGTCATGGCTTTCCCTCAGCGGCATCGGGGTGTTCGCCGTCCTGCTCCTCGCGGTGGCTCCTCTCATGCTCACCGATCACTGGCTCAACAATCTCGGCAAGTACTGCTGCTGGGCCATCGCCGCGGTCGGCATCGGCCTGGCGTGGGGCCGGGGCGGGATGCTCGTGATGGGGCAGGGCGTGTTCTTCGCCCTCGGCGCCTACTCGATGGCGATGCACCTCACGCTGGAGACCTCGGGTGACCGGGTTCCCGGGTTCATGGTGCTCTACGACCCGCTCGCGCCACTCCCGATGTTCTGGGAGCCGTTCCGCAGCGGGACGGTGACCCTGCTGGCGATCGTGCTGCTGCCCGTGATCGTGGCCGGCGCCCTCGGTTACGCGCTGTTCAAACGCCGCGTGAAGGGCGCGTACTTCGCGATCCTGACGCAGGCGCTCGCCGTCGCGCTGGCCACGCTGATCAGTTCCACGATCCGCGAGACCGGCGGCGACACCGGGCTCAGCGACTTCAAGTACTTCTTCGGCTTCGTGCTGAACGACCCGGCGAACAAGGTCATGGTGTTCCTCATCGCGGCCACGCTGCTCATCGTTTGCCTGCTCGCGGTGTGGCAGCTCTACCGCAGCCGCTTCGGTGAGCTCCTCGTCGCCACCCGGGACGCCGAGGAGCGGGTGCGCTTTCTCGGTTACGACCCGGCGAACGTCAAGCTCGTCGCTTTCATCGTCTCCGCGCTGATGGCGAGCATCGGTGGCGCGTTGTTCGTACCCATCGTCGGCATCATCACCCCCGCCGAGATCGGCGCCGCCGCCTCGATCCTGATGATCGCGGGTGTCGCCTTCGGCGGCCGTGCGTCCCTCTTCGGCCCCGCGCTCGGCGCGATCGCTGTCGGATGGGGGCAGTCGAGCCTCGGCTCGACCTGGCCCGATGGCTGGACCTACATCCTCGGTCTGCTGTTCATCGTCGTCGTCCTCTTCCTGCCGAACGGGCTGTCGTCGCTGCCCGCCCGGTTCGCCGCTGCCCGCCGGAAGCCGGACGAACAGCCCCCGACCCCGGCGATCGTCGCCGCAGAGCTCGAAGAGGTGCGGTCATGACCGACGCTTCACTCGTCGTCACCGATCTCCGCGTCGAGTTCTCGGGCTTCGTCGCCGTCGGCGGCGTCTCCTTCGACGCGCACCCCGGCGAGGTCCGGTTCCTCATCGGCCCGAACGGCGCCGGCAAGACGACCTGCATCGACGCCATCACCGGGCTGGTCAAGGGCACCGGATCGGCGAGGCTCGGCGAGAAGGAACTGCTCGGCAGTCAGGTGCACAAGATCGTCCGGCTCGGGGTCGGCCGCACGTTCCAGACCGCGAGCGTCTTCGACGAGCTCACCGTGCTGCAGAACCTCGACATCGCCGCCGGGCGTCACCGTTCGCCGTTCTCGCTGCTGCGGGCCCGGCGTGGCGTCGACCCGTCGATCGAGCAGGCGCTGGAGGAGACCGGGCTCAGCGGCGAGCTCGGCACGCCGGCCGGCATCCTGTCGCACGGGCAGAAGCAGTGGCTGGAGATCGCGATGCTGCTCGTGCAGGACGCGAAGGTGCTGCTGCTCGACGAGCCCGTCGCCGGCATGAGCCAGGACGAGCGAACCGCGACCGGTGAGCTTCTGCAGCGCATCGCGGCGAAGCGGATCGTGCTCGTGGTCGAGCATGACATGGACTTCATGCGCCGCTTCGCCACCCGCGTGACCGTGCTGCACCAAGGCAAGGTGCTCTCGCAGGGCACGGTGGCCGAGGTTCAGGCCGATCCCAAGGTGCAGGAGGTCTATCTCGGCACCGCGGGCGCCGCTACCACGGCCGCCATGTCGGCAGTGCCCGAACCGGTTGCCGCGACGCAGAGAGGCACGGAGGACTGACATGCTGGAGCTCACCGACATCGAGGCCGGGTACGGGCGTACGCGGGTACTGCACGGTGTGACGGTGCCGGCCGGCCGGGTGGTGGCCGTGCTCGGCCACAACGGCGCCGGCAAGACGACCCTGCTGCGCCTCGCGATCGGGCTCGTCAAGCCGTCGAAGGGCCGCGTGGTGTTCGACGGCGAGGACGTCACCTCGCTCGCCCCCAACCAGCGCGTCGCGCGCGGTATGGCGTACGTCCCGCAGGGCCAGCAATCGTTCGGCCAGCTCACGACGCTGGAGAATCTGCAGCTCGTCGCGGACGGGCGCCGCAACGGCAAGGCTCTCATCGAAGCGCAGATGGCTCGCTTCCCGGCGCTGGAGCAGTTCGCCACCCGGAAGGCCGGCCTGCTCTCCGGCGGGCAGCGCCAGCAGCTCGCGATCGCCCGCGCCCTCATCACCCAGCCGAAACTGCTCATCCTCGACGAACCGACCGAGGGCATCCAGCCCACGATCGTCGCCGAGATCGAGCAGACCATCGTGCAGCTCGCCGAGGAGGGCATCAACGTGCTTCTCGTCGAGCAGCACATCGGCTTCGCCCTCGAGGCCGCCGAGCGTTACGTCGTCCTCGCCTCGGGCTTCGTCACCCAGACCGGGGTGGGTGGCATGGCAGCCACCTCCACCGTGCGAGCCGCCATGGCGATCTGAGCCGACATGACCCACGTCCGCAATGCCGTCGTAACAGCAGATCGGGAGGATGCCCCAACGCAAGGTGCCTTAGGGGATGCCACTGTGTCGACGGACAACGCGCGCGCGGCCGCAGAGGACAGCCTCGAGGACTATGCCTTCCGCTATGTGCCGCGGACCTTCCGGCGATGGAGCGCGGCCTCCGTCGGCGCGACCGCCCTCGGATCCATCGCGTTCCTCGCCGACTTCTCGATCGGCGCGAGCATCGGCATCGACCACGGCACCTCCAACGCCGTGCTCGGCATCGTGTTCGCGTCGGTCATCATCCTCATCGTCGGGGTGCCCGTCGCCTACTACGCCGCCCGCTTCAACCTCGACCTCGACCTGATCGCCCGCGGCGCGGGATTCGGCTACTACGGCTCCATCATCACGACGGTGATCTTCGCGGGCTTCACCTGCATCTTCTTCGCCCTGGAGGGCGCCATCATGGCGCAGGGCCTGCAACTGGCGACGGGGATGCCGCTGTGGCTCGGTTATCTCATCTCGACGGTCGTCGTGATCCCGATCGTCATCTACGGCATGCGTGCGCTGGAACGGCTGCAGTTCTGGACCACGCCCCTGTGGCTCGCCCTCGCCCTGCTGCCGCTGCTGTGGATCGTCGTCTCCGACCCCGAGGCGGTTCGCGCCTTCACGTCGTTCACCGGCGACTCCGACGGTTCGATCAGCTTCGGCGCCGTCGTCTCGAGTGCCGCGGTGTGCTTCGCACTTACCCCGCAGCTCGCGGAGCAGATCGACTACATCCGTGCCATGCCGCCGCGAACACCGTCGAACACCCGCTCGTGGTGGACGTCGTTCGCGTTCGCCGGCCCGGGCTGGGTCGTCTTCAGCGGCACCAAGCAGGTGATCGGGGTGTTTCTCGCCGTCTATCTCCTCGTGAAGGTCGAACCCACCCTCGGGCGCGAGGCGGCCGAACCAGCAAAGCAGTTCGTCGTGATGTACCAGACCCTGCTCCCCGACTGGCTCGCGATCGTCCTCGCCCTGGTGCTCATCGTGGTCGCGCAGGTGAAGATCAACGTGACGAACGCGTACTCGGGCTCGCTCGCGTGGTCGAACGTCTTCACCCGGGTGGCGAAGCACTACCCGGGTCGCACCATCTTCGTGCTGTTCAACCTCGTGATCGCCTACGTGCTCATGATGCTGGACGTCTTCACCCTCATCTCCTTCGTGCTGAGCCTCTACGCGAACGTCGTCATGGCATGGCTCGTGACAATCGCCACCGACATCGCGATAAACAAGTGGGTGCTGCGCATCTCGCCGCGTTTCCCCGAGTTCCGCCGCGGCATGCTGCACGACTGGAACCCGGTCGGGCCCGTCTCGGTGGGGCTCGCCTCGGTGCTGTCGCTGCTCGCGTTCGCCGGGGTGTTCGGCGCCGCGGTCAAGCCGTTCTCGGTGCTCATCGCGATCGGCGTCGCGGTCGTGGCGACGCCGGCCGTGGCCGTCGCGACGCGCGGCCGCTACTACCTGCGCCGCCGCTCCGACGGAATCGACTCACCCCGGTTCGACGACAACGGCAACCCCTCGGGCGAGCGGCTCCGCTGTCACGTCACCGGTTACATGTTCGAGCGGCCGGATATGCTGGCCTCGGCTGAGAGGGGACCGCACGGCGAGGTGCAGTACGTCTCGTCGCTGGCGCTCACGCTCGACGATTCCGACCACTACGTGCTCCCCCCGGAAGCCGCCGGCCCCCCGCGCCGGGCGGCCGCCCGCAGGGCATCCCAACGACGGGGGGAGACTTGATGGAGGAGCCGGTCGACACCGCGACCGCGATTCTCGCGAGCGCCGCGGTGCTCCTGCGGGAGTGCACGTTCGACGACATCTCCTACCGTGCCCTCGCCGACGAGGTCGGCATCTCGGAGCGCACGATCTACCGTCAGTACCCCACGCGCGCGCACCTGCTCGCCGCGCTCTCGAACTGGATCGAGCAAACCAGCTTCCCGCTGCCGCCGTTCGTGACCGTCTCCGACTTCCGTGCCGCCGCGCACGAGCGCTTCCGCGCCTTCGACACGCTGCCGGCCTATGCGTACGTCGGGGCGCGGGCGTCCGCGATCTCGCCGACGATCGACATCGAGCCCGCCTACATCACGCGAGCGATCGAGGCGATGCTCGAGGTGGCGGCGCCGACGCTCAACGGGCGGGACCGGCAGCGGGTCGCGGCATCGCTGCGCTACTTCTCGTCGGCGATGTTCTGGGCGCGGCTGCGCGTCAGCTTCGACCTGGATGCCGACGAGATCTGCGACGCGTTCGACCGGGTGGTGAGCACCGTGCTCGCGAGGCTGCCGGACGCGACGTGGGTGAAACCGTGACCGAGCCGGCGGCCCCGGCGCTGACCGGCACGCAAGCGGCGATCCTCGCCGCCTACGCCGAACTGATCGAGGAGCTCGGCAGCGACGACGTGTCGTACCGGGTCATCGCGCGCCGGGCCGGCATCGCCGAGCGCACGGTGTTCCGCAACTATCCCACCCGCGTCGATCTGCTGCTGGCGACCGCGGCCTGGATCGAGGCGACGCTGTTCGTCCGCGAGGAATCACACTCGATCTTCGACATCCCCCTCGCGATCAGGGATGCAATGCATCGGTACGGCGAACGGCCGGAGCTGGCGCACGTCGTCGCCGAGACCGCGATGCGCGGCGTGAGCGGCGCGGCGCCGTCACCCGGCCGGGCGCAACTCGAGCGGCTGCTGGACGCCGAGGTGCTGTCCCTCGACACCGCGGAGCGCAGGGCGATAATCGCGGCGCTGTCACACCTCGACTCCGCCGGAACCTGGGTGACGTTCCACCGCGAGTTCGGTATGGACCAGCGAGACATCGCCGACGCCGCTGCCTGGGCAGCGGAGGCGGTGCTCGACAGCATCCGCGATCGCGTCGCCTCGTAACGGGGCGCAAAGCCCCCGCTCGCGGGGTGTCCGCGAGCGTAGACGGCTCTCAGACAACTCCGCCAGACCTGGAACGACGCATCCAGCACACCCACCGCGACGTGGGGTCTGGGGGCCGCCCCAGGCAGATACGAGTGGGCCGGACGTTGCACCATGCGAACCAACCCATAGTCATTCCGAGCGGCCCGTTGGCGGGACGCTTGACCAGCTCAAGGGCATGTGAACGGCCCGATGACCGGCCATAAGGGCCTCGCCGTCCATCTCGGACAGCCAGCGGTACCTCCTCTTCAACGCGACCGGGGACAATTCCGACCGCGCTGGTGTCGCGTAGCCGAATCATTCCACCCGGCGCGTCGCCTTGACCCGTCTCGTTGAGTTCAGTGTTCGCAACAGGAGAGGAGTCAACAGATGGACTCGGACGACCGTTTCACTCAAGGATTCAAGGCTGGAGCCGCGCTGCACGTTGGGCGCTTCCGTACGGGAACTGGAGGGCGCCCGTTCTGGCAGGAGGCTCCGTGCCCGCAGTGGTGTGCCGAGCAGCACTCGGACGGCCAGATGTATGACGACCGCTCTCATTTCACCGACGAGGAATCGGTGACGCTGTCGACCGAGCGGTTCACCGGATCCGGTCCTTCGGAACTGCGGCTGAGCCTATGGCAGCACTACCGCGAACAAGAGCCGCGACTCTCCCTGCACAAAGACGACTCTCACGGCGTCTACCTCACGTTGCCCGAGGCAATCCGGCTGTCGGAAGCACTTGCTCAGCTTGCCACAGTCGCTATCGAATCGGCCGGACCGCCTACTTCCGAACGCCCTGAACGCACACTCAGGTCAGCCGCCTAGGCAGTTGGGTGTGCCGCATCGACTCTGGCGGCACACCCAGGCTTGGGGAGGGTACTGAACTGTCGACTTCAGGCGATCTGCCGGAGGTCGCTGCCGTAGTCGAAGATGATCCGCATCCGCGCACCCAGCGCCCGGGCATACCGGCTCAGTGTCGCCACCTCGTTGACGTCCAGATCGCCGTTCTCGATCTGGCTCACGCGTCCCGGCGAAACGCCCATGAGCTCCGCCACCTGCTTCTGCGTCAACCCCAGACGCTTTCGCTCCTCAGCCAGATGAAACGCACCAACCCAGGCCTCGGTCCGGGCACGCTCCCGCTCGATGGCTTCGTCGTCCCCGTCGTGCAGCTCCGCACGGAGGTCCTCCCAGTCGTGGAACTCGCTCATGAGTTCTCCCTCCGCTTTCTTTCCGCAGCGAGCCAACCGTCGTACGCGGTCTCGGCGACCGGAATCGCCGTCCGATACCACCGACTCCAACCGCCGGCCTTATTCCCAGCCACCAGCAGCACCGCCTGCGACCAGGGATCGAACACGAACAACACCCGGATCGCGACGTCCCGGCCCGACCTCGGCCGCAGTTCCTTGAGGTTGGCGACGCTCGATCCCTGCAACGTGTCGACCAGTGGCCGTCCAAGACCTGGCCCGACCTCGGCGAGCATGTCGATGGCGACGTTCACCGAACGGTAGACGTCCGGGTCGGACTGCCGCAGCGCTCGCAGCCATTCCCGCACGTCCCCGGTGGTCTTGATCGACCATCGACGCGGTGAACCCTCAGGCATGACCCGACTATAGCTCGGACTAAACAACAGGCACGCGATTTGCGCAATGCATCAGTTGACCTACACGGATTTGCAGGTCAACGAGTTGTGGGCCGCCAGGGACTCGAACCCTGAACCTAAGGAGTAAAGGGGCGGGTGATCATGGGGGCCGCCGAGAGACCATCGATCATCATCCTGAGCAGGCCGTACGGGGCTTCGCGAGGATGCGGCGATCATCGGTGATCACCCGCCTCAACCACGAATCATGGTCATCTCCGGTAACTATTCCGGGAACGATGACGGTATCGGCGTGGCGTGCTGGTGACCCCGGCAACCTGTCGGGATCACCAGCTTACCGTGCAGCTCAGGCGCCTCTTTCGCCCATGTCGATGGCGCACGCTCCGGCTTCGGGTGCGTACCGCGTCCCCTCAATCAGGGCCGTTTGAACCAGCCGCGCCAGGGGAAGCCGTGCGCATGCGAGACAAGCGTCTTCATCGCGTGGGCGTCGCCGAGCTGCGGGCCGAGACCTCGGAACTGCTCTCGGCCAGCCGCGATCTCTGTAGGCAGGCCAGCGATGCAGTGGTTCAAGCTCGCGCTGCCTGCGAGCGCTCTCGATCCCTTCGTCGCGGGTCGGGTGCCCCGTGGCACACCCGGTCACACAGCGAACCGCCGTTCACTCGGGCGGAGCACGACCCTGCCATGGGTGGGGGCATGACCCCCTCGGGCTTCGAGGCGGGACCGCCGGGTGATAGCAGCTCTAAAACTGCCACGGTTTAGAAGTCGTCTGTGACGCCACCAATCGCCCGTTGACCTGCGGAATCGGCTTGCCTCGCCGTGTCTATCGGAGGCTTTCCACGATCTCTTGGGCGAGGTCGATGCTCCCGGCTGCTACGAATCGCTGGCGGCGGTCCATTGCCTTGGCTACCTCGGCGAACGAGTCGAAGTGGTAGTCGAGCGGCACAGGCTTGCCGTCTAGGTCAAGCACGGTGCCGCCGGAGGCGTGCAGGATGTAGTGGCCAGGGGCTAGGTCCCAGACGGCGAAGCCCTTGGCGAACTCGATGACGGCTTCGGTCATACCGGCGGCGACGTGGCAAAGGCTGACGGAGCCGAAGTCCACGCCGATCCGTCCACGGCTCTTGCCGTCATTGCCGGGTGTGTCGAGCGCCTGGAGGAGCTGGGTCTTCTGGGAGAGCGGAACGAACCGTTCGCCGGGTCGCATCAGGAAGTTGGTGACCAACGACTCGGAGAGCGGCTTCTTGGTGTGCTGTTGCAGCTCGTACGCCTGGGAGTCGGCGGTGATGACGAAGGCGCGGTCGGTGCCGTGGTCGTCGCGGGCACCGACGTAGAGCTGGAGGTGGTGGAAGATGTCGCCGACGACCGCAATGACGGGCTGGGCGGCGGCGCGGGAGTGGACCATGACGTGCGTGTAGCCGAGCAGGCCGCGCACGGCCAGTTCGCTGGTATCGAGGGGATCAACTAGGACACAGAGGTCGGGATCGGGGTTGTCGCCGATGACCTCCGGTTCGGCTTCCTCGGAGGCGTAGACGAACGAACCGAGGATCGGGGTGAGCAGTTCGCGGTAGCGACGGTGCATCCATAGGTCGTACTCGGACAGGAAGTTGTCCTCGTGGCGCAGGTTCTCGCTCTCGCCACGCTGGCCGGTCAGCGCTGCCTCGATGAGCCGGGGACGCAGGTCCAGCATCACTCCGCGTACGGTCTCGGCGATCCGGGCGGCGAGTTCGGGGATGTCGTGGGTCTTCTCCATCGGTGTTTCTCCCGTCTGCTAGCGAAGCTCCAACGGCGGTTCTATACCCGGAGGGCTCATCGTTGCTGCGATGAAGACCGCCTCGAACTTCGCCGCCTGCATGATTGTGGCGCCGGTGAGGTCGTCGAAGCTCTCGACCTCCAAGGAATCACCCTTGGTCATGGCGCCGAACACCGCGAAGTACAGCTCCGCCCCGGGGTACCGCTCGCGTAGCTCGCGGGCCACAAGCCCTACGACGTCGGCGTGCTTGACCTCGAAGTCGCAGATCACGATGACCGGCGCATCCACCGACGCGGGGTAGTGGGACTCCGCCGCGAAGGTGATCTCGTTCCGGACGCGGTTGCACCTGAGGTACCCGATCGCGCAGCGATTGAACTGGGCCGACGCGAGGAAGGTCGCCATGACCAAGCCAGCCTCGTTGATTCCGAAGCAGATGTCCGCATCGAGCCGTCGCCCGAGGCTCTTGATCTGCCGCATCAGCCGCTGGACACCGAATCCGAAGGTGTTCCAGGTCAGGTCAAGCAAGTGCCCTGGGTTGGGGTTGGGCAGCGAGAACGAGCAGATGGCCGGATTTCCGTTGTCGATCGTGGGTACGACAAGGTTGAAGTCCGGCCCGATGATGTTATCCACGTCGGGTGATCCGCCGACCACCGCGCTCCGCACCTGGAGGGAGTCGCTTGTCGCCGTAGCGGAGAAGCGGTCGGCGGTCGTCTTCAACGCCAACTGGTCTTCCGGAGCAAGCTTCTCGTACGCCTCCTGAACCAGGTCGCCGGGGAAAATGACCTCGTCAGCCGCGCCGTGCGGTCCACGTCCGTACGCGGTAGCCAGGATGAGCAGGCTCGCGAATGACGGCGGAGAGCCGGCCCCAGTACTACCGCGTGCCCTTGCCCAGCTCTCCCAGGCGTTGATCGTGGTGCCACCGAGGGTGGTCTGATTACCGGCGACCTCGTTGTAGCGGGTGGCCGCCTGGTCCTGTGAAAGACCGGCCGCGTACCGGAACGCCTGGATGCTGGGCAAATCCTGATTACGCTTCATCAGTTCGTGAGCTGCCGCTTTGACGGATCCACAGGAGAAGAACAGGGCCTTGCCCTGCTTCGCCAGCTCTCGCCCGCGTGCCTGGGGAGATTGGCTCTGCCGCCCAGTCATGCCTATGCCGACCTCTCCGCCGCTCACATACGGCTTGCTCACCGGCCGTGACGGTCACCTTACTGTTGCCCATTGCGATGGGCAATGTCCTCCGGCCGCCACGAAATTCCAGGTCAGCCCCACACAGAGATCCGAGGGAGAGCGGACCGCCTCGCAGGTGTGTGCAGGCCCCCGAGAGTGCGACCGTTTTCCCAGCTCGATCAACGAATTGAGCACCTGGGAGCCCCGCCCGCCGTCCCAGCGAACGAGCGAAGGCGGCGGGCGGAAACAGGAAGTGTCCGGTGTGGGGAGGTGAACGGTGGAGCGCCGCGTACCGCCCGCGAAGCGGGAGATTCTTCCCGGCGTCACCCTGACCGTGAGCGTCATGGGCGGGTACTCGATCGAGCGAGACGGTGACTACATCGGCTGGATTCACGCCAGCTTCGGTGACCGCTGGAACGCCTACGTGAGGCGGCCCGGCACGGTTGGTGACCTCCTTGGACGATACGCCGAGGAGGAGGCCGTGAGAGCCATCGTGACGGCCTGGGACGCAGGAGCGGTCATCTCGAACGGGCGCCGGTCGTGACGGCGCTGAGGGAGTATCCACCGGCTGTCCTGGTGCACTCCGAGTCCTGCCCCGACGTCGCCACCCTGCGGGCGCACGGCGCGTCCCTGATCCCGATGGTGACTCCGGCCATCGCTCGCGCATACCCGAACGGGCGCATGCACTCGTGCTACCACTTCACCCTGCAAGCGCGTGGTGTCGTGGAAACCGTGCAGTACCCGCCGCATGCGTACGAGGAATCCACGGTGGTGTACGAGGACGCTGCCCGGCCGCTGTGCGCGGTGTGCATGGGTACGCATGGCTCTCTCGATCGTCTGATCTTGCCGCCGGGGGTGCGCTAGGCCCCGTTCGCTCTGCCCTTCCAAGACAAGGAGAGGATCGGATGTACCAGGCGATCGTGAGTCCACAAGAGAACCTGTTCGTTGCCGTGCGCGCTGGTCGGCAAGAGGCAATGCAGCTCCCCTCCGCCTACTACGCCGAGCTTGCCGACCTGGCGGACGCAGACGGCACGGTGCCGGACTGGTTCGGAGATGCGGCACGGCGTACCTGGGGCATCGAGCTTGCCGGACGACCGGTCAATGACGTGCTTGTGGTCAGGGCGCCGTCGGTCCTGCCGGTGACCTACAGCCGCGCGTCGTGGGAGATCAACAAAGGTTGTAACTTCTCCTGCGAGCACTGCTACCTGGAACAACGCCCGTTCGCCGGGCTCCCACTGGCGGAGAAGTTCCGCCTGCTCAACATGCTCCGGGACATGGGCGTGGTCTGGTTCGAGATCACCGGCGGCGAACCGCTCATCGACTCCGATTTCGTACCCGCGTACAAGCGAGCCCATGCCGCCGGAATGATGATGGAGATCCTGACCAACGGGTCTCGGCTCTACCGTGACGAACTGCTGGAGACCTTCGCCGTCTGCCGACCGCACAAAATCACCGTGTCGATGTACGGCGCGAGCCCGGAAACGGCGGACGCGTTGACGCAGACGCGCGGCGCGTTCAAGAACGCCTACCGGGGAATGACGGCGGCGGCCGGAGTCGGCCTGCCCATCGAGGTCACGCTGATCATCACGAAGCACAACGTCGAGGAACTCGACGAGATGCGCGCGATGGTCCGCGACCTCGGCTTGCCGTTCAAGGAGTACGCGTCGATCTCGCCCACCTACACCGGGAAGGGCTCCACGCTCGCCGCTCAGGTGCCGGGCCTGATCGGCAAGAGTGATGTCTTCCAGGGCTGTCCAGCCGGGCACACGTCCTTTCACGTCGATCCGCTCGGGTTCGCCACCATGTGCAAGGTCGGCCGGGACAACCCGATCAACGTGCTCACCGAAGGCCCTGACGGGCTGTTGCGCCTGCCCGGAATTGCAGACGCCCAGATGCTTCGCACAGGTGGATGCACAGGTTGCAAGCTGTCGTCCACCTGCCGGGTATGCCGACCCATGGCGCGCGTGTACCAGGAGGCGAAGGCACCGCTGAGTCACTACTGCCAGCACGGAATGAAGGAGGGAACATGACCGCCATCCCCGTCGAGATCATCAGCCGTCCGCCACGGGCGCGCAACGCCGCGAAGCACCTGCCCAAGCAGGAGCCGGCCGGCATCGTCATCACGACCGTTGACGCGCTCACCACCGAGAACGTGCGCGGCTGCGGCGACGACAACCCGTACAACTGACCCAACGCCCCCAGGCGCTCCGGATCGCTGTCGTGCCATGGCGCGGCGGTCCGGAGCGCGTTGCCTGCTGAGGAAGCCGACCGTGCCGATCGACCGCATCTCGTACTGGAACCTCCCGATGGTCGTCCGCAACAAGATCGAGGACACCACCGGCACCGTCACGTCGGCTCCCTCGGTCGGTGAAGGACTGAACAGTTCCGTTGCCGCCCTGCTGCGCACATCGAAAGGGCGGTTCTTCGTCAAGGCGCTGCCCGCCGATCATCGCTGGGTATGGACGCAGGCACGGGAAGCCGAGATCGCCCCGTACGTGAGCGCGGTGGCTCCGGCGCTCTGCACGCGGGTCGTGGACCTCGGCTGGGACGTCCTGATCTTCGAGGCGCTGGACGGTCACCAAGCGGACTACGCCCCCGGATCAAGGGATCTCGGGCACGTCGCAGATCTGCTCACGCGCATCGGTGAGCTTCCCTGCCCACCCGTCACCCTCAGGCGTGCGGAGCAACGGCTCCAGGCGTACGCCGAACCAACCTACCTCCGCCACTTCGCCGGTGATGCTCTCCTGCATACCGACCTGAACCACGCCAACGTCATCATCGGCGATGACCAGGCAAGGATTGTTGACTGGGGATGGGCGACACGTGGTGCAGCGTGGCTCGACGCTGGCTATTGGGTGATATGGCTGATTGCGTCCGGGCACGATCCCAGCTCTGCCGAGCGATGGGCAGCAAAAGTGCCCGCATGGCGATCGGCTCCAGCTCACGGGGTCACGGCGTTCGCAAAGGCGAACGTTCGCGTATGGGTAGAGATCGGCGGCGGAGAACCTGATGATTGGACTCGACGCCTGATAAACGCATCCGACCTATGGCATGAATACCGGACGGTCTTCAGCCGCTATTGAGGCGACCTGTCGGCGGCGGACTGACGCCTGTTCGTTGAACGGCGAACGTGTCGGTTCCTATCCGTTACCTGTTTAACTGTAAACCTGTCACCGGCGAAGGTATCCATGGGAATCCCTTCGCCGGTGCAGGGTCGGTTAGCTTGTTGTTATCTAGTCCAGGAAGGTCGATAGCGTGCTGGCTCACCTTCGGTCGCCGCAGCTCTAGCTGCGGCTCTTCGCTCGAACCTGCGTGCGAAGCTTTCGTAGGGATAACCATAGCTTGCAGATTCGGATATATCTGCTTCGCGTTCCGGCGTCGCCGCCTCGTCGGCAGGTTGACTTGTTACTTGAGTTGATGATGAGTTGGTATTGAGTTGATAGGTGGAAGCTTCGTTCCGGTTGTCATGCACGGACGGTCCGGTTGCGCCGTGTGAGCGTTCTGCTTCCGGTTCGCGAACGCTCCTCTTCTGGGCTAGGTCCCATACCGAAGCGGAAGGATCTTTCCCGTTCCGGATGCCGTCAACCGTAGAATCGGAAGCTTCCTTCTTCTCCTCCCGTAGATCATCAGAGGAACCGGAAGGGGGCTGCTGGTTCTGTTGCCCCGCAGAGCACAAAGAGCTTTCGTGGCTCTGTTCGAGCGGGCCAGGAATCGTCAGGCTGTAAACAGATGGCATGCTGACATCGCCGTATCCGATGCCGCGCCGAATCTCCAAGATCCATCCGGTTTCTAGCCCCTTGCGGACCCACTTTCCTACGGTCCGCACGGTCACCCCGAGGTCATCGGCGAGCCGCGCCTGTGACGGATGGATGCTTCCGCCATCGGCGTTCGCATAGCTCGCGAGAGCTGCCAGAACAGCGATGCCGGGAAGAGGAAGCTTGGACCGCCTCATCAACGCCCGTTCCCACTGGACCTTGAACGGCGCTGGCCGCTTGGCGGACACGGCGACTCCCGATGGGTCGTTCCTACTCACTTGCTCGATCGCTCCTTGATCGGTTGACATGTCGGCGGGCTGGGAAGTTGTTGGGTCGAGCGCGCGCGGGTGGGCACCTCCGCCCGCCCACCCGCAACGTCGCATCACCTTCAGGGCAGCCCGGAAGGTCGTGGCTGTGGCACCTAGGCAGCACTCCCGGCGATGCGGGATCGCTCCTCGTAGTCCTCGACGTCCGCGAGCCGGTAGACCACTCGACCACCCAGCTTGAGATACGCCGGACCCCGGCCGGCGCTGCGCTCGTTGGCGAGGTGCCCCACGGTGACGCGCCACCGCAAGGCCAGGTCAGGCGCGCTGAGATGGATCGTGGTAGCCGGATTTCCCACTAGGTTTCGTCCTCCTCCGTGACTCTTGTCAGCCGATGATCTCGGTGACCGCCCCTGGATCATGACACGTAATCGTGAGAGCGACAACCCATCATACCGTTGCATGGGTTGAGGCCATACTGTATGGTCTACTCATGCCATCACCAAAACCGAGCAATCTCAGTCAGGCGATCGAGGTCGCCCTAGCTCACGGCGAGGCGGCACCCGTCGTCTCCTGGGACGGCGATACCGGGGCTGCGTTCGTGGTCCTGCGTCACCGCGACGGCGAAGAAGAGTGGCTGGCGGGTTTCCGCCTGGTCTCTACCTCTGCTCACGCTGGCGAGTGGAGGGCTACCGGCTTTGCCCTTCACCAGGTCCAGACGTCAGGAGCCTTCGGCGTGACAGGCAAGACGATCCGGTCACTGCCGATCGGTGACCTGCTGACCAGCGCTCGCAAGGCGATTAGCTCTCATCGTGCCGATACGCCTGCGTCGGGTAGCGGGCACCGTCCGATGAGGATCGACCGCTTGGCCGCGTTCAAGACGGACGCACGCGGCAAGGCTCCTCGCGATGATCGGGCCTACGCCGAACTAGCGCTGGAGTATTCCTTCCTGGTCGAAGACGGCAACAGATCGCCCGTCAAGGCGTTAGCGGCACGCGAGGGTGGGTCCGCTGGCACGTGGGCTAACCGGATCGCTGAGGCGCGCAGACGGGGCTTCCTCACGCCCGTCAAGCCGGGCGAAGCCGGGGGCGGGATCACGGATGCCGCTCTCCGCCTCCTCGGATGGGATCCCGAAGAAGACGAACGCATCGACGCGCAGATCGCCGAGGAAGAGGCAGCGCAGGAAAGGACGGACAGTGAGTAGACGACCCCTTGGGCTCGGAGAGCACGGCGAGATCGAGGTAACGCCACAGGTCAAGGACGAAACCGGCAAGTGGAAGCGCGCTCCCTACGCCCGCAGCGCGCAACGGTGGCGGGCACGGTGCAGCTACCGGGGACACGACGGCTTGATCGGTGAACTCTCCCGCTTCGCCAAGACGAAGAGGCTCGCCACCGAAGCGCTGGACAAGGCGCTGACCGAACGGCAGAACGCCGGGGTGGAGATGACCTCCGACACCCGCCTGACCGAAGCCGGACAGCAGTGGCTGACCCAGATCAAGCGCACCGACTCGCGCCTGAGCGCCAAGACGATCGAGGCGTACGAGGGAGGCTTCTTCCGCTACGTCGATGTCGACGGATCCAGCATCCGAGGGCTTACGCTGACCCAGCTCAACGACCCTCAACGGCTCAAGAAGTTCTTGCAGAACGTCGCCGACAAGCACGGCACCGCCTCCGCGAAGATGGCCAAGAGCATCGTCTCCGGCATCCTGCGACTCGCGGTAGAGAACGGTGTCCTGCCCCGCAACGCGCTCCGCGAGATCCGTCCGGTCTCCGCTCAGGTGGTCAAGCCGACGACCCGAGAGCGCGACACCACCCGCGCGCTCACCCGAGAGGAGCGTGACTCGCTCATCGCGCACGCGGACAAGCTGGCGCTGAGCGAGACCATCTCGCCGTCCACTCGACGCAAGCGGCAGACCGTCGCCGACCTTCTCGCCTTCATGGCCGGAACCGGCATCCGCATCAACGAGGCTCGCTCGCTGCGCTGGGAGGACGTGGACCTGGAGACGGGTGCCGTGAACGTCAACGGCACCAAGTCGAAGGCGTCCAGGCGAAGCCTCACTCTGCCGGAATGGCTCCTCGCCCGCTTCAAGGTCCGCGCTGACGTGTGCGGGACGGAGGGCTTGGTGTTCCCCTCGCCTCACCACCTGAACGAGCCGGAACGGCGTTGGGACTCCAGTAACTCCGCGAAGGCCGTAGCCCGCGTGATCGGCTCCAGCGGCTTCGCCTGGGCGACGCCGCACACCCTACGGCGGACCGTCGCCACCCTGCTTGACCAGGCCGGAGTCCCCATCGCCCGGATCGCCGACCAGCTCGGCCACGCCGACCCGGCGATGACCGCCAGGGTGTACCTTGGCCGCGACCCCAAGGGCGACAAGTCCTCGGTCGCGCAGCACCTGTAAGACCATTCTCGGTAACAAAAGCGGTAACCGAACCCTCGAACGACCTTCCGCCCAGGACGGCGACGCAGGTCAGCGAGTGAAAGAGTGGGCCGCCGGGGACTCGAACCCCGAACCTAAGGATTAAAAGTCCTCAGCTCTGCCATTGAGCTAGCAGCCCGCAGCAGACAGCGTACCGGTGGGCGGCGGAACAACCCATCGGGATACCCGTTCTGCCTCATTCTTGCAGGTCAGCGGCTCGGTGAGCGCGTTTCTGGTTGGGGCCGTCCGCTCGAGCCGTTGCGGCTTTCCTGCCTGCAGAGGCGCGGAATCACCTGACTGGCGGACAGGCGAGCGACCACGGAGCTACCGGAGTGTCCGCGCGCAACCTTCCGTCCGGCTGCTCCGGCGAGAGGTTCAACTGGTCCTTTCGGATGGTGCTCGTCCCGCGCTGGAGTCGGTGCACGCGGGTGCCGGGCGACGGACATCGCTCGGGGGCTCAGCCGCCGTCCGGCGAAGCACCGCACAGGTCACTCGTCTTCGGTCCAGCCGGTCCGAAACCACAACGAGTCCGGCATGCCGACCGGTTGGAGGTCGAGTCTGACCAGCGCGTCAAGCAGGCTCCGATCCCAATGGCCGGCCCCGCCAGCCGCAGGATCCACGTCGTAGTCCTCACCCTGGTGATGCGCCTGGTCTTCAGCGTCGCGATCGAACAGCGAATCAATATGGATAGCCACGAACTGAGCGACCGCCACTCGATCCAATCACCGGAGTTCCGAACCCGGTGGCAGGCTATAGCTGGACGACGACCGGGCACTGGTCTCCAACGTCCAACCCGGCGGGGAAACCTCAATCGTTTCCATGAACAGCACCGGCAGCGCCAGCTCGCCCCCGGTCGCCGCCGTGCCGAGCCGGGCACGGAGCGACTGCCGGGATTGAGCCGGGAAGTCGTGCGTCGGGTCGGTCTCGTCGTACCAGTCCGTCCGAAGTTCGTCGCCAGGGCTGAACCGGAACAGGTTCCATGCACGGGGCCCGCCGAGGTTGTACCCGTAAGCACTGAACGTCCTGATCTCCGGTCCCAACGACACGCCCTCACCGTAACCGGCAGGCTGCTCGCGGTCGACGGCGTCCATCTACAGAGGTCGTCACGAACCTGCCGGGTTGGCCATCCGAGGGGCCGCGCAACCGCGACGAAACGGCTGGTTCAGCGCTCAGATCGCGGCAGATCAGCGCGTTACTCGCGGGCCGCCTTCGTAATCTTCTAGTCTAGTCAGCCGTTCACCGTGTCAACGGTCAGGACGAAGTCCTGGCTGATGGGCTTTTGATCGCCAGGTAGGCGGACACCAGAATTCCATGCCTGTGGCCAGGTGTTTGCGGTTTGGCTAGGTGGTTAGGGCTTGGACGCCGTGGCCGGCGAGGGCTTGTTGCAGTCGGTGGCTGTCGCCCTTGGTGGTGATCACGTGGGCGTGGTGCAGGAGCCGGTCAACGGTCGCGGTAGCGATCGTTTTCGGCATGATCGTGTCGAAGCCGGATGGGTGGATGTTGCTGGTCACGGCGATGGACCGGCGTTCGTAGGCGGCGTCGACGACGCGGTAGAACGCTTCGGCGGCGTCGGCTCCGGCGGGGAGCATGCCGATGTCGTCGACCACGATCAGATCGGCGCGGCAGATCCGGGCGACGGTGCGGGCCACCGATCCGTCGGCCTTGGCCCGGGTGACGGTGCTGGTCAAGGTTTCCAGGGTGAACCAGGCAACCCGTAGGTCCTGGTCGATGGCTTGGTGAGCGAGGGCCTCGACGAAGTGGGATTTGCCGGTGCCGGACGGGCCGGCGATGGCCAGGTTCTCCGCCCGGCCGACCCATTCGAGGGTGGTCAAGCCCTGTTGGGTGGCGGCGGGGATGCCGGAGTCCTCGGGCCGCCAGGTGGTGAAGGTTTGCCGGTCGGGAAGTTTGCGGCTTTGCGACGGGTGCGCCGGCCGGCGTTGTCGCGGCCGAGGACTTCTTCGGTGAGCAGGACGCGCAGGACTTCGGCGGGGTCTCAGCGTTGTGCTCGTGCGGTGGCCAGGACGTCCGGAGCCGCGGCCCGCAGGTAGGGGAACCGCATCCGGCGTAGTAGAGCGTCGAGGTCGGCGGGCAGGGCCGGGGCGGGTGGCGTCTGGTCGGGGCGGCGGCTGCGCGAGCGCGGTGCGCGGACGGTGGCGATGGTGGGTTCGGTGGTCATGCGCCGTACTGCTTCCAGGAACTGGTGCCGGGTTGGGCGGAGAAGCTCTCGTCGGCGCGGACGACGTCGGCGGGGTCGCCGGCCGTGGCCAGGTGGTCGAGGATCGAGGCGAGGTCGTGTTCGCCGAACCGGCCCGCGGCGGCGGCCAGGCCCAAGGCGTGATCGACGCGATCAGGGTCGAGGATGGTGGCCAGTTCAACGGCGCGGGCCATCTTCGCCCGGACCCGGGTGGCGCCGGTGGCGGCGGCTTCGACCAGCCAGTCGTAGGCGCCGGGGCCGAGTTCGAGGAACGAGGCCTCGGCTGTGGTGCGGGGTTTCGGACGCGGTGGTTTCGGGCCGTCGCCGAGGTGTGGATGCCCCGGGTAGTGCTCGTCCAGGATAGACGGGTTGCCGGGTGTCGACAGCCGGTGCCGGGCGATCTCGGTGACGCCGGTGCTGGTCATGGCGGTGATCGCGAGGTGGTCGCCGACAACCCGGCACCAGGCCCGCTCACCGATGTGACCCGGCGGCGTCGAGTAGCGCACGGAGCCGAACCGGACCGTCTGATCCTCGTTGACCAAGCGTTCCTCGCCCAGTGCCGCCGTGTGCGGGTCGGCGGGCAGCGGGTGCAGCAGCTGGCGTTCGACGGCGAGGCGGTCGATCGGCGCGGCCGAGGTCTCGCGATGGGCCCGGTGGTTAACCTTGACGCACCACGCTTCGCAGGCCGCGACCAGGTCGGCGAACGACGCGTAATCGCCGCGCAGGTTCGCGGTGGTCGGCACCAGATCCGCCTTGGCGATCTTCACGGTGGCCTCGACGCCGCCTTTGCTTTCGGGATCGAAGGGTTCGCAGGTCGCGACCGTGATGCCGTAGTGGCGGCCGGCGGCGACGATCTGTGGATGCCGGACCGCGACGCCGGCGACGTGTTCGACCGTGACGGTCTTGGCGTTGTCGCCGAGCAGGTAGGCCGGGGCGCCACCGAGACGCCGCAGGGTGGCGTCGAGGCAGGCGACCAGGGTGCCGAGGGTTTGGTCCCAGGTCGGGATCACGATCCGGAACCGTGACCAGGCCAGCCAGGCGCAGAACAGGCTGGTCTTGCGGCCGGCGACCCGCGGGCCGTCGCCCCAGTCGAACTGCAACCACAGGCCAGGCTCGGCCAGCCAGGGCCGGTAGACACGCCGGTTGCCGGCCCGCCACGCCGCCTTCGCGGCCTGCACCGCCCGGCGGGTCGTGCGTTCGGTGCCGGTGAACCCCATCGCGACCAGGCGTTCATGGACCTTGTCCGCCCGGATCTTCGCCTTGGACCGATCGACGAGCTCTTCAACCTTCGGCAAAAACACATCGATCAGCTTCGGCCGGGCAGACCGCTGGAACGGGTTGCCGCCAGCCTCGCGCAGGGTCACATACCGCTGCACTGTCTTGGGGTCGCAGCCAGCGAGCTGTCCGGCCGAGTAAGCGCACCCGGTCAGGTCGAAAGCTTCCAGAATTTCCATTATCTCCCTGTCAGACTTGGTCACGGTCTCTCCGGTCCGATCGAGTGCATGGGTCAGCACCCGCACCGATCGGCCGGAGAGATCCGATTTCAGAAGGTCGGGACCGAGATCACCTGACCGCACACCAGGAATTCCGGTGTCCGCGAGCCGGGACTCAACTGTCCGCTGACAAGGATTTTCGCGTTTCCGCTAGCACACCGCTGCGGCCCGAATCCCTCTTAGCTGTTCGGTTCGGCGTTCGGCTCGGCGTCGTGAGTAGGAGCCGAGGGCGGGGATGGCGCCGAGCCGGACCGTCCGCCACACGCCCACAAGGCTCGCCGGCACCAAGACCAGGCCGAGGCCGACACCAAGCCAGTCTCGCCTGGCGAACGATCCGTTGGTCAGGTACCACACGCCGTACATCCCGAACACTCCGAGAATCAGGACCAGAAGAGCGATCTGGGCGTACGGCCGAACCACCACCCGCGTCACAACGATCATGATATCGACCGAGCGCCTGATCAGAGACCGTCTCCGACGGACCATCCTGGTCCGTGGCGTGATCGGCGGCAGATCCGGATGGTTGCGCAGGCTGCCGGACTGAGAAGATCCGCAGTATGGGACGCAGGGCGACTGGATGGGCGTGGACCAAGGTGACCAAAGTCCATGGCGACCCACTCGGACGGGAGGCCACCTGCGACGGCGAGGTCCGCTCTCACCGGTACCGCTTCTGCCCGCCAAGGCACACCTCCTACGAACGGTGCATCGGTCTGGCATGGTGTTCGACCTGCCGCGAGTACTCGGGGGCCACGGTGCAAGTGCCGCGAGAGGAACACCTTCTTGACCCGCTTGCCGGACTGCCTCCAGCCGAGCGGGAACAGCTGACTCGCAGCGAGGTGAAACTCCTCGACCACCTCGATCGCCTCGTTCGCCGCGGTGTGTGGCCGCCGGCCACGACCTGAGCGGCACGACGAAATTACAGCGGCAGATGAATGCGCGGCTGGCTCGCTCCGGCAGGCGGTTTCGCAGCGCTAGGGTGGCCTCGTGAACGGTAGCTGGGAGGAGTCGATGGCGGCTCGTGCAGCCGGGCGGGCGGCATACCGGATCGAGCAGGGCCGCCGCCCATTGCTACCTGACCGGCTGGGACATGTCGGGCACCATCTTCATCGAATGCCGAGCGGTACGGCGTGTTCGTGTGGCGACGATGCCCAGGATGCCTGCTACGTCGGCGCGGGAGAAGACGCTGCCTGGTGGGGCCAGCAGAAGTGCGCGGTCTGCGAGCGAGTGGGTGTCGTGCACGAAGGGAGCCGACCCGCGATCTGACCGAACGGCATTCCGGTCGGCGTACGGCGCGTAGGGGTTCGGGTGCTGCCACTGAGAGCAGCGCGCGGATTGCGGCAAATGAGTGACTCGGGTGCCCCCTTTGGCCAGCTAGTCCAACTGTCGTGCGCTTGCCAGAGTGCCGATCTTCTCGACGAGGGTCACGGGTATCAGGAAGGCGATGTCCCACGCCTCATCGTCATGTCCGATCAACACCGTCGCGATTTCAGGATCTGCCCCCTCGCCGGGAGCACACCAAAAGACCCTGTCGCCGGCGCTTACTCCAGCGGCGATCGACCTACGTTGGTCCCACGCGGCGGCTCGGACGCCACGCAGCTTGGCCAGATCCTCGAAGGCTGCCCAGACGTTCAGCTCCCAGTCATCACCGCCTTGGAGCTTGAGCACCACCTCGTGCGGTGGACCGGCCGCACCCAGCGTCACGTCAATGACCGGTTGCATGCGGCGATCATAAGCCGCGAAGCGGCGCACCTAGATCGGCAAGAGCGTGCGGTAGCTGACCAGGTGGATGCACAGAGCGCGACCAGCGCGGTAGGCGATGCGCGCCATCAGCGGCAGATCAGTGCGTTACTCGCGGGCCGCTTCTTGATCTGCGGGTCAGCCGTTCACCGCTGCGGCACGAATTGCTCGAAGCTGTTCGGTTCTGCGTTCGGCTCGGCGTCGTGAGTAGGAGCCGAGGGCGGGGATGATGGCGGCCGGACTACCGTCCGGGCCGATAAGGATCGGGCCGTGAATGGCCGCCACAATCCGATGGTCGATCTCAGCGCACTCGATCGACGCGACCACCGTCCACGGAAGGAACTCGTCGCGGCCGTCGACCCTGCCCCGGATGTGGATGCCCTCGACATCGAGAGTCGCGCCAAGCCGGACCGTACGCCACACGCCGACAAGGCTCGCGGGCACAAAGACCAGTCCGAGGCCAACACTAAACCAGTCTCGCCAGGCGAACGATCCGTTGGCAGGTACCACACACCGAACATTCCGAGAACCAGGAGCAGCAGAGCGATCTGGGCGTACGGCCGAACCACCACCCGAATCACGACGATCATGATATCGGCCGAGCACCTGATCAGAGGCGGTATGCGACGGACCGCCCCTGGCCGGGCGGCACGATCGGCGGCATGTCCGTGCGGCGGCGAGCGGCGAGGCTATGCGGTACTTGCGCGGGTTCACGACGTGCCGGAGATGCCCTCGTTGCGTAAGCGTGCCCGTTCGATTCAGGTGTCTTGGGTCAGTGCGTAGCGGTCCAGCGCGGCGGCCCACATCCGCGCGATCATCCGGTCCGGGACGAGGTGCAGCAGAAGGAGCATGAGCTCCTGCCGTCGGGGCTCGGTGTTGACCCATTCGGCGTGTAACCGGCTGCCTCCACCGTCCCGTGGGCGATCCGGACGAAGCCCTGGCTACCTCCTCCGTAACTGCTTTCGACTACGGTCCAGCGAACCACGGAAGGCACGGACCAGTAGTAGCGGGCGACAACCCAGAACGGTGACCGGAGGGTGCTTTCCCGTGCGACGGCCCAGTGGAGCCCATGCTCACGTAACTCGTACGTCTTCGGGTCGAGGGTGCGGTTCCAGATGTGCAGCCGCTCCTGAGTGAAGTCCGTCAGGGCTCGGTACACCTGCTCGGGTGATGCGTGCGTCTCGATGTCGAAGCGCATGATCCCTCTCGCCCTGAGCCGGGTCAGGCCAGGGCCGCGCTCGACGCCGACGATGCGGTTGTGGTGGACCACCTCGGTGGGCGGTGTCGGGCGGGGATGGCTGTCCGTCGAAGGCGCGCGCCACGCGGATCGGGTGCATGTCGGCTGCTTTCCCTTCGGGAGGGTCGTGGTGTCGTTCGGTGGGTGTCGGCCCGTGCGGCGGATGTCCGGCGGCGGGCACGGGATCAGGCGGCGACGGCCCGACGTAGGTCGTCTGCCCCGGGGCCGTGCAGGTGCCCGATCCACACGGCGCGTCCGGTGAGTAGGAGGAACAGGTCGGTCATGGTGCCTGTCACCTGCGCGCCGTCGCCGGTGGACCAGGCGTGGTCGGTCGCGGTGAGCCGGAACGTCGCCAGCGGCAGCGAGCGGAAGACTTTCGCGTTCCCGCGGCCGCGGTAGGAGACCACCCGGTCGGCTGCTTCGGCCACCTCGGCGGCGGGGACGCGGATCTCGCGGCCCAGGGGGATGGCCATGTCGAAGGTGTGGCCGACGGCGTCGATGAGCGACTCGCGGCAGGTCAGGCCCGGGAACGTGCGGTGGCGTCCCACAAGCAGATCGAGCCTGTGGAGGAGTTGCCCGGGGTCGTGGCGTCGGGAGAGGTCGATCGAGCCTTCCCGGATGAGGTGGTTGGTCCGGCCCGGATGCCGGATCGCCAGCAGCGTCAACTGCCGCACGGTCAGCAGCGGCATCGTCAGGTGCGCTGCGACGTCCTTGACCGTCCACCCCTCGCACAGCGAGGGGGTGTCCCACTCGCCCGGGGCCAGGCCGGTCAAGAGGTCCACGATGGCGCGGCGTCGCCGGTCGACGGCCGACCAGACCTCGGTGTCGTCCATAGAGTCCGATCCCTTCACCCGACCGAATCTAGTACGATAATGGTACTAACAATTGGTCCTGATCGGGACTACCTGGAAGGGTCTCTGGTGGAACGCGAGATCTCGTCCGGCTGGCTGATGTTCATCGGCTTCCGGGCGGCCGAGGACCGCATCGTCGCTGCGCTCGCCGAGGCCGGCTACGCCGATATCACCCGGGCGCAGGCCCGGCTGCTGGCCGGCATCGACCTGGACGGCACCAGGCTGGTCGTCCTCGCCGACCGCGCCCGGATCCCGAAGCAGACCGCCCTCGCCCTGGTCAACGGCCTCGAGGCGGCCGGCTACGTGGAACGGGTGCCGGATCCCTCCGACGGGCGAGCACGACTGATCCGGCTGACAGCACACGGCCGAGGCGGGTTGCCCGTCGCTATCGCCGAGGAAGCGCGGATCGAGGCCGACTGGCAGGCACTCCTGGGCATCCGACGGATGCGGGCGCTCCGCAGGGCGCTGTGGGAGCTGGCCTTGAGCGCCGACCCGCACCTACACGCGCCCGAAGACCCGCAGCGAGAAGAACCTGAGGGCGGACACAACGGTTGACAACCGTAGGCCAGGGAGGCGGAACGCATCGCTGGATCCCTGCTCCGTACATCCCAGATTCCGTGATCACTTATCCGCTCATCGGCTACTTATCTACTGGTCGTACGACCGCAGCCCGGCCAGGCTTGGTCGAGGTGACCAGCGGGATAGCTCTCTCATCGGCTGCCCACCGTAGTTGGTGTGGCTCTCATTTGGCGTGCGCTCCGCTGGTCACCGCGGCGCGGAGAGGCTCCAGAGGGGTATGCCCAGCTCGAAGTAGCGCTGCCCTCCCGCCAGTTGAGTACGCGTGGGCTGCGGATGTCCGGGGCTTATCGTCGCTGGCCATCCCTACCGCAGCACGCCGACGCCTGCTGGGGGTGCAGGACGACGGAGCGCTGGTTCGTAATGCTTTCCGAGTGCCGTGTCGGGGCATAGTGCCGCCGCGCTGCAGGGCGGTCAGCTCTGGCGGTGGTCGAGTGACGTGTTGCGGGTGCGATGTGCCGTGATTGTGGTGGTTACGAATCCGGCGAGTGCGTCGCCGACGGCTACTGCCATGCCGAATATGCCGGCTGGGGCGATGCCGGCGGTGAGCGTGACGGCGATCAGGGCGGTGAGGACGGCGCCGAGCCGAAGCCCGGTCAGGGTGAGGGTGGTTTGTGCCAGTCGCGAGCCGTGCTGGCCGCGTAGTAGGGCGACCATGGCGAGGAGGGTGAGTACGGCGGGCGCCGGTCGCGGCGGAGGCACCCATCACGATGAACGGGCCTGCTTGTTCGGCGGTCATGTTGCCGTCGCGGTAGGTCGGGGCCCCGGCAGAATCAAGCCATGAACGACCAGGGACTCGGCCTCGGAGAACAAATCGTGCTCGAAGACCTAGAGGATTCCCCCATGCCCCTCTGGGAAATCGGATGGCCCGAGGCGCCATCACGGCAGCGGGTTGCCGAGGTGTGCGGCCCAGGTCTTGTCACGTTGGAAGCCCGCGGTTTCATCGAGGTGCGGCGCTTCGAGAGCTGGCCGGAGCCGTGGGACCGCGGCCGACCCGTTCTGGGCGACGAGCTTCTTGCTGAAAGCCGACGCGTCGAGAGATGGACCTCCAACGCCGCTCGAACTCACCTGGTAGCCCAGGTCACCAAGGCCGGCGAGAGATATCTGTAGCTACCAGGGCCACCCCACACGTTCGCAGCGGGCCCACGCCCTGATGACTACGGGATCACTGGAGTCGAAACTCGCGGACACGACATCTGCCAACGATCAAGCGGTTGTCAGCGGTGCCGAAAGCCTTAGTGAAACGGTGCCCGGACCCGCACAGATAGCCACCTGCCGTTCAGCTCCGGACCTGTCGAGGGCAACGTCAAGCGGATCTCTCAGATGCTCAAGCGGCAGATGTACAGCAGAGCCGGCGTCGACCTACTCCGCAAACGAGTCCTGCCGGCATGATGAAACCAAGCTGATCATGTGCATCAATCGAAGGTGATACTCACGGACGGATCGACAGACCGAAGGATGCCCCAGTCCCCGGTCATCTCCCAGGCGGCCTCGCCGTCCCAGAGCACCTGGACTACTACGTCAACGTTCCCAAAGTCCGAATTGCCCGAGGCGTCGGTCGCGGCCGGCAGGTCAGAACGATCCAGTAGGAGTTTCCTGCTGGAAACCGAGAGCCGTGCAGCGTGGTAACAGTGCTGCTCACCAGGCACAGGCGGTTGATACAGACGGTGACTCGGTGTCAGGACGGCGTCCAGTTGAAATGCGACATCGCGCGCTGCGGACCTAATGCCCAACACCCACGAGTCCTCGAGATAGACATCGGCGAGGTCCGGGAAGGCCTCCTGGTACTCCATCACAGCAGTATGTCTCGCCCGCCCGGCCGTTCACAGAACATGCCTGGCGCTCATCGATTTTAGGATCGATCACTCTTCGCGGGACAGAACCCCAAAAGGACGCGGAGAGTTACCGGTGGTGATGTCGACGACGGCGACGACGATGTTTCCGCTCCCACGGGAGCGGGGTCCACGCAGGTTTCCGCGCCTGATCGTCGCGATCCGGTTGGTCTCGTGATTGAGGGATCGGAGCCGAGTGGTGGAGCTCGTTCATCCTTGCGGCCTGGCCTGGCCTGTCGTGCTTTTTGGGTGCGGTGGTTGGGCGTGGGGAAGCGCTAGCAGGCGTGAGACGGTGTCCGCTGTCGCGAGTTCGGTGAGGGTGCGTGCGCTGCTGGAGTTGCTGGTTGCGGACAGTGCCCGGAGCCAGATCTGGTAGCTGGTTGTTTCCATGTGCCAGCGGATCATGATGGCCTGTTCGGTGCGGATCTCGCTCAGCAGGCGGTGGCGGAGGGTGTCGGGTAGCCAGGCCAGGAGCCGGGCCACGCAGAGTACGGGCGTGTGGGACAGCACGGCACCGGCGGCGCGGGGCCGCAACGCGGTCAGGAGTGCGGCGGCTTGGTGGCCGGTCATCTCCAGGAGCAGGTGGGCGGCGTGGTCGGCCGGCATTCGGGTGAGTAGTTTGGCGGCTTTCTGGACCGGGAGTGCGGTGAGGAAACCGGCGGCTGGGTCGGGCGGGAGCATGACGAGTACTCGGGCGGCGATGCTCGCGTCGGTGGTTGACAGCAGCGTCATGGTTTCGGTGAGGGAGAGGCTGAACAGCAGTTCCGCGGTCAATGCTTGCGGGAGCGGTGTCCCGGTCAGCATGGTGATGCGGGTCTGGAGCGGCAGTTCTTGCACGGTGGTTCGGACCAGGTCGACGTCGAGGTGGCTGAGACGCTGGGCGAGTACCGCGGTGGGCATGAGGAGCAGGGCGGCCGCGGCGGCGGGTGGGCGCATCAGGGCGAGGTGGGTGACGGCGTCGCCGACCGTTTTCAGGGTGAGCAGGCGGGCTGCCGGGGCGGGATCCATCTCGTTGAGGCAGGCCACCGCGTATCGCGGTTGCAGGCCGTTGAGGTGACCGGTGGCGAGCACCGGGTCCATGGTGGCGAGCAGCTTCGCGACCAGTGTCGGGTGCAGCCGTTGCAGGAACCCGATCATTGTTTCGGGTGGCCGGGAGGCGAGTAGTTCGGCGGCCCGGTCGAGGGGGACGCCGGTGATCTCGTTGCGTAGCTGTTCCGCTTGTGCCGGATCGTCGGTGGCCGTCGACGGTGTGCGGGCGGCGGGTGCCGGGCGCGCACGTGGCGGGACCGGGTGGGCGGGCCGGCGGCGGCGGCCGGCGGCCCGGTTGCGGGCCTGGGTCCACCAGGCAAGTTGGTCGGCCGGCACCCCGCAGGCCTGGGCGAAGCGGTAGACGACCTCGACGCGGGGCAGTACCCGTCCGGACTCGGCGTTGCCGAGTGTGCTGTGCGGCAGCCCGGTCAGCACGGCGAGTTCCCGCAAGGTGGGCGGGTCGTCGGTGGGTGACGGCCGGTCGGCGGTCAACCGTAGCCGGCGGAGCAGCTCCGCCAGCTCAGCGACCGTGTTCACGGTGCGTGGATCCAGTAGTAGCTCTTGCGTCGATGCCGGGACTGCTGCGTGCATCGTCCGATCCTGTCGCAGCCGGTTCCAGGCTGTCTCATCTGTCACCCGATTGGGGGTTATAGGGAAGCGCACACGTGGTGCGTCGTTGATCGTTGCCGGTCCGGGATAGTCAGGCGCATTCATGTCCCTGGTGGGCTTGCCTGCTCACGCGACGGCGGATACGGATGGCGTGGCAAGCCGCTACGCCCGGTCTGAGTTTGGGAGGTGAAGCCCGCTCCTCGACATCCGGCTCCCACGGTGGAGCCCTGCAGGGTTTGTTCTTCCACCGGCGGATGCGCTGCAACCCGCTCGAGCGGGTTGCACGCCGCTGTCGGCGAGTGGAAGGAGCCCGAAGGAGAAGTGTCCAGTCCGAGAAACGATCCGTGTGGCAGATGCCGGCCCCGGCGGGGCGGCGCACACCGCCGGGTCGGGAGAGGTATCCGCGGCCTCTCCGGGAACACCCTGGCGCCGACGATCCTGGCTGCCCTGCGGGGTCTCGCGTGGTGGGAGATGTTCCGCAAAACACGAAACGCTCATCACCCAGCCGGTGATGAGCGTTTACGCGGAGGTGTACGACACGGTCACCCGGTTCCTAGGCCTTTGACCGTGTCTCCAAGGAGCGGGTCCGCTGCCAGCGGGCCCGCTCCGCTTCTGCTATTGAGCACAACGAAGCACGACGCCACAGGTTACGCCGCTCAGCCTTGTTCCCAGGCGCCCGCCTCACCTCGGCCGCATCGGCGGGCCGTGCTCTTCCGGGACTCGGGCAGCGCGCAAGGCGGCATCGGCGGGTGTGCCCGCTCGGCGTCGACGAGCGGGCGAGTCCGGCCGGCACATCCGCGGAGGCAGTGGGCTTGCCCAGCACGGGCCGGTGACATGTGCCAGAGCGCTCACGTCGCCGACCCCAGAAGGACGGCGCGGCGGGAGTGGAAGGGCCAGGCAGGCCCGTTGAGGCTGCGCGCCGCGAGGGTGTGTGTGATGTCCGCATGGCCGATACCCTGGTTCGCGGGACCTCGGCACGCTGCCCGCGGCATCTTGCCCGCCGCGACGATGAACGGCTCACGAGTCGTCTGTCATCGGGCGCCCGTCGGCGGCACCGGTCGACATTGATCGTGACCTTGCCCGCCGCGTGCCATCCACCGACGCGTCCCCGCAGCACAGAGAAACAGCGTGTGGCTCAGCGTGGAGTCAGCCCGGGGCGTGCCGCCAGGAACTGCTCGATCGAGTGCTGCTCGTCAGCGCTGAACGCGACACGCGGCACGGGAAGCTGTGTTGCGCCGTGTTTGAACAACCAGGAGTGCTTGCCGGTCCGGATCTGCGAGATGCCGGGCCAGGCGACCTCGGTGCGGCTGCTCGGTGTCTGGATGAGAACACCCGCGGCGCTGATCTCGTAGTGCAACGGGGTGGTGAGGATCTTCCGCTGCGGTGCCCAACTCAGCACAGCGACGAGATCGGGGAACACGACAAGGACAACGCCGACGCCGATCATCAGCAGGGCGCGGCCGTCGAAGCCGCCGGCGAACCCCAACACGGTCGCTAGCGGCAGCTGAACGAGACCGATGATCCGTGCCCGCCGGGCAGATTTACCTAGGGTGTCGAGAACCATCTTCCGGAAAAGACCATAGGTGAGCTGGAGATCCGCGATCGCATGCACGCGCGGCAGTATGCCATCCCCTCGATCTGTCGAGGTGAATGCCTGCGGCAGAAATGAACTGCCATGGTTGCGCCGGAGCGGGCAGGATCATGGTGACGGCACCCGGTATCCAGACCAAGCCGTGTCGATGGCGTGATCACTTGATGCTGTTCGCCGCTCGGTGCAGCAACTCTGTCAGTGCCGCGGTGCGGTCGGTGGTGGTGGACGGGCTGCCGGTCGCGGCGGCGTGCAGCCGCTGCGGGAAGTCGACGGCTTCGGCGAGCCACGAATCAGGGCCCACCCGCGGCCTGACGGAGGGACCCACGGATGGGCGTGGTGTACGCCGACCATCACCAGTTCCGCATCATCGAACCCGGACGGCGCCCCGCCCCGCCGGAACCGACCCGCAGCGGTCTCATCGCCGTCTGCGGGCCCGGCGCCGCCATCGTCTTCACCGGCATCCACCAGGGACCCGTCACCGTCACCGTCGACACCCGCCAGGACCGGCCCGGCACCGTCGACACCGGCGGCTGGGAGGAGGTCGTCGACGTCAGCATCGACGCACCAGCCGGACTCCTGCAGCCCACCTCACCAGCCGACGACGACCCCGAACCGTTGCCCTGCCTCACCACGGCACCCGGCTGGCACCGTCTGCGTATCCACGCCCGCGGCCGCGACATCGCACCCGACGGGGTCGCCACCAGCCCCACCGAGACGTACCTACTCGTAGCCTGGCCCGAACCACCTGCCGATAGGAGTAGGCGAGGTTGGCGCGGGCTCGCAGGGTCTCGGGATGTGCCGCTGACCGACACCGGCGCACCTTCTGCATCCACCCCTGTGGCGCGCACGTTGTTAAAGCGCCGGCCACCGGGTGGTCAGGTCGATCGGGAACGCTTTGATCTCATGCATCGGACTGCCGGACTTGCCGCCCTACTCGCGCTGACCGCGCTTGCCGCCTCTCCTGCCCAGGCTGCGGAGCGGCCCGCTCGGGAGATCACCGCCACGGTCGAGACCCCGGGGCTTTTCGACGATGAGGCGGGTGGGGACGCTGACGCGGACGACCCGGCTATCTGGATCAACAAGGCTGACCGGGCTCGTAGCCTGATCATCGGGACTGCCAAGAACGGTGGTCTGCGTGTCTACGATCTGCGGGGCCGGGAGGTCCAGTCGATCGCGACGCCGGCGGGTGGGCGGTTCAACAACGTGGATGTCCTGTCGGGGTTCCGGCTGGGCAAGCGCCAGGTCGACATCGCCGTGGTGACCGACCGTGGGCTGGACAGGTTGCGGGTCTACAAGATCGACGCGAGTGGCCTGACGGACATCACCGCCGCGGACGTGCCCCTGCTGTTCTCCAAGGACGAGGCGGAGGTCGAGGAGCAGGCCACCGGCTACGGTTTGGCACTCTATGACCGCTACGCGGTCGTTTCCCGGCGGCACTCGACCAGGTTGGGCATCTTCCGGCTCGAGGAGCGACAGGGCAAAGTCACCTACCGTACGACGGACACGCTCGACCTTCCGCGCGACTTCCGCCTTCCGAACGGTGGCAGCTGGTCGCCCTGTCTCGAGCCGGGTGAGGACCCCCAGGTCGAGGGCATGGTCGTGGACGCCGAGGCGGGTGTCCTGTACGCCGCCCAGGAGGACGTCGCCCTGTGGCGTATCAGCCTGAAGGGCGGCACGTTCAGCAGCGTCCCGCGGATCGTGGAGAAGGTCGCCGAGTTCGGTGTTCCCGGCACCTATGACCCGGAGACCGAGGAGTGCGTCCTCGACGCCGCGAACGACCCCGGCTTCGGCGGCCGCATCCACGCCGACGTCGAGGGCGCCACGATCTACCCGACCGGCAAGCGCGACGGCTACCTGATCGTCTCCAGTCAGGGCGACAGCCGCTTCTTCGTCTACGACCGCCGCACCAACCGCCCGCTGAAGATCTTCTCGGTCGTCGACGGTCCCCGCGCGGACGGCGTCCAGCACTCCGACGGCGCCGCGGCGACCGCCGTCGCACTACCCGGCTACCCCCGGGGCCTCCTGGTCCTCCACGACGGCGAGAACGTCCCGAACGACGACCGCACCAGCACCAACTTCAAGTACGTCGACTGGCGCAACCTGAACCTCCCGTCCTGACGCCGGCCTTTCGGCGATGTGCAGGTACAGGTACGCCTTACGGTGGTCGTCAGTGTCCTCGGGCGGAACCGTCGACTAAATTGGAACGTGTCAGCCCTTCCTGCCCAGGTGGTGGTTGAGCGCCGGAGCGGGGACGACTTCCCAACAGTAAGTCAGCCCCGCTCCGACGCGACCAGCTCGGGTCAGCGGCCGTATTTGTCGAAGGGGACTGTCCAGTCGCCCAGGCCGTTCCAGATGGGTAGGTCTCGGGGGGTGTTCTTGACGTCGACGATGTCGCCGACCCGGAAGTTGTTGTAGACCCACTTGGCGTCGGCGGTGCTGAGGTTGATGCAGCCGTGTGAGAGATTGGCGCGGCCCAGGGAGCCGTTCCACGGTGCGGCGTGCAGGTATTCGCCGGAGTAGCTGATGCGTGTGCAGAACTCGATGTTCTCGGACACGTAGTAGTTGGGGTCCTTGGGGTCGGTGACGCCGTAGCTCGCCGAGCTCATCGTGTGCTTGCGCTTCTTGCCCAGCACCACGTGGGGGCCGCCGGCGGTCCAGTAGCTGATGCGCTCGCCGTTCGCGCCGGTGGTGCCGCCGCCCTTGCCGAGGCTGCTCTTCATCGTGCGGACGAGTTTGCCGTCGATGTAGACCTTGGTGAGGTGGGTGCGGTTGTCGCTGATCGCGATCAGCTCACGGCCGATCTTGAAGGTGGTCGAGACGTTCTTCGCGCCGTATGTCGTCTTGCCGAGCTTGACGCCGTACATGTTGACGCTGACCTTGATCGTGCTGCCGGCCGCCCAGTACTTCTTCGGGCGCCAGTGCACGGTCTTGTCGTCTTTCCAGTAGAACTTGCCCTCAACGGAGGGCGAGGTGGTGATCTCGATGGCCTTCTCGGCCGCGTTCTTGTTGACGGCGCGGCTGAACGCGACGATGACCGGCTGGCCGACGCCGTAGGTGCTGCCCTCCTTGAGGGCGAGCATGCCGTTGGCCTGGAACGTGACCCGGGCGGTGTTCTCCGGCTTCAGTGTGGTGAAGGTGTGGTCCTCGGTCGTCGACGTGCCGGCGCTGTCGGTGGCCGTGACGGAGACCTTGTACTTCTTGCCGTACGCGAGGTCACCCGTCGAACGCCAGGATCCGTCGCCCTGCATCTCGCCCTCGACCGTCGTCTTGCCTGCGGTGACGGTGACCGACTGGAGCGTGCCGTCCGCGGCGCTCACGACGATCGGGTCGACCGGCAGCACGCCGGTGCCCCCGTTGGCCGGCGTCACGCTCAGCTTGACGGGTGCGACGAGCGCCTGCTCGAGGTTGGCCGCGGGCTCGACCCAGTTCGTGGCGCCGCTGCCGCTCGTCTTTCCGGACGAGGAGCACCCGGCGGCTGTCGCGGCGGTGGCGGCCGCGGCCACACCCGCCGCGCCGAAGATCACCTTGCGTCGCTGAATCATGACTCTCACATTCGTGGGATGTCGACCGGCGCCATCCATGGCCCTGCAAGAAAGAAGACGTGAGCGAGGCTCAAAACGTTGCCTCTTCTTTCAAAGAGAGATCATCCTGACAGATTTACATCTCTGCCGGTAGACCGCATCGATCGGCGGCAGAACGTTCGGGTTCGACCGCCCTTGCGGCGGGTGACTGCGGCGTTACGTCGGGTGCCACAGGCTGCTCGGAGGAGTGCCGCATCCGAACAGCCGACCCCGCGGTGAGGTAATGCCGTAACCGTTCACCCGGCGGAGGGAAAGGTCCCTTTTGTGGGGTCTCAGAGGGCTGCCAGGATTGCCGCAAATAACGCAATCCCATGTTGCCGATTTCGGAAGGCACCGATGCAATCAAGCATTGAAGGCAACCGCCAGGCACAGGTCGTCGTGCTGATTCCCGCGCACAACGAGGAGTCGTCGATCGGTGCCACGGTGCAGGCGCTGCTGAGCCAGGAGCGGGTTCCCGACCGCATTGTGGTGATCGCGGACAACTGCACCGATGGAACGGTTGCGATCGCCTCCGCCCTGCGGCACCAGGCGCTCGTCGTGACCGAGACGCGAAACAACCGGGACAAGAAGTGCGGCGGTCTCAATGCCGCCTGGCGCCGGTACGCGACAGACGCCGACATCGTCGTCTGCCTCGACGCCGACACCGTCCTGCCCCCGAACGCCATCGGTGACTGGATCGAGGAGTTCGCCACCGACCCCGGCCTCGCCGGCTCGAGCAGCAAGTTCACCATGCGTGGCACCGCATTCCTGGTCCGCCTGCAACGTGCCGAGTTCGCGAAGTGGACCGACTCGTCGCTGCGCCGCGGCTGGACCTCGGTCCTGGCGGGTACGGCGTGCGCGATCCGCAACTCGGTGCTGCACGAGGTCGTCCGTACCCACCGCCGGTACGGGCCGTGGCTGCACGCGAGCCAGGTCGAGGACTTCGAGCTGACCTATCGCATCCGGGAGCTCGGCTACTACTGCCGGGTGTCGCCGACGGTCCGCGCGTACACCGATGCCATGACCACGGTCCGAGCGCTGTGGGGCCAGCGGATGAAGTGGCAGGTCGGCACGGTCGAGGACCTCATCCGGTTCGGCGTCAACCGCCGTACCCTCCTCGACTGGCGCCAGCAGGCGGCCGGCCTCCTCGCCGCCTCCGTCCGCTTCGGCTGGATCTTCTTCACGGTCCTGTACGCCGCGCTCGGGATCCTGCACTTCGCGCCGTTCTGGTTCTTCGTGCCGCTGCTGTTCATCGCGAACGACGTCAAGCAGGCGATGCGCATTCCGCACCGCGACCGCTGGGACATCGTCCTCGCCGCCCTGCTTCTTCCCCAGGAGGCCTTCGCCTGGATGCGCGCCTGCTGGTTCGTGGCCGCCTGGGCGGAGGTCATCCGCAGCCGGATCACCGGCACCCGCAAGGACCGCTGGACCATGCAGTACGCGGCCGAGGCCGCGGTCTGATCAAAACGGAGCTGAACAACCTATGTACGGAACTCGTGCGGCACTCGCGGGCGGCGGCGCCGTCCCGGTCACCGGTGCGCTGATCGACCTGCCCGCGTGGATTCTCGCCGTCGTCACGCTCACCTTCGCGATCGGTGCACTGGTCGGACTGGTGCGCCCGGCCGGCGCGATCAAACCCTGACCGTTGCGAACAGCGACAGCGCTGGCGTCGGGACTGGTCTGCGCCGCCGCCCTCACCCTCCTCGGTCTCGACGAGCCGCAGGGCTACAGGGTTCCGGTACCCGAGGCCGGCACGTGGCTCATCACCTTCGGCATCGCGTCGGCCCCCGGTCCGTTCGCCCTGGTGGCAGCGGGTGCCGCCGGGACCGTACGACAGGAGGTCGAGGCCGGCCGCATCAAGCGCGCGGCCATCCTCGTGCCGGTGGCCGCCGGCCCGTCCACGGTCACGGTCACGGTCGAGTCCGTGACCGAGGCGCCGGTCATCACATCCGTGACCCCTGCTCTGGCCCGCCGCGAGACCGGGCCGCCCGACCTCGTCTTCGCCGACGACTTCGACGGGCCGGTGCTCGACACCGCCAAGTGGGTGACCGAGACGGGCCGGGACGGCTGGGGCAACAACGAGTTGCAGAACTACACCTCGAATCCCGCCAACGTCTCGGTCGGCACCGGGCTGTTGGAGATCACCGCGCACCGGGACGGTGGTGACTTCACCTCCGCTCGGCTCAACAGCCGCTTCTCGGGGACGTACGGCCGCGTCGAAGCCCGCATCAGACCGACGGCCGGCGCGGGACTGCTGCCCGCGTTCTGGATGCTGGGCGCCGACGCCGGCAGCCGTCGCTGGCCCGGCTGCGGGGAGATCGACATCATGGAGAGCCTCGGCGGGAACGAGCCGTACACGGTCCACGCGACGATCCACGGGCCGGATGCCGGCGATCAGCCGTGGGACCGGTCCACCTCCCACACCGGCACCCGGGTTCTGGCTGACGACTTTCACACGTACGCGCTCGACTGGTGGCCGGGGCTCATCCAGATGTCGATCGACGGCAAGGTGTACGCGTCCTACGCGCCCGAGGACCTCGCGGCCGGTGAGCAGTGGGTCTTCGACAAGCCGTTCTACCTGCTGCTCAACGTCGCTGTCGGCGGGGACTGGCCCGGCGCGCCGAGCCCGTCACTGCCGTTCCCGCAGACCATGCGGGTGGACTCGGTCAGGTGGTGGCAGTGACCAGTACGGGACGGGAACCGGTCACCTCGGCCAGCTGAGCGGCCGTCACGTAGCCGTCCTCGACGGCCAGGTCGCCGAGCCGGCGCCACGGGCCGTCGGTGGTGATCTGGCGGTCGAGCAGTTCGCCGAGCTGAGCCTCGGTCAGCAGGCCCGCCTCCATGAGCACCTGGCCGACCCGTCGACGGGCGACCACCGGCTGGGTACGCGACCACCGGCTCAACGTCAGATGCAAGATCGGGATCAGGCAGGTGACGATGGTCAGCGCCGCCCAGACGTAGAGCGACACGTACGAGTGATGCATAGCAGTCCCGGCCGCGATGAATACGGCGCTCAGGCCGGCCCACCCCAGGTGCGGCCGGAAGGTGCGCCAGGTGTCGCCGGTCGCCGCGGAGCCCTTGGGGGTGACCACGTATGCGAGGGGCCGGCCGGCCAGCTGGGCGGCGGCAGCGGCCAGATAGATGGGTGCGGTCGCCAGCTCCAGGAGCATCCCGCTCAGTCCCCACGAGCGGCGTTCGTGGTCGACCAGGTTGAACCGGCGCGTGAACTGGACGAAGGCCAGCCCCACGACCGTGTTCAGCACGAACAGCGCGGCCCACACCACGCTGGGCAGCCGCGTGATCGTGATGCCGCCGACCAGGTAGAGGCCGGTGAGGAAGATGCCGCCCACCCAGGAGACGGCGGTGGTCGGATAGTGCGTCTGCAACGCGGCGAAGGACAGGCGCTGGCTCATCAGCGGCAGGCGGGCCAAGACCGCCGGGGAATGGCTGCGGGCGATCTGCCAGATTCCGTACGCCCACCGCTTCTGCTGGCTGAAGAAGTCGGAGTACGTCGCCGGCCCCTCGCCCACCGCCACCACGTCGGGCGTGTAGACGCCGCGCCACGCGTTGCCGGTCGCCGGATTGACCGCCCCGAAGATCACCATCGACGTGAGGTGGTCCTCGATGATCGAGTCCTGGTAGCCGTCGATCTGCCGGAACGCCGCCGGACGGTACAGGTGGTTCGTGCCGATGAGCAGGGGAGCACCGCGCCCGTTGCCGCCACGCTGGATGACGCCGTGGAAGAGGTAGGCGAGCTCCGCGGCACCGCGCGCGACGAACGACTCGGTCAGGTTCGCGTACACCTGCGGGGCGACCACGAAAGCCGTGTCCGGATCGGCGAAGTAGCCGAGCGTGCGTTCCAGGAAGTTCGGGTAGGGCACGTGGTCCGGGTCCATCTGCGCGACCACGTCGTACTCGGTCTCGTGCGCCGACCGCCACGCGTTGTGGTTGCCGTGCTTGGTGCGGGCCTTGAACGGGCCGGCGGCCTGGTTCCACTCCGGCCGGCCCTTGCGGCTGAAGTGGCGTACACCCAGCCGTTCACACCGGCGGCGCACCTCCGGGTCGTCGCCCTCGTCGAGCAGCCACACGTCCAGAACCCCGTCGTGCCGGATCCGGCGCATCGCCCGCAGCGTGGCCATGACCAGGTCGACCGGTTCCTTGCCGGGCACGATCGTGGTCAGGACCGCCACCCGCAGGCCGGGCTGCGGCACCATCGGAATCGGATCGCGGGCGCGGGCGGCGAAGAACGTCAGCACCAGCGTGCGCAGCGCGACGATGATCTGCATGAGCACCATCACGGCGAGGCCGATCACGGTGAAGACCGCGGCGACGGGATGCAGCGAGTCCAGCGCCGGCAGGTGGCCCGGCAGCAGGAGGAAGACCGCGAGGGCCACGGCGGCGGCGACGTGCAGCACGCCGAGGCCACGCAGGGTCCACTCGGCCCGGCGGGCGTACGCGTGGCGGTACTCGACGCGGTCCCTCGTCGGCTGCAACGGGCCGGTCAGTTCGGTAGCCGTACGGCCGTAGAGCGCACCGGGCACTCGCCGTTCGACCTCGATGTTCGCCACGTAACCGCCTCTGCTGTCGCTGGTTGTCCTCCCATCGGCGGCGGGCATGCCGAAACCAAGGAGAAACCGGATGCGACAGGGGGTGCGGGTCAGGCGGAGCGGCGAAGCGCCACGACGGCGATGTCGTCGGCCTGTTCGCCGGCGCCGGCGAGCTGGGTGAGCAGGCGGCGGCAGAACACGTCGAGGTCGTCCTCCACCTCGGCGGCGCAGGCGGCCAGCGCCGCCATGCCCTCGTCGATGTCCGCGTCGCGCCGTTCGATCAGCCCGTCGGTGTAGAGCACCAGCGTCCCGCCGGGCGGCAGCGTGTACTCCAGCTCCGTGCGCGGCGGCGCGTCGATGCCGAGCAGCGGGCCGCGCGGTTCCAGGAACCGCACCTCACCGTCGATGTGCACCAGCGGCGGCAGATGGCCGGCGCCGGCCATCCGGATCCGGCCCGAGGCCGGATCGAGGGTGAGCAGGCAGAGCGTGGCGGAATCGGTCGGCAATACGGTACGCATGAAGCGGTTCACCAGCTCCAGGACCGCTCCCGGTGGGTGTCCCTCGACGGCGTACGCCCGGACCGCGTGCCGCAGCTCGGCCATGACCGTCGCCGCGTGCAGCGAGTGCCCGGCCACGTCACCGATCGCCACCAGCAGTTGGTCGCCCAGCACCGTCAGCTCGTAGAAGTCGCCGCCCACCTCGGTCTGCGAGCCGGCCGGTTCGTAGAGCACCGCCCGGTCCACCCCGGGCACGTCCGGCAGTCGCGACTGCAGCAGGCTGCGCTGGAGGGTCACCGCGATCCGGTGCTCCTCGTCGAACGACCGCTGCGCCTCCACGGCCGCCGCCACCGCCTGGGACAGCTGCCGCAGCACCGGGAATCCGGGTGTCTGCGAGCTACCCGGCGCGGCCACGTAGACGGGTGGGCGGTCGGCTCGCAGCCGGGCCGCCGCGACCGCCACCGTCTCGCCCTCCGGCCACTCGGCGACGTCCCAGTCCGCGGTCTCGTCGGAACGCACGAGCGACCCGACCGCCACGGCGTGGCTGGGTACCGCCCATCGGCGTACCGATGCGGGTTTGCCGACCGCGGCCAGGCTCTCGCCCTCGGAGGTCTCCGCCACCACGGCCGCGGGCCACCCGAAGATGTCGCAGGCCCCCTCGGCTGCCGCCGCCAGCAAAGCGGGCAGGGTGGACGCCGAGTTGATCGCCAGGGTGGTCTCGGCCAGCCGGACCATCCGCTCGGCGAACAGCTCCGCGCGCTGCCGGGCCCGGTAGTAACGGAGCACGGCCTGCGCGGTCGCGATCAGCTCGTCCGGCTCGATCGGCTCCACCAGGTACGCGTCCGCGCCCCGGTTGAGCCCCTGTGTGCGGTCACCGACGTCCACGGCGTGCGCGGAGACGTGGATGACCGGCAGTACCCCGTACCGTTGATCGGTCTTGATCCGCTCGCAGACCTCGAAGCCGCTCATGTCGGGCAGCTTCACGTCCAGCACGACCAGGTCCGCGTCGGCCTCCAGCAGCCGGCTCAGCGCCTCACCGCCGGTCTCCGCCTCCAGGACCACGAAACCGGCCCTTGTCAGCCAGCTGACCAGCAGATATCGCTTCGTCGCGCTGTCGTCGACGACGAGGACCGTGGCTCTGCCCTGGTTCTCGATCGGCCTTCCGCCGCGGACCGGCTCGGTCATGAGACAGCCGGCAACTGCAGCGTGAACGTGCTGCCGGAACCCGGTTCGGAGTCGACCCGCAGGCCGCCGCCGAGGATGCCGGCCAGCCGCCGCGCGTACGGCAGGCCCAGGCCGGTGCCCCTGCCGCTCACCGGTTTGCTGCCCGGGACCTGGTAGAACTCCTCGAAGATCCGCTCGTGCAGCTCCGGCGGGATGCCCGTGCCGGTGTCGGCGACCACGAACTCCACGTCACCGCCGGTGCTGCGCACACTCAGGCGTACGGAACCGTCCTCGGTGAATTTGAGGGCGTTGGTCAGCAGGTTGCGCAGCACCTGGGCCAGCAGCACCTCGTCGGAGCGGATACCCGGCACGGCCGGCTCCTCGACGATGAAGTCCACCTCGGGGCGGGTGGCGAGTGGGCGCAGCGTACCGCGCAACTGGCCGAACATCGCCCGGAGGTCCACGTCGGACCAGTTCGGCTCGATCCGGCCGGCCTCGGCCTTGGCCAGGTCGAGCAGGCCGTTCACCAGGGTGAGCAGATCGGTCGCCGAGGTGCGGATCAGGCCCACCTGGCGATCCTGCTCCTCGGTGAGGTCGTCCGAGCCGGAGTCGGTGAGCAGCCGGCCCAGCCCGATGATCGCGGTGACCGGGGCGCGCAGCTCGTGGCTGACGTTCGCCAGGAACCGGCTCTTCGCCTCGCTCGCCGCCCGCAGCTGCACCGACTTCTCGTCCAGCTCGGCGTAGAGGGCCACGACGCCGCGGTTCGTCTCCTCCAGCTCCTCGGAGAGCTGGTGGTAGAGCGCCATCACGCCGCGGTTCGTCTCCTCCAGCTCGGCGTTGAGCCGGGCCAGGTCGTCGCGCTGCGCCCGCACCTCGTCGAGCGCCGCGATGAGCTGCTGGTTCTGCACCGCCAGCTCGTCCAGAGGGCTGCCGGGGACATGCTGGGCCAGGCCCGTGCGAATCTCGTCCATACGCGCCGGGGTCAGTGGCGGCGCGCCGGGCGGCAACCGCCGAGCCATCCGGACAACTGTCCCGGAACCACCATCGTCGACCTCCATCGTGTCGACCAGACGACCGACCTGCTGGAGCTGTTCAGCCAGCCTGCCTGCCTCGCCGGGCGCGGGGTGCGCCATCGACACCTGCAGAGTAGGTACCCCGTACGGCACAACGGTGAACGCCACGTCAGCGTCCTGCCCACCGGCCAGCAGCACCCGGCCCACCTCGCTGAGAGCCGTGGCCATCCGGGTCTGGTCCTGCGTCTCCAGCCCGACGGCTCGGGCCACTTCCCGGCCGAGCTGCCGGACCACGAAGATGTCCTGCTCAACCCGCAGGCGCATGCTCATCAGCGGCTCGGGTCCGCCGGTCATGACGACCGCGCGACCAGAACGCCGGCGTCGTCACGGCGGGTGCCGGCGTCCCGCAGGACTGTGGCGGCGATCACCTCGGGCGAGCGGCTGAGCAGGCCGGGGTAGTCGGCCGGCTGCCAGCGGTCCACCACACCGTCGGAGTGCATCAGCACGATCGCGCCGGGGGCGAGCGGATAGTCGTACTCCCGGACCTGCCGGCGCTGATGGCCGGCGATGCCCGGCATCGACACCATGCCGCGGCGGGTGCCGTCCGGGCCGAACACCGTGCCGGAGATGTTGCCCAGGCCGGCGTAGCGGACCAGGCCGGCCTCGCTGTCCAGCTCGGCGACCGCCAGCGCGGCGCCGCGGGTGTGGCTGATCGCGCGGTGCAGCGACTCCACCACCACGGCGGGCGGTGCGGACGGTGCCTTCAGGAACGTGCGCACCGCCTCGTTGGCGGCGGCCGCGGCCAGGCCGCCGTGTCCCAGGCCGTCGCAGACCAGCAGCTGACGGCGTCCCTCGGCGTCGCGTACGGCGTACGCATCCCCGCTGACCGTCTCCCCGGTGATCGGCCGGGTGATCCCCGCCGCCCAGGACGGCTCCGGCGCCGTGGCCGGCCACACCCGCACGGCCAGCACCGTGCCCTTGCCCGGGATCGAGTGCAGGTCGGACCAGCTGGCCTGGCGCAGTATCGCGCCGAACCCGATGCCGAGAGTGCCCGCCGTGGAGTGCCCGTCGCCGGCGGACCGCTGGACGTCGACCATCCCGGGCCCGTTGTCGATCGCGATCAGCTCGACTCCGGCCTGCCCGGCGGTGCGTACCGCCCGCAGCAGGACGGTGCCCTGATCGGCGTGCTTGACCAGGTTGCCGGCGGCCTCGGCGGCGACGATCGACAGATCGGCGACCCGGTTGTCGGGCATGCCGAGCTCGGCCGCGAGCCGTTCCGCCGCCCGGCGCACGGCAGCAGCGGTCCCAGCGGCCTCCACCCGGAACCAGACTCCTCCGTCCAGGAGCCCTTCGGGCAGTGACGCCACCGTGCCTCCGCTCATCGGCACCACTTGACAACGGTAATGGTCGTCCCCTTACCCACCTCGGTCTGGATGTCGAACTCGTCCACCAGCCGGCGGGCGCCGCTCAGACCCAGGCCGAGGCCGCCGCCGGTGGTGTACCCGTCGGTGAGGGCCAGATCCAGGTCGGCGATACCCGGACCCTGGTCGGCGAAAACGATCCGGATGCCGGCGCGGCGCTCGTTGCGGACCCGGGTCACCTCGACCTTGCCGCCACCGCCGTACACCAGCGTGTTCCGAGCCAGCTCGCTCGCCGCGGTGACCAGCTTCGTCTGGTCGACCAGCGACAGCTTCACCGCCACCGCGACGGTGCGCACCAGCTGCCGGACGCGAACGACGTCCTGGTCGCTCACGACCGGGATCTGCTGGCTCTCCTCGTTCACGGTGTGGTTACCGCTGCCTGGTCGGCATCATCCTCGTCGTCGTCCAGCTCCAGGTCGTCCGCGGCGGCGGCGTCGGCGAGCATCTCGATGCCCAGCTCGACGTTGAGCGCCGTGCGGATGCCGGGCAGCGAGAGCCCCAGCTCGACCAGGGTGATCGCCACCGCCGGGCGCATGCCGACGACGACGGTCTCGGCGTCGAGCACCCGGGAGACGGAGGCGATGGTGGCCAGGGTGCGCCCGACGAACGAGTCGACGATGTCGAGCGCGCTGATGTCGATGATCACGCCGTGGCTGCCGGTCGACACGATCCGCTCGGCCAGATCCTCCTGGAGCTGGAGAGCGGTCTGGTCCTCCATGTCGATCTGGATGGAGACCAGAAGAATGCCGCCGATCTTCAGGACCGGGACGCGCTCCACGTCAGCGCTCCGAGTTCTTCGCGCCGGTTCGCCGGGTCTTACCGATGACGTGCCGCAGGGCGTCGGCCAGCGTGGACTTCGTCGCGATGTCGCCGAACTCGATGCCGAGGGCCACGATGGTCTGCGCGATCTGCGGCCGGATGCCGGAGATGATGCAGTCGGCGCCCATCAGCCGGGCCGCCACCACGGTCTTCAGGATGTGCTGCGCCACCTGGGTGTCGACCGCCGGCACACCGGTGATGTCGATGATCGCGTACGGCGAGCCGGTGTCCACCAGCGTCTGCAGCAGCCGCTCCATCACCACCTGGGCCCGTGCCGAGTCCAGCGTCCCGACCAGCGGCACGGCCACCACGCCGTCCCACAGCTTCACCACCGGGGTGGAGAGCTCGAGCAGCTGCTCCGCCTGATCGGCGATGAGCGTCTCGCGGACCCGTACGTAGCTGTCGAAGGTGAACAGCGCGGCCCGGTCCACGAATGTGGAGAACGCCACGTAGTCCCGGAGGGTGGCGGCGTCATCGGCGGCGCCGAGCACCTCCAGCGTCGCCTCCTTGAACGCGAAGACGCTGATCGCCGTCTCGGTGGCGGTGAAGCCCTGCCGGGCGCGGTTGCTCGACAGCTCGCTGAGCTGTGCCCGCAGCTCGGCTGACGCCTCGTCGGTCAGGTCCACCGCACCGGCGGCGAGCGCCTGCTGAAAAGCCTTCTGCAGATCCGTCGTCTGCCGTTGGAGCTCGGCTCCGCTCAACCGGCCCTGCAGGCCCTTGGCGACCAAATCCGTCCAGCGAGCCGACAGCGGCTCCGCGTGAACCTTCAGCAGGTCGGCGAAGCGGGTCGCCTCGTCCGGACTCAGCGGCATCACTGTCTCCCACCACGCGATCCGTGCGCAACGGCCGGACTTTACCATCAGGGTGTCCATTAGTTGCTGTAGACCAACTAATGGACACGGTCAAGCTTCGTCCCGTTCTGCGCGTCCCTCGGTACGTGGAGTACCGTTCAGCAATAACTGGAGGTCGGCGAATGTCCCTGACGGTACAAACAGAACAACGCGGCGACGTGGTGGTCGTGTCGGTCGCCGGCGAGCTCGACATGGCGACCGCCCCCCAGCTGCAGGATCAGATCAGTGACCTGCTGGAGAAGGGGCGCACGCGTCTGGTGTTCGACCTCGCCGAGGTGTCGTTCTGCGACTCGACCGGTCTGTCGGTCTTCGTCCGGGCCAAGAACAGCACCGACGACGCCGGCGGGACTGTCCGGCTTGCCGCCCCGCAGCGCGGTGTTCTGCGTATTCTCGAGGTGAGCGGTCTGGTCGAGGTGCTGCACACCTATCCGACCGTTGACGAGGCTGTCGCGGCCGACCAGCCGGCGCTCGACTGAGCCTGCGCGTTGGCCGGGCCGACCGGTCGGCGTAGTTTGTCGCCGACCGGTGACGGGCATCCGTTGCCGGACGAGACTTCCGGCCCTCAGGAGCGCCCGTGAGCAAGATGTTCCAAGGTTTCAAAGACTTCATCATGCGCGGCAACGTCGTCGACCTCGCCGTCGGCGTCGTGATCGGCACCGCGTTCACCGCGGTGGTGAGCAGCTTCACCAAGTCGTTCCTGGAGCCACTCATCAAGTGGATCTCGGGCGGTAAAGGGGAGCTCGCGGGCTCGTATTCGCCGACGGCCGGGGTCGAGTTCACCTACGCGATCTTCCTGAACTCGATCATCACCTTCCTGCTGACCGCTGCGGTCCTCTACTTCCTGGTCGTCTTCCCGCTGAACAAGCTCGCCGAGCGCCGCCAGCGCGGCGAGGAGCCGCCGCCGAAGGCGCCCAGCGAGGAGATCAAGCTGCTCACCGAGATCCGGGACGCGCTCGTCGCGCAGAGCCGGGCCGGTGGCCAGGGTCAGGGCAACGTCTACGGAAGCGCCGTGGACGAGGTCCTGCAGCGCCGCCAGGAACCGCCCCGCTGACACGCTGCGAAAAAGATCCGCCCTCTCGGCACTGTTCGAACATATGTTCGATACAGTGCCGGGATGGAGCAGCGTAAACACTGGTGGAACGGCAAGTGGGGACGTCTCGCCCGAAAGGATGTCTACCTTCGGACGAGCGGCGACCAGTGGTATGTCGAGCAGCGAGCAGGCGGCTCCGACGGTGTCTCCCACTTCTTCGAGTACGACAGTGAGGACGCCGCGCTCGACATGGTCCGCGCCCTGCTGGCCGGTCCGGACGAGTGGCGTGAGCTGTCCGTCCGACCACCCGCCCGCTGAGCTCAGGCGGCTCGGCGGTCGTCGTGCGAGGCGGTCAGCGGGCCGGACGGTGGCGGCAGCAGCCGCAGCCCCGGCCTCGGCGCCGGCATCTCATCGGTGCCGTCGCCGTCGAAGCGGGCCCGCCAGCCGATCCCGGCCCGGTTGCCCGGCGGCCGTGCGGCACCGCCCACGCCCCGGGACAGGGCCAGCACCAGCAGATATCCGAGGATGACGAAACCGTGGCCGACCAGCCGCGTGACGTCCACCCGGCCGCCGGTGAGGTCGTTGACCGAGAGCAGCAGCAGCATCGCGACGAACGCGGTCAGCATCGGCACCAGCCCGGTTGGCCGAGTCCGGCGCAGGGCGATGAACAGGTATCCGGCGCCCACCGCGACGTTCCAGGCGGCCGACTCGTGCCACAGGTGGCCCGGTGTCGCGTTCAGCCCGCTGTGCTCGTGACCGGCGCTCACCCCGCCGCCCACCTGCGTCAGCCCCAGGATCAGCTGCACCGCCCCGACCATGGCCAGCGCCACGTAAAGCGCCGCGGCGGCCGGGAGACGCCATCGGCGGCGGGACCGCTCCGGCTCGGCGGGCAGCGCTGCCAGGATCGCCGCGCTCAGATCGGGCACCGCCGCGACCGGCCCGGTCCGGGTCAGCCGGTTGACCGCCGCCGCCCGGTCCAGCCACGTCCGGCAGTCCGCACACCCCGCCAGGTGATCATCGACCAGCGGCCGCAGAGCCGGGTCGTCCTCGCCGTCCAGCTGCGCGGAGAGCATCTCGCGCCACCGCTCACATCCCATGTCCCCATAGTCGTCCGCGAACGTCTCCTGGTTCCAGGGCTGATCAGCGGATCGAGGAAATGGGGCGGATCAGCGGGGTTCCGGTGCCCGCACGATCCCCGACTGGTCGCCGGTGTGGCCCAGCAGGCGGCGGCGCTCCCGGAAGGCCCGCAGGTTCGCCGTGTTGCCGCAGGTGCTGACGTCGTGCCAGACGCCGCTGTTGTTGCGGGACGTGTCGAAGAACGCGGCACGGCAGGCGGCGTTGTTGCAGAGCTTGAGCCGCGGCCAGAGGCCGGCCTGCTGAGCCAGGTGCGCCTCGGCCCACAGCGCCGAGGCCAGCCAGCGGGTGCCCCGGCCGGTCGGCACCACCCGGACCCAGCCGTCCGCGTCCGGCACGAGGCTGACCTGCACGTCCGCGGGTGGCAGGGCGCCGTCCGGCTCCGGGTGGGCCCCGGCGAGCACGACGTTCTCGAAGGCGGTGCGCAGCCGTCGCAGCGAGCGCAGGTCGGCGGCGGAGAGCAGCAGCGTCGGCGCCGGCAGGCCGGAGACCCGCGACCAGGTGCCCAGCGACTCGGTCACCCACCACTGGGCGTCCTCGGCCGTGCCCAGCAGGTCCGGACCATACGACATCGCGGCGCGTGTGTTCAGCAACTCCTGCACGAGTGCGAACCCGCCGGGCGCCTCCCGTACGCCGTGCCGGGCGCTGGCCTTCCATGACATAGCCAAAGGGTACTCGGCTCTTTTTGGCGGTCGCCCCCGACGGGCCACCCCGGCGAGTGGATGATCACCGAATCGGCGTGGACCATTGTGAATGGGTCTCTACAATGACGCGACCACCAGCGAGGGAGGGCCCGTGCGGAGAGTTCTGGCGATCACCGTCGCCGCCGTGGCAGCGCTGACGCTGGCCGCCGGCTGCGACTCGGACGACCCGGTCGCGGACGGGACGGCTCCGTCCGTACCCCTCTCGCCGTCACCAAGCGCAACCACCGCCTCACCGGAACCCTCGGCACCCAGCTCGTCGCCGTCGTCCTCGCCAACCGCGACGGCCGCGCCCAGGCCGAAGAAGCTCAAATCCGGCGCCAAGGGCGCCGAGGTCGTCGCGCTGCAGAACCGGCTCACCGAGCTCGGCTACTGGAACGGAAAGGCCGACGGCAAGTTCGGCGGCACCACCCAGCAGGCGGTTTTCGCCCTGCAGAAGGCCGCCGGCGTGGGTCGCGACGGCACCGTCGGCCCGAAGACCTGGAAGGCGCTGGACTCCGGCGTCCGGCCGAAGGCCAGGTCGACCAGCGGCAAGGTCGTCGAGATCGACCTGAAACGCCAGCTGTTGCTGCTGGTCGACAACGGTCAGATCGCCCAGATCTTCAACACCTCGACCGGCTCGATGGACTATTACGAGCAGGAGGGCCAGACCTACCTGGCCGACACGCCCCGCGGGAAGTTCCGGGTGAGCCGCCAGATCGACGGGTGGCGCAACGCACCGCTCGGCCTGCTCTGGCGCCCGAAGTACTTCAACGGGGGCATCGCCGTGCACGGTGCACCGAGCGTGCCGCCCTACCCGGCGTCGCACGGCTGCGCCCGCGTCTCGGTCGCCGCGATGAACTGGATGTGGAAGAACGACGCGCTGCCGATCAAGACCCGCGTCTGGGTCTACTGAAGGGTCAGCTGACGGGTCCGGCGCGGTGCCGGGATGGTGACCGGCCAGGCGGTGCCGTAGAGCTCGGCGCAGACGACCACGCCCAGCCACGGCACCCAAGGGCCGCGCAGTGTCACGATCCGGTCCCGGGTCTCGAGGGTGAGCGTCCAGTCCGCGGGTGACTGGCGCAGGGCGGTCACGGACCGCAGCGGAAACTCGTCCGGCCCCAGGATCAGCCGCCGACTCGTGATCACCGCCAGCCGGCGGCCCGCGCCGGTGACGTCGACCGGGAACCAGCCGTACTGCTTCTCGCCGGCCCGCAGCGCGACGGTCGGGCTGACCGCCGCCGGCCGCCCGCCCCGCTCCACGAGACCGGCCAGCATGCTCATCGAGCGGAAACCCGCCGCGAGCTGCTCAGGGTCGTACTCCGGCACCCACACGCTCCGATCCAGACCGGCCGCCCCGCGCGGCCCATCTGACCCTGGCATGCCGGACCGTCGGTGACCAAGCGAATACACACCACCGGGTGCCGTTCGGCCGGGTCCGTTCAGGCCCGCGGGTACACCGACTGTTTCCGCGCGGCCCGCCGCTGCTGTGCGAGCAGGACCGACACGCCGTCGGCGGTCATCGGCTCGCCCAGATGGAAGCCCTGGCCGAGGGTGTAGCCGAGTTCGAGGAGCGCGGCCACCTGCTCGGGGCTCTCGATACCCTCGGCGACGGTGTCCAGGCCGAGCGCGCCGGCGAGCTGGATCACCGCGCGAGCCACCGCCTGCCGGGCGTGCTTGCGATCGTCGATCTCGATGCCGTCCACGAACGACTTGTCCAGTTTGACGATCGCGGCGGGGAAGGCGCGCAGCAGGCTCAGCGACGACTCGCCGGTGCCGAAGTCGTCCAGGGCGAGACGGATGCCCATCCGGTCGAGTTCGTACAGCGCCCGGGAGACCTGCCGGCCGCGGAGCACCGCCGATTCGGTCACCTCCAGAACGAGCCGTTCACAGGGCAGGCCGCTCTCGGCGAGCGCCTCGGTCACGTCGGACACGAAGTCGGGGTCGTGCAGCTGCCGCGCGGAGACGTTCACCGCCGCCTCCCTCAGCCCGTCCGGACCGAACTCGGCCAGCCAGGCCGCCGCCTGACGGCAGGTCTCGCGCAGCACGAGCCGGCCCAGCGGCACGATCAGGCCGGTCCGCTCGGCGGCCGGGATGAACTCGGCCGGGCTGATCACGCCACGGTCCGGGTGATGCCAGCGGACCAGGGCCTCGACCCCGCTCACGAGGTTGCAGTCCAGCCGCACGATCGGCTGGTAGACCACCCGGAACTCGTCGCCGTCCAGGGCACGCCGCAGTTCGCCGCCGAGCCGCATGGACGCCAGGACCGGCTCGCCCATGCCGTCGACGTAACGCACGAACCGCGCCTTGCCCCTCTGCTTGGCCGTGTACAGGGCGACGTCGGCGTCCCTCAGCACCGAGTCGACGGTGTCGCCGGGCGAGGCGGTGGCCATACCGATGCTGGCCTGCACCAGCAGCCGGTGCTCGCTGACCGGGTCGGAGAGCGCGGTCAGCAGGCGCTCGGCGAGGCTCTCCGGTTCGGCGCCCGCGCCGGTCAGCAGCACCGCGAACTCGTCGCCGCCGAACCGCACCGGCAGATCCCCGTCACCCATCTCGGCCTGCACTAGCTGTCCCACCGCGACCAGCAGCTGGTCGCCGACCCCGTGGCCGAGCAGGTCGTTGACGGCCTTGAAGTCGTCCAGGTCGATGAGCAGCACCGAGACCGGGCCGGTCGTGGCCAGCGCCGCCGTGAGCCGGTCGCGGAACAGCGCACGGTTACCCAGGCCGGTCAGGCCGTCGTGGCTGATCTCGTACTGCAGGCGCTGTTCCTGGACACGCGCGTTGCGGAGCAGGCGGGCGTTCTCCCGGTACGCGAGGTACTGCCGGACCATGACCAGCACGGTCACCACGACCGCGGCGATCAGGACCACCCGCACCGGCCAGCGCAGCGGTTCGCCGACCGCGACGGCGATCAGCGGTACGTCGACCGAGATCATGGCGAGATAGGGCAGCAGCACGCCCCGCCGGGCCGGTTCACGGCGCAGCCCCTGATCGGCGCGGATCTGGGCCGCGACGCCGAGTGTGACGAGCACCGGGGCCAGCGGCATGACGATCGCCTGTGCCGGAACAGAGGCGATGTAGCCGAACTGCACCGCGAGCACCGAGACGACACCGGCCGGGACGCCGCCGGCGGCCGCGACGAGCCGCATCGCGACGCGGTCGACCGGGCCGCCCGCGATGTACGACACCTTCGTCGCCGCGCCGACCGCCGCCAGGAGGCCCAGCCCGACCAGCAGCATCGCCTGCGGGCTCCACGGCTCGCGCGCGGAGAGCATCGGGGCGAGCCCGACGTACCACAGAACGGCCGCGCAGCCCAGGAACGCGATCGTCCGGTCCAGCACCACGCGCCACCGCTCGGCGCCACCGGGTGCGACGACCGGCACCCGGGCCAGCGCCCAGATGGCGATCAGGAAGCCGACGGCCACGCAGGCCGCGGCGGGCGCCGGCATGCTCCGGGTCCGTGCCTCGGCGGCGTGGGTGAGCATGTCCACGGCCAGCCAGGCGTAGCCGATCGTGATCAGCGCGACGGCGAGCCGGACGGCACGCCAGAAGGCGGTGCGGGCCAGGTGACGGACCGACGCGGTCGCGAGCGCCCCGCCGATCGGCACGAAGACGTAGGCGAACGCTTCGAGGCCGAAGCCGGCTCCCAGGTAGGCCACGCACCAGATCGTGCCCAGTGCGGCGACTGCTGTGGTGGCCTGCACGTAAGTCCGAGCCGTCACGGCACCCGACATTAGTGCGCCCGATGTGAGGTGGATCTCCCCCGAACGTTCGACGTTCGCCGATTCCCGGCCTCACCTGTCGGCGGCCAGTCGGGCCAGTGCGAGCGCGCCGACGAGGAGGCCGAAGTCGCGCAGTGCCACGTCGTAGTAGTCGCCCAGGATCAGCAGGTTGACGATGATGCCGGCCAGCCAGGCGGCGACCACCAGAGCGCCCCAGCGCGGGCGGAGCGCGACCAGCACCCCGGCGATGATCTCGATGACGCCGACGGCGTACATGGCCTGTTGCGCGGTGCCCGGCACGAGATTGTCGATCCACGGCGCGAGGTAGCCGGGCCAGTCGGTGAGCAGATTGAAGAACTTGTCCAGTCCGAAAAGGATGGGCGCGACGGTGAACACCGTGCGCAGCAGCAGGAACGCGGACATGGCGTCTCCTTCTAAAGTACGGACATACGCACTTTAGAAAGAGCCGCGTTCTAAAGTCCACACCTGGGTCATTTAGAGTTGGGGAATGGCACACCGGAGCCGGACCGAACGCATCGCCTCTGTGGCGGCCCTCGACGACGCCACCACACGGGCCGTCTTCGACTTCGTGACGCCCGCGGCCGGCCCGCTCACCCGTGACGCGGTCGCCGCCGGTCTCGGTGTCAGCCGGCGCATCGCCGCCGCCCACCTGGACAAACTCGCCGAGCAGGGACTGCTGTCGGTGGAGTTCCGCCGGCTGCACGACCGCACCGGCCCGGGCGCCGGCCGTCCGGCGAAGCTGTATCGGCGGGCGGCCGACGAGGTGGCGGTCTCCGTGCCGGATCGGCGCTACGAACTGGCGGCGGACCTACTGGCGGCGGCCGTCGCCGAGGCGATCGAAACGGGCGGCGATGTGGGGGAGACAGTGCGGCGGACCGCCTACGACGCGGGGCTGGCCATCACCGCGGCGTCACCGGACCTGCTCGAGGCGCTGGTCGAGACCGGTTACGAGCCGCGCGAGGAGGATGCCGGGCTCGTCCTCGCCAACTGCCCGTTCCACCGGCTGGCGCAGCGGTACACGGAGCTCGTGTGCGGGCTCAACCTGCACCTGCTGCGCGGGATGACCGACGGCTGCGCGGCCGCGTACAGCCCGGTCCTCGACCCGGGGGCTGAGCGCTGCTGTGTGCGCCTCCCCGCGGCGGTCCGCGGGGAGGCGTAGGGGAGTCAGACGGCCTTGACCACGTCCAGGATCCAGGAGAGCACGAAGGCCTCCTCCTTCCAGGAGTCGTAACGGCCGCTCGGGCCGCCGTGCCCGGCACCCATCTCGGTCTTCAGCAGGTAGTCACCGCGGGGCGCGGTCGCGCGCAGCCGGGCGATCCACTTGGTCGGCTCGTGATACAGCACGCGGGTGTCGTTCAGGCTGGTCACGGCGAGAATCCGCGGGTACTGCCGGTCGGCGACGTTCTCGTACGGGCTGTAGGACTTCATGTACGCGTAGACCTCGGCGGACTCGAGCGGGTTGCCCCACTCCTCCCACTCGGTGACCGTCAGCGGCAGGCTCGGGTCGAGGATCGAGGTGAGCGGGTCCACGAACGGCACCTCGGCGAGGATGCCGGCGAACGCCTCCGGCGCCAGGTTGGCGACCGCGCCCATCAGCAGGCCACCGGCCGAGCCGCCACGCGCGACCAGCCGTGACGCCGTGGTCCACCGGTTGCGGACGAGGGCCTCGGCGCAGGCGACGAAGTCGGTGAAGGTGTTCTTCTTGGCGAGCATCTTGCCGTTCTCGTACCACCCGCGGCCGAGCTCACCGCCGCCGCGCACGTGTGCGATCGCGTAGACCACGCCCCGGTCCAGCAGGGTGAGGCGGGCGATCGAGAAGTAGGGGTCGATGGAGTGCTCGTACGACCCGTAGCCGTAGAGCACCGCGGGCGCCGACCCGTCGCGGGGCACGCCCTTGCGCGCCACGATCGAGATCGGCACCTTGGTCCCGTCGGCGGCGCTGGCCCACTCCCGGAACTGCTCGTAGTCGGCCGGGTCGTAACCGCCCAGCACCGGCTTCTGCTTGCGCAGCGTCATGGCCCGGGTGACCAGGTCGACGTCGTAGATCGAGTCGGGCGTGATCATCGAGGTGTACGAGATCCGCACGGAGGCCGTCTCGTACTCCGGGTTGCCGTTGAGGCCGACGCTGTAGAGCGGCTCGGGGAACGTCATGTCGTACGCATCGGTGCTGCCGTCGGTCATCACCCGCAGCCCGGTCAGGCCGTCCCGGCGCAGCGACACCACGATGTGCCGGGCGAACGCGTCGACCGACTCCAGGCGCGTGCCGGGCTGGTGCGCGATCAGCTCCACCCAGTCGCCCGGGTTGTCCACCGACGTGCAGGCCAGCGCGAAGTCCTCGGCGTCACGGTTGTGCAGGATCAGGAACCGGTGGCCGTGGTGGTCGATCGTGTACTCCACGCCCTGCTGCCGTGGGGCGAGCACGACCGCGTCGGCGTCCGGCTCGTCGGCCGGGATGATGCGTACCTCTGAAGTGATCTTGCTTTGGGTGTCGACGACGATGAACTTCTCGCTGCGGGTGAGCTCGACGCCGACCCAGAAGCGCTCGTCCGGCTCCTCGTAGACCAGCGTGTTCTCGGTCGTGCCGACGGTGTGCCGCCACACCCGGTAGGGCCGCCAGGCCTCGTCGACGGTGATGTAGAAAAGCACGCTGCCGTCGGCCGACCAGGCGCTTCCGTAGAACGTGTCGGTCACCTCGTCGGCGAGCACCTCACCGGTGCGCAGATCCTTCACCCGCAGCGTGAAGCGCTCGTCGCCGTCGAAATCCGTCGAATACGCCAACCAGTTGCCGTCGGGGCTGACGTCGAACGTGCCCAGCGCGAAGAAGTCCTTGCCCTCGGCCAGCTGGTTGCCGTCGAGCAGGATCTCCTCGCCCGGCTTCTCCTCGTCCATCGGCGGCGCGGTCTCGCCCGGGCGCACCGGGACGCGGCACTGGATCCCGTACTGCTTGCCCTCGACGGTCCTCGTGTAATACCAGAACGCGCCCTTGCGGCTGGGCACCGAAAGGTCGGTCTCCTGCGTGCGGCTCCGGATCTCCTGGAACGCGGTCTGACGCAGGCTCTCCAGATGTGCCGTGGCCTGCTCGGTCCACGCGTTCTCCGCCTCCAGATAGGCGATGGTCGCCGGGTCCTCCTTCTCCATCAACCAGGCGTACTCATCGGTGACCGTGTCGCCGTGGAACGTGCGCTCGGCGTGCTTCTGGTGAGCGGTGGGTGGACCTTCAATCGTCACGGGACCACGTTACCGGCCCATTGGTCCGCAATGAGTTTCTTACACACGCCCACCTCGGTCATTCGAACATGTGTACGATATGCCAGAGTGGACGATCTTCAGGGATCTCAATGCTCCGATTCGACTGGTTCCGATCTGCTGGGTCCGATCTTGTGGGGAGGCTTCGGACGTGGGTGATTCCCTTCTCGACGCGTTCGTGGACATCTGCGGGCCCGGTCTGGCGCGCCCGGGGCGTGCGACGGACCAGGTGGCGGGCCGGCGAGCCGAGCTGGTCGCGGTGCCGGCGACGACGGGCGCGGTCGCCGAGAGCCTGCGGCTCGCGGCCGAGCGGGAGCTGAGCTTTCGCGCGCGCGGTTCCGGCAGCAAGATCGATTGGGGTACGCCGCCCGCGACCCTGAATCTGATCCTGGACACCGGGCGGCTGAACGGCATGTGGAACCATTCCGGCGCCACCGCCGTCCTGGCCGCCGGCACCCCGGTCTCGGCGGTGCAGGCCGCTCTCGCGCTGCGCGGCCGTCGTCTGGCGGTCGACCCGCCGTCGGCGAGCGCCACGGTCGGCGGGATGCTCGCGACCAACGAGTCCGGGCCGCTGCGGCACCGATTCGGCAGCGCGGCGACACAGACCGTCAGTGTGGAGTACGTGTCGGCCGACGGCGTCACGGCCGAGTCCGACGGTGAGGACGGCCGTCCGGGCCTCGCCGAGATCGACGGTGTGATCACGTCGGCGGTGATGCGGCTGGAGCCGCTGCCCGCGGCGCGCCTCTGGGTCGGCCGCCCGGTGACGACGCCGGCCGAGGCCAGCGAGCTGGTCGCGCAGGTCGTCCTGCAGGAGCAGGAGCCGAGCGCGATCGAGGTCGACCTGCCGGGCACCGGTGGCGGGATGCTGGCGCTGCTCCTGGAGGGCGGGGCGGACGAGGCGAGAGCGAGCGCCGAGAAGATCGCCCAGGTGTGGGGCGGCGAGTCGGTGATCGCGCCGGCGGCGCCGCTGTGGTGGGGGCGCTATCCGTTCGGGCGTGAGGACGTGGTGCTGCGGATCTCGGTGCGGCCGCGGGATCTCACGGCGGTGGCCCTGGCGCTGCGGGACAGCACGGGCGCGGTGGTGCCGATCCGCGGTTCGGCGGGCGTGGGCACGGTGCACGCGGTGCTGCCCCGAGGGCTCACCGCGGTGCGGGTCACCGAGATCGTCGAGGCCGTGCGCCAGGTCCTGCTCGCGCGGCGCGGGAAGCTGGCGGTGGTGTCGGCGCCGGCCGCGCTGGCCTCGGAGATCGGGATGGCCGGCCGCCGCGAACTGTTCTGACCGGCGGCGATTACTGGAAAGACGGGATGGTGGCGACTGATTCGGTGGCCAGGTGGCGGCCGAGGCGGGCGACGTCGCCTACGGCGTAGGTGAGGTAGGCGAACTGGCCGACCTCGCGGACGCCGGTGAGGATCAGGTCGTCCACGTGGACTCGGCGGCGCAGCAGGGGGACGCCCTCGCCGAGGATCGCCGGTGCGATGCCGAGGATGATCTCGTCGAGCAGCCCCTCGGCGACGAACTGGCTGACCAGGTCACCGCCGCCGGCGAGCCAGACGTTCTTGCCCTGCGCGGCGACCACCATCGCCTCGTGCACCCGCCGGACGTCGCCGCTGATCATGAACACGTTGGCGTCCTGGACCGGGGGCAGGTCTCGATGGGTGAAGACCCAGCAGGGCACGTCGCCGTACATGTCGTGCCAGTTCTGCGGCTCCTCGAGGAGGTTGTCGTTCTCCAGCACCCACTCGTATGTCCTCGCGCCCATGGCGAACGCGCCCACGCCCTCGAAGAACTCGCCGAACGGGTTCTCGGTGCCCTCGTCGACCTCGAAGAGCCAGTCCAGCGAGTTGCGCTTGTCGGCGGTGAAGCCGTCGATGCTGGTGGCGGTGTAGTACTGCGTCTTCGCCATAACACACACCATGCCACGCCAGAGCCGACAAAAAAGACGGATCGATTCTTATGCGTCGTTGCGCAGCACCATGATGGCGATGTCGTCGCGCGGCTCCTCCACCGAGAAGTTGATCGTGGTGGAGCGCAGGCGGGCGGCCATGACGTCCGCCGGGTAACCGGCCAGCGGCGCGGCGGCGTCACGCAGCCGGCTGGGCCCGAACAGCTCGCGCCCGCGCCGCCGCTCGGTGACGCCGTCGGTGTAGAAGATGAGCGAGTCGCCGGGCCCCAGCGTGACCACGACGTCCGGCGAGGTGATGGTCTCCAGCAGGCCCAGCGCGGTGCCGCCCTCGCCGACGAAACCGGTCTTGCCGTCGGCCCGGACCAGCACCGCCCGGTCGTGCCCGGCGAGGTGCAGGCAGACGCTGAGCTGGTTGTTGCCCTTGCGGGTGACCGAGGCCATGGCGAGCGTGCAGTACCGCCCGCCGCCGCGCTGCACCAGCGTGCGGTTGACCCGCCAGAGGATCTCGCCGAGCGCCTTGCCGTCGTCGACCAGGATGCGGATCACGTCGCGGACCAGGCCGGTCACGGTGGCCGCCTGCACGCCCTTGCCGGAGACGTCACCGACCACGACGAGCCACTGCTCCTCGCCGAACGGGACCACGTCGTAGAAGTCGCCGCCGACCTCGGAACCGGTCGGTACGTACTCGGCGGCGAAACCGATGCCCTCGACGTGCGGCAGGGCCGGGGGCAGCAGCGAGGCCTGCAGGGTGCGCGCGACCGAGCGCCGTTCGTCGTGGATCCGCGCGTTGTCGATGGCGAGCGCCGCGCGCCGGGCCACGTCCTCCAGGACCGCGACCTCGTCGGCGTCGTGCCGGTGCTTCGGGTGCCGTCCGACCGCCAGCGTGCCCAGCCGGGCGCCCCGGGCCACGAGCGGTACGGCGTAACCCTCCAGCGGCGCCCCGAACATCACCTGGGTGCCGAGCCGGGACGCCTCCTCGAGCCGGGCCAGTATCGACTCCGGCCCCGACTCGGCGAGCTGGCCGTGCAGCTGGGCCAGCACCGACTCCTCGGCGTGGGTGGCGGCGGCGAGCTGCAGGCGCCCCCACGCGTCCGTGGTGTGCACCGCGCACCACTGGCCGAGACGCGGCACCACGAGCTGCGGGATCAGCGCCATCGTGAGGTTGACGTCGAGGGACTGTGCGAGCAGTTCGCTGGCCTCGGCGAGGAAGGTGATCCAGGTCTGCCGGCGGATGTCGGCGCGGCGGAGCCGGTCGTTCTCCAGGTGCAGGGAGAACCGCTCGGCGACCATGATGGCGAGGGCCTGGGCGTACCCGACCGGGGAGGCGTCCAGCTCCAGCTCGCCGGAGTAGGGGCGCTGGGTGGTCAGGGGGACCCGGATGGTGTCCGCGTTGTCACGGGGCGCGCGACCGTACCGCGCGAGCAGTTGCCGGCCCGTGCCGTCGCCGCGGTCGACCCGGATCACGCCGCCGGCCGCGCCGGTCAGCCGGGCCAGGCGGGACAGCAGGTCGGCGGCGAGTTCGGCGAGACCCTCGTCGGAGTGCCGGTCGGCGCCGCTGCGCAACAGGCCGGTGAGCGCGCCGAGGCTGGGCGTCTCGGACTGGGTCGGCACCCGGACCGGCGTGCCGCCCTCGCCGCCCTCGCGCTGGTCGAGCCGGAACCACACGCCCTTGCCGTCACCCTCGTGCACAGTGCCCCAGCGGCTGGCGAAGTGGTCGACGAGCAGCAGGCCCCGGCCCCGCTCGGCCACCTCGCCGATGTCCGCGGTCTCGTTGCGCGGCCCGACAGCGAGCTGCTCGACCGGGCCGGGGGCGAAGTCGGTGACGGTGACGGTCAGGCCGCTCGGATCGGCCGTGACCTCTATCTCCAGCTCGGTGTTGGCGTGCACCACGGCGTTGGTGGACAACTCGGTGGTGAGCAGGAGAGCCTCGTTGAGCAGGCCGACGAGACCGGTCTCCTCCAGCACGGACCGGACCAGAGCACGGGCCGCCGCGGGGGTCCGTCGGTCGTTGGGCAACCGGGTCCGGCGCACGAGAGCCTCGGACGGAGCCCCCGATGGGATGCTCGTCCTGGTTCCGACCTCGGCTGGCACCCATGCATCCTCTCCCGTGGACGGGTGTATGCACAAAGTCGTCTCTCGCATTGACCCGGTTGGGCGAGAGAGGATAGGGAACCCCCGGCAGTTGGACAGCGAGTGAGGACAGCATGACAGCGGCTAAAGAGGCCAGCGTCGGCGTGCCCGACGAGACCGTTCTGCTCGGTGAGCTCGCCGACGCCCTGCGACGGGTGCGCCGTGGCGATCTCAAGGTTCGGCTGCCTCGCCGGGGCGGCATGGCCGGCGCGGTGGCGGAGGCCTTCAACGAGGTCGTCTCCCTGCAGGAACGGCAGAACCTGGACATGCGGCGGATAAGCCGGATCGTCGGACGGGACGGCCGGCTGACCGAGCGTCTCGACGAGGAGGGCCTGGACGGCTCCTGGGCGGACAGTGTCCGCTCGGTGAACTCGTTGATCGACGATCTCGCGCGACCGACGACGGAGATCTCCCGGGTCATCGTCGCGGTTGCGGAGGGTGACCTCTCTCAGCACATGGCGCTGGAGATGGACGGCCGACCGCTACGGGGTGAATTCCTCCGGATCGGCCGGACGGTGAACACGATGGTCGATCAGCTGTCGTCGTTCGCCGACGAGGTGACCCGGGTGGCCCGCGAGGTGGGCACCGAGGGCGAGCTGGGCGGCCAGGCCGACGTCCGCGGCGTCGCCGGTACCTGGAAGGACCTCACCGACTCGGTGAACACCATGGCGTCGAACCTGACGCACCAGGTGCGCTCGATCTCGCAGGTGGCGACCGCGATGGCCCGCGGCGACCTGTCCCAGAAGATCACCGTGTCGGCCCGCGGCGAGGTCGCCGAACTGGCCGACACCATGAACGGGCTCACCGATACGCTGCGCCTCTTCGCCGAGCAGGTGACCCGGGTGGCCCGCGAGGTGGGCACCGAGGGCAAGCTGGGCGGCCAGGCCGAGGTGCCGAACGTCGCCGGCACCTGGAAGGACCTCACCGACTCGGTGAACTCGATGGCGTCCAACCTGACCAGTCAGGTGCGTAACATCGCCCAGGTCTCCACCGCGGTGGCCAAGGGTGACCTGTCGCAGAAGATCACGGTGGCCGCGCAGGGCGAGATCCTGGAACTCAAGGACACCGTGAACACGATGGTGGACCAGCTGTCGTCGTTCGCCGACGAGGTCACGCGTGTGGCCCGCGAGGTGGGCACCGAGGGCCGGCTGGGCGGTCAGGCCCAGGTCCGAGGCGTTTCCGGTACGTGGCGCGACCTCACCGAGAACGTCAACCAGCTCGCCGCGAACCTCACGGCCCAGGTCCGGAACATCTCGCAGGTCTCCACCGCGGTCGCGAAGGGTGACCTGTCGCAGAAGATCACGGTCGACGCGCGGGGCGAGATCCTGGAGCTGAAGAACACCGTTAACACCATGGTGGACCAGCTCTCCTCGTTCGCCGACGAGGTGACCCGGGTCGCGCGCGAGGTGGGCTCGGAGGGCAAGCTGGGCGGTCAGGCCCAGGTCAAGGGCGTTTCTGGTACGTGGCGCGACCTCACCGACAACGTGAACTACATGGCGTCGAACCTGACGAGTCAGGTGCGGAACATCGCCTCGGTCACCACGGCCGTGGCGAAGGGTGACCTGTCGCAGAAGATCACGGTCGACGCGCGTGGTGAGATCCTGGAGCTCAAGTCCACAGTGAACACGATGGTGGACCAGTTGTCGTCGTTCGCCGACGAGGTGACCCGGGTGGCCCGCGAGGTGGGCACCGAGGGCAAGCTCGGCGGACAGGCCCAGGTCCGTGGCGTGGCCGGCACCTGGCGCGACCTCACCGACAACGTCAACTCGATGGCGTCGAACCTGACCAGTCAGGTGCGTAACATCGCCCAGGTCTCCACCGCGGTGGCCAAGGGTGACCTCTCCCAGAAGATCACGGTCGACGCGCAGGGCGAGATCCTGGAGCTGAAGAACACCGTGAACACCATGGTGGACCAGCTCTCCTCGTTCGCCGACGAGGTGACCCGAGTCGCACGCGAGGTGGGCTCGGAGGGCAAGCTCGGCGGTCAGGCCCAGGTCCGTGGCGTGGCCGGCACCTGGCGCGACCTCACCGACAACGTGAACTACATGGCCTCCAACCTCACCGCCCAGGTGCGGAACATCGCCTCGGTCACCACGGCCGTGGCGAAGGGCGATCTCGGCCAGAAGATCACGGTCGACGCCCGGGGCGAGATCCTGGAGCTGAAGAACACCGTGAACACCATGGTGGACCAGCTCTCCTCGTTCGCTGACGAGGTGACCCGGGTGGCACGCGAGGTCGGCCGGGAGGGCAAGCTGGGCGGTCAGGCCCAGGTCAAGGGCGTTTCCGGTACGTGGCGAGACCTCACCGACAACGTCAACCAGCTCGCTTCCACGCTGACCATCCAGCTGCGCGCCATCGCCGAGGTGTCCACCGCCGTGACCCGCGGTGACCTGACCCAGAGCGTCGCGGTCGAGGCGATGGGCGAGGTGGCCGAGCTCAAGGACAACATCAACCGGATGATCGTCACGCTCCGCGACACCACGAAGGCGAACGCGGAGCAGGGCTGGCTCGACTCCAACCTGGCCCGGATCGGTGGCCTTCTGCAGGGCCAGCGGGACGTCGGCGAGGTCTGCCGCATGATCATGACTGAGGTGACGCCGCTGGTGGACGCGCAGCTCGGCGCGTTCTTCCTGGTGGACAACGAGGAGGCGGTCACCCGCCTGCGGCTGGCCGCCGCGTACGGATACGTCGCGCGCGACTACGAGGTCACCTTCGGGCCGGGCGAGGGCCTGGTCGGCCAGGCCGCGGTGTCACGAAGGACCATTCGGGTACGCGCGACGCACGACGGAATACTGACGATGCGCTCCGGTCTTCTCGCGATGCCGCCGAACGATCTGGTCGTGCTGCCGGTCCTGTTCGAGGGCGAGATGCTGGGCGTCATCGAGTTCGCGTCGGTGGCGGCGTTCTCCGGGTTGCATCTGACGTTCCTGGAGCGGCTGGTCGCCACGATCGGGGTGGCTCTCAACACCATCCAGGCGAACCGGCGTACCGAGGAGTTGCTGGCACAGTCGCAGCGCCTGGCCCGCGAGATGCAGGACCAGTCGGCCGAGTTGCAGCGGACGAACGCGGAGCTCGAGGACAAGGCCAAGCTGCTGAGCGACCAGAAGGCCAACATCGAGCTGAAGAACCGGGAGATCGAGCTCGCCCGGCTCGGCCTGGAGGAGAAGGCGCAGCAGTTGTCGCGGGCGAACACGTACAAGTCCGAGTTCCTGGCGAACATGAGCCACGAGCTGCGGACGCCGCTCAACTCGCTGCTGCTGCTGGCGCGGCTGCTCGCGGACAACACCGAGCAGAACCTCTCCGGGAAGCAGATCGAGTTCGCCCGGACCATCCACAGTGCGGGTTCGGACCTGCTGTCGCTGATCGACGACATCCTCGACCTGTCGAAGATCGAGGCCGGCCGGATGGACGTCGAGACCGACGTGGTCGACTTCGACGGCATCCGCAGCTACGTCGAGCAGGCGTTCGTGCCGCAGGCCGATGAGAAGGGCCTGGAGTTCCGGGTCGACGTTGCACCCGAACTGCCCGACTCGATCGTCACCGACCCGCAGCGGCTCCAGCAGATCCTGCGCAACCTGCTGTCGAACGCGGTCAAGTTCACCGACACCGGCTCGGTCACGCTGAGCATCTTCCCGGCGATGCCGGACCCGGATCTGGAGGCGCCGACGCTGCTCACGGCCCGCCAGGTGATCGGTTTCGCGGTGACCGACACCGGCATCGGCATCTCGGACGAGAAGCTGGCGCTGATCTTCGAGCCGTTCCAGCAGGCCGACGGCACCACCACCCGCAAGTACGGCGGCACCGGCCTTGGCCTGTCGATCAGCCGGGAGTTCGCCGCGCTGCTCGGCGGCACGATCACGGTGGCCTCGGTCCCGGGTGGTGGCTCGACCTTCACCCTCTACATGCCCGAGGCACTGACGCCGGACGCCATCCCGATGCCGGTGCTGCCACCGGTGCCGGCCAAGGCGGTGTCGGTGCGGCCGGCGGCGTCGCTGGACATGCCGCTCATGGAAATGTCACCGCTGGTCACGCCGCGTCAGGAGGAGCAGCCGGTGCTGCCGGCCGGGCGCAAGCTGGAGGGCTCAACCGTACTCATCATCGATGACGACGTGCGGAACGTCTTCGCCCTGACCAGCGCCCTGGAGATGCACGGGCTCAACGTCCTCTACTCGGACAACGGGGTGGACGGCGTGCGGATCCTGGCCGAGCATCCGGAGGTGGACATCGTGCTGATGGACGCCATGATGCCCGACCAGGACGGGTACGAGACGACCCGGGGAATCCGGCGCAATCAGCGTTTCCGGGACCTACCGGTAGTGTTCCTGACGGCGAAGGCGATGCCGGGCGACCGGGAGTCGGCACTTGCCGCCGGCGCGAGTGACTACATCACCAAGCCGGTCGATCTGGATGAACTGATCGAACTCATGGCCCGCTGGGTGGACGGGGAGAGGGCAGAAGGTGAGTGAGGTGAGTACGCGTGGGTGAGCGCGCCAAGGCGCTGCTGGTCGACGACCGCAAGGACAACCTGCTGGCCCTGGAGGCGATCCTCCAAGGCCTGCCGGTGACGGCCGTCGCCGTGGAGAGCGGTGAGGCGGCCCTCAAACAGCTGCTCACCGACGACTTCGCGGTGATCCTGCTCGACGCCCACATGCCCAACATGGACGGTTTCGAGACGGCCAGCCACATCAAGCGGCGCGAGCGGACCCGGCACGTGCCGATCCTGTTCCTCACCGCGGCCGACCGGGACGCCCAACTGGCCCTGCGCGGGTACGCGGTGGGCGCCGTCGATTACCTGACCAAGCCGTTCGACCCCTGGGTGCTTCGTGCCAAGGTGTCGATCTTCGTCGAGCTGTGGACCAAGAACCAGCAGTTGAAGGCCCAGGCCGAGGCGTCGCGGGAGCGTGAGGCGCAGTGGCAGCGGCTCACCGAGACCGTGGACGAGGCGGCGCGTGTCCTGCGGGCCGGCGGCGAGGACGCGGCGGCCGACGCGCTGGACCTGCTGGAGAAGGCTCGCTGGGGTAGCTGAGACTCGCTAGGTGTGACCTGGGTCACGCCGGACAACCTTGCCGTGCAGTCGCACCACTACCGGGGCGTGATCGCTTGATCATGCGGTCCTCGATCCCCGAGTAGGAGCAACATGCGGCACGCAATGCCCAGCGCAAACCCGAGGCGGCGCCGTCGCCTGGTCACCGGTCTCGGCGCGGCAGGCGCGGCCGGCGCCGTCACCGCACTGGTCGCCGTCCTCGTCCCCTCGGCCTCCGCGAGCACCCTGTTCAGCGACGACTTCGAGAGCGGCGCGAACAGCTGGTCCAAGTCCGGCGGCACCTGGTCCGTGGTCTCCGACGGCTCCAAGGTCTACAAGCAGGCCAAGGCCGAGAGTGAGCTCGCCCGCGTCTTCGCCGGCGAGACCTCGTGGACCGACTATTCGGTCGAGGCGAAGGTCAAGCCGCTCAGCCTCGGCACCGGCCTGGCCGGCGTCGCGGCCCGGGCGAGCGGCTCCTCGACCATGTACCGGCTGGCTCTGACGTCGGCGGGTAGGGCCGAGCTGCAGGCGGTCAAGGGCAGCACGGTCACCGCCCTCGGGTCGGCGGCGGTCGCGAACCTCACCTCCTGGCACACCCTGAAGGTGGACGTGTCCGGGAGCACGATCACCGGGTACCTGGACGGCGTGAAGGTCGCCTCGGGGGCCGGTGCGCTGGCCGGATCCGGGCGGATCGCGCTGGTCACCAGCTACGCGTCGGCGGAGTTCGACGACGTCTCGGTGACTCCGTCAACCTCGGTGCCGGTGTCGCCGTCGGTTTCGGTGTCACCCACCGCCTCCGTTTCGCCCACCGCCTCCGCTTCCCCGACCAAGACCGCCAGCGCGACCCCCACCGCGACGGCCACTCCCACTAAGACGGCCACTCCCACTCCCACTCCTACCGCTACCGGTTCGGCGACGGCCTGGCCGGCGGCGACCGGGGAGAAGGCGGTCACGGCGACCATCGCGGTCTCCGGCACGCTCGACGGCGGCAACGTCCGCTACTTCGGCAGCGGCGCGCTCGGCGACGACTCGCAGGACGAGGGTCAGGACCCGCTGTTCAAGCTCGCCGACGGCGCGGTGCTGAAGAACGTGATCCTGGGTGCGCCGGCCGCGGACGGCGTGCACTGCTCCGGCTCCTGCACGCTGATCAACGTGTGGTGGGAGAACGTCGGCGAGGACGCGGCCACCTTCAAGGGCGGCACCTCGGCGACGTACACCGTCGACGGCGGCGGTGCCAAGGGTGCCGACGACAAGGTCTTCCAGCACAACGGCGGCGGCACGCTGACCATCAAGAACTTCCAGGTCTCGGACTTCGGCAAGCTGTACCGGTCGTGCGGCAACTGCTCCACTCAGCACAAGCGGGCGGTCGTCGTGCAGAACGTGGTGGCCACCGCACCGGCGAGCAGCCTGGTCGGCATCAACCAGAACTACGGTGACACGGCCACCCTGTCCAAGATCACCGTGGTGGGCAAGAAGAGCCTGGACATCTGCGTCCGGTTCACCGGCAACGACAGCGGTAAGGAGCCGACCAAGATCGGCACTGGACCGGACGGGACGTACTGCAAGTACACCGAGTCCGACATCACCTTCCAGTGATTCGACCGTGGCCGCCGGACGGGACCCCGGCGGCCACGGCACCCTTGCCGAGAAGAGGGTCGATGCGCGACGCCGCCTTCCATACGTACTTCGAGCAGCACCATGTCTCGATGGCACGTCTGGCGTACCTGATGACCGGGGAGGCGGAGGTCGCCGACGACCTGGCGGCGGACGCGCTGACCGAGGTGTGGCGGCACTGGGAACGGGTCAACGCGGCCGACGACCCGGTGGCGTACGGGCACGGCATCGTGATGAACCTGGCCCGCAACTGGATCCGGCGCCGGAGCCGGGAGCGGCTGCTGTCGCTAGAACCGTTCCGGCGCCCGGCCGACCCGGACGTGCCGGCGGTGCTGGACGTCCGGACCGCACTACGGCGGCTGCCGCACCGGCGGCGGGCGTGCGTGGTGCTGCGGTACGCGTTCGACATGTCCGAGCGTGAGGTGGCCGCGGCACTGAACATCTCGATCGGCGCGGTGAAGAGCGCGACCTCGCGAGGGGCCAGGCAACTCGCGGAACTCCTCGGCGGCAGTGACGCCGCCATGGCACGGATCGACGGTTGGGAGGCGGCGCGATGACGCTCATCGACACAGAGCTGCGCGCGGCACTGCGCGCCGAGGCGGCGGCGCACCGGCCGGACCGTGAGGCCATGCTCGACCGGATCACTCAGACGGCTGTGCGCCGCCACCTCACCGCGGACCGGCGCGCGCCGCGGGTCCGGATCGCCGGCGCGGCGGTCGCCGTGGCCGCGCTGCTCGGTGGCGGCGGGTTCGCCCAGTGGGCCCTGGCCGGCGACAGCGACCCCCGGCCCGAGCCGCCGGCGCCCACGGTGGTGCCGATCAGCCCCGCGCCGAGCGATCCCGGGCCGTCCGCATCACCGACGACACCCTCGTCGTCGAGCGCCACCAGCCTGAAGTCACCCACTGCCCGACGGCCGTCGAAGGCCGCGCCACCCTCCGCGCCGGTGACCAGTGCGCCGCCTCCGGCGGACCCGGCGGCGCGGGGACCGCTCTGGTCGGACGGGTCGGTCGTGCCGGACGGCGACACCCAGGGCAGCAGCGTCGTGACGATCAGGACCAGTGAGCCGCTCACCGCGCTCGAGGTGACGATCCGGGTGGCGCGTACGCCGGAGCTGGTCTCCCGCGGCGGCAGCCAGCAGGTGCCCGGAGCGAGCGTGACCAGCACGGTCACCGAGGAGCCGGGCGCGCTGGTCTACCGGTTCGTGCTCTCGTCGGGTGACACCGTGGAACCGGGGACGTACTCGTTCTTCGCCCGGTACACCTTCGCGGAGGGTGGACGGGACGCGCGGCCGGACGTCTACGACGCGACCGTCACCACAGCGGTCGGGGCGAATGTCACCGTCATGGGCAACTTCAGCTAGGCAGCCTTCAGTCCGGTTCAGGGTGGCGGTGGGGTGGTCGGACGGGTCCACAGCCGACGCAACTCTCACAGGAAGCGGTCAGTCGGCGTGTGGCAGCATCGCCGATATGCCAGGCTCGACCCGCTCAGGCGGTGCTGCTGATCATCAGCGCGCTGCGCAGGCCGGTGATGTCCAGCACCCGCATCAGGAACTCGCCGACGTTGGTCAACGAGAGCACGGACTGCGCGTGTTGCGCCTTGCGGCTGAGCACCACGAGAGTGCCGAGACCCTGCGAGTCGCAGAACGTCACACCGGCCATGTCGAGCACGATCCGGGTCGGCGGCTCGGGCAGCAGGTCGTTGACGACCGTGGACAACTCGGCGACCGTGAGCACGTCGATTTCCCCGGCGAGTTGGATCACTACCTCGTCGGGCGCACGCTGAACCGCGATGGACAGCTCCGGTCGCTCCACGCGGCTCAGCCTATCCTCTTCAGGGCGAATCGGCCTGTCAGGCGCGTTCCGGCCGGGCGCCCAGGGAGATCATCCAGGGACGTGAAGAACCCTCCGGGAACGCTTGCCGTACGCCGCTGACAGAATGGGAACCGCTGTGACCACGACATATCCCACCGCGGGACTTCCGTACCCGGAGGACGCCCCGGTCTCCCAGGCCCTGTTCGACCGCGCCCAGGCCATCGTGCCGGGCGGGGTCAATTCACCTGTGCGTGCGTTCCGAGCGGTCGGCGGCACGCCCCGATTCATGGCGTCCGGCAACGGTCCGTGGCTGACCGACGCCGACGGTCGGCGCTACGTCGACCTGGTCTGCTCGTGGGGCCCGCTGATCCACGGGCACGCGCACCCGGAGATCATCGAGGCGGTGCAGCGCGCCGCTGCACTCGGCACCAGCTTCGGTACGCCCACGGCCGGCGAGGTGGACCTGGCCGAGGAGATCGTCCGGCGTACACCCGTCGACGAGGTGCGCCTGGTCAACTCCGGCACCGAGGCGACCATGACGGCGATCCGGCTGGCCCGCGGCTTCACCGGCCGGTCGAAGGTGGTGAAGTTCGCCGGCTGCTACCACGGTCACGTGGACGCGCTGCTCGCCGCGGCCGGCTCCGGTGTGGCGACCCTCGGGCTTCCCGACTCGCCCGGTGTCACGGGTGCGGCGGCGTCCGAGACGATCGTCCTGCCGTACAACGACGTCGCCGCGGTCGAGGCCGCCTTCGCGGCGGAAGGCGGCGAGATCGCGGCGATCATCACCGAGGCGGCACCGGGCAACATGGGCGTGGTCGCGCCCCGGGACGACTTCAACGGCCGCCTCGCCGCGATCGCCCACGCGCACGGCGCGCTGCTGATCGTCGACGAGGTGATGACCGGATTCCGGGTCTCGGCCGGCGGCTGGGCCGGGTTGCACCCGGTCGACGCGGACCTGTTCACCTTCGGCAAGGTGATGGGCGGCGGGCTGCCCGCGGCGGCGTTCGGCGGCCGTCGCGAGATCATGTCCCGGCTCGCCCCGGCCGGGCCGGTCTACCAGGCCGGCACCCTCTCCGGTAACCCGCTGGCCTGCGCGGCCGGGCTGACCTCGCTGCGGCTCGCCGACGAGGCGGTCTACAAGCGGCTCGACGACCTGGCCACCACGGTCGGCTCGCTCGCCTCCGACGCCCTCAGCGCGGCGGGTGTGCCGCACCGGCTCTCGTACGCAGGCAACATGTTCTCGATCTTCTTCACCGAGGCGGAGGTCGTCGACTACGACTCCGCGAAGACCCAGGACGCCGCGGCGTTCAAGGCCTTCTTCCACGCGATGCTGTCGCACGGTGTGTACCTTCCGCCGAGCGCCTTCGAGTCGTGGTTCGTGTCGACCGCGTTGGACGACGCGGCGCTGGAGCAGATCGCCGCGGCGGTGGGGCCGGCGGCCAGAGCGGCAGCGGGGGTATGAGTTTGTCCAGTTCCAAGACCACTGTTCACGTGTTCCGGCACGGTGAGGTGTACAACCCCGACAAGATCCTTTACGGCCGGTTGCCCGATTTCCACCTCTCCGAACTCGGGCACCAGATGGCGAAGGCCGCGGCCGAGACACTGGCCGGCCGGGACATCACCCATGTGGTCGCGAGTCCGCTCGAGCGTGCTCAGGAGACGGCCGCGCCGATCTCCGCCGAGTTCAAGCTGGAGACGGCGAGCGACGTCCGGCTGATCGAGAGCTCGAACTACTTCGAGGGCAAGAAGGTCTCGGTCGGTGACGGCGCGTTCAGCAACCCGAGGCACTGGTGGGTGCTGCGCGACCCGATCACCCCGTCCTGGGGCGAGGCGTACCTGGTGATCGCGCAGCGGATGTTCGCCGCCGTGCAGGCCGCCCGGGTCGCCGCCGAGGGGCACGAGGCGGTCTGCGTCTCCCACCAGCTTCCGATCTGGACACTGCGACGGTACGTGGAGGGCAAGCGCCTCTGGCACGACCCGCGCAAGCGCGAGTGCGGGCTGGCCAGCCTCACCTCGTTCCGGTTCGAGGGCTCCAAGGTGGTCGGAATCGACTACTCCGAGCCGGCCGCGCACCTGGTTGCCCTCTCCGCGACCGCCAAGACCGCCAAGGGGGCCTGACCGTGCGCCGCCTGGTCACCGCCGCCGTCGCCGCGGCTGCCGTCGCCGGCCTTGTGGCCGGTTGCGGCGGTGGCGAGGAGAACTGGGCGAAGAAGTGCGAGACCACCAAGGACCTGGTGGTGGAGTGCGCGACGGCGGACCGGCCGCAGGTGGCCGGGGTGACCGGGGAGCTGCTGGACGGCGGCAGCTACGACCTCGCCACGGACAAGGGCAAGGTCGTCGTGGTCAACTTCTGGGGTTCGTGGTGCGCGCCGTGCCGCGCCGAGGCGGACGACCTGGAGAAGACGTACCAGGCTACGAAGGACAAGGGCGTCGCGTTCATTGGGGTCAACTCGCGGGACGACCGGGACGCGGCGATCAACTTCGAGCGCGGCCGGATCACGTACCCGAGCATCTTCGACGCCGATTCCAAGGTCGCGCTGAAGTTCGACGTGACGCAGACCAGCACCCCGGCGACACTGATCCTGGACCGCGAGGGCCGGATCGCGTACGCCCTGCGCCGCGCCACCACGGCCGGCGAGCTCCAACCACTGGTCGAACGGGTGGCAGAGGAGAACGTCTGATGGGTGAGGCCTTCCAGAACACGGCCTTGAACGGGCCGCTGCTGCTGGCGATCGGCGCGGCCTTGATCGCCGGGCTGGTCAGCATCCTCTCCCCATGCGTCCTGCCGTTGGTTCCGGGCTACCTGTCTTATGTGACCGGGCTGGCCGGTTCTGATCTGGAAGCGGCGATCGGCACCACGGCGGCCAAGAAGGACGGCGAGCCGGGCGCGGTCGCGACGGTGACCCGGTCGCGGGCACTGGCACTCAAGGGCCGGGTCCTGCTCGGCAGCAGCCTGTTCGTGCTCGGCTTCGCGGTCGTCTTCACGCTGCTCACCACGCTCGTCGCCAACATCGGCTTCACGCTGCTGACCCACCGCGACACGCTGAACATCGTGCTCGGCGTCCTGGTCATCGTGCTCGGCCTCGGTTACCTGGGCTGGATCCCGGGCTTCCAGCAGGAGGCCCGGATCAGCAAGCTGCCGGCCGCCGGGCTGCTCGGCGCGCCGGTCTTCGGGGCGATCTTCGCGGTCTCCTGGATCCCCTGCGTGGGCCCGACCCTGGCCGCCGTCACGGCGCTCGCGACGACCTCCGGGCGGACCGACCGTGCGGTGATTCTCGCGCTCGCCTTCAGCCTCGGCCTCGGTATCCCGTTCATCCTCTTCGGGCTCTTCTTCCGCCGGCTGCTCGGCGTCTTCAAGGCCATCCGCCGCAACAGCCGGTGGGTCACCCGGGTCGGCGGCGTCCTGCTGATCGTCATCGGTGTGGCGCTGGTCAGCGGCCAGTGGAACTACTTCCTGGCATGGCTCATGACCACCCTGAACTTCGGTGGGGAGCTGTATCTGTGACCGTCGTCGAGGACCGGCCCGTGGCACCCGAGGCGCCGCCGCCCCGCCGCGGAAACCGGCTGTGGGAGCTGCTGCGCAACAGCTGGCGGCAGCTCACCAGCATGCGTACGGCACTGGTGCTGCTGTTCCTGCTGGCGGTGGCGGCGGTGCCGGGCTCGGTGTTCCCGCAGCGGTCGGTGAACCGGGAGAACGTCCGGGAGTACTTCGCCGCACACCCCGATCTGGCACCGGCGATCGACCGGTTCGGCGCCTTCGACGTGTACGCGTCACCGTGGTTCGCGGCGATCTACCTGCTGCTGTTCACGTCGTTGGTCGGCTGCGTGCTGCCACGACTGCGCGATCATATTCGGGCGCTTTTGGCCGTACCCCCTGATGTTCCGAAGCGGATGGACCGCCTGCCGCAGCATGCCGCACCGGCCGCGTCCCCGACCGATCCGGCCGAGGCGGCCGACCAGCTCTCCCGGCACCTCCGACGTCGCCGTTATCGCACCCGCGTGCGTGAGCTTCCGGACGGTGGCTGGAGCGTCGCGGCCGAGAAGGGCTATCTGAAGGAGACCGGCAACCTGCTCTTCCACTTCGCCATGCTGGCCGTGCTGATCGGGGTCGGATTCGGTCATTGGTACGGCTGGCACGCGAACCGCCTCCTGGTGGCCGGCTCGGAACAGGGCTTCTGCAACGCGCTGCCGCAGTTCGACGACTCCACGCTCGGCCCGCGGGTGTCGGCCGCCGACCTTCCCAACTTCTGCCTGAAGCTGACCGATTTCGACGCGACCTACCAGACCACCGGCCAGCCGAAGTCGTTCCTGGCGACGGTGGCCGTCAGCGAGGACGGCGGCCCGGACGAGATCCGCTCGTTCACCGTGAACGACCCGCTGCGGCTCGACGGCGCCAGCGTCCACCTGATCGGACAGGGCTACGCGCCGATCCTGCGGTTCACCGACCGGTACGGCGTGCAGCAAACCAAGATCGTTCCGTTCCTGCCGACCGACGGGATGCTGACCAGCGAGGGCGTCGTCCAGTTCCCGGACGTCAACATCGACCCGGCGACGAACAAGCGCGACGACAGCCTGCAGATGGGGTTCGAGGGCGTCTACCTGCCGACCGGCGGGACCGACGGGGGCGCGGCGTCGCAGTTCCCGGCCGAGAACAACCCGGTGGTCTACCTGACCGCCTACCGGGGCAACCTGGGACTCGACGCCGGGATCCCGGGATCGGTCTACGCGCTGGACCGCGGCCAGATCGCCAACGGTCAGCTGAAGAAGATCGGCGGCGAGCGGCCGTACCCGCTGCGGCCCGGGGAGAAGTGGACGCTGGACGACGGGAGCACGCTGGAGTTCCTCGGCACCCGCAACGTGGCGACGCTGTCCATCCGGCACGATCCGACCCAGGTGTTGCTGCTGGTCGGATCCGTGCTCGGCCTCATCGGACTGATGCTGTCGCTTTTCGTGCACCGGCGCCGTGTCTGGTTCCGGGTGCTTCCGGCGGACGGGCCGGACGCGGGGAGTAGCGTGATCGAGGCCGGTGGTCTGCCCCGCACCGACTATCCCGGGTTCGGTGACGAGTTCGCCGCGCTGACCCGTGCTGTGATGAAAGGGACGCCCTGATGGCGGAGTTGTCGAACCAGCTGATGGCGCTGACCGTGCTGGCCTATCTGGCGGCCATGGTCTGCTACGCCGGGGAGTACGCGTTCGGGCAGCGCAGCCGGATCGGCAAGGCGGCGTCGCGGCAGTTGGTGGGCGCGGGCGCGCCGATCGACGCCCCGGTCGAGAAGGTCGCTGCCGCACCGCCGCCGGGCAAGGGCGAACTCGCCGGCCGGATCGCGGTGGTGCTCAACATCGTCGCTCTGGCCCTGCACCTGGGCGCCACGGTCACTCGCGGCATCGCCGCCGACCGGATGCCCTGGGGCAACATGTACGAGTACATCCTCTCGGCCGCGCTTGTCGGCTCCGCGGTCTGGGTGGGTGTGCTGCTGCGCATGCCGGCCGTCCGTCACCTGGGCCTGTTCGCCTCGCTGAGCCTGGTGGTCCTGCTCGGCGCGGCCAGCCTGATCGCGTACACCCCGGTCGGCCCGCTGGTGCCCGCGCTGAACTCGTACTGGTTCATCTTCCACGTCTCGACGATCATCATCTCGTCCGGCATCTTCCTGATCGGTGCGGTCCCGGCCGTGATGTTCCTGATCAAGAACGGGTACGACGAGGGCAAGCGCCGTTTCCCGTACACGCTCGGCAAGCGCGTGCCGGACGCGGGCATGCTGGAGCGGCTGACGTTCCGCCTGCACGCCTTCGCGTTCCCGCTGTTCACGTTCGGCGCGCTGATCGCCGGCCCGCTGTGGGCCGAGGCGTCCTGGGGCCGCTACTGGGGCTGGGACCCCAAGGAGGTCTGGGCCTTCATCTCCTGGATCGTGTACGCCGCCTACCTGCACGCCCGCGCCACCCCCAGCGTCAAGCGCACGACCGCGACGTGGATCGCCCTGGCCGGCTTCGTGACCATGCTGATGAACCTGTTCGGCGTGAACCTGTTCTTCGAGGGCCTCCACTCGTACGCCAACGCCGGCTGATCATGCGGATCGCTGGTGCCTGAACCGCGCTATGGTGACGATGTGGCCGAATCTCGCACGGTAACGGTGCCGGTCGTCGTGGAACGCGACGAGGACGGCGTGTGGTGCGCCCACGCTCAACTGCGCCCCGGTTTGGGAGCGCACGGTGAGGGTGAAACCGAGGAAGCCGCGCTCGATGATCTCCGCGAGGCACTGACCGGCCTCATCGAGGAGTTCGGCGTTCCTCGCGAGCTCTCCGTCACCGTCGCCGCTTGATGCCTCCGCTTCCGTCAGTCTCCGGCAGCCGGATCGTCCGCGCCCTTGAGCGGCACGGCTTCAAGGTGGCCAGAGTTGCCGGCAGCCATCACATCATGAGACACCCGGATGGACGCGGCACCACGGTCCCGGTGCACGGCAACCGCGACGTCGCCAAGGGCACGCTGCGGGGCATCCTCAGTGACGTCGGCATGACGATCGAGCAGCTCGCGCCCTGAACGCTGCTTCTCGTCGGCTCAGCTGGGGGTGCAGTCGCCGGCGGTCCAGGTGTCGTAGCGGGTGAGCCAGTCGAGGCAGAAGCCGCCTCGGCGTTGTTGCTGGCCGGCCTCGGTGCCGGTCAGGGTGGCCACGTCCTCGCGCCAGTAGCGGGCCGGGCCGCCGCCGGCGGGGCGTAACTGGACGTTGTCGACGGTTACCTTCGGCACGTCGATCTGGGTGGGCTTGCTGGCGTCGACGTGTACCTCGACGTACTGCTCGATCTTCGCGGTGGTGCCGATGGGCAGCTTCTGCGTGGTCAGCAGGTTCCATCGGTTGTTCCACCAGAGCCAGGCTCGCCAGACGCTGTTCGCGTCGGAGTTCACGTCGAGCCAGACCTGGTCGCCGGGGCGGACCGTGTACTGGTCGTAGAACTGCCAGACGTTGGTGTTCGTGTTGAAGGTGTAGATGTGCTGGCGGCCGGGAGTGGCCCAGCCGGTCTCCGCCCAGCCCGCCTCGAGCCAGGAGATCCGGCCCCGGCCCATGTCCCGTTTCGCCATGAAGCGGCCGGCCACGAAGTCGTACGTCTGGGGGCGCACCGAGCCGTCGACGATCGAGAAGCGGCCGGACACGCCACTCCACTCGCCGCTCGTGCCGGCGCCGAGGTGGTGGTATCCGCTCGGGGTGAAGGCGGCGGGACGCTTCAGGCGTACGCCTGATTCCAGAATGCGACCCGCGGCCCGGCACGCACCGGGGGTTTTCGGCCCGGCGGGCCCGGCAGGTGGCCGCGTCGACTTCGGGCCGGGGGCGCACTCCGGCAGACGCGACCGGGCCGAGATCGCCGGCGCCGCGACCGCGAGCCCGGCGACGAGCCCGGTCGCGGCGAACCACCGGGCCACGTTACGGAGTCTCACGTCTCGGTCAACGCGAGAAACCGATCACGAGTGACGGGCCTGCGCGGAGCGCGGGCACGCTCCGGTGCCAAACTGGGTGCCATGGCGTCCCGTGGATTCCCCCATGCCGATCTGCAGAGTTTCCTCGCCGCCCTCGAGGAGGCCGGTGAGCTGCGGCGCGTCACCGTGCCGGTGGACCCGACGCTGGAGATCAGCGAGGTGGTGACCCGGACCGTGCGGGCCGGTGGGCCGGCGCTGCTGTTCGAGAACCCGACGCGCGGTGACATGCCGCTGGCGATCAACCTGTTCGGCACCGAGAAGCGGATGGCCATGGCGCTCGGCGTCGACCGGCTGGACGAGGTCGGCGAGCGGATCGGCGCCATGATCAAGCCTGAGTTGCCGGTGGGCTGGTCCGGCATCCGCGAGGGCATCGGCAAGGTCCTGCAGCTCAAGTCGCTGCCGCCGAAGAAGGTCAAGACCGCGCCCTGCCAGGAGGTCGTGCTCAAGGGCGACGAGGTCGACCTCAACAGGCTGCCGGGCCTGCAGGTCTGGCCCGGTGACGGCGGGATCTTCCACAACTTCGGGCTGACGCACACCAAGCACCCGGAGACCGGCAAGCGCAACCTCGGGCTGTACCGGTTGCAGCAGCACTCCAAGAACACGCTCGGCATGCACTGGCAGATCCACAAGGACTCCACCGCGCACCACGCGGTCGCCGAGCGGCTCGGCCAGCGCCTGCCGGTGGCCATCGCGATCGGCGCCGACCCGGTGGTCTGCTACGCGGCCAGCGCGCCGCTGCCCTCCGACATCGACGAATACCTGTTCGCGGGTTACATGCGCGGCGAGCGGGTCGAAATGGTGGACTGCCTGACCGTGCCGCTGCAGGTCCCCGCCGAGTCGCAGATCGTCCTGGAGGGCTACCTGGAGCCGGGCGAGCGGCTGCCGGAGGGCCCGTTCGGCGACCACACCGGCTACTACACCCCGGTCGAGCCGTTCCCGGTGCTGCACATCGAGTGCATGACCATGCGGAAGAAGCCGGTCTACCACTCGATCATCACGTCCCAGCCGCCGCAGGAGGACCACGGTCTGGGCAAGGCCACCGAGCGGATCTTCCTGCCGCTGGCCAAGATGCTGATCCCGGACATCGTCGACTACGACATGCCGGCCGAGGGTGTCTTCCACAACTGCCTCATCGTGTCGATCCGCAAGCGCTACCCGAAGCACGCGCAGAAGGTGATGAACGCGATCTGGGGCGCGCACCTGATGTCGCTCACCAAGCTGATCGTGGTGGTGGACGAGGACTGCGACGTGCACGACTACTCCGAGGTCGCGTTCCGTGCCTTCGGCAACGTCGACTACGCCCGCGACCTGCTGCTCACCGAGGGGCCGGTGGACCACCTGGACCACTCGTCCTACCAGCAGTTCTGGGGCGGGAAGGCGGGCGTCGACGCCACCCGTAAGCTGCCCGCCGAGGGATACACCCGAGGCTGGCCGGAGGCGATGGAGATGTCGCCGGAGGTCGTGTCGCTGGTCGACAAGCGGTGGAAGGAGTACGGGTTGTGACAGCCGTCGGGGAAAAGCCCGGGAAGGTCAAGTCCTTCCTGCGGCTCGTCATGATCGAGCACTCGGTGTTCGCGCTGCCGTTCGCGTACCTCTCGGCGCTCATCGCCATCGATCGGGACGGCACCGGGCGGCACTGGGGTGACCTGGTGCTGATCACCGTCGCCATGGTGTCCGGGCGGACCTTCGCGATGGCGGCCAACCGCATCCTGGACCGCAAGATCGACGCGCTCAACCCGCGGACCCAGAACCGGGAGCTGGTCACCGGCGCGGTCAGCGTACGGACGGCCTGGACCGGCGCCCTGGTCTCGCTGGCGATCCTGGTCGTGGCGGCCGGCCTGCTCAACCCGCTCTGCCTGGCGCTCTCCCCGCTCGCCGTGATCCCGCTGGTCGTCTACCCGTACGCCAAGCGGTTCACCAACTTCCCGCACTACGTCCTGGCGCTGGCGCAGGCCGTGGCACCGGTCGGCGCCTGGCTCGCGATCACCGGCACGTTCAGCGGCTCCTTCCCGGCCTGGGTGCTCGGCGTCGCGGTCGGCCTCTGGATCGGCGGCTTTGACATCATCTACGCCTGCCAGGATGTCGAGGTGGACCGCCGGATCGGGGTGCACTCGACGCCGGCGCGCTTCGGTGTGCGTACCGCACTGCACATCTCGACCGCCACGCACGTCGCCGCGTTCGCGCTCTTCGTCTGGTTCGGGCAGCTGGCGGGGCTCGGCTGGCTGTGGTGGCTGGGCCTGGCGGTCACCGGTGCCGGGCTCGTCTATCAACACGTCGTGGTGACCGAGAACGATCTGTCCAAGGTCAACCGGGCGTTCTTCACCGCGAACGGATTCATCGCGATCGCGCTCTTCGTTTTCGCGCTTCTCGATCTGATTCTGCTGTAACCGATCCGCCCGAGTCCTCCGTCTAACCGCCGTGAGCGATCGAGAGGCCGAGTTCCGCGAGTTCGTCGGCGCGCGGATGGAGTCGCTGCGCGGTCTGGCGTATCTCACGTGCGGGGACTGGCAGGTGGCCGAGGACGCCGTGCTGTCCGCCCTCGCGCGGCTGTACGCCAAGTGGAACCGCGTCGACAGTCCGGAGGCGTACGCGCGCACGGCGGTGGTCCGCGCGGCCATCGACGAGACCCGGCGACCATGGTGGCGCCGCGAACAGTCACGCAGTCACGCCATGCCCGATCCCGCACTGCCCGACGACACCCACGCCGTCGACGAGCGGCTGCGGATGCGCGAGGCCCTGGCCGGACTGCCGGCGCGGCAGCGGGCGGTGCTGGTGCTGCGCTTCCTGGAGGGGCTCAGCGTTCAGCAGACCGCGGAGGCGCTGCGCTGCCCCGAGGGCACCGTGAAGGTCTACACCGCGCGCGGTCTCGGCACGCTCCGCCAGATTCTCGGCATCGAGCTGGAGGCCCGTGATGAAGCAACTGTCTGACCTGTTGCGGGAGGCCAAGGCGGACGCGCCACCGCCACGCCTCGACGTCGACGACCTGGTCGCCGCGGGCCGGCGCCGGGTGCGCCGCCGGAACACCGAGTGGGCGTTCACGGCCGTGGCGTTGGTGGTGGCGCTCGTTCTCGGTGTGCCCCGGTTGCTGGACCGCACCGACGAGCCGGTGCTGCCGGCGACCCCGTCGACCAGCTACTACTCGTTCGTCCTCCCGTTCCACGGCTACTCCGTCGGCGATTACCAGATCTCCGACCCGAGCACCCTGCGGCCGGGCTGGGCCACCGCGACGATCGTCCGGGACGGGATCCGGCTGGGATCGCTGACCCTCTACCCGCCGGGGACCGAACTCCCCGACATCTACCCGGAGACCGCCTCGGCGACCGAGCCCATCAACGGCCGGCCGGCGTTCTGGCAGCCCAACGGGTCCACGATCGATTCGCTGGCCTGGGAGTACACGACCGGTGCCCTCGCCGTGATCGAATTGCCCATCGGCGGGAACCGTGAGCTTCTCCGCGGGCTCGCCACGAAGTTCGTGCCCGGCGACGGGCAGCCGGCCCGGCTGGGGTTCCGCGTCGGCTACGTGCCGGACGGGTACCGCCTGGTGACCGTGATGAACACGCGGGAGCCGGATCCGGCCCAGTCGCTCGCCCAGCTCCTGCCGGAGGCGGTGGCCGCCGAGCTGCTGACGGATCCGCTGCGGTCCCTCGACACGGGCGTCGTTAAAAATGTGATCGCCGTCCGGATGACACCGGTGGAGAACGTGCCCTCCGTGGGGGAGCAGCCGAAGTGCACGGCCGAGGAGTGCTCGATGCTCGCCGGCGGCGGCAAGTACGCGCTGGAGGTCACCGGCAAAGGCGTCCCCGCCGAGGAGCTTCGTCAGGTGTTCGAGTCGGTCCTGCAGGCCGACCCGGCGGACCCGGCCAGTTGGTACCCGGCCGACGAGGCCTTCCCGGCGAGCGCGCGGCTGCAGCCGACGAAATAGATGTAACCCGGGTCGTGCCGGATCTCGTCTAGTGATCGTGAGCGATCGTGAGGCCGAGTACCGCGAGTTCGTGGCCGCGCAGCTGGAACCGCTGCGCGGCCTCGCCTATCTCGCGTGCGGCGACTGGCAGACGGCGGAGGACGTGACCCTCACCGTCCTGGCCCGGCTCTATGCGAAGTGGCACCGGATCGACAATCTGCCCGCTTACGCACGTGCCGCTGTCGTCCGGGCCGCGATCGACGAGACCCGGCGCCCCTGGTGGCGTCGTGAGCGGTGGGGCGGGGCCCCTCTGCCTGAGCCGGTCGTGCCCGACCAGACGGGGGCGGTGCACGACCGGCTCGAGCTCCACCGGGCGCTGTTGCGGGTGCCGCCGCGCCACCGCGCAGTGCTGGTACTGCGATACCTCGAAGGGCTCAGCGTGCAGCAGACCGCGGCGGCGCTGCGCTGCCCCGAGGGGACCGTGAAGGTTTACACCGCGCGTGGCCTCGACACGCTTCGCCGGATCCTGGGTGTCGACCTGGAGGAACGTCATGCGGCTGTCTGACCTGCGCGAGGTCCGGGAGGGCGCGCCACCGCCGCGGTACGGCGTCGACGATGTGATCACGTTCGGGAGGCGGATGCGGCGCCGCCGCCAGACGGCGTGGGCGGCCGGCGTGGCGATCGCGGTGGCGGCGGTGGTCGCGATACCGCAGCTCACCGGCGGGAGTGAGCACCGGCAGCCGCCGGTCCTGGAACAGAACGCGCCGCAGCTGCTGCCGTTCGAGACGACCTTCACCGCGTACGCGGCCGGACGGTTCCAGGTCAAGGATCCGAACACGGTCGGGCTGGGACACGCGTCAGCGGACATCAGCGGGTGTGACGAAGTGTGCGTCCTGACCGTTCTGCGGCCCGGTGTGGAGCTACCGGGGTCACTGGACGGCAAGCGCGTGGCCACCGACCCGATCAGCGACCGGCCGGCGTACTTTCTCGACACGGACGACGGCGGGCGGGTGCTCACCTGGGAGTACGCGGACGGCGCCCGCGCCTGGATCCAGACATCCCCGGTGGGCCCGGGCCAGAAGGCGATGACCCGGACCGAGATGCGGCAGGTGGCCGAGGCACTGCACGTGGGGACGTTCCGGCCGATGTCCGTAGGTTTCGTAGTGGCGTACGCGCCCGCAGGTTACCGGCTGACGAGTGCTCAGAACGGTGTGGAGGTGTCCGTGCTCGGCTTCGAGGAGACCGCGGTGGCTGAGGCGCGGATGGCCGCGCCGGACCGGATCACTCCGAAGAACCTGCGCAACGGGCATCCGCGGGTGGAGATCGCGGTGGTGAGGGTGCCTTCCCGTCAGGCACAGACCCACATCGAGGTGAGGTGCGAGGCGACGGGGACCGACGGGCCGCGCTGCCAGCGGTGGCTGCCGGACGCGCGGACGTTGATCGAAGCCTCGGGCGGACCGGCGGACGAGCTGCGTCGAGCCGTCGAGGGCGTCACGGTGGTGGACACCACAGTTCCGGTGAACCAGGCCGTACCGGCGTCCGCGCAGCTGACCGTCGGGTGACGGCACACTGGAAGGCATGCGCGAACCCTGGATCGTCGGCGTCTCCGGAGCGTCCGGCACCCCGTATGCGAAGGCGGTGCTGACCGCTCTGCTGGACGCCGGCGAGTCGGTCGACCTGGTCGTCTCCCGGGCCGCCCGGCTGACGCTGCTGGACGAGACCGGCGCGACGATCCGCGACGCGCACTGGAAGGACGACGTCGCCGTCTGGCTGGGCCGGGACCTCGGCGACCTGGCCTATTGGCCTGCCGGGGACCTGGCGGCCGGGCCGAGCAGCGGCTCGTACCCGGCCCGTGGCATGGCGGTGGTGCCGGCGAGTACCGCAGCGTGTGCCGGGATAGCCATCGGGCTCTCCAAGGACCTGCTGCAACGCGCGGCCGAGGTGAATCTGAAGGAGCGGCGGCGTACGGTCGTGGTTCCCCGCGAGACTCCGGTGACGCGAAGCCACCTGGAGCACCTGATCGCCCTCCACGACGCCGGGGCGGTGGTGCTGCCGGCCAGTCCGGGCTTTTACGGCTCGGGGGCGGACGCGACAGCACAACAGCTGATCGACTTCGTGGCCGGGAAAGTGGTGGACGCTTTGGGCGTACCCCACACGCTTTTCCGGAGATGGACCGGCGATCTGGGTGAGGGACGCAGTCAGCGCAACCCGTTGGGTGGGCCGTAGCCCGCACCGGGGTTGCTGGGGCCGTTGTTACGCGGCTTGTTGGCGGCGTCGTCCTCGCGCATTTCCTCGATCACGCCATCGCCCTCCAGCAGGGCGCGTACCTCGGACTCGCGGAATCGGCGGTGTCCACCCGGAGTACGGATGCTGCCGATGCGCCCGGCCGCGGCCCAGCGCGTCACCGTCTTGGGGTCGACGCGGAACAGCGCGGCCACCTCGCCCGGTGTCAGCAGACGATCTCCAGTGTCCACAACCCCCTCCTCGGTTTGGTATCTGGAGCGGCCGTGGTCACGGTGAGTGTCGGCGTGCTCGATCTGGACGTAAAGCCATTAGAGCACCGCCCCTGAACCAAGTCCGTGAAATGCGGAAAAAGCCCCGATTGCGACAGTGGTCATTATCCTGCCGCCCATTCGCCGCTACCGGGCGTGAAGGTGGGAGCGCCACCCGATTAGGGTTTGAACCATGGACTCCATCGACCTCCGGCTGATCGACCTGCTACGAGAGAACGCTCGCTCGTCGTACGCCGAACTCGCTCGCAAGGTCGGGCTCTCCGCCCCCGCCGTGCACGAGCGAGTCGGTAAGCTCGAGACCGCCGGAACGATCCGCGGCTACCGTGCCGACATCGACCACGAGGCGATCGGTCTCGGCGTCACCGCGCTGATCGGCATCATCGAGGACTCCGGGGCGGACACCGACGACGTGCTCGCCGCCGTCCGCGCCATGCCCGAGGTGGAGAGCTGCTATTTCATGGCCGGCGTGGAGTCTTACCAGCTCATCGTGCGGGTCGGCACCATCGCGGAACTGGAGCAGCTGATAGTGCGGATCAATCGGACGCCGGGGGTCGCATCGACGCGGACCGCGATCGCCCTCTCCACGAAGTGGGAACACCGGCCGCAGCCGGGCCTCGGCTGACATGGAGCCCACCAAACTGGACCGCTCGGACAGCGTCGCCCGGGACTGGGCGCGCAACGCGATCGCCATGGTCGAGGCGGACGCGAACCGATCCGCCGACACGCACCTGCTGCCGTTCCCGCTGCCGCGGTCGTGGGGGATCGACCTCTACCTCAAGGACGAGTCGTCTCATCCCACTGGTTCACTCAAGCATCGCCTGGCACGGTCGCTATTCCTCTACGCCCTCTGTAACGGCTGGATCGGTCCGCGCACGACGATCGTGGAAGCCTCATCCGGATCGACTGCGGTCAGCGAGGCATATTTCGCCCGAATGCTCGGTCTGCCGTTCATCGCGGTCATGCCGGCCGCCACGTCCACGGAGAAGATCTCGCTGATCGAGTTCCAGGGCGGCAAGTGCCATCTGGTGGCGGACGCGACCCAGGTGGTGTCCGAGGCCCGGCGGCTCGCGGCCGATCTCGGCGGGCACTTCATGGACCAGTTCACGCACGCCGAGCGGGCCACCGACTGGCGCGGCAACAACAACATCGCGGAGTCGATCTACAGCCAGCTGAGGCTGGAGCGGCATCCCGTGCCGGCCTGGATCGTTGTCGGGGCCGGGACCGGCGGTACGAGCGCGACGATCGGCCGCTACGCACGGTATCGCCGATTCCCCACCAAGCTCTGCGTTGTCGACCCCGAGGGCTCGGCGTTCTGGCAGGCTTATCTCGCCGGCGACTGGACCGTCGTGACCGGCAAGGGTTCCCGCATCGAGGGGATCGGCCGGCCACGCGTGGAGCCGTCGTTCCAGCCGGGTGTGGTGGACCGGATGATGCAGGTGCCCGACGCGGCGTCGCTGGCCACCATGCGGGCGGCGTCGGAGGTGCTGGGCCGCCGGCTCGGCGGCTCGACCGGCACCAACCTGTGGGGCGCGTTCCGGGTGATCGGCGAGATGCTGGCGGCCGGGCGCAACGGGTCGGTGGTCACCCTCATCTGCGACGGTGGAGAGAGGTACGCGCACACGTACTACTCCGACGACTGGGTGGCCGGGCAGAATCTGGACCTGAAGCCGTATTCCGAGGTCGTTCAGCGGTTCCTGCGAGACGGCAGCTGGCCGGGATAGCTCGTATCGACCGACCGTGATTAGATTCCCGGTCGTGGAAGATCACTCGCCCTCTCTCGACGTGGCGCCCGCCCGCAAGTCGGGAAAGGCCGTCATCGCCGCCCTCGTGGCCGCCGTGGTCATGGTCGCCGGCGGCGTCGCGGCGGTGATCTTCTGGCCCGAGCGGGAGAAGCCCGCAACCGCTGTCCCGGAGTCCGCGCCGACCCGTCCGCCGACACCCTTCGAGGAGTCGCTCGCACTGCTCCAGACGCAGGCGGAGGCCCTTTCCGGGGGCGACGAGAAGGGCTGGCTGGCACTGGTCGACCCCAAGCAGCCCAAGCTGGTGACGCGATACCGCATGATCTTCCGGAACCTGCGGGCGCTGGGTGTCGGGCACGCCGAGTACCACGCCGACCCGGACGACAGGTCGACAGCGGCCAAGGTCGTCCTCAGCGCCAGCCTCGGATACTGCTTCAAGGGTGGTGCCTGTCCGGGCTGGAGAGCCTCGTACAGCCAGGGTCAGCCAAAACTGGACCAGAACCTGACGCTCAGCCGGCGCGGCGACGGATACGTGATCACCGGGATGACCTACAACGGGGACAACAGCCCGCTCATGACACCGCCGTGGGCCTCGCAGACGCTCAGCTTCGCGACCGGGAAGCGGGTCGTCGTCGCCGGACCCAGCAGCCAGAAGAAACACCTGAAGACGATCCTCAAGATCGCCGAGAAAGCGGCCGTGGTCACCGACCGCTACGCCGGTCTGGTCGGCAACAAGCAGGGCAGCCGATACCGGATCTACCTGGCCGACGACAAGGCGTGGAAGTCCTGGTACGGCGGCAACTCGATCGGATACGCCATCGGTTACGCCATCCCGCTCAACTCGGCCGGAACCGATGTCGTGCTGCGTACCCGCAAGGTGCTGCAGGAGCAGGACGTGTCCATGGTCGTCCAGCACGAGCTCGCCCACGTGGTCACCCTGGCCGGGCTCAGCACCCGGGACACCGACGACGACCAGTGGCTGGTGGAGGGCATCGCCGAGTACATCGGCGCCTACCCGAAGAAGCCGCAGAACACCTACAGCCGGTACGTGCTCCAGGACTCGTTCCGCAAGCGTGGCGCGCCCAAGAGCATCGCGGTGCCGTCCCTGACCGAGAACGCCGGCGACCTCACCGTCTCCACCCTGTACGCCATGGGCCACTACGCGAGCGCGTGCATGGCCGCCCAGTACGGCGAGGCGAAGCTGATGTCCTTCGCCGACCTGGTCCTGCGCAAAGGCATCAAACCGGCCGAGGCGTCGCCACAGGCGTTCGGAAAGCCGTTCAAGACGGTCGACAAGGCCTGCCTGAGCTGGATCAAGAGCCGAGTGTGACCCGCCGGGCCAGCCCCGGGTAGTCGACGACGAACCCCTCGTCGTCGACGGTCAGATCGGCGCTGAAGGTCTCGCTGGCGAACCGCACCCGGTCGCCGCCGAGCGGTGTGTAGATCTGATCCGCCTGCACCACCTCCAGGCTCGGCACCAGCACCCAGGCCACGTTGAGCCGATGCGCCACACCGGTCTCGGCCTTCAGCAGGTCCAGGCGGCGGATCGGCAGCGTGTTGGTGAGCGGTGAGCCGCCCAGGTCGGCGTCGAACGCGCCGTACAGCAGATCGGGGTCCTCGCTGCCGGGCAGGCCGGCGCGGGCGTGCCCGGCGGCGACCAGGGCGGCGTCGAGGTCACCCTGCTCGGAAGCGGTGATCCGCCAGCGGCCCGCTGCCAACTCCAGCCGGACGCTTCGGGCCCAGCCGGCGCCCTCGGCGCGGACGTCCAGCCGGGTGGTCACCCAGTCCGGGTCGGTCTGCAACTCGTAGTGGCAGGCGTAGGGCACGGGGGCGGCGGCCAGTGCGGTGCCGTGGGCGTAGAGCCCGGTGCGGGACTCGAGGAGGGTGTGCTCGGCGCCGGAGACATCGCGGCGCTCCCAGAACAGCGCGGTGGGCAGCGGCATGCGGGTAACGTACCCGGTTTCCGTACCTTTACGACGGAAAGACCCCGGCACACCCTGTGCCGGGGTCTCCTATCGGATCAGTACGAGCGGGCCGGGCGGGACGAGCCGAAGCGGCCCGAGGGGCCCTCGCGGCGGTCGGTCCGGTTGCCGTCGCGGCGCTGGCCGGAGGGCCGGTCGCCGGTGCGGGCCGGGCGGTCACCGAAGTGGCGGTCGGCGAAGTGCCGGTCGCCGCCGGTGCGCTCGGTGCGAGCCGGACGGTCGCGGTCGCCGAACGAACGCTCCTGGCGGTCGCCGAACGAGCGCTCGGGACGGTCGCCGAAGGAACGGTCCTGGCGGTCGCCGAAGGAACGCTGCGGCCGGTCGCCGTAGCCGCCGCGCGACCGGTCGCCGAAGCCACCACGGTCGTTGCGGTCACGGTCGTTGCGGTCGCGGTCGCCGAACGAACGCTGCGGCCGGTCACCGTAGGAGCGCTGCGGCCGGTCGCCGAAGCCACCCCGCGGGCGGTCACCGAAGCGGCGCGGACGATCCCCGCGCTCGCGGCGCGGCTCCGGCTCGTCGACGACCGGGACACCGCTGGGCTCGCGGGCGCCGGTGACGTCGGCCAGCTTCTCGTCGCCCAGGCGGACCCGGACCTCGGCGGGGGCGACCCCGGCCTTGGCCATCATGGCCTGCGTGGTGCGGCGCTGCTTCGGCAGCACCAGCGTGACGACCGCACCGGACTCGCCGGCCCGCGCAGTACGCCCCGCACGGTGCAGGTAGTCCTTCGGGTCCTTCGGCGGGTCGACGTGGACGACCAGGGAGATGCCGTCGACGTGGATGCCGCGCGCGGCGACGTCGGTGGCGACCAGGACGTTGGTCCGGCCTTCCTTGAACTCCGCCAACGTACGAGTACGCACTCGCTGCGTCTTGCCGCCGTGCAGCGCGCCGGCCCGGACGCCGACCGCTGCCAGCTGCTCGACCAGCCGGTCCACGCCCATCTGGGTCCGGGCGAAGACGATGGTCTTGCCCTCCCGGTTGGCGATCGACGCGGTGATCGGGAACTTGTCGGCCGGCGGGATCAGCAGCAGGTGGTGATCCATCGTGGACACGCTCGCCTCGGCGGGAGCCGTGGAGTGCGTCACCGGGTCGTGCATGAAGCGCTTGACCAGCGTGTCGACGTCACCGTCCAGAGTGGCCGAGAAGAGCAGCCGCTGCGCGTTCTCCGGGGTCTTGGCCAGCAGCTCGGTGACCTCGGGCAGGAAGCCCATGTCGGCCATCTGGTCAGCCTCGTCGAGCACCGTGACCTCGACGTCGTCGAGCTTGCAGGCGCCACGCTCGATCAGGTCGGCGAGCCGGCCCGGGGTCGCGACGATGACCTCGACGCCGCGGCGCAGAGCGTCCATCTGCCGGTCGTACGGCACGCCGCCGACGGCGGTCTTCAGGAACACGCCGACGGAACGGCCGATCGGCATGAGCGAGTCGGCGACCTGCATCGCCAGCTCGCGGGTGGGCACCAGGATCAGAGCCTTCGGGTGGTGCGGGCGGGCCTTGCCGCCCTGAGCCGTCCGGGCCAGAACAGGCAGGCCGAAGGCGAGGGTCTTGCCGGAGCCGGTCTGGCCGCGGCCGAGCACGTCACGGCCGGCCAGTGCATCCGGAACGGTGGCGGCCTGGATCTCGAACGGGGTGGTGATGCCCTCGCGGTTGAGCACGCGGACGATCTCGGCGGGGAGGCCGAGGTCGGCGAAGCTGCTCACCGGGGCGGTGGGTGCGGCCGTGGTCTCCGGCTCCGGGGTTTCGGTGGTGGGGGTCTCGAGTACGGACGGGAACGTGCTGGGATCAGCGAAAGTGGTCAAGAGAACCTCTCTACGGGGGCGCACGCTCGCGTGAATTGGCCCGCCGCGGCCGTTGAGGACCGCTCGCTGAAATGCCCGCAAGAACGCCCGTGGCGTGCACCGGGTGGGCACGCCGCGTCAATAACTACCATCAGTGTACGGGTGAACGTCTGCACCGCCGACCGCATTCCCGGCGGGTAGTGGGCAGGCTCACCTCGGAGCGCAACCTCGCCAGCTTAGGGTCTGCGGCCTGTCCGGGCAAAACGCGCGCGTCACCGCACGGATTAGCCCGTCCGGTCAGCCGCGGATCAGCTGGTGAGGTTATTGATCATATCGGTGAAGGTGTCACCGGCCGTGAACACGAAGATCAGGCTGACCGTGACCAGCAGGGCCAGGACGGCCAACATGGCGACGACCACCTTGAGATTACTTCGGCGTTGCTCGACGGGCGCGTCGTGCCAGCCTTGCGCGAGGATGTGACCGGTCAGCGACCCGGAGTTCTCCAACGGGTCGGAAACCGGCATGGTCATGTCGATCGACGGGCTGGGCGTGGGCGCCGGAATCGACGGATATCCGCCAGTGCTGTAAACCGTCCCCTGCCCGCGCTGCTGCGGCACCCCGCCCGGAACCGGGCTGACCGGGGTGGTCGGCGCGGCTGGGTGGGCGTAGGGGCTCGAATGCCCGGAGGGCACCGGCTGCGTCATGTCGATGTTCTCCGGCGGCGAGGAGTAGGTCGCCGGCGGCCTGCCGAACGACGTGGGCGGCAGACCGGCGGGCCCGGCGCTGGGCGGCAGGGTGTACGACGGCAGGCCGCTCCCGCTCCGACTCCCGATGACCGGGGGCGGCGGGACGATCGGCGGCGCCACGGGACCCGGTCCGGGCGGGCCGGGAACGGGACTCGGACCCGGTCCGGGAGGCACCGGGCTGGGACCGGGTCCGGGCGGCACGGGATTCGGGCCCGGGCCCGGCGGGATCGGACTGGGACCCGGTCCTGGCGGCACCGGGCTGGGACCCGGACCCGGCGGAACCGGCCCGGGCGGGACAGGACTCGGCCCAGGCGGAACCGGACCCGGGCCAGGCGGGACGGGGCTCGGTCCGGGGCCGGGCGGAACCGGGCTCGGTCCAGGGCCTGGCGGGACGGGGCTTGGACCGGGACCTGGCGGGATCGGGGAGGGCGCGGGTTCCGGGGCCGGCGTCGGGAACGGGCCCGGCGGCTCGGGGAACGGCGGCGCCGGTGGCTTGATCGGCTCGGGCGTGCCGGGTTCCGGCTCGGCGGGCTTCGGCGGGGCGGGCCGGCCGGGCACCGGCTGCGGCTCCGGCTCGTCGGGCTCGGGCTCGGGCTTCGACGGTTCGGGCTTGGAGGGTTCGGGCTTGGCCGGTTCCGGCTCGGACGGGTCGGCGGGTTCTGGCTTCTCGGGCTCCGAGGGATCCGAAAGCTTCGCTGGATCCGAAAGCTTCGCTGGATCCGACAGCTTCGCTGGATCGGAAAGCTTCGCTGGATCCGAGGGCTTCGAGGGCTCCGCAGGCTTCGGCTCGGCGGCGGCGCCGTAAACGGTCGGCTTGCCACTGACGTGCACCTCGCCGGAAGTGGGCTTGATCGAACCGGGCACCGAGGCACGCGCGGCACCGGCTCCCGGGGCAGCCGAAACCGGGCGGGCGGACCCGCCACCAGCCAGCGGCTTGACCGACGCGGACGCCGACACCGGAGCGGACCCCGACACCGGAGCGGACCCCGAGACCGGAGCGGGCACCGAAGCGCGCGCCGCGTTAGGGCCGGGAGCAGCGGAAACAGGCCGAGCCGAACCGCCGTTCTCGCTGGCGGAGGACTTGGCCGGCGCGGGAACGCCGGAAACCGGCGCATCCGAAGGAGGGCCGTCCGTGTCAGAGGGGGAGACGTCCGGGTCGGAGACGTCCGGGTCGGAGGCGTCGGAGGCGTCGGGGTCGGAGGAGGGCGAGGCGGACGAGGAGGACGAGGAGGGTGAGACCGAAGGGGCCGGGGACGAAGGGGACGAGGACGGCGCTGCCCACAGCGCTCCCGGAGCAGGGGGCGGCGGCGGACTGAACCCCTCGCCATCACCCGCGGGCGGCCGCGCGGCGGACGGCGTTCCGATCTCGCCGTCCCGGGTCGCCTGCTGCTCGTCCATCTAGGTCCTCCCGACCACCGCTGCCGACGGTTCGGACGTCGGTCGCTGACCTTAACCGTGCCACATCAGCCGGTGTGAACACACCCGGCATCGGACTCAGGCGCGGTGGCCGTTCCGGTCCTAGCCGCCGCTGGGCGAAACGGACTCGGAGGGCGACTTCGACTCGGACGACGCGGTGACGGTCGCCTCGGCCGCGGTTGACGACGAGGTGGAGCCGGTCGGGGCCGACGTCGTCTCCTCGGTTTCCGGCGTCGTGGTCGTCTCCACCGGCGTCGGCTGCGTGGTCGGCTCGGTCGTCGGATCCGTGGTCGGGTCGGTCGTCGGCGTCGTGGTCGTCGGCTCGGTCACCGGCGGCGTCGTGGTCGAGCTGGTGCTCGGGTTCACCGGCGGTGTCGTCGAGGTGGACGGGTTGACCGGCGGCTTCGTCGTGGTCTTGCTCGGCGTCGGGGTCGGCGAGGTCGTGGGCGGCGTCGTGGCCGGCCGGCCCGGCTGCTCCTCGGCGTCCGGTGCGCCGAGAACCGGGTTCACCGCGTCGCCCTCGACCGAGCCGAAGATGCGCGTGGCCTGGAAGAGGCGGGTCCACCGGACCGGCACGAGCCGGACGTTCAACCCGGTGCGCGGCGCCTCGACCATCATGCCGCTACCCGCGTACATCGCGACGTGGTGGATGCCGGTCCAGCTGTTGGAGGAGCTGAAGAAGAGCAGGTCGCCGGGGAGCAGCGAGTAGCGGTCCACGACCTTGTTGCGTGTCTGGTAGTACTGATCGCGGGACACGCGGACGAGCGGGAAGTTGACCGAACGGTACGCCGCGTACATCAGGCCGGAGCAGTCGTACTGATCCGGGCCCTCTTCGGACCACACGTACGGATCGCCGCGCTGGGCCAGGGCGAACTGCAGGGCCTGGATGGCGCGCGGGTCGGCGCTGCGGCCGTCCGCCTCGCCGGCCAGGTATTCCGCGCCGAGCTGCTGGTCGGCGGCGGTCTCGATGGTCTCCGACGCGCTGAGCTCGGCCGCGTGCTTCTGCTCGAGTTTCCCCTGCGCCGTCTGCTTCGCCGTGATCTGGTTGTTGACCTGCTTGTACTGCGCGGAGAGCGTGCTGAACTGCAGGCTCGCGGAGGTCTGGTCGGCGCGTGCGGTCGCCAGGGTGGCCTCGGCGGCCTTCAGCCGGCGTGCGGCGCCCTCGTCCGGCGGGATGTCGCCGCGCTGGAGCCGGGAGAGCGCCTCCAGGTCGCTCAGGCCGGAGTCGAGCGTGCCGGGCGGCATCGCGGCCGCCTGCTCGATCGCCGCGTTCGCCGCCTCTTTCACATCGGTCTGCGCGAGCTGCAACGCCTGCTCAGCGTCGGCGATCCGCTGGGTGGCGGTCGTCGACTGGGTCTGCGCGATGTCGCGGTCCTGACCGATCCGGATCAGTTGGTCGCCGAGCGAGGCGATTTCCGCCCGGCCCTTCTCGATCTGCTGGACGACCGGGCTCACCACTCCGCCGGGAGTGGTGACCGGCGGCGTGTAGGCCGACGGGCGGGCCGGTGTGCCGGGGAGCGTCAGGGCGCCGGTCTGCACCGGGCGTGCGCCCGCATCCGGCACGGAGGCCACGGTCCCGGTGCCGGGAACGACCGCGGGCGCGACCGGAACCGCAGGTGAGGGCGGGGTGGTCGGCGCGGCCATCGCAGGGATCGGCTGGAACAGGGCGCCGATGGCGATCGCGGTGGCAGTCGAGAGAACGACAGGGCGAAGCCATGACGATGCAAAGCGTTGAGGTTTTGAGAACCCTTGCCGCACTGCCTTGGTCATGAGCTCCCCGTCCGCGTCGGCCCGGACCGTCGCTAGTCGTTCCCTAAGGTTCTTACCCCAAGCGCACTACCGGTGTCGATCGAATGAAGGTGAAAGGACGCTGAGAATTTCTCGACTTCCCGGTGCGGTGCCCGCCGCGTGTCCGATGTCGGACCCGGCACGTACGCTCGACGGCGAACGAGGAGAGGGGCGCGCATGGACGCCGGGCGCAAGCGTGAGCTCGAGGCCAAGGTCTACGCCGGTGAGCGGCTGACCCGTGAGGACGGCATCGCGCTCTACGAGTCGGACGATCTGGCGTGGCTCGGCCGGCTGGCTCATCACAAGCGCACCGAGATGAACGGTGACCGGGTGATGTTCAACGTCAACCGGCACCTCAACCTGACCAACGTCTGCTCGGCCAGTTGTGCGTATTGCTCCTTCCAGCGCAAGCCGGGGGAGAAGGACGCGTACACGATGCGGATCGACGAGGCGGTCCGCAAGGCCAAGGAGATGGAGGACGAGCAGCTCACCGAGCTGCACATCGTCAACGGTCTGCACCCAACCCTGCCGTGGCGCTACTACCCGAAAGTGCTGCGCGAGCTGAAGGCCGCTCTGCCGAACGTGAAGCTCAAGTGCTTCACCGCGACCGAGGTGCAGTGGTTCGAGAAGATCAGTGGGCTGTCGGCCGACGAGATCCTCGACGAGCTGATGGACGCCGGGCTGGAGTCGCTGACCGGTGGTGGCGCCGAGATCTTCGACTGGGAGGTCCGGCAGCACATCGTCGACCACAACTGCCACTGGGAGGACTGGTCGCGGATCCACCGGCTGGCCCACTCCAAGGGCATGCGGACGCCGTCGACCATGCTCTACGGCCACATCGAGGAGCCGCGTCACCGCGTCGATCACGTGCTGCGGCTGCGTGAGCTGCAGGACGAGACCGGCGGCTTCGCCGTCTTCATCCCGCTGCGCTACCAGCACGACTTCGTCGACTCGCAGGACGGCAAGGTCCGCAACCGGATCCAGGAGCGCACCACGATGGCGGCGCCGGCCGAGTCGCTGAAGACGTTCGCCGTCTCCCGCCTGCTGTTCGACAACGTGCCGCACGTGAAGTGCTTCTGGGTCATGCACGGGCTCTCCGTCGCGCAGCTCTCGCTGAACTTCGGTGCCGACGACCTCGACGGCTCGGTCGTGGAATACAAGATCACCCACGACGCCGACTCGTATGGGACACCCCACACGATGCACCGCGACGACCTGCTTCACCTGATCTGGGACGCCGGTTTCCAGCCGGTCGAGCGCAACACTCGTTATGAGGTAGTGCGCGAATACGAGAAGGCACCGTCGCTGGCCGACCGCCGCAGCGAGCCCCAGCAGGTATGGGCCTGAGCGATGACCCAGCAGAGGAATGTGCGCGGGCTGCGCCGGGACCCCGGCGGGCGGCTCGCCACCATCGGTGACCTGCTCGGCGCCGCGTTCGCCGGACTGGCAGCCGGCCTGGCCGTGCTGCTCGTCTTCGAGGCGATCGTGTCGCTCGCCGGGATCAGCACGTTCGGCGACACCAACGGCTGGCTGGCGGTGATCCTGCCGGTCTGGCTCTTCACCGAGGAGTACCGGGCCGAGGGCTTCGGCGCCCACCGCGCGATCGTGACGGTGCTCGGCGCCGGGTTCGGCGTGGCCGCCGGGATGACGGCCGCCGGCCTCATCGCCGGCTTCGTGCCGTCACTGGTCAGCGGCGCCGCCGGAGCCGCTACCGGTACGGTCGTGTATTGCCTGGTCTGGTTCTACGGCCTCCGGTGGCTGCGCCATCGGTCCGGCTGAGGAGAGAGATTCATGAGTCCCGTCGTCAAGTACACACTTGCCCGGCTCGGCCTGTTCGCGATCTGCTTCACCGCGCTGCTCCCGGTGCCGCTGAACCTGCTGGTGAAGATGATGGTCGCGTTCGTCGCCTCGGCCGCGCTGTCGCTCCTGCTGCTGCGCCGGCAGCGCGACGAGACGGCCGAGCAGTTCGGCGAGATCGCGGCCCGCCGCACGGCCGAGAAGAGCCGCCTGCGGTCCGCGCTGGCCGGCGACGAGGACGCGGCCGCCGCCGGCGACCGGGTCGTCGCCGAGGACAGCGGCAAGAAGACAAAGAACCGGGTACAGCAGTAGGAAACGAAGAGCCGAGTTAAGTAGACTTTCGGCCATGCCGCGGACACCACACGCCTCCCCGCAGACCCTGCGGCTCTTCGAGGCGCTGCTCAAGGAGCCCGCGACCCGGCGATATGGCTACGACCTGAGCCGCGAGACCGGCCTGGCCTCCGGCACGCTCTATCCGATCCTCATGCGGCTGACCGAGCAGGGGCTCCTGGAGGCCGGCTGGGAGCCGTCCGACCAGCCCGGACGCCCACCGCGGCACACCTATCGCCTGACCGGTGACGGGATCGCACTCGCCACGACCCGTCTGGCCGACGCCGCCGCGAAGGATCGCCGGGCCCGTGAGGCCGCGAGAGTGAGACCGGTGTGATCAGGACCGCGGCGCATCGGCTGCTGACCCTCGCCGTCCGCGGGCGCCGGGACCACGGCGGCCCCTGGGGCGAGGCGATCCTGGCCGAGTTCGATCAGACGATGGGGATGTGGGCGGCGCTGGTGTGGACCGCCGGCGGCCTGCGGGTGGCCTATCGCGAACAGCGCGCGTCCTCCCGTACGCATAAAAAGGTCTTCGCTCTTGCCGCATGCGTCCTTGCCGCAGCCGTCGCGGTGAACCAGTTCGCGCTGACCCTGACCTATGTGCCCAGCCTGGGCATGGAACCCACCATGGCCGTGACCAGCCGATATGTGACTGATCGCGTCGCCTTCCGGGTGACCGGCGTCGACCGTGGCGACATCGTCGTGCTGCCGATCCCGGGCGCGCCCGACCAGAGCACCGAGCGGCGCGTGATCGGTCTGGACGGCGACCGGATCGAGTGCCGCGACGGCCGCGTGTTCCGGGACGGCGCGCCGGTCGACGAGCCCTACCTGCGAGCCGGCACGAAGACCGATTGTGATCCGGTCACGGTGGCCGATGGGACGATCTACGTGCTGGGCGACAATCGGACCATTTCCGCCGATTCGCGCGAGTGGGGCACGTTCCGTCGGGATTCCGTCCAAGGGCGAATCGTGCTACTCGGCTGAGAGATGCCGGGACGGGCAGATATCGCCTCGGGCTGCTCGTGAGTTAGCGTTTCAACGACCGCGCCGCAGCGAAGCCGGTGAGAAACCGGAGCTGTCCCGCAACTGTGATCCCTCCACTCGTGAGGTCTAGCCAGGTCGCCTGGGCGTCGGTCGCGATTCAGCGCTCCCGGGGAGGGGCGCCTCGCGGGCGGCGGGCCGATGGCCCCTGTCGGCGAAGCACCAGCTGCCGGGCCGACAGGAGGATTTCATGAAACGCCTGCTCACTGCCGTCTTCGCGGCGACCGCACTGCTGATCGGCGGATGCGCCGACACCACCGAGCAGCCGGCCGCCACCACCCCGAGCGCCGCCGCGTCGTTCCCGGTCACCGTCGGGACGCTCACCCTCGACGCCCGGCCCGAGAAGATCGTCTCGCTCAGCCCGACCACGACCGAGATGCTCTTCGCGATCGGGGCGGGGTCGCAGGTGATCGCGGTCGACGACCAGTCCAACTACCCGGCGGAGGCGCCGAAGACGGACCTGTCCAGCTTCAAGCCGAACGCCGAGGCGATCGCGGCCAAGAACCCGGACCTCGTGGTGCTCTCGCACGACACCGAGAACATCCTGGCCCAGCTCGACAAGCTGGACATCCCGGTCTTCCAGGCGCCGGCCGCGCAGACGCTGGACGACACGTACAAGCAGATCGGCGACCTCGGCACGCTCACCGGTCACCGCACCGAGGCGCAGCAGGTCAGCACGGACATGGCCGCGAAGATCGACGGGATCGTCAAGACGGTGCCGGCGCGTGGCAAGCCGCTCACCTACTTCTACGAGCTGAGCCCGGACCTCTACACGGCCACCTCGAAGACGTTCATCGGCTCGGTCTTCTCGCTGTTCGGCATGACCAACGTCGCCGACACCGCGGACCCGGACGGCAAGCTCGGCGGATATCCGCAGATGACGCAGGAGGCGCTGGTCAAGGCGAACCCGGACACGATCTTCCTGGCCGACGCCAAGTGCTGCCAGCAGTCGGCCGAGACCGTGAAGGCCCGCAGCGGCTGGTCGGCGGTCACCGCCGTGCAGAAGGGGCAGACCTACCCGCTCGACGACGACATCGCGTCGCGCTGGGGTCCCCGTACCGTTGATCTTGTGCAGTCGGTCGCGGACGCGGTGGGCAAGGTCCCAGCATGACCGATCGGCGCGGGCCGGCGGGCCTGCGCCCGGCCTGGCTGGCGGCAGGCGTGATCTCCGTGGTCGTCGCGGCGATCGCCGGCCTGGCGTTCGGCTCGGTCTCGCTGCCGCCCGGCAGCGTCGCGGTGGAGATCTTAAATCTCATTCCGGGGGTACGCCTGGAAAGCGGCCTGTCCGAACGTGAGGTCGCGATCCTCGTCCAGCTCAGGCTGCCGCGCGTGGTCCTGGGGCTGCTGGTCGGAGCGATGCTGGCCCTGGCCGGCGCCGCCTACCAGGGCGCTTTCCGCAACCCGCTCGCCGACCCGCACCTGCTCGGCGTGGCGGCCGGTGCGGGGCTGGGCGTGACGGCGGTGATCGTGCTCGCCGCACCGGGCACCACCGAGTTGCCGATCGGCGTACCGGTGGCCGCCTTCGCCGGTGCGGTCGGCGCGGTCCTGCTCACCTGGCTGCTCGGTGCTGCCGGGGGTCGCGAGCGCTCGCCCGCCTCGCTGATCCTGGCCGGGGTGGCGGTCTCCGCGTTCCTCTCCGCCGCGCAGACGTTCCTGCTGCAGCGGCACATGGAGTCGCTGCAGCAGGTGTACTCGTGGCTGCTCGGCCGGCTCGCCACCGCGGGCTGGCACGACGTGCTGGTGATCCTCCCGTACGCGGTGATCACCGGCGCGATCGTCCTGACCCAGCGGCGCGAGCTCGACGTCCTGGCCGTCGGTGACGCCGAGGCCACCAGCCTGGGCCTGCATCCGCAGCGCAGCCGGTACCTGCTGATCATCGCGGCGTCCCTGGGCACCGCGGCCGCGGTCTCGGTCTCCGGGCTGATCGGGTTCGTCGGGATCATCGTGCCGCACACGATCCGGCTGCTGACCGGGCCGAGCTATCGGTCGCTGCTGCCGTTGTCGCTGCTGTTCGGCGCGGCGTTCCTGGCCCTGACCGACCTGCTGGCGCGGACGGCCGGCGGCGACGCGGAGATCCCGATCGGGGTGGTCACGGCGTTCCTGGGCGCACCGTTCTTCATCCTTGTTCTTCGCACGAGCCGGGCGGTGCCGACGTGACCATCACTGTCGAGGGCCTGACCGTGCGGCTCGACGGGTCGCTCATCGTCGACGGGGTCGATCTCGACGTCGCCGACGGTGAGTGGGTCACGGTCATCGGGCCGAACGGCGCCGGCAAGTCCACCGCGCTGCGGGCGATCGGCGGTCTGCTGCCGTTCGAGGGGACGATCCGCCTGCAGGGCCTCCCGGTCGACCGGATGCACCGGCGGGAACGCGCCAAGGCCGTCGCCACCGTGATGCAGTCACCGGTCGTGCCGCCGGGGATGCTGGTCTTCGACTACGTGCTGCTGGGGCGTACCCCGTACATCCCGGCACTCGGCCGCGAGTCGGCCACCGACCTGGACGCCGTCGACGAGGTGCTGGCCGCGCTCGATCTCAGCCCGTTCGCCGGCCGCCGTCTCGACACGCTCTCCGGCGGTGAACGCCAGCGGGTCTTCCTGGCACGCGCCCTCGCGCAGGGAGCCGGTGTCCTGCTGCTGGACGAGCCGACCAGCGCACTGGACATCGGCCACCAGCAGGAGGTGCTGGAGCTCGTCGACCACCTGCGCACCGAACGCGGACTGACCGTGCTCGCCACCATGCACGACCTCTCCACCGCCGGTGAGTACGCCGACCGCATGGTCCTGCTGGCCGGCGGCCGAGTGGTCGCGGCGGGCGCGCCGGCCGAGGTGCTCACCGAGGAGATCCTGGCGGAGCACTACCGGGTCAAGGTCCGGGTGATCGCTGGTGATCACGGCCCGCTGGTCGTCGCGGTCCGGGGATGATCCCGGCAACCTGACGGCAACCGGCATGCGCCCGTTTAGCACTCCGCGGATTTCTCAAGTCCCCGAACTGACTGGCATGACGGACACGATGGTGGTGGAGCTCGGACTGCAGGCCATGAGCATCGCGGCGAAGATGTCGGCGCCGGTGCTGCTGACCGCTCTGGCGGTTGGTTTCGCGATCTCTCTGTTCCAGTCGGTGACCCAGATCCAGGAGGCGACGCTCTCGTTCGTCCCGAAGGCGGTGGCGATCGGTGCGGCGCTGCTGCTGACCGGCAACTGGATGCTGCGGGAGATGATCACGTACACCACGCAGCTGTTCGAGAAGCTGCCCACCCTCCTGGGCTGACGACAAGCTGACGAACGCTGACGAAAAGGGCCGCCCTCCGGGGCGGCCTTTTCAGCGTGCGGGGGCCAGGATTGCGAACCGGCCGCCCTGCGGATCCTCGATCAGCGCGTAGCAGCCCACCGAGATCATCGTGGGTGGCCGCACGATCCGGCCGCCGAGCGCATAGGCGTGCTCCGCCGCCGCGTCGCAGTCCGCCACCGCGAAATAGATCAGCCAGTGCGCCGGCAGATCGTCCGGCCAGGCGCCGCCGACCATCAGCTGGATGCCGGCCACCGAGCTGCGGTTTCCGTCACAGATCACGTACGGGTACCCGCTGACGTGCGCCTCCCGGAACGTCCAGCCGAACACCGCGCCATAGAACCCGATGGCGCCCTCAAGGTCACGGGTGTTCAGCTCGGCCCAGGTCAGCGCGCCGGGCACGTCGAAGATCTCCGCGCCCCGCATCATCCCCGGCTCCCAGGCGCTGAACGGCGCACCGGCCGGGTCCAGGAACGCCGACATCCGCCCCTGGTCCATCACGTCGAACGGCGGAACCAGCACCTTCCCCGCGGCGGCCTCGACGCGGCCGGCGACCCGGTCCGCGTCGTCGGCGGCGAAGTAGGTGCTCCACGCGGTTGGCTGGCCCTCGCCGAACAGCGGGCCCGCGCCGGCCACGGGCAGCCCACGGAGCATGAACGTTGTGTAACCGCCGAAGTCGTCGCCGGAGACCTCAGCGGTCCACCCGAACAACGTCGTGTAGAACCGGATGGCCCCGTCGAGATCGGCGGTGGCCAGATCCACCCAGTTGGCCTCGCCGGGCGAACGAACGGTCATGGTCGCATCGTCGCATTTACATGCCCCGGACCGAATGAAACTGTCATTGTTCTAGCCGAACCGACGACCCTCGTCCCGCCGGTAGGCCCACACCGCGAAGGTGGCGAACACCGCGGTCCACCCGGCCAGCGCGACGGTCGGCCAGAACTCCGGAGCGTAACCGCCGACGGCGGACCACATCAGGCGCACCGCCCCGCCGGTGGGCAGGAAAGGCGCGATGTCCTCGACGAATCCGGGCGCGCCACCCGGCGGTGTCATCAGTCCGCCGCCGAACGCGAGCGGCAGGAACAGCACCTGGGCGACCACGATCGCCGCCTTCTGCGGCAGCGAGTAGCCGATCGCCAGGCCCATCAGGATGAACGGCAGCGAGATGAGCGCGATCACCAGGAACTCGGCCGGGGGCAGGGAGGCTTCGGTGAACAGCTTCGCGATCAGCACGACCGGGGTCAGCGACACCGCCATCATCAGGAGCCCGGCCAGGATCCGGCCGATGAAGCGGGGTGCCGCGCCGGCGGGCAGCGTGCGGACGAATGGATCCCAGGGTTGCGCGCGGTCCTCGGAGACGCCGATTCCGTACTGGAAAAGGTTGGTGCTCATCACCGCGAACGTCAGCATCGAGGCGGTCGCATAGGTGGCGGCCTCCGGACTGTCCCGGGTGAACGGCACCACGAACGCGGCCATCGAGGCGGCCGGCCAGAACGCGCTGCCGATCACCGCGATCGGGATCCGGAAGACCTCGAGGATCTGGAACTTGGCATGGGTCAGGGCGAGAGATGACATGACGCTCCGTTTCAGGCTGCGGCGGGGGAGCGGGTCAGGGCCAGGAACGCCTCTTCCAGCGAGGTGGGGCGAACCTCCAGGTCACGGAAGGCGACGTCCTGCGCGACGAGCGCACGGACGAGAAGATCCGCATCCGCGGTGAGGAGATGCAGGCGATCACCCTCACGGTCCGTGCTCACCAGACCTTCAAGATCAGGCAACGGTACGGCTAGCGTCAGGCTGACCCGGCGCATGCCGACCAGTCCGCGTACCGAGGTGACGGTGTCGTCGGCGAGCACCCGCCCGCCGGCCAGCACCACCACGCGACGGGCCAGCGCCTCGATCTCCTCGAGGTAGTGGCTGGTCAGGACGACGGTGCCGCCCTCGTCGTGGAAGGCGCGCACCCCGTCCCACAGGGCGCGGCGGGCCTCGACGTCCAAGCCGGTGGTCGGCTCGTCGAGGAAAACGATCTCGGGGCGGCCGGCGAAGGCGAGCGCGACCGCGAGGCGGCGCTTCTGACCGCCGGAGAGACCGCCGGTCTGTCGCCGGATCAGGTCGGTCAGTCCGAAACGGTCGAGCAGTTCGTCCCGGTCGAGGGGGTTGGGGTAGTGGGCGCGTACGAAATCGACGACCTCGCCGACGCGCAGCGAGGCGGGCAGCCCGGTCTCCTGGGGTGTGACGCCCAGCGTGCGGCGGCTGGCCGGATCGCGCGGATCCCCACCGCAGAGCTCGACCCGGCCGGAGGTCGGCCGGCGGTTGCCGGTCAGCAGGCTGACCAGGGTGCTCTTGCCGGCGCCGTTCGGGCCGAGCAGGCCGACCAGCTCGCCGGCGCGCACGTCGAGGTCGACGCCGTCGAGGGCGAGGGTGTCGCCGTAACGGCGCGTCACGTTCTCGGCGCGGGCCTTGATCACGATGTCTCTCCCGGTGTCTCGCTCGGTTCCAGCAGGGTGCGCAGGGCGATCACGTAGTCGTCGAAGGCGAGCCGGCCGCGCCGGGTGAGGCGGACCAGGGTCGCCGGGGTGCGTCCGCGGTGTGTCTTGGTGACCTCGACGTATCCGGCCTCCTCGAGCTTGCGGAGGTGGACCGAGAGGTTGCCGGCGGTCATCCGCAGGATCTCCTGGAGCCGAGGGAAGGCGATCCGGTCGCCGTCGCCCAGCTGTGAGAGGGCGGAGACGACGCGCAGCCGGGCCTGGGCGTGGATCACCGGATCGAGGTCCGGCAGCGTCTCGTCGCTCACCGAAGCCGCGCCCTGGCCACGAAACCGGCGACCAGCAGACCGCCGCCACCGGCGACCGATACGACCAGCGCGTGCCATCCGGGTCCGAAGAGGACGCCGACGATGTTGACCACGCTGATCCAGGCGCCGAGCACGAACATCGTCCGGTCGTTCCACACCGCGGCGCCGGCCATGAACATGGCACCGACGAACGCGGCCATGCCGCCGCCCCAGAGGATGCCCTGCATCTCGTCCGGCACCACGTCGCTGAGCCGGGAGAACGAGATGGCCAGCCCGGTGAATCCTGCTGACCAGGCAAAGCCGTACATCGTGCCCTGACGGCTGGACGGGCCGGTGACCTGACGGCCGGATCGGGCGCCGACGACGCCGGTGATCACGCCAGCGGCGATCAACAGGCTGGAGAAGACCAGCAGCGGCAGCCAGTCGGGCATGTCGACGAGGACGCGGCCGTCCGGGCCGTACCGCAGGAAGAGCAGCCCGGACCCGACGAGCCAGGCGATGCCCCACGGCCAATACGTCAACCGGGGGTCGGGGGTGAGCTCGCGCTCCACATTGGTCTGCTCGCGCTGGATCACACGCAGCGCCTCGGCGGGATCGTCGAACGCGGAGTCGTCGTCGGTCGATGTCATGACTCGACTTTACGACGCAAAGTCAAAGAACTTTGTGCCATAAAGTTAGTCGGCACTAGGCTGCAGGCGTGATCTTGCGGGCGGCGACGGCGGGCGAACTCACCGCGATTCTCGAGTTCTGGCAGGTGGCGGCGGAGAACGACAGCCGTCCCGCGGACACCACGGCGGCGATCTCCGCCCTGCACGGTCGGGATCCCGACTCGCTGATCGTCGCGGTCGACGGCGACGAGATCGTGGGCACGGTCATCGCGGGGTGGGACGGCTGGCGCTGCCACCTCTACCGGCTTGCGGTCGCACCGGCTCGCCGCCGCGAGGGCATCGGCGGCCTGCTGATCGCGGCGGCCGAGGAGCGGTTCCGCCGGTTCGGCGGCACCCGGGCGGACGCGATGGTCCTCGACGAGAACGAGGCCGCACACCGCATCTGGGCCGCGCACGGCTATCGCCGCCAGCCCGATTGGTCCCGCTGGGTGAAGCCCCTCCACCCCGATCGTCCGATGTGATCACTCGCGGACGCCGGTCATCCTGAACCGGTGGGGCGGCAGGTGAAAGTGGGAACGGCCGGGTTGGTCGCCGGGCTCATCCTGCTCGTCCTGTTGCAGCGGCTGGAGGACGCGGGTGCCGACAACGGCCTGGCGGCGGCGATCACCGTGCTGCTGATCACCGGCGCCCTGCTCGTCGCCTCGCACGGGCTCGGCCCGCTCGCTCTGCGCCTGACCGGTGCCCTGGTCGCTGCTCTGGGTTTCGCGATCTACCAGTGGCAGGACATCAAGTACGTCCTGCCCAGCGCCTGGTCCCCGGCCGTCGACCGGGCCCTGCTGATCGCGGCCGCCGCGGGATTGCTGGCCCTGGTTGTCGGCGGCGGGTTCCACCTGGCCGCCCTGGCCGGAGCATTCGGGCTGCTCGCCATGATCACACTCGTCATGACATGGACGACGGTGTTCGGGTTCGGCAGCACGGAACACGACGTCCTGGAGGTCTTCTCCACAGCCTGCGCGTCCCTGGCCCTGGTCTGCGGCTTGGCGGTGCTGCGTCCGGGCTGGCTCGTGGCCCTGGCCGCAGCGGCGGGAGCCGTCGTAACGGCATATGTCGGATATCGCAACTTCCCGGTCTACGGCACGACCGCCCACCGCGTCCTGGTCTGGCTCAGCGTGGCCGGTGGAGCGCTCGGCTCCCTCGGCGTGGCCGGCTGGACCCTGTTCCGCCGCACCTCCCCACCGACCGAGCCCGCTCCACCCGGCGCCGACCCGACCCCTTCTCCACCATCGGCATCACCGGAACCCGAAACCGAGTCCCGGCCGGTCCCGCCTCCGCAGGCCGCACCTCCGCAGGCCGCACCTCCGCCTGCCGCGCCTCCGCAGGCCTCACCTCCGCCTGCTGCTCCCTCGCCTGCTGCTCCCTCGCCTGTCGCGTCCTCGGAGGGCCGGCCGGCCGAGGCCGCGGTCGCCACGGCTTCGGCCGTGCCGGCGACGCCCGGCCGGTGGAGCCTGCAGAACATCGCCGTCATGGTCGGCGTGGTCAGCGGCGTCATCGGCATCCTGAAGGAGCTGATCGCGCTGGTCACCGGTCTGACCCAGTGACCGCGCGCGGAGAGATGTGGTCAGCGGCGCAGGGCGGCGAGCGCCGTGCGCACCTGGCCGAGCAGGTCGGTGCCGAACGGCCGCAGGACGACCGTGTGCACCCCCGTCTCGACGAGGGTCTCGACCTTGGCGGGGATGTCGGAGGCGGCGCCGACCAGGGCGAAAACCTCCTCGATCGGCACGCCCAGGAAGCCTGACTGGATGGCCAGAGCCTCGCGGCTGGTCTTCGCGGCGCGGTCCGGGTCGTCGTCGATGTGCAGGAACGCGAAGCTGATCACCTCGTGCTCGTCACCGGCGCCGCCGCGGCGCAGGTGCCCGATCGCCTCGGTGATCTGGGCCGGGCTGAGACCCTCGACGAGGATCGTGCCGTCGGCGGCGCGGCCGGAGAGTTCCAGCGAGCGCGGGCGCACCACACCGGTGACGACCGGCGGGATCACCTCGGGCGGGTGCACGAGACGTACCCCCTCGACCTGCACCTCGCGTCCCACGACGGTGACGGTCTCGCCGCGCAGCAGGCCGCGGACGACGGTCACGGTCTCCTCCAACAGGGACAGCGGTGACTTCGCCGCGACGCCGACCTGGCGCATCCAGTCCGGCACGCCATGACCGAGACCGGCCACCACCCGACCCGGATACAGCCGGGCCAGCGTGGCGATCTCCATGGCGTACAGGGCGGGGCTGCGGAGCGGTGCCGGCGCGATGCCGATGCCGACGCGCAGCCGGGAGGTGGCGGCCAGGGCGACCGCGGCGGCGCTGACCCCGCCGGTCCAGCCGAGGTCCTCCACCACCCACAGATCGTCCGCGCCCGCCTCCTCCACGGCGGCGGCGAAACCGGGGAGCTCTTCAGGGGAAATGTCGCGGTCGAACATCACTCCGATACGTGGCATCAAGAGATCGTAAGGGCGTCCGGCAACGGCTTGGAGTGCAATACCGAAAGCCTGGTGACGGCGCGCGTGAGTACCACGTAAAGGCGGTTCAGGCCCTTCGGCTCGGCCGCCACGATGTCGGACGGCTCATGGACGATGACATGGTCGTACTCAAGGCCTTTGACGATGGTGGCGGGCACCACCATGACCCGCGCCTCGGCCTCGACGTCGTCCGGCGTCGCGTGCTCGATCCCGGCGGCCGTGAGGTGACCACGCAGCCGGTCCACCGCGGTGTCCGCCGCGATCACCGCGACCGAACCCTCGTGCCCCAGCGCGGCGGTTACCTCGGCCAGCGTCCGGGCGTCCAGGTCGGCGGGATCCGGCACACCGACGACGGCGAGATCACCGTCGCGACGCAGGGAGACGGCCTCGGGCACGTTCACACCGAGAGCCGGCAGCAGGCGGTTGGCCAGGGTCACAACAGCCTCGGGTACGCGAAAACCGACGGTCAGCGGCACGACCGAGGCGTCCGGCTTGCCGAGATGACCGAGGATCTCCCGCCAGTCCGTGGTGGCCCACGGCGCGGTGCCCTGAGCCAGGTCACCGAGCAGCGTGATCGAGCCGTGCTCGCTGCGCCGGGCCAGGGCGCGCGCCTGCATGGGTGACAGATCCTGCGCCTCGTCGACCACGACGTGACCGAAACTGTTCTCCCGCTCCAGTAGCCCGGCCGCCTCGTCGAGCAGCAGCAGGTCGGCCGTGGTGAATTTCGCCGACTTCACCGTCTTCGGCGGCCGCACCCAGCGGATCGCCTCCTGCTCCTCGTCGGTGAGCAGGTCGCCGGCCACCGACGGATCGGTCAGCACGTCCGCGACCAGCGACTCGGGTGTGACGGCCGGCCAGGCGGCGTCAAGGAACTCGGTCACCGGCGCGATCTTGCTCATTTTGCGCAGCCAGGACTCGCTCGGTGAGTTGCCGGTCCGGTACTCCGACTGGCGCTGCAGCAGGCCCACGACGCGGGCGCGGACGCGATCACGGCCGACCGAGTACGGCAGGCCCTCGCGCCTTGCCTCGTCGACGATTCGCCGCAGCGGCTCGGTGTCGATCCGCCACCGGTATGAACCGTCCGACACCATGATCGGCTCGGCCGGCTTCCCGATCCGGTTCCACAGGGCTTTTCGCAGCACCTGCGCCATGCGTACATCATGTTTGACGAACGCAGCCGGCGCCGTGTCGGCGGCCTTGACCGGCACCCGGCCGACCAACTCCTCCAGCGTGGACTGCTGCACCTCGACCTCGCCGAGCGTGGGAAGCACCGCGGAGATGTAGGAGAGGAACGCCGTGTTCGGCCCGACGATCAGCACGCCCGACCGGCGCAGCCGCTCCCGGTGCAGATACAGCAGGTACGCGGCGCGGTGCAGGCCCACCGCCGTCTTACCGGTGCCCGGCGCGCCCTGCACACAGATCGAATCGGCCAGCTCGGCCCGGACCAGCTCGTCCTGCTCCGGCTGAATGGTCGCGACGATGTCCCGCATCGGCCCGACGCGCGGCCGCTCGATCTCCGCGGTCAGGATGCGGCTGCTGGTGCCCAGCTCCTCGCCGCGATCCAGATGTTCGTCCTCGAAGCTGGTCAGCTCACCCTTGACGAACCCGAACCGGCGCCGGGTGGCGACGCCCTGCGGGTCACGCACGCTGGCCCGGTAGAACGAGCGCGACAGCGGTGCACGCCAGTCGAGCACCATCGGCTCGCCGGCGTCGTCGGTGACGTGCCGGCGCCCCACGTGATAGGCGATCTCCTCGATGTCGAGGCGCCCGAAGAACAGCGGCGTGTCCGGGTCGTCGGCCAGCTCCTTGACCCGGCGGGCCATGTGCCGGCCCAGCTGCTCAGCGGTGTACGCGTCCCCGGCGACCTTGTCACCGGTGGCGAAGAGCGACTGGGCCCGGTCGCGCATCCGGCGCAGCGCGGCCCGTGACTCGTGGAGGTGATTGCGTTCGGCGGCTAACTCGGTGTCCAGATCCGATACGGGCACGGCTCATCCCCAACAGGCTGATCGAAGGCTGCTGCTCGCGTATCCGAGAGGCGGTTAGGCCGCCACGCGGCGCGGGAACGTCCGCTGCGGTGCATGCTCACCACGGCCGTCAAGAGCGACCCTCCACGCTACGCCCCCGTCACCCCCTGTCCACCGAATTAACGGCACACCTCGGGTCCGCCAGTCGCAGATATCATGCGATATCAAGGAGGCATGCGTATGGACCTGCTGATTCGCGACGTTCCCGAAGAGGTCGTCGCGGCGCTGGACGCCGAAGCCCGGCGGCTCGGGCTCTCCCGCAGCGAGTACCTGCGGCGCCGGCTCGCCCAGGCGTTTCCCCGCGAGAGCCGCGAAGTCACGGTCGCTGACCTGGCGCGATTCGAAACGGACTTCCCCGGGTTGGCCGACGAGGACCTCATGGACGAGGCGTGGCGCTGACCGGCTGGCTGATCGACAAGTCGGCCCTGGCTCGGCTCTCCACTTGCGTGGACGCGGAGGAGTGGGCGGCTCGGATCGGGCGAGGGCTGGTGCGTGTCACCAGCATGACGCTGCTCGAGGTCGGATATTCGGCTCGGTCCGGCCCGGAGCTGCGCACCGCCTCCCGCCGGCCGCCGCTGGCGATGATGCCGGTCGAGTTTCTCACCCCCGCGGCTGAGCAACGGGCCGTGGAGGTGCAGATGATCCTGGCCGATCAAGGCCGCCATCGTGCTCCGTCGATACCTGACCTGTTGATCGCGGCTGCTGCCGAGTGCGCGGGTCTCGCGGTGCTCCACCTCGACAAGGACTTCGACCTCATCGCCGAGGTCACCGGGCAGCCCGTGGAACGTCTGCGGACTGCGACGTAAGCCACGTTGGGGGGCTCGGACCAGCGGGTTTGGTGGGGCGGAGATACCGTCGCTGCATGAGCGACAGCGTCCGTCGGCCCCGGGTCGGGCATATTCAGTTCCTCAACTGCCTGCCCATCTACTGGGGGCTGATGCGGTCGGGTGCTCTGCTCGACGTCGATCTGTACAAGGACACGCCGGAGCGGCTCAGTGCGTCGCTGGTGGCGGGTGACCTGGACATCGGGCCGATCACGCTGGTGGAGTACCTGCGGCACAGCGAGGAACTGCTGCTTCTTCCGGATCTGGCGGTCGGCAGTGACGGGCCGGTGCTGTCGGTCAACCTGGTGTCGACGCGGCCGCCGGCGGAGCTGGACGGGCGGCCGGTCGCGCTCGGGTCCACGTCGCGGACCGGGGTGATGCTGGCGCAGATGCTGCTCGCCGAGAGATATGGCGCGGAGCCCCAGTATTTCCGCTGCCCACCCGACCTGTCGCAGATGCTGATGGAGGCCGACGCCGGTGTGCTGATCGGCGACCCGGCGTTGCGGGCGATGTATGAGGCACCCGCCCTCGGCCTGCAGGTGATCGACCTGGCCGAGGCGTGGAAGGAGTGGACCGGCCTGCCGATGGTGTTCGCCGTGTGGGCGGTGCGCCGGGAGTTCGCCGCCGCGCACCCCGGCCTGGTAAAGGACGTGCACGAGGCGTTCCAGCGCTCCCGCGACCTCTGCCTCGGCGAGTTGGACGAGGTGGCCGAGGCGGCGGCCCGATGGGAGCCGTTCGACGCGGCCACGCTCGCCAACTACTTCCGGGCCCTGGACTTCTCGCTCGGCGAGCGGCAGATCGCCGGTGTCCGGGAGTTCGCCCGGCGCGCGGCGGACCGGGGTGAGGTGCCCGCTCTGCCCGACGAGGGCCCGCTGTTCGCCGACGTCTGACTGGCCGTTCGACCGGTTCGATCTTGCCGAGAGCAGCACTTAGGCTGCCCGGACTTTCCCCGAACCGAAGTCGGTACCCATGCGTCTGCGTCCGTTCCTCCGCCGTGTCACCGTGTCCGCGGTGGCCGCCGGTCTCGCCCTCACCTGGCCGGCTCTGCCCGCGCGAGCGGACGAGCCGCTGCTCGACACGCCGTTCGTCGCCGTCCTGGCCCCGGAGACGGTGACCGTGATCGACGGCCGGTCGAAGACGGTCAAGGTCGAGGTGGTCAACATCGGTGGCGCGGCCGAGGACGTCGTGCTGCGGTTCGGCGATGAGAAGCACCCGGTGCCGGCCGACCTGGGCTTCACCGCTCCGGACGGGTGCTCCGGCGCCACCTGTGCGATCGGCGCCCTGAAGGCGGGCGAGCGGCGTGCCCTTCGCTTCACGGTCAAGCCGGCGGGGACATCGCCGGCAGCGGAGCTGGCGCTGACGACCGTCGTCGGCGGCGTGGTGAACTTCACCACCTCGGCGGCGATCGTGCGTACCGCCAAGGGTGGCGCCGACCTCGAGATGGGCGACATCAAGAACCTGAAGCTGGGCCGCGGCGACACCGCCGACGTGCCGTTCGTCGTCCGCAACACCGGCAACGAGGCCGTGAAGGCCGTCGGCCTGGTGGTCCTTTCCGGTCACGGCGCGGTGACCCCGCTCCTCGACTACCGCAACTGCGACACCGACGAGGACTTCGGCGGGGTCGTGTGCGTGTTCAACGAGCCGCTGGCGGCCGGCGGCAGCTTCGCACTGCCGGAGGCCACGCCGCTTCGGGTACGGGTGGCCCCGGACGCGGCCGGACCCTTCGAGTACCCGGTGATCGCCGCGGCTGTCGGGCTCACCGACCGGTACGTCTTCGACTTCGCGGCCCGCACTGCCGGCGCCAAGGGCTCGGCGCTCAAGCTGCAGGCGCTCGCCACCACGGCGGCCGCCGCCGAACCGGATGCGGTTCCCGACCTCAACGAGGACGACAACTTCACCGACTTCACGGTCGCGGTGCCCAGGTCGGCGGCGGACAGCGCCGCCGTGGGCGGGTCCTTCCGGGGAGCGGTTGGCGAGCGGGCTACCGCCCGGGTGGGCGCGCGCAACCTCGGCCCGACCGGCATGGTTCCGCCCAGCCTGGACAACCTGCCGTACGTGCGGGTGCGCATTCCGGCCGGGATCGAGCTGACCAGCATCGACGAGCGATGTGTCCCCGGTACGTCTCCCTACGACGTCCTGGACGGCGACATCGGGGCGCCGGCCGGACGCGAGTACGTCTGCATCCTCTTCAGCGAGCTGGCCAAGGGCGGGCAGGAGCTGTTCGCCTTCACCGGCGAGATCCTCGACGGGGAGCACGGCGGCGGCAAGGTCACGGTCGACGGGGGCGTACAGGACGACCGTAGCGGCAACGACACGGCAGCGGTCACGGTCGAGGTGGCCGCGGGTGGCGCCGGCGGCGGCCTGCCGATCACCGGTGCGCCGGCCGGGCTGGTCGCGGGCGTGGGCGCGATGCTGCTCGGCCTGGGCGCTCTGGCGTACCGAATGGCTCGCCGCCGCCGGATCGTGACCGTCGTCGAGTGATCCCTTCTCAGCCGTCGAGGAGCGTGTCCAGCGCGGCGATGTCGGCCGCGTTCAGCTCCCAGGAGCCGGCCGCCACGTTCGCCTGGACCTGCTCCGCGCTGGTCGCGCCGGCGATCACGCTGGTCACGCCCGGGCGGGAGGCCAGGCCGCTGATGGCGACGTCGAGCAGGCTGTGGCCGCGCTCGCGGCCGAACGCGGTCAGCGCCTCGATGGTGTCCCAGTCGGCAGCGTCCAGCCAGCGCTGGTAGCGGTCCTGGGCGAGCCGGGTGCCGGCGGCCGGCTTCTCGCCGCGCCGGTACTTTCCGGTGAGCAGGCCCGAGTCGAGCGGGAAGAACGGCAGGAACCCGAGGCCGAACTGCTCGCAGGCCGGGATCACCTCGGCCTCGACCTGCCGGTGGAGCAGGCTGTACTGATTCTGCGCGCTGATGAACCGCGCCTGGCCGCCGGTCCGGGCGGTCCAGTCCGCGTCCGCGATCTGCCATCCCGAGAAGTTCGAGTTGCCCAGGTAGCGCACCTTGCCGGAGCGGACGAGATCGTCCAGCGCGGCCAGGGTCTCGTCGATCGGTGTGGCCGGATCCGGCTCGTGCATCTGGTAGAGGTCGATGTGATCGGTCTCCAGCCGCCGCAGCGAGGCCTCGACGGCGCGCGTGATGTAGCGCCGCGAGCCGCGGGCGCCGAAGTCGCGACCGTTGAGGCCCTCCATGTCCATCCCGAACTTGGAGGCCAGCACCACCTCGTCGCGGCGGCCCTTGAGCGCGGCGCCGAGCAGTTCCTCCGAGGTCCCGTGCGGGGTGCCGTAGATGTCGGCGGTGTCGAAAAGCGTGATGCCGGCGTCGATGGCGGCGTCCACGACCTCGCGGGTTCCGTCAGCGTCCAGTTTGCGGCCGAAGTTGTTGCAGCCGATCCCGACCACGGACACCACGAGGCCCGAGTCGCCCAGCCGGCGGTAGCTCATCTCACTCATGTCCTGACCCTATGCCCGTCACTCCGAGCAAGTGCGCGGAAACTCTGGGGTAGGCGAAACCGGCCGATTCCGGGTAGCGTGCATCCCGCCGCGTCCATCGTGGACTCGCCCACGATCGGTTCACGATGGACGCGGCCCTGCCTCAATCGTCCGTTTTGCCCAGGTCGCGATAGGCCGACCGGAGCACGTCGACCAGCGGGATGTGCCGGACCTTCACCGGCGGCGGGTCGAGCGCGCGCAGCAGCAGCTCCGGCGGGGTGGCGCCGCGCGCCGGGCGCTCCCGCAACCGGCCCAGGCTGATCGCCGGCACGTAGTAGTCGGCGAGCCGGGCGTCCAGCGGCTCCTCGTCCACCGCGAACGGGTCGATCGCGTCCTCGTCCGGCTCCGGGGTGCCGCGCAGCGCGTCGAGCAGCTGGTCACGGTCCCGGCCGCGCCAGGCCAGCACCAGGAACGGATCGTCGTCGAACGCCTCGGCCAGCACGTACAGGGCGGCCGAGCCGTGTTTGCAGGGCACGCCCCAGTCCGGGCACGAGCACCTGATGTCCAACTCGGACGGGAACAGCGGCAGGCCGTGCTCGGTGAACAGTTCGACGATCTCGTGCGGCATCTGACCGGCGAGCAGTGCGGCGCGATACAGCGCGCGGGCACCGAGCTGTTCGGTGATCTCGGTCCACTGCGCCTCGTCGAAGTGGCTGATCGTGATCGTCACGCTGTAGGGCTGCGGCCGCGAACCCTGCACCCGCGCGGTGACCCGTCCCGGTTTCAGCGCGAAGTCCATCACCTGGCCCTTGCGGGCGTAGTTGCGGCCGCGGGCGAGGCGCCCGGCGTCGCAGACCTCCTCCAGGACGTCGACGAAGCGGCGCGACCACCACTGTTCGCCGATCTTGCCGCGTTTCGACCGCACGGCCAGACCGCCGTCGACCTCGATCGGGCGGGAGGGCTCGAAGAACCGGCCGGCCATGTCAACTCACCGCCGCGGCGTCGAGGGAGAAGAGCTCACGCAACTGATCCGTGCTCAGGTCGGTGATCCACTGCTCGCCGGTGCCGACGACCGAGGAGGCCAGCGCCTTCTTCCGCTCGATCATGCCGTCGATCTTCTCCTCCAGCGTGCCGGTGCAGATGAACTTGCGCACCTGCACGTTGCGCGACTGTCCGATGCGGAACGCGCGGTCGGTCGCCTGGTCCTCGACCGCCGGGTTCCACCACCGGTCGAAGTGGACGACGTGGTTCGCCGCGGTCAGGTTCAGGCCGGTGCCGGCCGCCTTCAGCGAGAGCAGGAACAGCATCGGCTCGTCCTCGTTCTGGAAGCGTTCGACGAGCTCGTCGCGCCGGGCCTTGCTGAGTCCACCATGGAGCCAGAGCACCGGGCGGTCGAGGTGGGCGGCGAGGTACGGCTGGAGCAGCGAGCCCCACTCCGCGTACTGGGTGAAGATCAGCGCCTTGTCGCCGTCCTCGACGATCTCGTCGGCGAGTTCCTCGAGGCGGGCCAGCTTGCCGGAGCGTCCTGGCAGCCGGGAACCGTCCTTGAGCAGGTGCGCGGGGTGGTTACAGACCTGCTTCAGCTTCATCATCGCGGCCAGCACGTTGCCGCGGCGCTGGATGCCCTCGGTGCTCTCGATCTCGGCCATCATGTCCTCGACCACGGCCTGGTAGAGGGTGGCCTGCTCGGGGGTGAGCGAGCACCAGACCTTCATCTCGTTCTTCTCCGGGAGGTCCGAGATGATCGTCTTGTCGGTCTTGAGGCGGCGCAGCACGAACGGGCCGGTCGCCCGTTTCAGCGCGGCGGTGGCGTCGGCGTCCTGACGTACCTCGATCGGCTCCTGGAACCGACGGCGGAAGCGTTTCGCCGGGCCGAGCAGCCCGGGGTTGCAGAAGTCCATGATGGACCAGAGTTCGGCCAGGTGGTTCTCGACGGGTGTGCCGGTGAGCGCGATCCGGGTGCGTGCCGGCACCGCGCGTACGGCCTGGGACTGCCGGGTGCCGCTGTTCTTGATGGCCTGAGCCTCGTCGCAGACCAGCCGGCCCCAGGTGACCGTGCGGAGTGCCTCGAGATCGCGCAGCGCGGTGCCGTACGTCGTGATGACCAGGTCGGCGCCGTCCACCGCGGCGTCGAACTCGGCGCCCCGCTGCCGGGTGCCGCCGTGGTGGACGTAGACGCGCAGCGCCGGTGCGAACCGGGCCGCCTCCTTCTGCCAGTTGCTGACCAGCGACATCGGGCAGACCAGCAGGGTCTTGTCCGGTGCGGCGAGCAGCAGCGACAGCGTCTGCGCGGTCTTGCCGAGGCCCATGTCGTCGGCGAGGATCCCGCCCAGCCCGAGCCGGCTCAGGAAGTGCAGCCAGGAAAGACCACGTTCCTGGTACGGCCGGAGCGCACCCTGGAACCCGATCGGCGTCGGCATCGGCGTGAGCCGGTCCGCCGCCTGCCCGGACAACAGGTCACCCAGCGTGCCGTCGGCGTCGACCTCGACCAGCGGCAGATCCTCCTCGCCGCCGTCCACCACCTGCTGGAGCACCTCGGCGGCGGTGAGCTCGCCCTCCCGGCGCCGGCTCACCGCCTTGAGCGCCGCCTTCAGCTGCCGGTCGTCCAGCTCGACCCACTGGCCCCGCACCCGGACCAGCGGGACCTTGAGCCGGGCCAGCTCGGCCAGCTCCTCGGCGCTCACCATGCCGTCGCCGATCACCAGGTCGAGGCGGAACTCGACCAGCTCGTTGAGGCCGAAGCCGGAGTCGGCCAGCGCCCGCGACGACGTGCCCTTCGACTTCGACCGGGTGGTCAGCTTCAGGCCGACGCCCTTCCGGCCGGCCCAGGACGGCAGCTGCACGCCGAAGCCGGCCGCCTGCAGCAGCGGGGCGACCTGGCGGAGGAATTCATATGCCTCCCCGGTGCTCAGGCGCATGGCGTCCGGGCGCTGCTCGAGCAGGGCGACGTGCAGCAGGGGGAAGAGCCGCACCGCCCGGCCGAGACCGGCGAGCAGCGTCTCGTCGGGACGTTTCGGCAGGCCGGGGAAGCGCTCGCCGTCCCAGAGCGCGGCTGCCGTCAGATAGAGGCTCGGATCCTCGGCCGACTGCACGGCGAACTCCAGCGCCCAGTCGTCCTCGCCCGGCTCCGGCTCGATCAGACGGAAGCTGACCCGGATCGGGCCGTTCGCCTCGTTGGCGGCGCGCATCCAGTCGTCGAGGGCCTGGCGCAGATCGCGTACGTCACCCGCCGCCGCACCGGGCAGTGCCGGATCGTCCGCGGTCAGCGCCGAGATCCAGCGGTCCGGCAGGGCGGCTTTCGGGCCGGGCCGCTGACCGGCGAGCAGCCGCTCCGGCAGCAGGGCGCGAGCGGCACCGTCGAGCAGCGACTCCAGCGCGTCCCGCACGGTCCGGCCCACCGGGTGCCCGTCCTCGGCGTCCACGGCACGGGCCACCGGCGGCATCCCGGCGGCGAAGTCCCGGTAGGTGGCGGTGTCCGCCCCGGTCAGGACCGGACGCCAGCGGGCGGCGGGCACCTTCTCCTCGATCACCAGCTGGGGCAGCATCCGGCCACGGCCGGCCAGGTCGCAGGCGAAGCCTGCCAGCAGGGCCAGGTAGCGCAGGGAGGACCCGGCGGCCCAGGGCGCGCTCGGATCGGGGTCACCCAGCATTCCCAGTACGGCGGTGGCGAGCCGGCCGGGCACCCAGAGCACCGGGACGGTCCAGTCGGCGAGCCGGATCCCGCGAGTCGCCGCCTCGGCGCCGGTCTCCGGTGAGGGCAGCGGTCCGCGAGTGGTGCCGGGCAGCCGGACGATGGCCGAGCCGGGCTCCAGGACGTCGGCGATCTCGCCGAGCGCGGTGCCGAGCGCCTCGGCACCGGCGGCGAACGGATGCGGGCGTGATTTCGCGCGCGAGGCCGAGGTCAGCGGCCGGGCCGGATCCTCGGCCCAGAGCACCAGCCGGCCCGGACGGCCCGCGCCGGGCACCCAGCCGCCATGTACGACGAGCACTTCCACCCCCTGGAACGACCCGTCGAGATTAGCGGCCGGAGGGGGGTGACTGCCCGTTCCCGGTGACCCGCGCCGCTGACGGTTGACATCGGGTGGACGTACGCTTCCGGTTGTGAGTGCGAACCCGGAGATCGACAGCATTCTGCAGCGCGGCGCCGACGGCGGGCGGATCACGCCCGAGGAGGCGCTGCTGCTCTATACGCAGGCACCGTTCCACGCGCTGGGCGAGGCTGCCGACGCGGTGCGCCGCCGTCGCTATCCGGACGGCATCGTCACGTACCTGATCGACCGGAACATCAACTACACCAACGTGTGCGTCACGGCGTGCAAGTTCTGCGCGTTCTTCCGGGCCCCGAAGCACAAGGAGGGCTGGGCGCACCCGACCGACGAGATCCTGCACCGGTGCGGTGAGGCGGTCGAGCTCGGCGCCACCCAGGTGATGCTCCAGGGTGGCCACCACCCGGACTTCGGGGTGGAGTACTACGAGGAGCTCTTCTCCTCGGTCAAGACGGCGTACCCGCAGCTGGCCATCCACTCGATCGGCCCGAGCGAGATCCTGCACATGGCCAAGGTCTCCGGCGTCTCGATCGAGGACGCGGTCCTGCGGATCAAGGCGGCCGGGCTGGACTCGATCGCCGGCGCCGGCGCCGAGATGCTGCCGGAGCGGCCGCGCAAGGCGATCGCCCCGCTCAAGGAGAGCGGCGCGCGGTGGCTCGAGGTGATGGCGGTCGCGCATCGCAACGGGCTCTCGTCGACAGCGACCATGATGATGGGTACGGGCGAGACGAACGCGGAGCGTATCGAGCACATCCGCATGATCCGTGAGGTGCAGGACCTCGCCGTCGCCAACGGTTACCGTGACGACGCCGTCGAGCGGTCACACGACGGTGGAGAGTCTTCAGTCCGGTCAAGGGCGGGTGGTGGGGCGGCAGCAGGGGGATTCCGCGCCTTCATCCCGTGGACCTACCAGCCGGAGAACAACCACCTCAAGGGCCGCACCCAGGCCACGACGATGGAGTACCTGCGGTTCATCGCGGTCTCCCGGCTGTTCTTCGACAACGTGGCGCACCTGCAGGCCTCCTGGCTCACGACCGGTAAGGACATCGGCCAGCTCTCGCTGCACATGGGCGTGGACGACCTGGGCTCGATCATGCTGGAGGAGAACGTGATCTCCTCGGCCGGCGCCCGGCACCGCTCCAACCTCCAGGGCCTGATCTCGATGATCCGCACCGCCGACCGGATCCCGGCACAGCGCGACACGTGGTACCGGCACATGGCCGTGCACCACACCGCGGCGGAGGACCCGACGGACGAGCGCGTCGTCTCGCACTTCTCCTCGATCGCCATACCGGGTGGCGGCGCCGGCCGCACCCAACTGCCGCTGGTCGAGGCCAAATAACCCCCGTTCGGGGGGTGACGTTCCGCCGTTCGGCCAGGTTCGGCTCGTCGGACCGGTGAGGCTCGGTTGCTCCTTCGTAACGAGCCCGCCGGTTGACTGTCCCGGCAGTTCCCGGCTGGTTACGTTGCTGTCGTAAGGCAACGGAAACGCTTAGTCGTCGCCCGCCGCGGTCAGCGTCGGTGACGGGAGTTCGGACCCGACCGATGGCGGTCGTATATATAACGCAAGAGGAGCCGGGCGGGATGGGTGACCATCCCGCCCGTTCTGTTTGCCCGGGGTGGCAGAGTAAGGCGCGTGACACGCGCAGATCTGGACAAGCAGCCGCACGAGGTCGCCGAGATGTTCGACGGCGTGGCCGAGCGCTACGACCTCACCAACACCGTGCTCTCCTTCGGCCAGGACCGGGGCTGGCGGCGGGCCACACGTGCCGCTCTGGCGCTGCGGCCGGGCGAGCGCGTCCTGGACGTGGGTGCGGGTACCGGCGTCTCCACCGAGGAACTGGGCGTCTCCGGCGCGTTCGCGGTCGGCGCCGACCTGTCGATCGGCATGCTGCGTGCCGGGCGGCGGACCCGGCCGGACGTGCCGCTGCTGGCCGGCGACGCGTTGAAACTGCCGTTCGCCGACGAGACCTTCGACGCGGTCACGATCTCCTTTGCGTTACGGAACGTGGTGGACACCGCCGCTGCGCTGCGTGAGCTCGCCCGCGTGACCCGGCCCGGCGGCCGCCTCGTGGTGTGCGAGTTCAGTCACCCTACGAACGCGCTGTTCCGGACGGTCTATCTGCAGTACCTGATGCGGTCGCTGCCGGCCGTGGCGCGTGCCGTGGCGAGCAACGCGGAGGCGTACGTCTATCTTGCGGAATCCATCCGCGCCTGGCCGGACCAGCGTGGTCTTGCCGCCCGGATCGCGGAGTCGGGGCCCTGGGACCGGGTCGGCTGGCGTGATCTCAGCGGGGGCATCGCCGCCCTGCATCGCGCCACCCGGGTATAAATAGCCCATTCGGCAGCAAAGCCGCGAACCTGCTGTTTAGCTCGATTTATGACGAAGATCGGGCATCTTGAGGACACCGACATCGACATCGCGATCGACGAGGGCGAGGCCGGCGAGCGGCGCGCCACCGAACTGGCCACCCGCCTCCGGATGGTCGCCGCTCAAGATCCACTTCTGGCCCAGGACCTGGTGGAAGAGCTGATCGTGGCCCTCGACCGAGCGATGGGCGGGACCATCCGCGAACACCTCGACGGACCGGCGCTCGGCGTGGCCGATCGGGTCCTTGAGGCCCCTGAGCAGGGACGATAGTCCGGACGAAACAGTTAGGGCAACCTAAGCGCAAAGATCTTCGATTGTCGGCCTACACTCCGATCGAGGCATGCTTGTGAACTAATTCACGAGCCTCGCGCGAGACGGAGGTGTGCCGTGAGCGACCACGGACCAGGTGCGACCGTCGCCGATGAGGCGGACGTGATCGTGGTCGGTGCCGGCCCGGGCGGATCTGCTGCGGCCTACCACCTCGCCCGGCACGGCGTGCGCGTCGTGCTGCTCGAGAAGACCGAGTTCCCGCGTGAGAAGGTTTGCGGCGACGGCCTCACGCCGCGCGCGGTGCGCCAGCTGATCCGGATGGGTGTGGACACCTCGGAGAAGGCCGGCTGGCTGCACAACCGTGGTCTGCGCGTGATCGGCGGCGGCGTCCGGCTGGAACTGGACTGGCCGGACCTCGCCAGCTTCCCCAACTACGGCCTGGTCCGCACGCGCCTCGACTTCGACGACATGCTGGCCAACCGCGCCGTGGAGGCCGGTGCCCTGCTGCGCACCGGTGTGAACGTCACCGGCCCGGTGCTCGACCAGGACGGCTACGTGATCGGCGTCCAGGCCAAGATCGGGCCGGACAAGGAGCCGGTGGAGTTCCGGGCGCCGCTGGTGATCGCGGCCGACGGTGTCTCCGGCAAGTTCCCGCTCGCCCTCGGGCTGGCCAAGCGCGACGACCGCCCGCTCGGCGTGGCCGTCCGCCGCTACTACCGGTCCGCGGTCCGGGCCGACGACAACTACCTGGAGTCCTGGCTGGAGCTGCGCAGCGCGCAGGACCCGAGCCGGCTCCTGCCGGGTTACGGCTGGATCTTCGGCCTCGGCGACGGCCGGGTGAACGTCGGGCTCGGCATCCTCAACTCGTCCGACGCGTTCGGCAAGACCAACTACCGCCACCTGCTGACCGACTGGCTCGGCAGCACGCCGGAGGACTGGGGTCTGCGGGACGAGGCCAACGCGGAGGGTCCGACGCTCGGCGCCGCGCTGCCGATGGGCTTCAACCGCGTGCCGCACTACACCCGCGGTGTGATGCTGGTCGGTGACTCCGGCGGCATGGTCAACCCGATGAACGGCGAGGGCATCGCGTACGCGATGGAGTCCGGCGAGATGGCCGCCGAGGTGGCGGTGCAGGCGCTGGCCCGACCGGCCGGTCCGGCGCGGGAGAAGGCCCTCCAGGCTTACCCGGCCGAATTGAGCGTGCGGTTCGGTGGTTACTACCGGATCGGCGGGATATTCGTGAAGTTGATCGGCAACCCGCAGATCATGCGGATGGCGACGAAGTACGGCATGCCCCAGCCGCTGCTGATGAAGTTCGTTCTCAAACTCCTGGCCAACCTCACCGACCCACGGGGTGGCGACGCCATGGATCGCATCATCAACGGCCTCACGAAGGTCGCGCCCGCTGTCTGATGACGAATTAGGGCACCCCGACCAAAGGACTACAGAAGCACAGTAACTAGTGTGAAGCGGCTAACAGTCGTACGGGAGTGAACATGACGATCAACCCTTATGTCCCGATCGTCGGGTTGCTGATCCTCGGCGCCCTCTTCGCGTTGTTCTCCGTGTCCGTCGCGCCGATCGTCGGACCGAAGAGGTACAACAGGGCCAAACTCGACGCCTACGAATGCGGCATCGAGCCGGCACCGCAGCCGATCGGCGGGGGCCGATTCCCGGTCAAGTTCTATCTGACCGCGATGCTCTTCATCATCTTCGACATCGAGACCATCTTCCTCTACCCGTGGGCCGTGTCCTTCGACGCACTCGGCCTGTTCGGGTTCGTGGAGATGGTCCTGTTCATCCTCACCGTCTTCATCGCCTACGCGTACGTGTGGCGGCGTGGCGGCCTCAACTGGGACTGATGTGACATGGGTATCGAGGAGAAGCTCCCGTCCGGCATCTTGCTGACGAGCGTGGAGAAGCTGTCCAACTGGGCTCGCAAGTCGTCGTTCTGGGGCGCCACCTTCGGCCTCGCCTGCTGCGCCATCGAGATGATGGCCTCCGGCGGCCCCCACTACGACCTGGGTCGCTGGGGGATGGAGGTGTTCCGCGCCTCGCCCCGCCAGGCCGACCTGATGATCGTCGCCGGCCGGGTGAGCCAGAAGATGGCTCCCGTCGTGCGCCAGATCTACGACCAGATGCCGGAACCCCGCTCGGTGATCTCGATGGGCGTGTGCGCCTCGTCCGGCGGCATGTTCAACAACTACGCGATCGTCCAGGGCGTGGACCACATCATCCCGGTCGACATCTACCTGCCGGGCTGCCCGCCCAGGCCGGAGATGCTGATCGACGCGATCCTCAAGATGCGCGAGAAGGTGATGGCCCAGCCGCTCGGTCCGAACGGCCGGAAGATGCTCGCGGCCCGCGAGGCCGAGGGCCGCGTTCCGGTGGTCGCTCCGGGTGCCATGCCGTCGTCGTACCGGGTGGACAAGACCCGGCGGGCGGAATGGACCCAGGCCGTCAAGGAAGGCCGTGAAGAGCAATTGCGGATCGAGAACTGGATGAAGCTCCAGCCGCATTTGCGGGAGGTGGGCAAATGACAATGGCATCCGGAACTGAGGGTGGTGTTCCGACTACCGCACCCGTCGGTGCGAATATTGGTGCACCCGCGCAGACTCCGCCCAGCCCGGATAAGGGCATGTTCGGAGTCAAAGGCACCGGAGACGTATCCGGTTTCGGTCGTCTGGTCCGCCCGCGACCTGCTGTTTTTGACAGCCCGCGGCCGTACGGCGGCTATTTCGACGACGTCTATGACGCGTTGGAAGAAGCCTATCCGGCCGTCTCCGAGGCCATCGAGAAGGTGGTCGTGGATAGGGCGGAGCTCACACTGCACATCAGCGCTGAACACATCGCTGAGGTGTGTCAGGTGATGCGCGACGACGAGTCGCTGCGATTCGAACTCTGCTCGTCGGTCGACGCGGTCGACTACCTCGGCTCCGACGAGCGCCGGTTCCACGTGACGTACCAGCTGACCTCCATGACGTACCGGCGGCGGGTCCGCCTGGAGGTCGCGGTGGCGGACGGTGTCTCGGTACCGAGCGTCACGCAGGTCTACCCGACGGCCGACTGGCAGGAGCGGGAGATCTACGACATGTTCGGCGTCGTCTTCCCCGGCCATCCGAACCTCACCCGGATCCTGATGCCGGACGACTGGGAGGGCCACCCCCAGCGCAAGGACTACCCGCTCGGCGGCGTGCCCGTCGAGTACAAGGGCGCCGAGATCCCGCCGCCCGACCAGCGGAGGGTCTACCAGTGACGACATCCGAGTACGCGAGCGAGCGCGAGACGACCGAGGGCCGGGTCTTCACGGTCACCGGCGGCGACTGGGACCAGCTGACCGCCAACGTCGACCCGCTCAGCAACGAGAAGATCGTCGTCAACATGGGTCCGCAGCACCCGTCCACGCACGGCGTGCTGCGCCTGGTGCTGGAGCTCGAGGGCGAGACGGTCACCGAGTGCCGGCCGGTCGTCGGTTACCTGCACACCGGCATCGAGAAGAACCTCGAGTACCGCAACTGGACCCAGGGCGTCACGTTCGTGACCCGCATGGACTACCTCTCGAACATGTCCAACGAGACGGCGTACTGCCTCGCGGTGGAGAAGCTGCTCGGCATCACCGACGACATCACCGAGCGGACCAACACCATCCGCGTCATGTTCATGGAGCTCCAGCGGATCGCCTCGCACCTTGTGTGGCTGGCGACCACCGGCATGGAGCTGGGCGCGATCTCGATGATGCTGTACGGCTTCCGCGAGCGTGAGTACATCCTCGACATCTTCGAGGAGACCTCCGGCCTGCGGATGAACAACGGTTACGTCCGGCCGGGCGGGCTCGCCCAGGACCTTCCGGAGTCCGCGGTCAAGAAGATCCGCGACTTCCTGAAGATGATGCCGAAGCGGCTCAAGGAGTACGAGGCCATGCTCTCCGGGCAGGTCATCTGGCAGCAGCGCACCCAGGGCGTCGCCGTCCTGGACGTGACCGGCTGCCTGGCGCTCGGTATCACCGGCCCGGTGCTGCGTTCCGCCGGTCTGCCGTGGGACCTGCGCAAGACCATGCCGTACTGCGGGTACGAGAACTACGAGTTCGACGTGCCGACCGCGACCACCGCCGACGTCTGGGGCCGGTACCTGGTCCGGGTGGCGGAGATCCGGGAGTCGCTGAAGATTGTCGAGCAGACGCTGGACCGTCTCAAGCCCGGACCCATCTGGGTCTCGGACAAGAAGATCGCCTGGCCGTCGCAGCTCGCGCTCGGCCTCGACGGGCTCGGTAATTCTCTCGAGCACGTCGCAAAGATCATGGGTCAGTCGATGGAGTCGCTGATCCACCACTTCAAGCTCGTGACCGAGGGCTTCCGGGTTCCGCCCGGCCAAGTTTATGTCGCGGTCGAGCACCCGCGTGGCGAACTCGGTGTTCACGCGGTCTCCGACGGCGGGACCCACCCGTACCGGGTGCACTACCGCGAGCCGAGTTTCGTCAACCTCCAGGCCATCCCCGCGATGGCCGAGGGTGCGCTGCTGGCCGACGTGATCGCCGGCGGCGCCTCGCTGGACCCCGTGATGGGTGGGTGTGACCGCTGATGACCGACACAACGGTGGAGTTCTCCGCCGCAGCAGCTCCGCTCGCGGAGAAGCTGCTCGAGCCGGCGCTCGAGATCCTGGCCCGCTATCCCGCGGGCCGGGAGCGCTCGGCCCTGCTGCCGCTGCTGCACCTGGTGCAGACCGAGGAGGGCCACGTCAGCCCGACCGGTGTGGCGTTCTGCGCGGAGATCCTCGGCATCAACAAGGCCCAGGTCGGCGCGGTGGCCACGTTCTACACGATGTACAAGCGGCGGCCGACCGGTGAGTACCTGGTCAGCGTCTGCACCAACACCCTGTGCAACGTGATGGGCGGCCAGGCGGTCTACGACGAGCTGAGCGAGCACCTCGGCGTCGGTCACGACCAGACCACGGCCGACGGCAAGATCACGCTGGAGCACGCCGAGTGCCTGGCGGCCTGCGACTACGCCCCGGTGGTGACGGTCAACTACGACTTCACCGTCGACGAGGCCACGCCGGCGAGCGCTGTCGAGCTGGTCGAGAGCCTGCGCAAGGGCGAGCGGCCGGCCCCGAGCCGCGGCGCCCGGATCTGCTCCCTGAAGGAGATGCAGTACCAGTTGGCCGGCTTCGCCGACCCTCGCGACGGCGCTGTCGCCGAAGGGGTGGCCGGTGCGCCGACGCTGCGCGGCGTGCGCCTGGCGCAGGAGCACGGCGTCGCGGTTGCCGGCTTCGACCCGGACAGCCCGATCACCAAGACCAAGCCGGCCCGCGGTAACGAGGAGGCGAAGTGACCCAGCCACGGCCGGAGGTCCTCCAGAAGCTCACCCCCGTCCTGACCAAGCGCTGGCTGTCGCCGGACGCCTGGCAGATCGGGGTCTACGAGCGGCTCGACGGCTACGCGGCGCTGCGCAAGGCGCTCGACGTGCACCCGGACGACCTGATCCAGCTGATCAAGGACTCCGGCCTGCGCGGTCGTGGCGGCGCCGGCTTCCCCACCGGTCTCAAGTGGGGCTTCATCCCGCAGGGCGACGGCAAGCCGCACTACCTCGTGATCAACGCGGACGAGGGCGAGCCGGGCACCTGCAAGGACCTGCCGCTCATGACGTACGACCCGCACTCGCTGGTGGAGGGCGCGATCATCGCCTCCTACGCCATCCGGGCGAACCGGGCGTTCATCTACATCCGCGGTGAGGCCGTGCACGCGGCTCGGCGGCTGCGCCACGCGGTGCAGGAGGCGTACGCCAAGGGCTACCTCGGCAAGAACATCCTCGGCACCGGCTTCGACCTGGACCTGGTCGTGCACAGCGGCGCGGGTGCGTACATCTGTGGCGAGGAGACCGCGCTGCTCGACTCGCTGGAAGGTTTCCGCGGCCAGCCCCGGCTGCGCCCGCCCTTCCCGGCCATCGCCGGCCTGTACGCGAGCCCGACCGTGGTCAACAACGTCGGCACCATCGCCAGCGTGCCGTACATCGTGCTCGGCGGCGCCGACTGGTGGAAGAGCATGGGCACCGAGAAGTCGGCCGGCCCGATGATCTACTCGCTCTCCGGCCGGGTCGTGAACCCGGGTCAGTACGAATGCGGCCTCGGCATCACCCTGCGCGAGCTGATCGAGCTGGCCGGCGGCATGAAGCCCGGTCACAACCTGAAGTTCTGGACGCCGGGCGGCTCGTCGACGCCGATCCTGACCGCCGAGCACATCGACACCCCGATGGACTTCGAGGGTGTCGCGGCGGCCGGGTCGATCCTCGGCACCACGGCCATGCAGATCTTTTCGGACCAGGACTGCCCGGTCTACAACACGTGGCGGTGGCTGGAGTTCTACCACCACGAGTCTTGCGGCAAGTGCACCCCGTGCCGCGAGGGCAACTACTGGCTGGTCCGCACCTACCGGCGGATCCTCGCCGGCCAGGGCACCTACGCCGACCTGGACACCATGCAGGACACCGCGGACAACATCTTCGGCCGGTCGTTCTGCGGCCTCGGCGACGGCGCGGCCACCCCGGTCGTGTCGACGCTCAAGTGGTTCCGCGACGACTACCTCGGCTACATCGAGGGCCGCACCGCGCCGCGGCTCTCCGAGAAGTCCCTTGTAGGAGCGCACTGATGACCGACGTTCAGAAGAGGGCCGACACGGTCTCGCTCACCGTCGACGGTGTAGAGGTCACGGCGGAGAAGGGCGAGCTGGTAATCCGGGTCGCCGAGCGGATGGGTATCGCCATCCCGCGGTTCTGCGACCACCCGCTGCTCGCCCCGGCCGGCGCCTGCCGGCAGTGCCTGGTCGAGGTGGAGGGCCAGCGCAAGCCGGTCGCCTCGTGCACCCAGACCGTGGCCGAGGGCATGGTGGTCAAGACCCAGCTCAGCTCGCCGGTCGCCGCCAAGGCGCAGGCCGGTGTCATGGAGCTGCTGCTGATCAACCACCCGCTGGACTGCCCGACCTGTGACAAGGGCGGTGAGTGCCCGCTGCAGAACCAGGCGATGAGCACCGGCCGCGCCGACTCCCGGTTCCACGAGCACAAGCGGGAGTACGAGAAGCCGATCCACATCTCCAGCCAGGTGCTGCTGGACCGGGAGCGCTGCGTGCTCTGCCAGCGCTGCACCCGGTTCTCCGAGGAGATCGCCGGTGACAAGTTCATCGACCTGATGGACCGCTCCTCCGGTGAGCAGATCAACGTCTACCGCGACGACTTCTTCGGCGGCGAGGGCACCGGCGACGGCCAGGTCGGCGAGGGCGAGGGGGACGTACCGTTCAACTCGTACTTCTCCGGCAACACCATCCAGATCTGTCCGGTGGGCGCGCTCACCGGCGAGCAGTACCGGTTCCGGGCCCGCCCGTTCGACCTGGTCTCCTCGCCGAGCGCCTGCGAGCACTGCGCGGCAGGCTGCTCGCAGCGCTCCGACCACCGCCGCGGGAAGGTGCTGCGCCGCCTGGCCGGCGACGACCCGGCGGTGAACGAGGAGTGGAACTGCGACAAGGGCCGCTGGGGCTTCCGGTACACGACGGCGACCGACCGGATCACCACGCCGCTGGTCCGCGACGCGGCCACCGGTACGCTGCGCGAGGCTTCCTGGAGCGAGGCGCTGCTGGCGGCGGCGGAGGGCCTCAAGGCCGCGCGGGAACGCGGCGTCGGGGTCCTTCCGGGCGGTCGTCTCACGGTGGAGGATGCGTACGCCTACGCGAAGTTCACCCGGACCGTCCTCGGCACCAACGACATCGACTTCCGAACCCGCCCGGTACGCGCCTCCGGCTCGCCGCTCTCGACGACCGAGGAGGCTGACTTCCTGGCCGCCTCGGTGGCCGGTGCCTCCGAGGTCACGTACGCCGACGTGGACAGCGCTCCCTCGGTCGTGATCGCCGGACTGGAGCCGGAGGAGGAGTGCCCGATCCTCTTCCTGCGCCTGCGGAAGAGCTTCGTCAAGGGCAAGCTCAAGGTGACCGCGCTTTCGCCGTACGTCTCCCGGGGTTTGGAAAAGCTCGGCGCCGCGCTCGTCGCGGCCGTTCCGGGCGACGAGGCCCGGCTGCTCGCCGGCGATCCGGCCGTGGCCGCCGCACTCAGCGCGCCCGGCTCCCTGCTGATCGTGGGTGAGCGGCTCGCCACCGTGCCCGGTGCGCTCAGCGCCGCGGCCGACCTCGCCGCCCGCACCGGCGCCCGCCTCGCGTGGGTGCCCCGCCGGGCCGGTGACCGTGGCGCGCTCGACACCGGATGCCTGCCGAATCTGCTTCCCGGCGGCCGTCCGGTCACCGACGCGGCGGCCCGTGCCGAACTCTCGCTCGCGTGGAAGATCGACGCGGGCGTGCTGCCCGGCACACCGGGACGGGACACCGACCGGATCATCGCCGCGGCCGCCGACGGTACGCTCGGCGCCCTGCTGGTCGGTGGCGTGGACCCGGCCGACCTGGCCGACCCGCGCCTGGCCGAGGAGGCACTCGACGCGGTCCCGTTCGTGGTCAGCCTCGAGCTGCGGCAGAGCGCGGTGACCCGGCGGGCCGACGTGGTCCTGCCGATCGCGCCGGCCGTCGAGAAGGCCGGCACGTACATGGACTGGGAGGGCCGCCTGCGGTCGTTCGACGCCGTGCTCAGCAGCGTCGCGATGACCGACGGCCGGGTGCTCGAGGCGATCGCCGCCCTGCTCGACGTCAGCCTGAACACCGGTGACGTGATGGCGGTCCGCCGCGAGCTGGGCCACATGCCGGCGAGCAGCACGGCCCGGCCGGCGCAGCCCACCGTCGAGGCCGCCGGCCTGCCGACGCCGGGTGAGCACGAGGCCGTGCTCGCCACCTGGCACCAGCTGATCGACCTGGGTTCGCTGCTCGACGGCGACCAGGTGCTGGCCGGTACGGCCCGGCCGCCGGTCGCCCGGATCGGCAAGGACCTGGCCGAGGAGCTGGGGGTCGTCGACGGTGACCTGGTCACGGTCGGCACCGACCGCGGCGTGGTCTCGCTGCCCGCCGCGATCACCGACCTGCCGCCGCGCGTGGTCTGGCTGCCCACCAACTCGCCGGGCTCGACGGTGCGCCGCAGCCTCGGCGTCACCGCCGGTGCGGTGGTCAAGCTGACGGCCGGCGTGCCCGGTCCGATCCTGGCCGAGGAGGCCAACCGATGAACGCCTTGCTGGCGGCGCACGCCGTCGATCCGACGCTGGAGACGTTTGAGAACGACATCTGGTGGATCACGCTGATCAAGCTGGTCGGCGTCTTCGCGCTGCTGCTGATCCTGACGCTGTTCACCATCGTCTACGAGCGCAAGGTCGTGGCGCGGATGGCGGTCCGGCCCGGTCCCAACCAGGTCGGCGGTCGTTTCGGCGCGCTGCAGAGCCTCGCGGACGGCCTGAAGCTGCCGTTCAAGGAGGAGATCATCCCGAAGACCGCCGACAAGGTGGTCTACTTCATCGCGCCGGTCATCTCGGCTACCACGGCCTTCACCGCGTTCGCGGTGATGCCGCTCGGTGGCATGGTGAACATGTTCGGTCACCAGACCGCGCTGCAGCTCACCGACGTGCCGGTCTCGGTGCTGGTGCTGCTCGCCTGCTCCTCGATGAGCGTGTACGGCGTGGTGTTGGCCGGCTGGGCGTCCGGCTCGACCTACCCGCTGCTCGGTGGTCTCCGGTCCAGCGCGCAGATGATCTCGTACGAGGTCGCGATGGGCCTGTCGATCGTGGCGGTGTTCATGACCGCCGGCACGATGAGCACCTCGCAGATCGTGGCGGCGCAGGCCAGCGGCGAGCCGGTGAACATCTTCGGCGTCGACCTGACCGCGCCCGGGTGGTACGCGGTCCTGCTGCTGCCGAGCTTCATCATCTACATGATCGCGGCGGTCGGTGAGACCAACCGGGCGCCGTTCGACCTCCCCGAGGCCGAGTCCGAGCTGGTCGGCGGCTTCCACACGGAGTACTCGTCGTTCAAGTTCGCGCTCTTCTTCCTCGCCGAGTACATCAACATGATCACCGTCTCGGCGTTCTGCACCACGCTGTTCCTCGGTGGCTGGCGCGCACCGTGGCCGATCACCGCGGTCTGGGAAGGCGCCAACGCCGGCTACTGGGGTCTGCTCTGGTGGTTCATGAAGGTGCTGATCCTGCTCTTCGGCTTCATCTGGCTGCGGGCGACCCTGCCCCGGCTGCGCTACGACCAGTTCATGCGGTTCGGCTGGAAGGTGCTGATCCCGGCCAACCTGATCTGGATCCTCTTCCTGGCCTACTTCAAGGTCGCCCGCAGCGGCGAGCTCACCGACGAGATCCGATGGATCTCGACCGGGGTCATCGCGCTCGTCGTCCTGGCCGTCTTCTGGTTCTGGCCCACGAAGAAGAAGGCGGCGCCGGTGTCGCTGGAGGAGGAGCTGGCCGCGCGGCCACCGGGCAGCTTCCCGGTCCCGCCGATCGATCTCCAGATACCGCCGAGCCCGCGTGCCCGCCGCGCCGTGGCCGAACGCGCCCCGGCCACCGTCGGCGGCGACTCCGAATCGAAGGAGGTGTGACGTGGGCACCTTCACCGGCTCCTTCAAGGGTTTCGGCGTGACCTTCGCGCACATGTTCCGCAAGGTGATCACGACCGACTACCCGTTCTCGCCGCCGAAGCCCGCGCCGCGCTACCACGGCCGGCACATCCTCAACCGGCACCCGGACGGCCTGGAGAAGTGCATCGGCTGTGAGCTGTGCGCCTGGGCCTGCCCGGCCGACGCGATCTACGTCGAGGGTGGCGACAACACCGACGAGCAGCGGTTCTCGCCGGGTGAGCGGTACGCGAAGATCTACCAGATCAACTACGCCCGGTGCATCTTCTGCGGGCTCTGCATCGAGGCCTGCCCGACCCGCTCGCTGACCATGAGCAACGAGTACGAGCTGGCCCGCGACAACCGCCAGGACCTGATCTTCACGAAGAAGGAGCTCCTGGCCCCGCTGCTGCCCGGTATGGAGCAGCCGCCGCACCCGATGCGCCTCGGTGAGACCGACAAGGACTACTACATCGGCGCGCTCACCAACCCGGGCACCTCGATCGGCGCGGAGCGGGCTCCGTGGGCGACCAACGACGCCGCCGACGCCACCGGTACCGCGCCCGGCGTCGCGCCCAAGGAAGGGGTGGCGTGATGGAGGTATCGGTGGGCGAACAGGTCGCCTTCTGGATCCTCGGATCCTTCGCGGTGATCGGCGCCCTCGGCATGGTCATGGCCCGCAACGCGGTGCACTCGGCCCTCTGGCTCGTCGTGACGATGCTCTGCCTGGGCTTCCTGTACGTGGTCAACGCGGCGCCGTTCCTCGGTGCCGTGCAGATCATCGTGTACACCGGCGCGATCATGATGCTGTTCCTGTTCGTGCTGATGCTGGTCGGCCGGGACGCATCCGATTCACTGATCGAGACATTACGAGGTCAGCGGCTGGCGGCCGTCGCCCTCGGCATCGGCTTCGCGGCCCTGATCGGTACCGGTCTGGCCCGCTCGCTGGGCGGGACCACGGTCGTGGGTCTGGCCGAGGCGAACCAGAACGGCAACGTCCAGGGCCTGGCCGCACTGCTCTTCACCCGCTACGTCTTCGCCTTCGAGGTGACCTCGGCGCTGCTCATCACGGCCGCCGTCGGCGCGATGATCCTGGCGCACGTGGTCCGGGAGAAGGAGGAGAAGCTCGACCAGCTGACCCGGATGAAGGAGCGCTTCCGCCCGGGCAACTACCCCGGCGCGAAGGCCGGCCCCGGCGTCTACGCGAACACCATGTCGGTGGCCGCGCCGGCCCGGCTGCCGGACGGCAACGGAGCCGAGCGCAGCATCTCGCCGATCCTGCCGGTCCGTGAGCTGACCGCCTCCGAGGTGGCGCCGAAGGGAACCGAGAAGTGACTCCCGACTACTACCTCATCCTGTCGGCCATCCTCTTCACCATCGGTGCCGCGGGTGTCCTGATCCGCCGCAACGCGATCGTGCTGTTCATGTGCATCGAGCTGATGCTCAACGCCGCGAATCTCGCGCTGGTCACCTTCAGCCGGATCAACGGCGGCCTGGACGGCCAGATCATCTCGTTCTTCGTGATGGTCGTCGCGGCGGCCGAGGTCGTGGTCGGCCTCGCCATCATCATGTCGATCTTCCGTACGCGGCGCTCGGCGAGCGTCGACGACGCGAACCTCCTTAAGTACTGAAGGGCCTTCACGTGGAACAGACAGTGGAGTTTGCCCCCGCGACGGGAGTGTTGAGCAGCATCTGGCTGCTCGTGGCGATCCCACTCGCCAGCGCCGCCGTGCTGCTGCTGCTCGGCAAGCGTGCCGACAAGTGGGGTCACTGGCTCGGTGTCCTCGCGGTTGCCTCCTCGTTCGTGCTCGGCTTGGTCTACTTCGCGAGCCTGGCCGGCCTCGACGCCGAGCACCGCTCGGCCGAACTGAGTCTCTGGGACTTCATCGTGGTCGGCGGCCTGCACGTCGACTTCGGCCTGTTGTTCGACCCGCTGTCCGGAGTCTTCGTGCTGCTGATCACGGGCGTCGGCTCGCTGATCCACCTGTACGCCGTCGGCTACATGGAGCACGACCCGGGCCGGCGGAAGTTCTTCGCCTACTTCAACCTCTTCGTCTCGGCGATGTTGCTGCTGGTCCTGGGCAACAACTACGTGATGCTCTACTTCGGCTGGGAGGGCGTCGGCCTGGCGTCGTACCTGCTGATCTCGTTCTGGTACACCCGGCCGTCGGCGGCCACCGCCGGTAAGAAGGCGTTCCTGATGAACCGGGTCGGCGACGCCGGCCTGGCCATCGGCATCTTCCTGATGTTCACCGAGCTGGGCAGCACCCAGTACTCGGACGTCTTCGGCGGTGTCGAGTCGCTCGCCGCCGGAACCGTCCTGATCATGGGCATCCTGCTGCTGCTCGGTGCCTGCGGCAAGTCCGGCCAGTTCCCGCTGCAGGCCTGGTTGCCGGACGCCATGGAGGGCCCGACCCCGGTGTCGGCGCTCATCCACGCGGCGACCATGGTCACCGCGGGCGTCTACCTGATCGCCCGGTCGAACCCGATCTTCTCGGCCAACACCACGCTGCAGCTGATCGTGGTCAGCGTCGGTGCGCTGACGCTGCTGATCGGCTGTGTCATCGGTGCGGCCAAGGACGACATCAAGCGGGTCCTCGCCTGGTCCACGGTGAGCCAGATCGGCTACATGTTCCTCGGTGTCGGGCTCGGCGGCGGCGCGTACGCCCTGGCGATCGTGCACCTGCTGGCGCACGGTTTCTTCAAGGCGAACATGTTCCTCGGCGCCGGTTCGGTCATGCACGGCATGCACGACCAGGTCGACATCCGCCGGTTCGGGGCGCTCTCCAAGCACATGCGGATCACCTGGGTCACGTTCGCCACCGGCTGGCTGGCGATCATCGGCATCCCGCCGCTGTCCGGCTTCTTCTCCAAGGAGCCGATCATCGCGGCCGCCTTCGAGCGCGAGGTCGCCTGGGAGGCCTGGGTGTTCGGGATGGCCGCGCTGATCGGCGCCGGCCTGACCGCCTTCTACATGACCCGGCTGTTCGTGCTGACGTTCCACGGCCCGGCCCGCTGGACCGACGACATCAAGCACCCGCACGAGTCCCCGCCGATCATGACGATCCCGCTGATCCTGCTGGCGATCGGCTCGGTCGGCGCCGGTTGGCTGATGAGCACCAGCGTGCCGGAATGGCTCGCCCCGGTGCTCGGCGAGGAGGGCGAGGCGGCGCACGGCGTCCTCTCGCACACCATGATCACCATCCTGTCGCTGGTGGTCACGGTCCTCGGCGTCGGCCTGGCCTGGGCGCTGTTCCGCAACGGCACGGCCACCGAGCCGCAGCCGGCCGGGGTGCTGGTCACCGCCGCCCGGCGCAACCTCTACACCGACGCGTTCAACGAGGCGGTGTTCGAGCGGCCCGGTATCTACCTCACCCGCGCCCTGGTCTACCTGGACGGCAGGGGCATCGACGGTGCGGTCAACGGCATCGCGGCGGCGGTCGGCGGCGGGTCCGGCCGGCTGCGCCGCCTGCAGACCGGCTTCGTCCGCTCGTACGCGCTGTCGATGCTCACCGGCGCCATGCTCGTGGTCGGCGCCTTCATCGCGATCCAGATGGGATGGCTGGCGTGAGCGACTTTCCGTTCCTATCCGTTCTGACGGTTCTGCCCCTGGTCGGGGCGGGCGTCGTGGCCTTCATCCCGCGGGCCAAGGCCGAACTGGCCAAGATCGTCGCGCTGGTCTGGTCGCTCGTGGTGCTCGTGCTGAGCATCGCGATGTGGGCCGCGTTCACCATCGACGGCGACCGGTTCCAGTTCTACGAGTCCTACCAGTGGATCCCGTCCTGGGACGCGCGGTTCACCTTCGCCGCGGACGGCATCGCGCTCGTCATGCTGATGCTGATCGCCATCCTGTTCCCGATCGTCATCCTGGCCTCCTGGCATGACGTCGATCAGAGCCGGCGGTCCGCACCGGCGTACTTCGCGCTGCTGCTCTCCTTCGAGTTCACGATGATCGGCGTCTTCGCCGCGGCGGACGTCTTCCTCTTCTACGTGTTCTTCGAGGTCATGCTGATCCCGATGTACTTCATCATCGGGTCGTTCGGCAGCGGCCAGAAGCAGTACGCGGCGGTGAAGTTCTTCCTGTACAGCCTCGTCGGCGGCCTCTTCATGCTGGCCGCGGTCATCGGGCTCTGGGTGTACGGCGGTCACACCTTCGACTTCACGAAGCTCACCGAGGCGGCCGGGTCGATCGACACGAACACCGCGCGCTGGCTGTTCCTCGGCTTCTTCGTGGCGTTCGCGATCAAGGCGCCGTTCTTCCCGTTCCACACCTGGCTGCCGGACTCCGGTGGCGCGGCACCGGCCGGCGCGGCCGCGCTGCTGGTCGGCGTGATGGACAAGGTCGGCACGTTCGGCATCCTTCGGTACTGCCTCTCGATCTTCCCGGAGGCGTCCCGCTGGTTCGCGCCGGCGGCGATGGTCCTGGCGGTCATCGGCATCATCTACGCGGCGCTGCTCGCGGTCGGCCAGAACGACCTCAAGCGGCTCGTGTCGTACACGTCGATCGCCCACTTCGGCTTCATCGGCATCGGCATCTTCGCCTTCACCACCCAGGCGGGCACCGGCGCGGTGCTCTACATGGTCAACCACGGCCTGGCCACCGGCCTGCTGTTCATCGTGGTCGGCATGTTCGTGGCCCGGCGCGGCTCGGCGCTGGTCAGCGACTTCGGCGGTGCGGGCAAGCTGGTGCCGGTCCTGGCCGGTGTGCTGTTCTTCGCCGGTCTGGCCTCGCTGGCACTGCCCGGCACGGCACCGTTCATCAGCGAGTTCCTGGTACTCATCGGCACGTTCAGCACGAACAAGCCGTACGCCGTGATCGCGACCCTGGGCATCATCCTGGCCGCCGCCTACGTGCTGTGGATGATCCAGCGCACCACACAGGGCACGCTCAACCCGGCGCTGGCCGAGGTGCCGGCGATGTCCAAGGACCTGACCCTGCGGGAGAAGGTCGTGGTCGCCCCGCTGATCGCGCTCCTGCTGGTGCTCGGCTTCTACCCGAAGCCGGTCACCGATGTGATCAACCCGGCGGTGCAGGCGACCCTGCAGGACGTCGGCACGACCGATCCGGCTCCGACGGTGGTCGCTGATGGAAAGGCAGGCCGGTAGGCCATGGAAGAGTTGACACTGCAGCTGCCCCCGATCGACTACGGGGCGCTGCTTCCCATGCTGATCCTTCTCGGTGCGGCCTGCGTCGGCGTCGTGCTCGAGGTCGCCGTGCCGCGCAGGGCGCGCAACGCCGTACAGCTCAGCGTGTCCCTGGTTGCGGTCGTCGCGTCGCTGGTCGCCGTCATCATGGCGCGCGGCACGCACATCAAGACCATCGGCAACGCGGTCGCCGTCGACGGGCCGACCCTGTTCCTGCAGGGCGCGATCCTGGTCCTCGGCGGTGTGTCGCTGCTGCTGATCGGCGAGCGGACGATCGAGAAGGGTGGCGCCTTCGTCCCGCAGGCGGCCATCACGGTCGGGTCGAAGAAGGACGTTCAGCAGGCGGCCGGCCAGCCGGGCGCCACCGAGGTGTACCCGCTGAGCCTGTTCGCCCTGGGCGGCATGCTGCTGTTCGTCGCGGCGAACGACCTGCTCACCATGTTCGTGGCGCTGGAGGTCTTCTCGCTCCCGCTCTACCTGCTCTGCGCGCTGGCCCGCCGGCGGCGTCTGCTCAGCCAGGAGGCGGCGCTCAAGTACTTCCTGCTCGGCTCGTACGCCTCCGCGTTCTTCCTGTTCGGTGTGGCCTTCCTCTACGGCTTCGCCGGCGGTATCCAGCTCGGCGAGGTGCACGCCGCGGTCGCCAACCCGCAGAAGAGCCAGGTCCTGCTCTACGCCGGACTCGGGCTGCTCTCGATCGGGCTGCTGTTCAAGGCGGCGCTCGCCCCGTTCCACGTCTGGACCCCGGACGTCTACCAGGGCGCGCCGACCCCGGTCACCGCGTTCATGGCGGCCTGCACGAAGGTGGCCGCGTTCGGCGCCCTGCTGCGGGTGCTCTACGTGGCGTTCGAGGGCGTTCGCTGGGACTTCCAGCCGGTGCTCGGCACGATCGCGGTGCTGACCATGTTCGTCGGCGCGGTTCTGGCGGTCACCCAGACCGACCTGAAGCGCCTGCTGGCGTACTCCTCGGTCGCGAACGCCGGGTATCTCATGGTCGGCGTGCTCGCGCTCAACGAGGAGGGCCTGAGCAGCACGATGTTCTACCTCGTCGCCTACGGGTTCTCGGTGCTGGCGGCGTTCGCCGTCATCAGCCTGGTGCGCGACGCGGACGGTGAGGCCACCCACCTCTCCCGGTGGGCCGGCATCGGCCGGAAGAGCCCGCTGCTGGCGGGTGTCTTCACGTTCATCCTGCTCGCCTTCGCCGGCATTCCGCTGACCAGCGGCTTCACCAGCAAGTTCGCGGTCTTCGGTGCGGCGGTCGAGGGCGGTCAGGGCTGGCTCGTGGTGTTCGGCGTGATCACCAGCATGCTGCTGGCGTTCCCGTACCTGCGGGTCGTCGTGCTGATGTGGCTCTCCGAGCCGGGCGAGTCGACTCCGGCCGTCTCCATCCCGGGCTTCCTCACCTCGGCCGTCCTCGGCCTCGGTGTGATCGTCACGGTGGCCCTCGGTGTGGCTCCGGCCCCGCTGATCGACCTGACTCAGGAAGCATCGAACTTCATCCGCTGACATCTCGATCGACCTCGCGAGCCCCGGCCTCGGTCGGGGCTCGCGTCGTGTAACGGAACGTCAATGATGTCCATCTAAGATCACCGCCGTGTCTGATCTTCTGCCTGCCGGATCCACCCTCGTCGACACGATCGAGGCGTACCGGACCTGCGAGTTCGCGACCCTGACGAAGAGCGGTGCACCCGTCGCCTGGCCGACGTCCGGCATCGTGCGCAAGGACGGGACGATCCTGCTCACGACGTCCCTGGGTTACCCGCAGAAGGCGTTCAACGTCCGTCGGGACCAGCGCGTGGCACTGCTTTTCTCCGACCCCACGGCGAGCGGTCTGAAGCAGCCCAACCAGATTTTGGTACGCGGAAACGCCATCTGCCTCGACGAGGTCCACGTCACGCCCACCGGCGACCTGGAAACGCTCTGGCGGCGACTGCTGGAACGGCAGCCGCACTCGCAGTCGTACCTGGACTGGCCGGTGACGCTGATGACCGATTTCTACTATATGCGGCTGCTCATCACGGTGACTCCCACCGAGGTCGTGCAGCGTCCCCTGCCCGAGCCGTCCGCCACCGACGCGGCCGGTGAGCTCCTGGGTGCGGCCGTGCTCGCGGACTTCGCGTCGGTCGTGTTGACCGCGGTGGACGAGTCCGGCGCGCCGGTCCTGCTGCGGACGACGGCGAGCGCGGAGGACGAGGGCTTCCGGCTCGCGGTGCCGGACGACGTGCCGGTCGCCGCCGGACCGGCGAGCCTGCTGGTGCACCGGCACGACGAGAAGCTGTGGAACCTCTACAACGCGAGCGTGCGCGGCCGTCTGGTCTCCGACGAGCGGGGCTGGCTGTTGCGGCCCGAGCGGCTCGTCGAGCCCGGCGCCAAGCACAACGGCAGCGCCCTCGATCAGCTGCGCATCCTCCGGGCCACCCAGGCCGCGACAAAGGCCTATCTGCGGCGCCGTGAGTGGCCCCGCCCGGCGGTCCCGTGGTCGGAGTACCGCGCCCTCCGCGCCGCCGTCCGCCGGGGCAGCGGTCTTTGATCTTGTTGCGCTCCACCCTGGCACTTAAACCGTCACACCGGTATGGCATCGTGAAAGCGTGGTGAGCACCGGTGATCTGACCCCGCACGAGTCGGCACTGCCCGATCTGGCGCTGTCGTCGCTGGGCCTCGACGTCGATCCGGCCATGGACGCGTCGGTGTCGGCGACTCTGGCCGCTGTGGAGGACGCGCTGCGCGGCCATCTGGCCAGCGCCGACCCTCTCGTGGCCGAGGCCGCACGCCATCTCGCCGAGGCCGGGGGCAAGCGCTTCCGCCCGCTGCTGGTCGCGCTCGGCGCCCAGTTCGGCGATCCGACCGCGCCGGAGATCGTCGATGCGGCGAATGTGATTGAGCTGACGCACCTGGCCACGCTCTACCACGACGACGTGATGGACGAGGCCGCCGTCCGGCGCGGTGCGCCGAGTGCCAACGCGCGCTGGGGCAACTCGGTGGCCATCCTCGTCGGTGACTACCTCTTCGCGCAGGCCGCCGACCTGGCCGCCAAACTCGGCACCGAGGCGGTGCACCTGCAGGCGCAGACGTTCGCCCGCCTGGTGCACGGCCAGATCGCCGAGACGGTGGGCCCGCGCGGCACCGACCCGATCGATCACCACCTGCACGTCATCACCGAGAAGACGGCGTCCCTGATCGCCACCGCGGTGCGCTTCGGCGGTCTCTTCTCCGGTGCCCGCCCGGAGCACGTGGAGGCACTCGCCGGCTACGGCGAGACCATCGGCATCGCGTTCCAGCTCTCCGACGACCTCCTCGACATCGCGTCCGAATCAGTTCAGTCCGGCAAGACCCCCGGGACGGACCTCCGCGAGGGCGTGCCGACCCTGCCGGTGCTCTACGCACTGGCCGGCGACGACACCGACGCCTCCGCGGTGCGCTTGCGCGAGCTGCTGGCAGCCGGCCCGATCACCGACGACGCGTTGCACGCCGAGGCGCTGACACTCCTGCGCGAGTCTGCGGCGATGAAGCGCGCACGGGAGACCGTCCGGACCTACGCCGAGGAGGCCCGGTCGCGGCTGGCACCCCTCCCCGAGGGCGAGCCACGCCGCGCGATGGAAGCCCTCTGCGACGTCATCGCCGACCGGACCGGCTGAGCGCCGCTCCCCGCGCGCCCGCCGGGCCGCCGTTTCCCGCGCGCCCGCCGGGCCGCCGTTTCCCGCGCACCTGCCGGGCCGCCGGTTGCGGCACGCTGAGCGGGCCGCCGGTTTGCGGCGGGCTGACTGGGGCGGTTCTCTGCGCGCTGACCGGCGTGGCTTTCCCAGTCGGCTCACGGTGTGGGTGCGTGGCGTTTCAGGAGGCGGTTGCCCAGCAGCATCAGGCCGCCGGCGGTGACCATCGCGATCGCTCCCGCCGTCCACATCGCCGGGTATCCCGCCGCGGCCGCGAGTGCGCCCAGCCCGAGCGGGCCCAGGCATCCGCCGGCGTAGATGCCGGTCTGCGTGATCGACGTGGCCGCCGCCGGTGCCCGCGGGTGCATCCGCACGACGGCGAAGTTCACCAGTCCCGGCCAGGACCAGCCGAAGCCGAAGCCCAGCACCACGCCCACGACCAGCGGCACCTCGGGTACCGAGAGGAGCAGCAGCCCGACCGCTCCGCAGGCGAGCAGCCTGGCGATGACGCCCACCTGCCGGTCCGGGCGCAGGTCGGCCTGCCAGCCGCCGGCGATCCGGGCCAGCACGCAGACCGCGCCGCCGAGCGTGAGGGCCAGGCCCGCGGTGCCGGGTTCGATGCCCCGCTCCACGGCGGAGCTGACCAGGAACGTGCCGAGCGCGTTCGCCGAGCCGGAAGCGAGGGTGCCGGCGACGCCGATGACCGCCAGCGCGCCGGTGGCCTGTCCCGCCTCCCGCGGCTTGCGTGGCTGCCGGGCCTCGGCGGGCACGAGCGGAATGGCGGCCGCGGCGAGCACGCCGGCCAGCGCGAACGCCCAGCGCCAGCCGAGGGTCAGCGCCACCGCCGGGACCGCGGCGCCGGCGAGCAGCGTGGCGATCGGGATGGCGGCCTGCTTGATGCCGAAGGTCAGGCCCTGCCGTCGTACCGGCACGTGCCGTGACAGGCTGGTGTTCCCGGCGAGCTGTCCCATCGCGTTGGCGCCCGCGCCGAGGACCAGGACGGCGATCAGCGACCAGAGCGAGTGTGCCGCGACCGCGACGCCGAGGAGGGCGGCCGCGGCGATGGCGATGCCGGCACGGGCGATGCGTGTCGCGCCGTAACGCTCGACCAGAGCGCCGGCCGGCAGCGAGGCGAGCGCGCTCGCTCCGAAGTAGGCGGAGACCGCCAGACCGAGGCCGGCCGGGGAGAAATCGAGTTCGTCGCCGATCTGGACGGCCAGGCCGCCGAGAAGGAAGACCGGTATCGAAACAGCAATCGTCGCGGCGAGCGCCCCGACCGTGGCCCGTCTCGCATTCACCCTGGTGAAACCGGTTACAACTGGCTGATTTCGGCGCTCTGGCATCGCACGCAGACTAAGTCATCGAGCCCTCGCACGGCTGCGGACAGTTCCATCGATCACACCCGCTGTGTAAATCGATCGTGATCCACATGCTTTTGGCATTCCCCCCACGAACGTTTCTTCATATGGTGTAAGTCCCTGGCCTCGGAGGTAGCTGTGCGTGACCCCCTAGCGGAGCCGTCAGATCTCATCCGGAGCGTGTCGCGTGCCCTGCGCGTGCTGGAGTCGGTCGGACGTGCACCGCGCGGACTCACCGTGAAGCAGATCGCCCGGCGGTGCGAGTTGACGGTCGCGACGACGTATCACCTGGTGCGGACCCTGGCCTACGAGGGCTACGTGATCCGCCGGGAGGACGGCACGTACATCGTCGGACTCGAGATCGCCGATCGATACCGGGAGCTGGTCTCCGCGTTCCGTGGTCCACCCGCTGTCGGCGAGGCGCTGCGACGTGCCGCTCTCGACACCGGCTACAGCCATTACCTGGGCCGGTTCGTCGGCGGCCGGATCGCCGTGACCGCCTCGGCGGAGGGCGCCCGGTCGCCGTTCCTCGACGACATCGCACCCGGTTTCGACGAGGGCGGACACGCAACGGCGCTCGGCAAGGCTCTGCTCGCCACGCTGACCCCGGACCAGCGCTCGAGGTACCTGCGGGACTTCGGCATGCGCGCGTTCACCCCGGCGACGCTGACCACGCCCGAGGCGCTCGAGGCCGATCTGGCCGCCGGCGAGCGGCGGGGCATGCAGATCGAGATGGGACAGTTCCGGCAAGGGCTCGCCTCGGCCGCCGTGGTCGTCGTCGCCGATCGGGACATGGAACGCCGTCTGGTGCTGGCCTGTTCGATGCCCGCCGCCGAGATGCTGACCTCGGCACGAGTGGTCCGAGCCAAGCTCACGGCCGCCGCGCGCAACGTCGCGGAGGCGCTGTCCGGGGGTGAGTCGGCGACCGCTTGATGGACCGTGGCTCTCCGCATCGAGGCCGCCACGTTTTGACGAGGACCGTTAAGGAATCGTTGAACCTTACAGTCCTAAGCCGCGTACCACAGACCGGGACGAACGAGCCGGCTGGAGGCGGTACGCATGCGGTGCGAGGACGGGCACGACGACGCCGCCTATGTCCTCGGCGCGCTGTCGCCGGGGGAACGGGCCGCGTACGAGAGCCACCTGGCGACCTGTTCGTTCTGCAGAGAGGCCGTGGCCGACCTGTCCCGGGTCCCGGACATGCTCGATCGGCTCGACGCGGAAGAGTTCGCGCGGCTGCTGGATCCCAGTCTCAGCTCGCCCGCCGCGCCGTACCCCCATCCTCACCCTCATTCCCACCCGCACCCGCATCCGCGTCGCCGACCAAGGGTGAAGGCGTTCCCGATCCGCGTGCTCAGCACTGCCGTCGCGGCGGTGCTGGTTCTTCTCATCGGTGGCGGCGTCGTGGCGTGGAGCATGGATCGCAACGCGCCGGTGGCACCGCCGCCCGGACCCGCGGTCGCGATGACGCCGGTGGACGACGTCTCGCCGATCACCGCAACGGTGCGGCTGACGAGCACGGCGGGCGGGACGAACGTCGAGATGGTCTGTTCGTATAGCAAGTCGGCGGACATGGCGTACACGTTCCGGCTGATGGCGTACGGGCCGGACGAGCAGAAGGAACAGCTCGGCTCGTGGCTCGCGCAGCCGGGGACCACGTTCAAGATGCCGGGCGCCACACACTTCGGTGAGGGCAGTCTGGCCCGCCTGGAGGTCGTCCGCTTCGACGGCAAGGCGATGTTGGCGTACGACCTGCCGGGCTTCTCGTCGGGTAACTGAGGTTCCTCCCGCGGTCAGCGGGAGGGCAGGGCGGCGGCGGCCGATCCGGCGGTGGCGGCCGTCGCGTCGGCCGCCGCACGTTCCCTGGCCGTGATGCGGGCACGGGCGCTGCGAATGCCGTCGACGGTGAAGATGACCAGCGCGATCCACACCAGCCCGAACCCGGCGAGTCGGGCCGGCGGCATCGGCTCGTGGTACAGCAGCACACCGACCGCGAGCTGGATGATCGGCGCCACGTACTGCAGGATGCCGAGACCGACCAGCGGCACCCGGTTGGCCGCGCCGGCGAACAGCAGCAGCGGAACGGCGGTGGCGACGCCGGCGAAGAGCATCAGAGCGGTGTGCGTGGCCGAGACGTGCCCGAACTGCGCGCCGCCGTCGATGTTCAACCAGGTGAGGTACGCCAGCGCGGGCACCGCCAGCACCGCCGACTCGACGAACAGCCCCTCCGCCGGCGGCAGCGACATGCGCTTCTTGATCAGTCCGTAGCAGCCGAACGAGGCAGCAAGAGTCAGTGCGATGTACGGCAGCCGCCCGTAGTCGACCGTGAGGATGGCGACGGCGAGTGCGCCGACACCGACCGCGACCCACTGCCAGGTTCGCAGGCGTTCACGCAGCACGAAGACGCCGAGCAGCACGACGACCAGCGGAGTGATGAAGTAGCCCAGCGCGGTCTCCACCACCCGCGAGGAGTTGACCGCGTAGATGTAGGTGCCCCAGTTGACGCCGATCAGCACGGCGGCCACCGCGGCGCCACCGAGCTTGCGCGGGGTGCGGATCAGCCGGCTGAGGAAACGCCAGTTGCGCATGGCGGTGAGGAGAAGGGCGACGAACACCACGGACCAGAGGATCCGGTGGGAGAGGATCTCCAGCGCTGGGGACGGCTGGAGCAGCTTGAAGTAGATCGGGAAGAAACCCCACATAGTGTACGCGGTGAGGCCATACACATATCCACGCCGCTCGTCGCTCATGCCCACCACCGTAAGGCCAGGGTGGGAGAGCGGTCCTTGCATATGTGTTAGCTCACGAGGCCAATTCCGGCCAGGTGGCCTGCATTTCCGGCAAAGACGGCGGGGGCGCCCCGAAGGACGCCCCCACCACTTGCTTCGACGGTCAGTTGTCGCCGTCCGGGACCAGCATGTTGAGCAGCCAGCTGACGACACCGACCAGCAGCGCGCCCAGAACCGCGGAGGGCCAGAAACCGTCCACGTGGAAGCCGAGGTCGAGTTCGCCGGCGATCCAGCTCGTGAGCATGAAGAGCAGGCCGTTGACGACGAGCGCGATCAGCCCGAGCGTGAGGACGTAGAGGCCGCAACCGAGCAGCTTGATGATCGGCCGCAGGATCGCGTTGACGAGACCGAAGATCACCGCGACCGCCAGCAGCGTGCCGGCCTTGCCGGCAGCGGAGTCAGCGGTGAGGTCGATTCCGTCGATCACCAGGGTCGCGATCCACAGTGAGACGGCTGTAATCGCCAGCCGGATGAGGATGCCCATGGCCAGGCATGGTGCCACGGCCGGACCACCTGCGGGTACGACACTCCGCGATCTTCATCCACCCGTCGCCGGAAAATCAGTCATATCGAGACTTATCGCTCAGCGATGGCCGAGTCAGGTCGCCGATCAGCGCCTTCTCCGTCGGTGTCGGGGCCAGGGCCGCCCAGCGGACCGTGCTCCGGCTCACCATCGCGACCATCGCGGGCCGCATCCGGGTCAGCAGGGTCGCGGTCTCGCCGAGTTGGAGAGCTTCGCCGAGGAGGTCCGCCTCGGCGGTGCTCAACGGCTGCAGGATGAGGAGGTCGGCACTGGTCGCGGTGCGGAGATCGGTCTCGGCGAGAGTGTCGCGGACGACCAGGGTTGTCCGCCATCGATCATCCGGGTCGGGCGCCGGGGCGCTGAGTGGCCTCGGGCGTGGAGGTGGCGTTGACGACGTCTCGGTGAGTCCGGGCCAGATCGTCACCGGATCCTTCTCTGCCGGGGCCTCGGCTGTGCCGGCGGGCAGTGCCGGTGCGGTGCCGGTGTCGAGGACGACGAGGGTCGGGTGGAGCGGGGAGCCGGGTGACGCGTTCACCGGGCGGCCGGGCGGTAGGACGGTGATCGCGTTGCCGGTCGCGCGGGTGAAGGCGGACCAGGACGAGGTGCGGTTGCTGCGTACGGTCACCCGCGCGCCGGTGGCCAGTGCCCGGAAGGTCAGCATTTGTGCGCAGGCCAGGCCGCCGGCCACGAGGGCGAGTGTCGGGTCTGGACGGAAGAAGGGGACGGGTGCGGGTTCGCCCTGCCGGTTTCGTCCCACCAGCAGGCCCGCGGGTACGGGTGGAATCGCGAAGTCGGGGAGGGAATCGTCCACGTCGGGACTCAGGGCCAGGGGCAGGGTTGCGGCTAGGCCGGGCAGATGCGCACCGTCCCACCGCTGGACGTCGATGCTGAGGGGTGCCAGGTGGTTCCGGAGCAACTGGGCGGCGTTGGTGAGCGCGGTGGCGCCGGGTGCGGCGAGCCGGATCATCAGGGAGGTTGTGCCGCCGGGGGAGAGATCGGTGGTCACGGTCAGGGTGGTCGCGGTGGCGGGCAGGAGCAACAGGTGGGGGATGAGGTGCGAGGGGAGGGTGGCGCCGGGACTCGGAGTGCACTGGAACGTCGCCTGCAGGAGGCCGCCGAGGCGGACACCCGGCCAGAACTCGCGCGCCACCGGGGTGGTGTCGGCCTGTGCCAGGTGTGCGATCACTCGTACCCCTGAAGCTTTGTCCAAAGGCCGCGGCGCCCATGGCTGAAGGCGCCGCACCAGCCGGCGTGCCCGCGTCGTCAGCGTGCGCCGGAGATCGTCGCTGGACCAGCCGTCGGCCCGGAGGACGCGATAGGCCAACACGGCGCTGAGCTGGGCGAGACCGCCGCCGATCTCCCGGTAGGAACCGGCGACCGGACCGGGGCCGCGGTGCGCGGAAACGCCCGTCAGCACCAGCTGAAGCCTCGTCGGAGGCTGATCGTTGTCGGTCAGGAGCGTTCGTAGCGGTGGCAGCTCGGTGGTCGGCTCGGTCAACTCGACGAGGATCGTGAGCCCGAGCTCGTCGGTGAGCACCGCGGTGGGGGTGCCGGCCAGATCAATCGTGGACACGAGCGTGCGGGGCGCGGCGAAGGTCAGGACTGCGGCGGGCGAGCTGATCCGTGCGGCGCGGCGGCGGACGGCGAAGCGCAGATAGGCGGCGAGCCAGCGGAACACCCAGCGTCCGTGGGCGCGGGCCCAGGTCAGAGCGATGACGAGCACGGTGCAGAGCGCGGTGAGGAGGAGCGGTGCGCCGCCGAGAGCGGCACCGGCGAGCAGGAGGGCTAATGCGGCCTGGGTGAGGACGATTTGATTCATGCGTACGCCGAAGCGCTGTCTATTCAGGACAGCGGCTGATCGGGCTCTCATCACTGATCCCCCGTCCGCTGAGCGGGCATCGACAGTCATCGTATGGCAGTGCCGACGCGGTATTCGAGTTATCCACAGGATCGGGGTTATCCACAGGCTGTGATGCGGCACTACCGCGTCGAGTAATCGGGCCGTTACCGTCGCCCGAAATGACTCGCGTCGATGGGTCGGCCGAATCCACATCGGATCCGGCACGGGAGAGGGGTGACTTCCGGATGGCGCAGACACAGGCCGAAGCCGCGGTGATGGCGAGCACCGCGGGGAAATTCGATCAGGCGAATGTCGCACTGCAGAGCATGCTGAATACCTTGATGACCGAGTTGTCGGTCCTCAACGGTGCTTGGCGAGGCCTCGGCGCCACGGCGTTCGAGCAGGTCCGGGTGCAATATGCGGCGGATCTCAAGCGCCTCAACCAGGCGCTCGCGGAGACGGCCGAGGCGATCCGTTCGGCGGGCGCGAGCTACCAGGTCACCGACACCGAGGCCGCCGCTCGCGTCGCGCGGGCCGCCGGCACCTACACGCTGCCCCTCTGAGACACGGGGAGAAATCATGAACGACGGTCTTCTGCTGGTCAGGTTCGGCGCGCTGCGGCAGGCGAGTGCCGACATCGACAAGGCCCTGGCGACGTTGCGGGTGCAGCTCGATCAATTGGAGCGCGACGCGGGCCCGCTGGTGGCGACGTGGGTGGGTGCGGCGCGCGAGGCGTATTCGCAGCGACAGTCGTCCTGGCGCGCGGCCTCCGAGGACCTGCAGAGCATCCTGCGTCAGATCAGGGTCGCGCTGGACGACTCGGTTCAGGACTACGCCGAGACCGAGCGGGCGGCCACTCAGCGGTTCCGATGACGCCGGGCGGGTGGCCGGGTGGTCCGTTTTGTCGGATGCGGGGTCGCCCGTTCGCGTAATGGCCAGGCCGAAATCCACGGCTACCATCAGTTGTCAGATGATCGCGGAAAGCGATCAGGAGCCGTCCGCGGGGCCTGTGAGATCTCGCGTTGGGTGAGCTGTTCATGCGACTCGACTGTCAGCACGCCGCCGCCCATTGTGATTACGGCCTGACCTTGTAGGTTATACGCGTTGAGTTGGCTCGTTGGCACGCGTGGGGAGAGGTGGACGTGTCCGAGTGGGAACCGGCTACGGACGCCGAGGTTGCGATGCGCGATGCGTTGCGCACCGATGACCAGGAGTCCTACTTCCGCATTCTCGCTGGTGTCGACCTCCTGTTACCAGTCTCGGCCGAGGCTCTCGCCGGCCTGGCACCGCTCGGCTGGGGAACATGGAGCACCGGTGGGCGAACGCATGTACTGGCGTTCACCTCGCAGGAGGCGCTGCGCTCCTGTCTGTCCGATTACACCGGTTCATCCCGCAGAGTGCCATATGCGGAGTTAGCCAACACCTGGCCGAACCTCGAATGGTGGCTGGCGGTCAACCCCGGCCTGCCCATCGAGGGATACCTGCCCGCCTGGTTCGTCGCGCAGCTGGCCCGGGGCGACCTGCGCCTGCCGACCCGCGGCCCGGGACGTGAGGCCCAGGGCGGCTCCAAGATCCAGGAAATCGGCGCCGCGGCGCTGGCCGCGAGCCGCAACGGCGACGCACCCGGCGGCCCGACCTACGACCGCGCGGGCGCACCGTCACCCCTGGCGGCCAGCGCCGGCCGTGGCCCGGCACCTGGTCAGCCGATCGCCCCGGCGGTCGCACCCATTCCTCCGGTCGGCGCCCCGTCGTCCCCGATGAGCGCACCCCCGGCCTCCGGACCGGGCACCGGCTTCGCCCCGGCTGTCCCCGGCGGCCCTCCTTCGCGCGGTCCAGGCGGGATGTCGCACGGCCCGGGCGGAATTCAGCCTGGCTTCGGTGGTGGCCCCGGCTCTGGTGGCCCCGGCTCTGGCGGCCCCGGCACTAGTGGGCCCGGCACTGGCGGCTTCGGCTCTGGTGGCCCCGGCTCTGGCGGGTTCGGCGGTCCGGGTGGGCCGCAGGGTCCGGGTGGGCCCGGTGGGCAGGGCGGGTTCCAGCCGCCGGTCGGGCCCGGTGGGCTGCCGGTTCGGGCGCCTGGAGTGCCGGCGCCGAGTGGGCTGCCGACCAGGACTCCTACTTCCGCTCCGGGTTCGGCCGCGTCTGCACCGGGTTTGCCGCCGGCGGGTTCGGGTGGGCTGCCGTCGTGGTCGTCCCCGCCTGCGCCTGATGAGCCGCCGGCGGGCTATCAGCCTCCGGCGATTCCGCGTGACTTCGGACCTCCGCCCGGTGCGGCACCGTCTTCGGGCGGGCCGGCTCCGGGCCGTCCCGGCTCGGGCGCCGGGGCTGGTGCCGCCGGTGCGAGTTCGGGCGCTGGGTTCGGTGCCGCTGGTGCGGGACCGGGCACTGGGTTCGGTGCCGCCGGTGCGGGACCGGGCGCTGGGTTCGGTGGCGCAGGTGCCGGGTTTGGTGGCGCTGGTGCGGGATCGGCTACGCCGGGCTGGGACAAGGCCGGGACGCCGTTCCGGTCCGACGACGACCCGCGCGGGCCGATGCAGGACCTGAAGGCGCCGCTGCCGGTTCGTACCCCGATGGCCAACACGCCGCCCGTGCCCGAACACGTCAAGCCCTATGACCCGGCCGAGACGCCCTTCACGCCGAACTGGGCGGCCCCCAGCGGTGCCACCCCGGCTCCTCCCGCTGCTGCCGCGCCGGCGCCGGCGACTCCCGCCAGGGAGGCCCTGCCGCGCCGTCAGCCTGGCCAGTCATCGGGTGCGGGGCAGATGTCCAGCATGCCTGGGTTCGTCCCGGTTAAGTCGGCTGGCAACGGCGCGCCCGCGTCCGGCCCGGGCTTCGGCTCCTCGCCGGGTGCCGCGCCGGCCTCCTCACCCGGGTTCGGTTCGGCGCCGGGTTCTGCGGCGGCGTCGGGGTTTGGATCGGCGCCGGGTTCTGCTGCGGCTTCGGCGTCGGGGTTTGGATCGGTGCCCGGGTCTGCTGCTTCTTCGTCGTTCCCGCAGGGGCCGGCTTCTCCGCAGGCGCTGGCTGCGCACGGGGGTGGTGCGCAGGGTGGTGGCGCGCAGGGCGGCCCCGGCAACGCGCTGCCTCGGCGGCAGGTGCCGTCGGACTCGGAGCGGCCTACCTCGATGGCGGCCGCTGCTCAGGCGCTCGGCGCCAACCGCCAGCCGCCTACCGAACCGGCACCGCCGTCGGACCGGTTCAACCCGTCCGGGCCTCCGCCGTCGGATCGGTTCGGGCCGTCTGGGCCTCCGCCGTCGATCCAGCCGCACCCGGTCGGGGGCGAGGAGTCGCCGGTCAGGCCCGCTCTGCTGCCGCCCGTCATCCCGGGCGCGCCCGGCATCGACCGCGGCATGACCCCGCCGGTCTCGGGTGCTCCGGCGCCCGGTTACCCGGCTTCCAGTTCGGGCCCGGGCTATCCGGCGCCCGCCGGCTACCCGCCGCCGACCTCGTCGTCCGGGTTTGGCGCCGACAGCCCGACGTCGGGCGGCCCGGCCTCCGGATACGCCGGACCCGGCTACAGTCCGGTTTCGGCCAGCCCGGCACCCAGTTTTGGTTCCCCGGTTCCGGGTAGCCCGGCTCCGAGTTTCGGCTCGTCGGCTCCTGGCAGTCCGGCTCCGAGTTTCGGCTCGTCGGCTCCTGGCAGTCCGGCTCCGAACTTCGGGTCCTCGGCTCCTGGAAGTCCGGCTTCGAACTTCGGCTCCCCGACACCTGGTAGTCCGGCTCCGGGCTTCGGGTCCGCGGTTCCTGGTGGTTCGGCTTCGGGGTTTGGGGTGGTGGCTGGGTACAGTGCGCCGCCGGCTCCGCCGATTCCTGGGATGCCGCCGCAGGGTAGCCCGGCTGCGGCCTATGCGAACCCGTCGCTCGGTTCCAACGCGTTTGCCACGCAGGCTCTGCCGTTGGCGCAGAGTGGGTACGGGGCTGCCGCCTCGTCCGGTCTCGGTGTCGCCGGGTCGGCTACCGGGTCGCGGACTTTGTCGGGTGGTGCGCCGCAGCGGGAACAGGTCGCGGCGGACTTTGTTCCGGCCAACGACGTGGAGCGGGATCTGCGGGAGGCCGCCGACGCGGGTAACACCGACGTCTTCCTCTCCACGCTGCTGCTGGCGAACGTGCTCGTGCCGGTCGCCAACCACTCGCGGCCGGGTAGTTCGCCGGGCGAGTCGGGCTTCGCGTTCCTGCCCGAGGAGGTCGAGGGCGAGCGTTTCCTGATCGTCTTCACCAGCAAGGACCGGCTCTCCGAGCACTTCGGCGAGCCGACTCGGACGGTCGGGGTCCGCTTCTATGAGCTGATTCGGAACTGGCCCGACCCGGCATGGTCATTTGCGGTCAACCCGGGGACGCCGGTTGGTGCGAAGTACCCGGGTGCGCAGATCATCGCGCTGGCCAACTGGGCCACCGAGGCGGGTCTCGGGGCGGAGCCTGCCGACGGGCCGGTCGCCGACGATCTGGCCGCTCCGGTGCCGGCGCCGGAACCGGCCAGCGACGAGGCTCAGCAGGCGACGGTCATGCAGAAGACCATCTCCGCCGAGCAGGTCGATTACTACCTGGACCGTGGGTACGACCGGGTGGCCGGGTTCGTGCACCGGGCCTCGGAGGTCGAGCATCTGCGGACGCCGAGCGAGCTGTTCGGGGCTCTGGGGCTCAACTATGACTCGTCGCCGTTCCAGCCGGACGTCAAGGAGGCGTTCGTGCTGCGGTGGCCGGCTTACCGGCCGAGTCTGTACCGAATTCCCTACGGCGGGCAGAACGAGCAGGCGCTGCGGGCGATGGACGGCTGGGTGATCGAGCGGCCGCCGTTCCGTGGCAACGGCTTCGCGCCCGGTGAGGGCAACGACGTCATCGCCGAGTTCAAGGTGGACACTGTCCGGCTCCCGCACGGCGCTCAGCTGTGGCGCATCGACGCCGACGGCAACGAGCGGATGATGGCGATCTTCGACGCGGACGGGCCGCTGTGGCGCCGGGTGGGTGAGCAGTGATGCGTGACGGCTACGTGGTGACCTGGCAGGGCCGGGAGTACGACGCGGCGCCCGACGGGGATCGGGTGCGCATCTATGCGAGCAGCCCGGCCGAGGGCTTCCAGGAGGTCAAGCCGGGGCGTTACGTCCGGGTGCTGGAGCCGGAGGAGTACGACGAAATCGCTTATGTCCGGACGATCTGCACCTGGCGCGGTGAGCCGTTCGTCGTCCTCGCGGAGGCGGACAGCTGGTTGCGCCTGGAGTACACGGGTGGCCGTGCTCCGGTGGCCCGCCACCTGGGCCTCGAGGAGTTCGACTACGGCGTCTACCAGGGCTGGGCGCCGGCTCACGAGGTGCACGACCGGTACGAGCACCGCGTCTGAAGGCAACAGGCCGGCAGGGCGGCAACGCAACAGGCCAGGGGGCAGGGCCGCAAGGCGGCGGACCGGCAAGGCGGCGGACCGGCAGTGCCCCAGGCCGGCAGTGCCCCAGGCGGCGGTGCCCCAGGCCGGCAGTGCCTCGCGGCGGCGGTGCCCCACGGCGGCGGTGCCCCACGGCGGCAGGTCGGCAGGTCGGCAGTGCCCCAGGGCGGCAGGGCCGCCGCAAGGCGGTGAAGACAAGCGAAAGGCTCCCCGTGGCGTGACGGGGAGCCTTTTCGTTTGCCCGGTGGGGCCCGGGGCAACCGTCCGCTCCGACCGGGGATCGGAGAAATCGGAGCGGCGTAGGGCAGGTGCCGAAATCGGGGCGCCGTGGTGGGGGGATCGGCGAGCGGTCTTCCGTTACCTGCCTGCCGGCCGGGCGTTGGGGCGCCCGGCTGGCCGAAGAAGACCTTACGAGAACCGAGGGCGCGGGCGGGGTCCACTTAAAGATCACTTAAGTGATCAATAAGCGACTTATCAGGACGGCGTCTTGAGCCAGCGGAGGATTTCGCCGGTGACCACGTCCGGGGCTTCCTGGTGCAGGAAGTGTCCCGCCTCGGGGATGAGGCGCCATTCGTACGGCGCGGTCACGTATCGGCCGGAGCCCTGTGCGGTCCGGGGGAGCACCGCGGTGTCCAGCTCGCCGTGCAGTTGCAGCGTCGGCACGCCGGACGGCCTCTGCATCAGCTTGACGAACCGGTAGCCCTGGAGCCGGAGCGCGCTGCGGGCCACCCACCGGTACGCCTCCAGGGCGCAGAAGGCCGCCTGCGGGATCTGCATGGCCTGCCGGCAGCGCCCGGAGTAATCACCGAACTCGGGCGTCACGGCCCACCGTGGGCTGCTCCACTGAGTCATCAGCTCGCCCACGAGAGCGGCGTCGTCGCGGGTGAGGACGTGCTCGAAGCGGGGCACCTGGAAGCGCAGGACCGTCGAGGACGCGGAGAGCTGGCCACGCGGGTCGGCGAAGAGGGCCGCGCGCAGCCGCAGCGGGTGTGCCGCGCCGAGCACCACGAGGCGGTTGACCAGTTTCGGGTGGAAGGAGGCGGCCGCCCAGCCGATCATGCCGCCGGCGCCCGCGCCGACCACCGTCGCCGACCGCTCGCCGAGGGCCCGGATCAAGCCGGTGACGTCGGCGGCCATCGTGTACCCGTCGTAGCCGCGGGGCGGCTTGTCACTGGCGCCGTAGCCGCGCAGGTCGATTGCGGCGGCCCGGAAGCCCGCGTCGGCGACGCGGAGCATGATGTCGTGCCAGGCCCACCAGAACTCGGGAAAGCCGTGCAGGAACAGAACGAGCGGGCCGGTGCCCACCTCCGCGACGTGGAACCGGCTCCCGTTGGCGCCGACGAAGCGGTGGCTCCACGGCCCCTCCGTCAACACCACCGACTCGTCCACCCGACCGCCCATGTCGTCAGCCTATGTGTCGTTGTCACGCGGGAAGTCGGGCACCGGCGAAGCGGAGCCCGACTGTGATCATTGGATCTTCTGGGCCTCGACCATCGACATCAGCTTCCCCGGGCCGCAGTAGATGCGCAGCAACGTGGTCTCCAGGTTCACCTTGACCCGGTCGCCCTTGGTGAGCTCGGTGCCGGCGGTGGAGTACAGCGCGTACTGCGTGCCGTCGTCGGCGACGAGGCCGTAGCAGGGACCTTTACCCCCACGGGTGACCATTCCGGCGACCCAGCCGGTGCTGGGCAGGTTGTCGGTGGGCTCCCGGGGCGGCTTGGTCGGCTTCGTGAGCGTGGGGAGCCCGGACGCGGGTGGTGAGGTGTAGACCGTGGTGGGCGCGGGCGACGTCGGCACCGTGGAGGGCGCGGACGGGCTGGACTCCAGGACAGGTGCCGACGAGGCGGCCGTGGCGGAGTCGGTCGGTGTCGCGGTGGAGGACCCCGTGGTGCCGGCGCAGCCGGCGAGGACGGCACCCGCGGCCATGACCAGGCCGATCCGGAACGTGGCGGAATCGCGCATCTGTTCATCCTTCCCGCGCAAGACGTATGAGATGGGACGAATGACGGCCCGCGACGGTTCCCTGAAGTGGGACGGCGCCCGGGGAGAGACTCCCCGGGCGCCGCTGTGGTGCGGGTTGTCGCGTCAGTAGACCGCGACAGTCATCGAGGTGCCGAGCTGGGTCAGCACTGCGATCTTGACACCGACCGCGGGGAGCTTGACGCCGTGGTTCGGCAGCTCCTCGTAGAAGTACTTGTCCTTGTCGTTGAAGATCGGGTCGCCCCACTGGCCCTTGATGACCGACGAAGCGCCGTTCAGGTGCAGCGTCATCCCGTCGGTGGGGTAGAGGCTGAACGGAGCGTCGTAGACCTGGACACGGGACCGCCACGGAACACCGGTCGGGTTGAGCATCGGCTTCGGGTGCGCGTCGATGTACAGGTTGCGACCCTCACCGGGGTGGACGTTGGTGTTGTTGTCCGCCTGCGAGGTGTCCCAGTACGAGACGAGCAGACCGGTCTGGTAGTTGTAGTGCTCCACCCAGTCCGGCTTGGTGTTGGCCCACCCGAAGTTGTACGGCCCGGTCTCCAGGTACTTGTCGTACGAGGTGTAGCTCCGGTAACCGGCGATGTAGTAGTTCGGGAAGAGGTCGGTCGTGGTCGCGCCGACGATGGTCCAGCCGTCGAGGGTCCACGTCGAGGTGCCCTCGGCGCCGTCCACCGACGCCACGCCGTCCGCCGTGACGGTCAGGTCGTCACCGAAGAAGCCGCCCTCGGAGACACCACCGTCGGTCACGTAGTGCAGGCGGAAGTCGATCTTCTGACCCGCGTACGCGTTGAGCGGAACGTTGATGTCGACCCACGCGCCACCGGACGTGCCGCTGACCGCCGGGTTGTTGCTGCCGTCCTTGATGAACGGAGCACCGGCGACGGTGCCGTCCAGCTTGGTCCAGTTCGCCCCGCCGTCCGTGGACGCCTCGGCGTACAGGTAGTCGTAGTCGATCTCGATCGAGTAGCGGCCCTTGAGCGAGACGCTCGCGGACGACTTCCCGGTGAGGTCGATCGACTTCGACAGCGAGGTGTTCAGGTCGTCGGCGTTGCCCGAGAAGAACTGCTTGGTGCCCGCGAACGGCGCACCCAGGTCACGGGTGACCTCCTTGTCCGGGAGGTTGACCACGATGGCCTGCTTCTTCGAGGTGTTGTACTCCTGCGGCCCGAGGTTGACGATCTTCTTGTCACCCGCGTCGACGGCCTGGTAGTTCAGCCAGCCCAGCTGCAGCTTGTTCCACGCGCCGAGGTCGCCGGGGCGGGTACCGATGCCCTGGTCCTTCTTCGCGCCGAGCCGGCTCTGCGCCATCAGCGTCCAGTACTCGCTGTTGTTGTCGCCGAGGCCGCTGGTGTCGTAGTCGTCCGGCAGGCCGAGGTCGTGGCCGTACTCGTGGACGAAGACGCTCAGGCCGCCGTTCTCCGGCTGGACGGTGTAGTCACCGATCCAGATGCCGGTGCTGCCGATCTGGGTGCCGCCGAGCAGGTTGCCGGACGGGCCGGTGCGACCGGCGTCGGTGACGTACGCGTACCACCGGTGGCTCCAGATGGCGTCCTCGCCCTGCCACGGGTCACCGTCGGCCTGGTCGCCGCCGGAGTGGACGATCTGGAAGTGGTCGATGTAGCCGTCGGACTCGTTGAAGTTGCCGTCGCCGTCGAAGTCGTAGCGGTCGTACTTGTCGAACGACTTCATGTCAGCGGCGATCTCGGCGTCCGACAGGCCACGGGCCTTCTGGTCGGCGACCCACTGGTTGGCGGCGTCGCGCACCAGGGCCCAGACGTTCTGGCAGTTGCTGCTGGCGCAGACCGCCGGGTCGTCACCGTTCTCGGCCGGGTTGTCGTTGGAGCGGCCGTACCGCCCCTCGTTGTACTGGACCTTCACCCAGTCGGTGACCTCGCCGTCGACGCTGTAACGCCCGGACGACTGGGTCTCGTAGTAGGTCTTGACCGACTCGGTGTCCTTACCGGTGCCGAAGTAGAGCTTCCGGTAGTAGTCGGCCGAGTAGTCCTTCTGCCAGATGGTGGAGTTGTCCACCTTGCGGTCCGGTTCCGGGATGGCGTTGTGCAGCGGGCCCTCGAAGGTCGCGGGTCCGGCGAACGCCGCCGTGGTGTCCTTGTCCGGGAAATCGGGGTGCCGCTCATTGCCGAACTCGGCCAGGATCACGAAGATCCGGTCGGTCTGCTCCCGGGCGAGCTCGACGTACTGGTTCTTGCCCGGGTGGCCGAAGCCCCCGTTGCCGTACGTCTTGCCCAGATTGACGACCTTGCTGCCGTTTCGGGTCTCGACCTGGGCCTTGCCGCTGACGACCTCCGAGACAGCCTGCTCACGCAGCGCCCGGCGTTTGTCCTCCAGCGGGTTTGGCAGGTCATCGATCGGCGCCGCCTGCTCGACCTGAGCCGCCGGCGCCGGATCTGACGGCGGTGCCGCGAGGGCCGCTGCCGGAACCGCGGTTCCGACGGTGGTGACCATTGCGGCGCCGAGCAGTCCCACGACCACCTTGCGCACTACGTTTACCTCCGTTTATGCGGCCGGGCGCTGTGTGCAGCGCGCCGGCGTCAAACGGCCCCGGGGTTCGGGACTGTAGGTGAACGTATGCAAACGAACCGATGGGTGCGAGACGGCAGACAGATTGATGAACAACAGTTACGTGATATGACCATGGCATAACACCGAAACCGGCATAGACGGCAAAGAGCTGGCGGCACAAGGGCGCCGCCAGCTCTTATAGAAGATCGTCAGTCTTCGGCTTTTCCGGTCTTCAGGCCGGACGAGATGAGATCCATAACGGCGGAGTCCTGCAGCGTGGTCACGTCGCCCAGCGAGCGGTTCTCGGCGACGTCACGCAGCAGCCGCCGCATGATCTTTCCGGACCGGGTCTTCGGCAGTTCCGGAACCAGCATGATCTGACGCGGCTTCGCGATCGGGCCGAGCGTCTTCGCGACGTGGTTGCGAAGATCCTTGATCAGTTGTTCGCCGGCCTCGCCGTCGGTGACCACATTGCCGCGCGGAATGGTGAACGCGACGATCGCCTGCCCGGTGGTCGGGTCGGTCGCGCCGACCACGGCCGCCTCGGCCACCGCCGGGTGCGACACCAGCGCCGACTCCACCTCGGTGGTCGAGATGTTGTGGCCGGAGACCAGCATGACGTCGTCGACCCGGCCGAGCAGCCAGAGTGCGCCGTCGTCGTCCTTCTTGGACCCGTCACCGGCGAAGTAGATCCACTCGTCCGAGGAGCCCTGGCCGGAGCCGGCGCCGAAGCGCGACCAGTACGTCTCCAGGAACCGCTCGTCGTCGCCCCAGATCGTGCGCAGCATCGACGGCCACGGGTCGCGCAGGACGAGGAAGCCGCCACCGCCGTTCGGCACCGACTGCGCCTGGTCGTCCACCACGTCGGCGGTGATGCCGGGCAGCGGGGTCATGGCCGAACCGGGCTTGGTCGCGGTCACGCCGGGCAGCGGCGAGATCATGATCGCGCCGGTCTCGGTCTGCCACCAGGTGTCCACGATCGGGGTGCGCTCGCGGCCGACGTTCTCCCGGTACCACATCCAGGCCTCGGGGTTGATCGGCTCACCGACGCTGCCGAGGACCCGCAGCGACGACAGGTCGTACTTGGCGGGGATGTCGTCGCCCCACTTCATCATGGTGCGGATCAGCGTCGGCGCGGTGTAGAGGATCGACACCTTGTACTTGTCGACGATCTGCCAGAACCGGCCGCGGTCCGGCGTGTCCGGCGTGCCCTCGTACATCACCTGGGTCGCGCCGTTGGAGAGCGGGCCGTAGACGATGTAGGAGTGCCCGGTCACCCAGCCGATGTCGGCGGTGCACCAGTAGACGTCGGTCTCCGGCTTGAGGTCGAAGACGGCGTGATGCGTGTACGAGGCCTGGGTCAGGTAGCCACCGGTGGTGTGCAGGATGCCCTTCGGCTTACCGGTGGTGCCGGAGGTGTACAGGATGAACAGCGGGTGCTCGGAGTCGAACGCCTGCGCGTGGTGCTCCGTGCTGGCCTGCTCGACCGTCTCGTGCCACCACTTGTCCTTGTCGGTCCACTCGACGTCCTGACCGGTACGCCGGACGACCAGCACGTGCTCGATGCCCTCGGTGCGCGCCACCGCCTCGTCGACGGTCGGCTTGAGCGCCGACGGCTTGCCCCGCCGGTACCCACCGTCGGAGGTGATCACGACCTTGGCGGCGGCGTCCTTGATCCGGGTGGCGAGCGCGTCCACCGAGAACCCGCCGAACACCACGCTGTGGGTGGCGCCGATCCGGGCGCAGGCGAGCATCGCGACCGCCGCCTCCGGGATCATCGGCATGTAGATCATCACGCGGTCGCCGGCGGTCACGCCGAGGTCGGTCAGCGTGTTGGCGGCCTGGCTGACCAGCTTCAGCAGCTCCGCGTACGTGACCGCACGCTCGTCACCGGGCTCGCCCTCCCAGTGGATCGCGACCTTGTCGCCGTTGCCGGCCTCGACGTGCCGGTCCACGCAGTTGTACGCGATGTTCAGCTTGCCGCCGACGAACCACTTGGCGAACGGCGGGTTGGACCAGTCCAGGATCTGGTCCCACGGCTTGGCCCAGGTCAGCCTCTCGGCCTGACGCGCCCAGAACGCGAGCCGGTCCGACGCGGCTTCCTCGTACGCCTCTGCCTTGACGTTGGCGTCTGCCGCCAGGTCCGCTGGCGGCGGGAACTGCCGCGTCTCCGAGTACAAGTTCTCCAGTGTCTCGCTCATGGAGGCGGCTCCTCTGCCTGACCGGGTCTTTTCGTTGCACACTAGTTCTGCCGGAGGGTCCGGCGAAGGCTTGCGCGGCGGAGCGCGCCCGATGGTGTCGTACGCGCGCCGACTGACGAGTCGATGCTCGCTCTTGCGCGAATCTTGCCAGTTCCAAGCGGGTTTGTGCACCCCGTGTTTCCGCTGTTTTACCGGTTACCGTGTTCACGTGGATCCACTTGCTCCGTTGCTCGACCTCGCTGACGTCGCGCCCGCTCTCGCCGAAGCCCGCAACTCCGTCGACGCCGCGATGCGGCACCGCGCCCTGCGCCGGCACGGCGGACAGGTCGCCGCGGAGGCGAGCCTGCGCGCCGCGGTCGCCAGTGCGGCGCTGGAGGGCAACCGTTACGACCTCGACGAGGTACGCGGTGGCACGGTCACCGACCCGGTCGTGCAGGGCGCGCTGCGGGTCGCCGAGGCACTCGGCGGGCTCGTCGACCTCTGGCCCCGCGCGCCCCGTCAGGTGCTCGCCAAGCTGCACGTCCTCGCCGCCCGGGGTGTCGTCCACGACCACGACCTGGGCCGGCTCACCGGCGGCGCGGAGCGGATCGACGCGCTGGCCGGTCTCGTCGCCGGCAACGAGGAGACCCCGCCGCTGCTGCTCGCCGCGATCGTGCACGCCGAGCTGCTCACGCTCCGGCCGTTCGCGGGCCCGGCCGGCGTCGTGGCCCGCGCCGCGGCGCGCCTCACGCTGATCGGGCGGGGATTCGATCCTCGCGGCCTGGTCACGGTCGAGGTGGGTCACCTCCAGCGTGAGCCGGAGTACGTGGGATCGGCCGGCGCCTACGCCACGGGCACACCGGACGGCGTGCGGTCCTGGCTGCGCCACTACGCGTCGGCGGTCACGGCCGGTGCGGGAGAAATCGCGGACATCGGAGACAGTGTCCTGGCGACCGTCTGAGCGGCGGCATACTTCACTGCGTGGCTGAAGACTGGATCCGCCCGTACACGCCCGGCGCCGGCCGCTGGCTGGTGATCGCCTGGGAGGCGGCCGCACTCGTCTTCCTGACGTGGGCCACCGTCCAGACGTTCGACCTCATCGGTCACGGCATGCGCGCGGTGGCCGGTGTGCTGGCCGTGGTCTGGGTGATCGGCTCCTGGCGGATCCTGCAGCACGGTGTGTACGTGGGCACCGAGGGCGTGCTCATCCGCGGCCTGCTGCGCTCGCGGGTCGTGCCGTGGGCGGAGATCGAGGGCGTGCGGCTGCACAAGGCGTCCCATCGGCTCGGCCGGTGGGAGATCGACAGCGGGCTGACCGTGCTGATCGAGCGCCTCGACGGCGGGACGGTCAACACCGAGCTGTGGGCGCAGGGTGTGGACTTCCACTCGCGGCCCACGCTGTTCCGCGCGGTTTACCACGAGCTGCGGAATCGGCATCTGGCCTGGGGCAAGTAGGTCGGAACAGGAAGAGCCGGCGTCCCTTGAGGGGCGCCGGCTTTTGCGCGTCCGGACCGGGTTAACAAGCGTGCACCTGGGTCGTTGTCGACGGTCCAGCTGCCCATTGACAGAGGTCCCGCCGCAACGTGCCTGCCGTGGCTGATCGCGCGTGGGTTCCCGGTGGCCGTGCACGGTTCCCGAGGTTCCGGGTCCGCGACTCCTTTCTACGCCGCTTGCCACATGATCGCCAGGTTTCATCAGGCAAAGGTGGCGTAACCCCAATTACTCAGACCAAAGGGTGCAGGTGTCCCGGCGGTCGCCGGGCGGCCCGGTGTTGCAGCTGGTCGCGGTGACTCTCGAGAGCTGGTCGGTCGTCGCGTACCCAAAATTAAGCGACCGCTGCCCGCAGCCGGCGATGGCGCCCGTAAAGCGCGAAGCCGATGGCCACGCCCACCCCCACGCCGAGTGCCGCGGCAGCGACCGGAACCGCCGGGCGATCGCGCAACCGCCTGCCCAGAGCGACCGGGTGACGGAACTCGAGCACCGGCCAGGAACGCTCCACGGCGACCCGGCGCAGCGCGCGATCCGGATTGACGGCACTCGGGTGACCCACCGCCTCCAGGAGCGGAAGATCGCTGCTGGAGTCCGAGTAGGCGAAGCAGTCGGCCAGGTCGTAACCGCGCTCGGCGGCCAGCTGGCGGACGCCGACGACCTTGGCCGGACCGGCGGCGTAGAACTCGACCTCGCCGCTGTAACGCCCGTCGACGATGGCCATCCGCGTCGCGATGACGTCGGTGATGCCCAGCAGCGCGCCGATCGGGCGGACCATCTCGTCGCCGGACGCGGAGACCAGCACGACGTCGCGACCGGCCGCCTGGTGCTCGGCGATCAGCGCGGCGGCCTCGGCGTAGACATAGGGGTTGATCAAATCGTTGAGTGTCTCGGCGACGATCTGCTGGACCTGCTCGACCTTCCACCCCTTGCAGAGGGCGGCGAGGTAGTCGCGGGTGCGGGCCATGGCCTGCTCGTCGGTGCCGCCGCCCAGCCGGAACATCAGCTGCGCATAGGCGGATTTCACGACGTCACGGCGGCTGATCAGGCCATCACGGTAGAAAGGCCGTCCGAAGGCCAGGGCGCTGGACTTGGCGATGACGGTCTTGTCGAGGTCGAAAAACGCGGCGCTCAGGCCCACGGGCCGAAAGTGTAGCCGCACGGGGCTCGTCGCGGCTGACCCGATCACGCCTCGCACTCGATGGTGACGGGCTGTGAAAACGGTCAGACGGGCAGGAGGCATGGCATCGGGTAACATTCGGTACTCGACGCCGAGGCCAATTCTGAGGCAGACTTGTGTTTGCGACTGGGATGCGTGTTGTTACCGTCGCGTCCTGTCAACGCAAGTGAACCGGCCCTCGGCGGTCGCGCCCCCCGCGATCAGCCGAGTTGATTCGGCTCGACCCCCCCGGAGCCGAATCCAAGGACGACCCCCGTCTCCCCCGACGGGGGTCGTTCCCACTCAGGCTCCGGTGGCCTGCGACGGCTCCGCACCCTCGGTGGTCGTGTCGACCTCGATCAGGCCGAAGAAGTCCGAGAGTCCGGTCACGGTGAGCACTCGCCGGAACGTCTCGCTCGGGTTGACCACGGCGAAGTCGATGTCCCGCTCGGTGGCGGCCCGATAGCCCTCGATCAGAGCGCCCAGCCCGGTCGAGTCGATGAACGTGGCGCGGCGCAGGTCCACATGGACGGTCTGCGGCGACCAGTCAAGAACGGCATCGCGGATGCCTTGGGCCACCTCGTCGGCGTTCGAGAAATCGATCTCTCCCAGCACGGCGACGGTAACCGTGCCGTCGTCGGCAAGCGTGGTCCGGATCGAGTTTTCCATTCCAACTCCATCGGTCCGTGTCGGCTGACCAAGATACCCAACGCGTTACCAGAGAAACCGGCTCAGTGCGGGTTGTCCACAAGCGGGTCGGTTTTCCACAGCTTGGCGAGGTCCGGTGGCGCGGTCCGAGGCCGCGCGGCGACGGTGGGCGCCCCAAGCTTGGAGGTAGCGATGCCCGCCCCGCGCCGTCCCCTGGTCGTGACCGCCGACCCGGATCTGCTCGACGATCTGCTCCGGCTCGCCGCTGCCGGCGGCACCGAGGTCGACGTCGCGCCCGACCCCGCGGCCGCGCGGGCCCGATATCCGGGCGCGCCGCTCGTGCTGATCGGGGCCGACCAGGTGGTGGCCAGTCTGCGCGCCCGCCTGCCACGCCGGCGGCGAGTGATCGTGGTGGGGCGCGCGGAGATCGCCGACGACGTCTGGAAGGTGTCCGATCTGATCGGTGCCGAGCACCTGGTGATCCTGCCGGCCGCGGAGTCGTGGGTGGCCGAACAGCTCGCCGGGCGGCCGGAGGCGACCGTGACCGCCCGGACCGTCGCGGTGATCGGCGGCCGGGGCGGTGCCGGTGCGAGCATCCTGGCGGCGGGGCTGGCGACGACCGCGGTGCGCGCCGGCCACCGGACTCTGCTGCTCGACGCGGATCCGCTTGGTGCCGGGCTCGACCTCGCGCTCGGCTGGGAGAAGCTGGACGGTCTGCGCTGGCGTGCGCTGGCCGGTGCGGACGGCAGGGTGGACCCGCCGGAACTGCTCGGCGCGCTGCCGCGCCGGGGCGACCTCGTGCTGCTCTCCTTCGACCGGGAGGAGCTTCCCGGCATACCTGCAGAGGCGATGGCGGCGGCCATGGACGCGGCCCGGCGTGGGCGGGATGTGATCGTCGCGGACCTGCCGCGCAGGCTGGACGACGCGGCGGTGATCGCGCTGCAGTCGGCTGATCGGGCGCTGCTGGTGGTTCCGGCCGAGCTGCGGGCCACGGCGTCGGCGAGGCGGACGGCGGCGGCGGTCGCTCCGCACTGCGAGGACGTGGCGTTGGTGGTGCGCGGGCCCGCGCCGGGACGGTTGCGAGCACGGGACGTCGCCCGCGCGCTCAAACTTCCGCTCGCCGGCACGCTGCGGCCGGAGCGGGCGATCTGCCAGGCGCTGGAGCACGGGACGGCGCCGGCGGCCGACGGCAAGGGCCCTCTCGCGGAACTCTGCCAGCGGCTGATCGGGGAGCTCGTCCGGACCGGGGCTGCGGCATGAACGCGCAGGTGGTGGGTCGGGTGCGGCGCCGGTTCGCGACTGACGGGGTGGAGGCGACACCGGCGGCGGTGGTGAACGCGGTCCGCGGCGAGACCGGGGTGTTCGGTAACACGGCTGTGCTGCGGCTGGCCGACCAGGTGCGGGGCGAGCTGGTCGGTGCGGGGCCGCTGGCACCGCTCTTAGCGGACAATTCGGTCACTGACGTGCTCGTCAACGGCATGCAGGTCTGGGTGGATCGAGGCGCGGGATTGCAACGCGCGGCCGTTCGTTTTCAAGACCCCGATGACGTACGGAGACTCGCGCAGCGCCTCGTGGCGGCTTGCGGGCGGCGGCTCGACGACGGGCAGCCGTACGCGGACGCACGCCTCCCGGACGGGACCCGCCTGCACGCGGTGCTGCCTCCGGTGGCGACCTGTGGGCCCTACCTGTCGTTGCGGACGTTCCGGCAGCGGCCGTTCAGCCTGGACGACCTGGTGTCGTGCGGGACGGTGGCGGTGACGGCGGCTCCGGTGCTGGCGGCTGTGGTGCGGGCGCGGTTGGCGTACCTGGTGACGGGCGGCACGGGCAGCGGGAAGACGACTCTGCTGTCGACGCTGCTCAACATGGTTCCGCGGTCGGAGCGGATCGTGCTCGTCGAGGACGCGGCGGAGCTCCGGCCGGTTCATCCGCATGTGGTGGCGTTGCAGGCGCGTACGGCGAACGTTGAGGGTGCGGGCGCGGTCGGGCTGACGGATCTGGTCCGGCAGGCGCTGCGGATGCGGCCGGACCGGCTGGTGGTCGGGGAGTGCCGGGGCGCGGAGGTCGTCGACCTGCTGGGTGCGCTGAACACGGGGCACGAGGGCGGCGCGGGGACGCTGCACGCCAACGCGCCCGGTGATGTGCCGGCCCGGCTCGAAGCGCTCGGGATGCTGGGCGGGCTGCCGCGGGCGGCCCTGCACGCCCAGGTTCTGGCGGCGTTGCAGGTGGTCGTTCAGGTACGCCGTACCGACCGGGGACGCGTGCTGGAGTCGATCAGCGTGCTCGAGCCGGTGGTCTCCGGCTCGGAACGGGTGACCGGGGTCGTGCCGGCGTGGCAGGTGGGTCGTGGTGCCGGGCCCGGTGCGGCCGTCCTGGGGCGGATGTTGGTGGAGCGCGGGGTGGCGGTGCCGGCGGCGCTGCGCCCTCCGGTGGGGTCCGCATGAGCTGGGTGGCTCTCGTCGTGGCGGTTGTGGTGGTGCTGTGGCCTCGGGCCTGTCGTCCTCGGCGGTTGGCTTCCTGGTCGCTGCCCGCCCTCCCCCGGCGCCACCTGTCGCTGGGCGCTGGGGGAGTGGCGGTGGCGGCGGCCCTGTCGGTCGGCGGGCCGGTGGCCGGGGTGGTGGTGGCTGCCTATGCGTGGCTGGGGGCTCGGGAGGCTGCGCGTCGGCGATCTGCCCGGCGGGCTGCGGCGAACAGGGCGGCGGCTCTGGACGGGCTCTGCTCGGTCGTCGCTGATCTTCGAGCCGGGATTCCGGTGGGTGTGGTCGGCGGGGATGGGCGGCTCGCTGGGCTGACGGGGGCTGTGTGGCGGCTTGCTGAGCAGACCGGTGCGCCGGCTGCCGATCTGCTCGACCGGATCGAGTCGGACGCGCGGGCGTCGGACCGGGCGGCCAGGGCGGCGGCGGCACAGGCGGCCGGTGCACAGGCGACGGCGATGCTCCTGGCGGGACTGCCGTTGGGCGGGATCGCGCTGGGCTACGCGATCGGGGCGGATCCGCTGTATGTGCTGTTCCGGACACCGGTGGGTGAGGGGTGCGCGGTGGCGGCGGTGGCGCTGCAGTGCGCCGGGCTGCGGTGGGCCGGGCACCTCGTCGACGGGCCCGTCCCGTGAAACGGGAGTGCGGTGCGGCTGAGCTTCTGCGGCAGGGCGGGCCGGTTCGGGTTCCGCTGCGGGAGTGCTGTGCGGCGGCGCTGATCGGTGTGGACTTCGCTACGAGCGGGTGTGTGGCGCTCGCCGAGGCCGAGGTGCCACGGCCGGAGCCGAAAGCGGCGGTGCACCGGTGACAGCCCTGGTCGTGGCGTTCTGCGCGGTGCTGGCGGCGGTGGTCCTGGTCCTACCACCCGCGTCGGTGGGATATCGGCTGCCGAGGGTTCGCCGCTCGGTTGACCGGACCCGGCTTCTGCTGGCCAGCCTGGCGGGAATGGCTGTCGCCGGGTTCGTGGGCACCTGGTGGGGCCTCGTGGCCGGGCTGGTGGCCGGGATCGGCGCCGAGCGGTACCTGCGGCGCCGCGAACCCGCCGAGGTCAAGCGTGATCGTCTGCGGGCGCAGTCCGATCTCCCGCTCGCCGCTGATCTGCTCGCTGCCGCTCTTCGGGCCGGTGCGCCGGTGGATCGCGCCGCGGCGGCGGTGGCTGATGCCCTGGGCGGGCCGCTGGGTGATCGTCTCCAGCGTGCCGCGCGGTCGTTGCGGCTCGGTGCGGAACCGGGTGAGGCCTGGACGCACCTCGTGGGTGTCGCCGGAGCTGATCGACTCGTGGCGGCGGCCGTTCGTTCCAGCGCCAGTGGTGGCGCGCTCGCCGGTGCCCTGGAACGCCTCGCCGGCGACCTGCGTGCCGACCGCTCGGCTGCCGCCGAGGCCGCGGCGCAGCGGGCCGCGGTGCTCATCGTTCTGCCGCTCGGCCTGTGCTTCCTGCCGGCCTTCCTGCTCGCCGGGCTGGGGCCGGTCGTGGTCGCCGTCCTGGGCGACGTGCTGTGAGTTGTTGCCGTCCTTGGTGACGGCTGTGAAACGCCGGGCGCTGTCTTGTGTCCCGGGATCCGCGGTGTGGCGTGTCGGGCGCTGCATCGATCGATTCGAGGAGGTCAACGTGTACAAACTCGTCGCCGGCTTTCGGCGGTTGCGGGCCGAGGCGGCCGATGCCGGGATGAGCACCGCCGAGTATGCGGTCGGCACGCTCGCGGCGGTGGCGTTCGCCGGGGTGTTGCTCAAGGTGATCAGCAGCAGTTCCGTGCAGACGGCGCTCACCGGCCTGATCGGCAGGGCGCTGAAGTGAGTGGGCGCCGGCGGCCCGGCCGGGACCGGGGAGCGTTCACCGCCGAACTCGCGGCCGGGCTGCCGGCGCTCGTCCTGCTTCTCCTCGTCGGGATGGCGGCCGTCTCCGCCGTGATGGTCAAGGCGCAGTGCCTGGACGCGGCCCGGGAGGCGGCGCTGGCGGCGGCACGCGGGGAGCCGTCGCTGGCCGTCGCGGCCGCTACTGCTCCCGAGGATGCGGATATATCGGTTAGTTTCGGGGTAGAGTCGGTCACGGCGGTGGTGTCGGCGCGGGTGCGGGTCCTCGGTGGGGATCTGCCCGGCGTCACGGTCCGGGCGAAGGCTGTCGCCGCTCGCGAGCCCGAGCCGGTCCGGCTGTGAGCCGGGTTCTGACCGAGCCGGATCGGGGTGCTGCCTCGATCTTCGTGCTGGCTGTCGGGTTGGTGCTGGTAACTGCCGGGCTGTTCGGGGCGGCGGTGGGAGCCGTGCGGGTTGCTCGGCACGAGGCGCGCAACGCGGCGGACCTCGGTGCCCTGGCCGGTGGGCGGCGTGCTCTCGAAGGGGAGAGTGCCGCGTGTGCCGAGGCCGCTCGCTACGCCCGCGCCAACGGCGGCCGGATGACCTCCTGCACGGTCACCGGGTTGGAGATCGTCATCCGGGTGGAGGTGGGTGCGGCCGTCGCGGCGGCCCGAGCGGGGCCGGTGCCGGGTGGATCAGGCGGGCGGTAGGGCGGCCAGCACCGTGTCCAGGACCTTCACCGCGTCGGCCTTGTTCAGCGGGTTGTTGCCGTTGCCGCACTTGGGGGACTGCACACAGGACGGGCACCCGGCCTCGCACACGCACGACGCGATCGCCTCGCGGGTCGCGCGGAGCCACTCGGCCGCCGTGCCGTACGCCCTCTCCGCGAACCCGGCGCCGCCCGGATGCCCGTCGTAGACGAAGACCGTCGGCGCCTCGGTGTCCGCGTGGTTCGCCGTCGACAGGCCGCCGATGTCCCAGCGGTCACACGTGGCGATCAGCGGCAACAGGCCGATGCCGGCGTGCTCGGCGGCGTGCAGGGCGCCCGGGAAGTCGGCCGGTTCCACCCCGGCGGCGACCAGGGCGTCCGGCGAGACGGTGAACCAGACGGCGACCGTACGCAACTCGCGCACCGGCAGATCCAGGGGCCGAGTGTCGATTACCTCGCCGCTGCCGATCCGCCGTCGCTGGTACGACACGACCTGGTTCGTCACGTCCACCTCGCCGAGGAACAGGCCGACGGGGCCGGCGTCCACGTACGAGCGGACGCTCACCACCGAGAGGTTCGTGACGTCCCGAGCGTGTGTGGTCCAGTCCGGCTCCTCCTGGTGGACCAGGGCGATCGCGTCTTCGAGGTCGAGGTCGTCGACCACGTACGACACGCCCTGGTGCAGGTGCACGGCGCCGGTGTGCAGGGTGGCGTGGGAGGACGCGGGGTCGACCGTGCCGAGCAGCCGGCCGGTCGCTGTCTCGACGACCGAGACCGGTGCGCCGCCGGTGCCGCGCAGGTCCACCTCGGGCCGTCCGCGGTGGGTCCAGTACCAGCCGGACGGCCGGCGCCGGAGGACACCCTGCTCGGCCAGCGCCTGTGCGGCGGCGACCGCCGGTGGGCCGCCGAACAGGTCCAGGTCGGCGTCGGTGAGCGCGGCCTCGGACGCGGCGCAGCACAGTTGTGGGCCGAGGACGTACGGGTTCGTGGGATCGAGCACGGTCGCCTCGACGGGACGGCCGAAGACCGCCTCGGGGTGGTGCACGAGGTAGGTGTCGAGGGGGTCGTCGCGCGCGATCAGGACCGCGAGCGCCTCGTTGCCGGCCCGCCCGGCGCGGCCCGCCTGCTGCCAGAGCGAGGCCCGGGTGCCGGGATAGCCGCAGATCAGCACGGCGTCCAGGCCGACCAGGTCGACGCCGAGTTCGAGGGCGTTCGTGGAGGCGAGCGCGAGCAGGTCGCCGGAGAGCAGGGCGCGTTCGATCGCACGGCGGTCCTCGCGCAGGTAGCCGGCGCGGTAGGCGGCGACCCGATCGCCGAGGCCCGGCACCGCCTCGTCCAGGGCGCGGCGGGTCATGCTCGCTACCAGCTCGGCGCCACGGCGGGAGCGGACGAAGGCGAGGGTACGGGTGCCGGCGACCACGGCGTCGGTGAGCAGGTCGGCGGTCTCCCGCAGCGCGGACCGCCGGATCGGCGGCAACTCGACGTCGACGAAGCCGTCGTTCTCTTCCGTAGCCGCGGGCATGGACAACTTCGACGGGGGGAGCAGCGGTGGTTCCCAAAGGGCGAACGTCACCGCTCCCCGGGGTGAGGCGTCCTCGGTCACCGCGGTGACCGGCATGCCGATCAGCCGGGAGGCGGTGCCGGCCGGATCGCCCGTCGTGGCGGAGGCAAGCACGAAGGTGGGTGAGCCGCCGTAGCGTTCCGCGGCCCGGCGCAGGCGCCGCAGCACATGTGCCACATGCGAGCCGAACACGCCCCGGTAGGTGTGACATTCATCGACGACCACGAACGCCAGACGACGCAGGAACACACCCCAACGGCCGTGCCCCGGCAGGAGGGAATGATGCAACATATCCGGATTCGTCATGATCAGCCGTGCGTGCTGCCGTACCCATTCTCGCTCTTCACGCCCGGTGTCCCCGTCGAACGTCGCGGCGCGAACACCATCGATCCCGAGCCGGGTGATTGCCCGCAATTGGTCGGCCGCGAGCGCTTTGGTAGGTGACAGATAGAGCGCAGTCGCCTTAGGGTCCGTTGTCAGCGCGTTGAGCGCGGGCAGCTGGTACGCGAGGGATTTGCCCGATGCGGTGCCGGTGGCCAGCACGACATGCGTGCCTCCCCAGGCGAGGGTGGCGGCTGCCGCTTGATGGTCCCAGGGTGCGGCGATCCCCCGCGCGACGAACGCGTCGCGCACCGCGGGATCGGTCCACGCGGGCCACGGCGCGGTTCGTCCGGCCCGGGCGGGCACCCGTTCGACGTGGGTGATCGGGGACGCCGCTGCCGCGGACCCGCGATCCCGCAGCCGAAGCAGCAGCTCAGCAGGACCGAAGGCGGTGGAGGTCACGCATAGCACTCTGTCACCGGAATGGCCCGAACCCCAAACGGGTAGGACGGTGGGTGCCACGCGTCGCCGGGTACAGGTCGATGGTTAGATTTCGCGGGGGGAGATCAGGGAGGAGGACCGATGGAGCTGTCGCTGGCGACCCGTACCGTCGCTGAGCACACAGTGCTCGAGGTCGGTGGTGAGGTGGACGTCTACACCGCCCCTCGCCTGCGTGAGCGTCTCATCGAGCTGGTCGACGCGGGTGCACGCGACGTCGTCGTCGATCTGGAGCGGGTCGAGTTCCTCGACTCGACCGGGCTCGGCGTTCTCGTCGGCGCGCTGAAGCGCCTGCGAACCGCGCACGGGACGTTCGGGCTGGTCTGTGCGAAGGAGCCATTGCTCAAGATCTTCCGGATCACCGCGCTGGACCAGGTCTTCCCGATCTTCCCGACTGTCGAGGCGGCCACAGAACGCGACGGCAGCGGTCCCGCTTCGTGATGGCGACTGTTCGGCTCTCCTTCTCGCCGGCGCCCGTCCACGTGCGTACCGCCCGGTTGGTCGGCGTCGCCGTGGCCCGCCGCGCCGGGGTCGCCGAGGACCTGCTCGACGAGGTCCGGCTGGCGATCGGTGAGGCGTGCACGCGTGCCGTGGCCCTGCACCGCCAGTACGGCCTGCCCGATCTGGTCACCGTCGAGATGTCCGACTCGGACTCCTACACCGTCCGGGTCATCGACCACGCCCCGATCGAGGCGAGCGTCGGTCTGGCCAAGCTGCCCCCGGACGAACTCGCCGACGAGTCCCTGACGGACGAGGCCCTCACCACCGGTGTCGGCTTCGCCCTCCTCGCCGGTTTTGTCGACGACCTTCAGGTGCGCCCGGTGGAAGACGGCCCCGGCACCGAGGTCCGCATGGTCTGGCCGGTAAACCGCCGCTAAACCGGCGAAGACCCGCAGAGACACCCCGAAGCGGGAACACTCCGGCGAAATTCGCCGAGATGCAGCCGAGATCAAAAACCACCCAGCAAGCTGGACTCAGCATGCCCGCCGACCTGCGGCGGGAGATCAACTACGCCCTATACCCGCCTGCCCCAGCGATAACACAGCGGCGAACATCACCGAGACACGGCTGGTGGCGCATGTGACGATCGCCACGCGAGGCCTATACAGTACGCGAGTTGTCAGCTACTGCTGGTCCCGCGTCCGCGGGTCCGGCTGGTCGTTCCCCGCTCCCCGGGGAATGCGCCCGGAGGTCTCGTCCGCCGTCCGGGTGCGGTTCGGTGTACAGGAGGACATTGATGTCCGGGGCCTCGCAAAACCTCGCCGCCGATGGCGGTGGAGTGTCCCTCAGCGGTTCAAACGTCACATTCGTCATCGTCGCGCTCGTATTCGCCCTTGTGGCGCTCGGTTTCGCTGCGATGTTCGTCCAATCGGTGCTGCGTACCGCGCGCGGCACTCCGAAGATGCAGGAGATCGCGGGCGCCGTGCAGGAGGGCGCCTCGGCCTACCTGATCCGCCAGTTCAGAACACTGGGGATCTTCGTCGTGATCGCGGTCGTCCTGCTCTTCCTGTTGCCGGTTCACGAGACCGATAACGAGACGCTGGTCAAGATCGGCAGGTCGCTCTTCTTCATCGTCGGCGCGCTGTTCAGCTCGTTCATCGGTGGCGCCGGCATGGCCCTCGCCACCCGGGCGAACCTGCGGGTGGCCGCGGCCGCCGGCGAAGAGGGCGGACGGGAGAAGGCGATGGGTATCGCCTTCCGCACCGGTGGTGTGGTGGGCTTCCTCACCGTCGGCCTGGGCCTCTTCGGCGGTGCGCTGGTCGTCCTGATCTTCAAGGGTGACGCGCCGACCGTCCTGGAGGGCTTCGGCTTCGGCGCCGCGCTGCTCGCGATGTTCATGCGGGTCGGCGGCGGCATCTTCACCAAGGCCGCCGACGTCGGTGCGGACCTGGTCGGCAAGGTCGAGCAGGGCATCCCCGAGGACGACCCGCGCAACGCGGCGACCATCGCGGACAACGTGGGCGACAACGTCGGCGACTGCGCCGGCATGGCCGCCGACCTGTTCGAGTCGTACGCCGTGACCCTGGTCGCGGCCCTGATCCTGGGCTCGGCCGCGTTCGGGCAGGACGGCCTGATCTTCCCGCTGATCGTCTCCACGATCGGTGTGGTGATCGCGATCGTCGGCGTCTTCATCACCCGGCTGCGTGCCAGTGACCGCAACGGTCTCACCGCGATCAACCGGGCGTTCTACATCTCCGCCGCACTGGCCGCGGTCGCCGTCGCGATCGTCAGCTTCACCTACCTCCCGGCGACCTTCGCCGGTTTCGGTGACGCGGGCATCGCCGAGGACATCGTGAACAGCGGGCAGGACCCCCGCTGGGTCGCGGTCGGCGCGGTCGTGATCGGTATCGTGCTGGCCGCCGCCATCCAGGCGCTGACCGGCTACTTCACCGAGACCGAGCGGCGCCCGGTACGCGACATCGGCAAGTCGTCGCAGACCGGCCCGGCCACCGTGGTGCTCGCCGGCATCAGCGTCGGCCTGGAGTCCGCGGTCTACTCGGCCCTGCTGCTCGGCGCGGGCGTCTTCGGCGCCTTCCTGCTCGGCGGATCGTCGCTGACGCTGTCGCTGTTCGCGGTGGCGCTGGCCGGCACCGGCCTGCTCACCACGGTCGGCGTGATCGTGGCGATGGACACGTTCGGCCCGATCTCGGACAACGCGCAGGGCATCGCTGAGATGTCCGGTGACGTCGACGAGCGCGGCGCGCAGATCCTCACCGAGCTGGACGCGGTCGGCAACACCACGAAGGCGATCACCAAGGGCATCGCGATCGCCACGGCGGTCCTCGCCGCCACGGCGCTGTTCGGGTCGTACACGAACAGCCTGGCCAGCTCCCTGGCCGACGCCGGTGTGACCGATGTGGGCAACGAGATCCTCGCCCAGCTGAACATCTCGAACCCGCGCAGCCTGGTCGGCCTGCTGATCGGCTCGGCAGTGGTGTTCCTCTTCTCCGGCCTGGCGATCAACGCGGTGTCCCGCTCCGCGGGCGCCGTGGTGATGGAGGTCCGGCGCCAGTTCCGCGAGTTCCCGGGCATCATGGACGGCACGCAGCGTCCGGAGTACGGCCGGGTCGTCGACATCTGCACCCGGGACGCGCAGCGTGAACTGCTCACCCCCGGTCTGCTGGCGATCACCGCGCCGATCGCGGTCGGTTTCGGCCTGGGCCCGGGTGCCCTCGCCGCCTACCTGGCCGGCGCGATCGGTACCGGCACGCTGATGGCGGTCTTCCTGTCCAACTCCGGCGGCGCGTGGGACAACGCGAAGAAGCTGGTGGAGGACGGTCACTTCGGTGGCAAGGGTTCCGAGGCACACGCCGCCACGGTCATCGGCGACACCGTCGGCGACCCGTTCAAGGACACCGCCGGCCCGGCGATCAACCCGCTGCTCAAGGTGATGAACCTGGTCTCGCTGCTGATCGCCCCGGCCGTCGTGACCCTGAGCTACGGCGCGGACGCGAACGTGGGCGTGCGGGTCGGCGTCGCGGTCCTCGCGGTCGCGATCGTCTCCGCGGCGGTGATCTGGAGCAAGCGCAAGGAGATCTCCATGGGCGAGCCGTCCGCGGCCGCCGCCGCGGGCGCCTCCGACACGGCCAAGGCCGCGCAGGACGCCCGTGAGACCGACGCGTCGTCCCGGATCAAGGACAACGTCGGCTGAACTGAAAGAACACGGTCCTAGCAGGACGAAAGGGCACCCGGCGACGGGTGCCCTTTCGCTTTGACTCGATCGAGGCGTGTGGAGTGACACACCGGAGCCGTACGCTGCTCCCATGCGCGCGGTCCGACCGATCTTCCTGGCTTTCGCCCTCGTGCTCGCCGTACCGCTGAGCGGTTGCACCGCACAGCCCGGCCCGCAGGCGTGGGCGGCCTCGGTGTGCACCGCTCTCAGCCCCTGGCGCAGCGAGATCGACTCCCTCACCAGCCGGACTCAGCAGCAGATGACCGCCAAGACCACGCCCCGTCAGGCGAAGGAGAACCTCGCCCGGCTCTTCGACGGTGCAGCCTCGGCCAGCGAGGCGGCGCGGGCCGGTGTGGAGCGGGCCGGTGTCCCGGACGTCACCAACGGCGACGAGATCGCGCACGGCTTCATCGGCTCGCTGGCCGGCATCCGGGACGCCTACGGCAACGCCCGCACCGGCATCCAGGCCCTGGCCACGGCACCGGCGAAAGCGTTCTACGACGAGGTTGGCAAGGTGGTCGAGCGGCTCACCGCCGACTACGAGAAGAGCAGCCTGGACACCACGAAACTGGAGTCCGTCGAGCTGAGACAGGCCTTCGACTCATTGCCCGAGTGCAAGTGAGATGACCGAGACCGGGTGGCCGCTGATCCCGCGTGAGGTTCTTCCTCCGCCGGTCGAGGTGACGAAACGCACTGCGCAACGTCACGCGGCGGGCGCGCGGGGCGGTCACCAGCTGCCCATGTTCGGCGCGGAGACCATCGAGCCGTCACCCGCCGATCTCGCCGGTCTTCTCGCCGGGCCGGGCCGCCTCGGCCGGATGGGCGGAACGGCGCGGGTCACGGTCCGGGTGGATGCCGCCTGGCGGGTGCACGTGCTGGTCACCGAGCTGGTCACGCGCGGCCTCACCGCGACCTGGGCTCCCGTCGAGGAGGTACCCGAGGAGGAGACACCCCTCTTCGACGTGCGTACGGCGTACTCCCAGAGGTTGAACAGCCTGGCCCGCGCATGGCCGACCGCCGCCGCCCAGCTTTTTCTCAGCGGACCTCGGCTGCGTCTCTGGGTGGCCGCCGCAGGCGAGCCGCAGCCCGGCGGCTACGCACTCGGCCTGGGCCCGGACGAGGGCCGTCAGCCAGTCGAAGCGGCCCTGGTCCGAGCGGGTCTGGCAGGGCGGATGTCGGATGACGGACGGTTCTACCTGATCAACGGTCGGCGGCGGGTCAGACGGCTCGCCGAGCTGGTGGGTGAGCGGCCCACGGCGGCACCGCACGAAGCCTGGCCCGGCGGCGCAGCTGCGTGATCTTCCTGGATTGTGTCCGACATAACAACGTCTTCCCGGTGTACGGTGTCGCGGTCGGACGCATGCGGTGGCCGGGCCGTTACCATCCGACTGCGGGGTTCCCCGGGAATGCAGGCTTGTCCGGCGCGTTACGTTGAACATCTGTGCTCTGCCGGGCGAGGCGGGGAGCGCCGAGGATCTCAATCATCACCATGGGAGTGCCGTGCCGAGTGACGCCAGGACGACCCGTCTGGTCATCGTCGAGTCCCCGTCGAAGGCCAAGACGATCGCCGGTTATCTGGGCCCCGACTATCTGGTCGAGGCCTCCATCGGCCATGTCCGCGATCTGCCGCGTAATGCCGCCGACGTCCCCGCTGAGTACGAGGGCGAGGCCTGGGCGAAGCTGGGCGTGAACGTCGACAACGGCTTCGAGCCGCTGTACGTCGTCTCCGCCGACCGCAAGCAACAGATCGCCAAGCTGCGCAAGCTGGCCCGGGAGGTCGACGAGATCTTCCTCGCCACCGATGAGGACCGCGAGGGCGAGGCCATCGCGTGGCACCTGATCGAGACGATCAAGCCCAAGGTCCCGGTCAAGCGGATGGTTTTCCACGAGATCACCAAGCCGGCCATCCAGGCAGCCGTCTCCAACCCGCGCGACATCGACCGTGACCTGGTCGACGCGCAGGAGGCCCGCCGCATCCTGGACCGGCTGTACGGCTACGAGGTCAGCCCGGTCCTGTGGAAGAAGGTGCGGCCCAAGCTGTCGGCCGGCCGTGTGCAGTCCGTGGCCACCCGCATCGTCGTCGAGCGTGAGCGCCAGCGGATGGCGTTCCGCTCCGCGGAGTACTGGGACATCCTCGCCACCCTCGCCGTGCAGGGCAGGATCGACGGACCCCGGACCTTCCAGGCGACGCTGATCGCGCTGGGCGGGGACCGCGTCGCCACCGGCAAGGACTTCGAGCCCACCACCGGCCAGGTGAAGGTCGGGTCGTCCGTGGTGCACCTTGACGAGAGCGGCGCCCGGGGCCTGGCCGCCCGCCTGGAGGGCCGCCCGTTCACCGTCACCCGGGTCGAGGAGAAGCCGTACAGGCGCCGGCCGTATGCGCCGTTCATCACCTCGACACTGCAGCAGGAGGCGGCCCGCAAGCTGCGGTTCTCGTCCTCGCAGACGATGCGCACCGCGCAGAAGCTGTATGAGAACGGTTACATCACCTATATGCGTACCGACTCGGTGAACCTCTCCGAGACGGCCATCGCCGCCGCCCGCCGCCAGATCGCCGATCTGTACGGCGCGGGCAGTGTGCCGCCCCAGCCGCGCCGATACACCACGAAGGCGAAGAACGCGCAGGAGGCGCACGAGGCGATCCGACCAGCCGGGGACAACTTCCGCACCCCGGGCGAGGTCGCCAAGGAGCTGAACACCGACGAGTTCAAGCTCTACGAGCTGATCTGGCGCCGGACCATCGCGTCGCAGATGACCGACGCGATCGGCAACTCGGTGAGCATCCGGATCCGGGCCATCTCCACGGCGCAGGAGGAGGTTGACTTCGGCGCGTCCGGCAAGACCATCACCGACCCGGGCTTCCTGCGCGCCTACGTGGAATCCTCCGACGACGAGAACGCCGAGGCCGAGGACGCCGAGCGCCGCCTGCCGAACCTGGTCAAGGACCAGCCGCTGGACGCCGAGGAGCTGAACGCGGTCGGGCACCACACCTCGCCGCCGGCCCGCTACACCGAGGCCTCGCTGGTGAAGGCCCTGGAGGAGCTGGGTATCGGCCGGCCCTCCACCTACGAGTCGATCATGCGGACCATCCAGGACCGCGGCTACGTCGAGAAGCGCGGCCAGGCGATGGTCCCGTCGTTCCTCGCGTTCGCCGTGATCGGCCTGCTCGAGGGGCACTACCCGCGGCTGGTGGACTACAACTTCACCGCCGCCATGGAGGGCCAGCTCGACGACATCGCCTCCGGCGACCACACCCAGCTGGACTTCCTCACCTCGTTCTACTTCGGCAGCCAGACCGGCGGGGCGGACGACGAGATCGCCAAGGCCGGCGGCCTGAAGAAGATGGTCACCGAGAACCTCAGCGCGATCGACGCGCGGACGGTCAACTCGATCCCGCTCTTCACCGACGAGCAGGGCCGCCTGGTCGTGGTCCGGGTCGGCCGGTTCGGGCCCTACCTGCAGCGGCAGGCGCCGGACTCGGCCGAGGAGTCACCCGAGGACCGCGCGTCGGTGCCCGAGGGCCTGGCGCCCGACGAGCTCACCCCGGAGAAGGTGGAGGAGCTCTTCCTCGCCGGCAACGGTGACAAGACCCTGGGCGACGACCCGGCGACCGGTGAGACCGTCGTGGTCAAGTCCGGCCGCTACGGGCCGTACGTGCAGAGCGGCGAGCGCAGCTCCTCGCTCTTCAAGACCCAGTCGACGCAGACGCTGACGCTGGAGCAGGCTCTGCAGCTGCTCTCGCTGCCCCGGGTGGTCGGCAAGGACGCCGAGGGCAACGAGATCGTCGCTCGCAACGGCCGCTACGGGCCGTACATCGCCCGCGGCACCGACTCCCGCTCGCTGGCGAACGAGGACCAGCTGTTCACGGTCACGCTGGACGAGGCGCTCACGCTGCTGGCCGCGCCGAAGACCCGCCAGGCCCGTGCGGCCAAGCCGCCGCTGCGGGAGATGGGCAACGACCCGGCCACCGAGAAGCCTCTGGTGATCAAGGACGGCCGGTTCGGTCCCTACGTGACCGACGGTGAGTTCAACGCGTCCCTGCGGCGCGATCAGACGCCGGAGGAGCTCACGCTGCAGCAGGCCTCGGAGATGCTTGCCGAGAAGCGGGCGAAGGGCCCGGCGCCGGCGCGCAAGCGTGCTCCGGCCAAGAAGGCGGCCACGAAGGCGGCCACGGACGGCGCTACTCCGGCCAAGAAGGCGCCGGCGAAGAAGACGGCCGCCGCCAAGAAGACCACGGCCGCGAAGAAGGCGGCGCCGGCCAAGAAGGCGGCGCCGCGCAAGGCGACGACGAGCTAGCTGCCGAGGACCCGTCCCAGGTATTCGTTGGTGAAGACCCGGGACGGGTCGAGGCGGTCGCGGACCGCCAGGAAGTCGTCAAATTTGGGGTACGCGGGACGCAGCGACTCGGCGTCCCGATAGTGCAGCTTCCCCCAGTGCGGCCGGCCGCCCAGCGGCGTGCAGACGTCCTCGAATGCCCGGAAGTACGGCTCGTACGGGCTGCCCAGGTACTGGTGCACGGCTACGTATGCGGAGTCGCGGCCGTACCCGTGCGAGAGCCAGACGTCGTCGGGGCCGGTGAACCGCACCTCGACCGGGAACTGGACCTTGAACGGGAGCCGGTCGAAGATGCCCTCCAGCGCGTCGAGCACCTCGGGGAGGGCGGCGCGCGGGATCTCGTACTCCATCTCGGTGAAACGCACCCGCCGCGGTGAGCAGAAAACCTTGTCGGACCGATCCGTGTAGGTCCGTGCGCTCAGCGCGCGAGCGGAGACGGCGCTCAGCGCCGGAACCGTGGCCGGCACCTTCTGGCCCAGCTTGCAGACGCCCGCCCACACGGTGTTGGAGAGAAACTCGTCATCGAGCCAGCCGCGGAACCGTGAAAGCGGCCGGTCGATCTCCGGCACCCGGTTGTTGCGCTTGAGCGAGGCCCGGTCGGTGTACGGGTACCAGAAGAACTCCACGTGATCGTTGCCCGGGATCCACTCGTCGAGCCCGGCCAGCACGTCCCGGAGCAGCATCGGCCGCTCGTCCGCGCGCAGCACGAACGCCGGCACGCACCGCAGCGTCACCTCGGCCAGCACGCCGAGCGCTCCCAGCCCCAGCCGGACCGCCGGGAACTCCGGCGAATCGGTCGTGTAGCGCTCGATCTTGCCCTCGGCCGTCACCATCGTGACCGCCTCGACGCAGGACGCGAGCGTGGAGTGCCCGGCGCCGGTGCCGTGCGTGCCGGTGGAGATGGCGCCGGAGACCGTCTGCGCGTCGATGTCACCGAGGTTGGGCATGGCGAGGCCGTGCTCGGTCAGGAGAGCGTTGAGTGTGGACAGGTGCATGCCGGCCTGCACGGTCACCAGCGGGCCGTCGACCGAGACGAGCCCGTTCAGCCGATGCATGACCATGCGCAGGTCGTCGGCGACCGCGATGGCGGTGAACGAGTGCCCGCTGCCCACCACCTTGATTCTGCGTCCGCTTTCAGCAGCCTGGTTCACTTGAGCGGCGACCTCGTCGATACTGCCGGGGGTCAGCACCTCGGCGGTGGACTCCTGGTTACGTCCCCAGTTGGTCCACCGGCGAGCATTAACGGGTCTGGTCATTCGGGCCTTTGTCCTCCGTCCGAGCGGACAGGCGCACCCGGCGTCCCGTCGATGCGCCTCGCTCGTTGATCCGAGTAACGTTCGTTTCATAACTGCTGAGAGGGAGTGGCGACGCGTGTCGACACCAACCGTCAGCACCGGACCGCTGAGGCGGGTTCCGGTGCAGGGCAGAAGCGTTGCCCGGGTACAACGCATGCTCGACGCCTGCGCCGAGCTGGTGGACGAGGTCGGGTATGAGGGCCTGACCACCACCCTGCTCGCCGAACGAGCCGAGGTCGCCATCGGCTCGGTCTATCAGTTCTTCCCGGACAAACGGGCCATCGTCCAGGCCCTCGCACTGCGGAACATGGATGCGTACCTGCAGAGTCTCTCGGACCGGTTCGCCAGTGAGACGTTCACTCATTGGTGGGACGCGGTGGATGCGGCGATAGACGCGTACATCCACATGCATCGCAGCGTGCCGGGTTTCCGCACGCTGCACTTCGGTGACGTGGTGGACCTGCACCTGCTGGACTCGGACCGGGACAACAACGCGGTCATCGCCGAGCGCCTGGCCGAGCTGCTTGTCGATCAGTTCCAGCTGGCTGACCGGGCACGTCTGCGGTTCGCGCTGCAGATCTCGGTCGAGGCGGCGGACGCGCTGATCAAGCTGGCGTTCCGCCGGGACTCGGGTGGCGACGAGGCCGTCCTGGACGAGGCGAAAGCGTTGATCCGGGAGTATTTGCACCGGCACGTGGACGCGTGAGCTACCCCAGGAACGCACGGCCTTCTCCGCGGTAGGTGGGGGCCGGTGCTGCTGTCTCGCCGTCGACCAGCTGCAGCTCGTTGACGTGTTCACACAGCTCACCGGCCTTGGCGTGCCGGAACCAGACCCGGTCGCCGGGGCGCAACTGCGCGGCGGCCGTGCCCAGCAGGGGCGTCTGGACCTCACCGGCGCCCTCGTCGGCCTTGAACCGGAGCCCTTCCGGCAGGTAGGGCACCGGCAGGCGGGAGTTCTCCGCCGAGCCGGAGGCGATCCAGCCGCCGCCGAGCACGGTCGCGATCCGCGGCGCGGGGCGGCGGACCACCGAGAGCGCGAAGAACGCGGCCGGGGTGGGCTGCCAGTTCCGGTACGCGTCGAACAGCGCCGGGCCGTACAGTCCCGATCCCGCGGTCACCTCGGTCACCGACGGGTCGGCGCTGGTCGCGGCCACGCTGCCGGTGCCGCCGCCGTTGACGAACTCGAGCTCGGCGTGCTCACGGACGGCACGGACCGCCGCGGCGCGGCGTTTCAGCAGCTCCGGGAAGGCGCGGCTCTGCATCAGGCGGATCAGCCGGCCCCGCAGCGCCTGACCGGGCGGGTCGTCGCCGACGCCCGCGATGTGCGCCTCGTAGGACATCAACCCGACCAGCCGGAAGCCGTCCCGGTCGGCGATCTTGCGGGCCATCGCGCCGGCCTGCACGGCCGAGTGGATCGGCGAGCGGCGCACGCCCACGTGCAGTGGTCCGGCGGGGCGCCAGGAGGCGTCGAAGTCCAGGCAGAGGCGCAGGTCCGGGCGGCCGGCGGGCGGGGAGACCTGGTCGATCAGGTCCAGCTGGGCGGAGTGGTCGATCATCAGGGTCACCGCAGCCGCCAGCGCCGGGTCCGAGGCCAGCTCGCGCAGGGCGGTGCGATCCGCCGAGGGGTACGCGACGAGCACGTCATCGGTCAGACCGGCGCGGACCAGCCAGATCGCCTCGGGGACCGTGTACGCCATCACACCGTGCCAGCCGGGGCGGGCCAGGACGCGTTCCAGGAGCGCTCGGCAGCGTACCGACTTGGTGGCGACGCGGATCGGCTTACCGGCGGCCCGTGCGGTCAGATGCTCGGCGTTGTCGTCGAACGCGGCCAGGTCGACCACGGCGACCGGGGTCTCCAGGTGGTCGGTGGCCTTGTCGAGCCGCTGGCGCAGGGCGATGCGGTCTGTGAGCACGTCAGCACGGTAACCCGGTTACGAGTAACACGAAAGACATTCATCTCTGCACCACCCGTACGTGGGGGACCCCGGTGACCTGCGCGGGCCGGTTACAGTGCTCCGAGCAGTGACCACGGGAGGTAAGGGCCATCAGCACGGAAAAGCAACAGGACCCGGGGCCCGTTGACCTGTCGGGGGCAGCGGCTCTCCGCTCGGTTCTGCGTCTCCGCGGGTTCCGCCGACTCTGGCTGGTGCTGGCAGCGGCCTCCTTCGGTGACTGGATCGGCATCCTCGCCACCGGACTCTTCGCGTCGGCCCAGTTCGAGAACCAGGCTGCCCAGGGTGCGGCGTTCGGCGGCACGATCGCCGTACGTCTGCTGCCCGCGCTGCTGCTCGGGCCGATCGCCGGTGTCCTGGCAGATCGGTTCGACCGCCGCTACACCATGGTCATCACCGACCTGATGCGATTCGTGATCTACGGCTCGATCCCGCTGGTGCCGCTGCTCGGCGGCTCACCCGCACTCACCGTCGCCTGGGCCACGATCGCCACCTTCCTTGGCGAGACGATCACGCTGATCTGGATCCCGGCCAAGGAGGCAGCGGTTCCGAACCTCATCCCGAAATCGCGGATCGAGGTCTCCAACCAGCTCACGCTCGTCACCACGTACGGGATCACGCCGATCCTGGCGGCCCTCGCGCTGGCCGCGCTCACCGCCGGCCTCCAGCAGTCCGGCGTCTCGCTGCCGGACTGGGCGCAGCCGGTGCAGATCGCCCTGTACATCAACGCGTTCTCCCGGCTGGCCACCGCGCTCGTCGTCTTCTTCGGCATCAAGGAAATCGGCGGCCGGAGCGAGGAACGGCGCAAGGCGGCCGAACAGAGCATGACCCGTCAGTTCAAGGACGGGTGGAACTACATCGGGCAGACCCCGCTGGTCCGCGGCCTGGTGCTGGGCATCTTCGGCGCGTTCGCGGCCGGTGGCGTGGTGATCGGTGCCGCGCGGACCTTCGCTCGCTCCCTCGGCGCCGGTGAGGCCGCGTTCTTCCTGCTCTTCGGCGTGCTCTTCATGGGCCTCGCACTCGGCATCGGCATCGGCCCGATGATCGTCAAGGACCTGTCCCGGCGTCGCTGGTTCGGCATGAGCATCGTGCTGTCCAGCGGCTCGGTGATGTTCCTCGGCGCGGCCTTCCACCTGTCCATGGCGCTGGTCGGCGCGCTGCTCGTCGGTGCGGGCGCCGGCATGGCGTTCCTGGCCGGCACCACCCTGCTCTACGGCGAGATCGCCGACGAGCTGCGCGGGCGGGTCTTCGCCGTCGTGCAGATCGGCGTCCGGATGGTCCTGCTGCTGGCCATCACCATCTCCGGCTTCCTGGTCGGCCTGGGCAGCTCACGCCGCGTCGAGCTCGGTCCGGTGCACGTCGACATCTCCTCCACCCGGGTGCTGCTGCTCGTCGGCGGTGCCATCGGCATCTGGGTCGGGATCGGGTCGTTCCGGCAGATGGACGACAAGCGCGGCGTACCGGTGCTGGCCGACCTCTGGGGTTCGCTGCGCGGACGGCCGCTCTCGCCACCGGAGTCGTTCGTCCGGGCCGGCGTCTTCGTGGTCTTCGAGGGCGGCGAGGGAGCCGGCAAGTCGACGCAGGTCACCCGGCTCGCGGACGCGCTGAAGGCCGAGGGGCGGGACGTCGTGGTCACCCGGGAACCGGGCGCGACACCGGTCGGATCACGGATCCGCGGGCTCGTCCTGGACAAGGGGGACGCGCCGTCGCCACGAGCGGAGGCCCTGCTGTACGCGGCGGACCGGGCGCATCACGTCGCCACGGTGGTCCGGCCCGCCCTCGCCCGGGGTGCTGTGGTGATCAGCGATCGGTATGTGGACTCGTCGTTGGCGTACCAGGGTGCCGGGCGCACACTGCCGGTTCAGGAGATCTCCTGGCTCTCCGCGTGGGCGACCGGCGGCCTCAAGCCCGATCTTGTGGTGCTGCTCGACGTCGATCCCGGTGTCGGCCTGACCCGGGTGGACTCCCGGGGCGAGGGTGCCGACCGGCTGGAGAGCGAGTCCCGCACCTTCCACGAGCGGGTGCGGTACGCGTTCCTCGACCTGGCCGCGGCCGACCCCAAGCGTTATCTGGTGCTGGACGCGGCGCGGCCGGTCGAGGAGATCAGCTCGGCGGTGGCGGGGCGGCTCTCCGGCATGCTCTCCGAACTCTCCGAAATATCCGATATTTCGGAGGATGTTCCTGATGCTCCTCCGCTGGAGGAACAGCGTCGCTCCTAGCCTCTGAACAGCCGCAGGGGGACCGCGTCGGCCATCGCAGCCATACCCGCGTCGTTCGGGTGCAGGCCGTCACCGCTGTCGTAGACGGGCTTCAAACGCAGCGGGTCCGTGTCGTCCCGCACCGCCCGGTCGAAGTCGATCACCCCGTCGTACTCGCCGGACGTCCGGATCCAGCGGTTCAGCACAGAACGCTTCTGCTCGTTCTCCGGGCTGTAAAAGCCGAGGGTGTCACCCTTGAAGGGCAAAATCGTCGCACCGTACGCCCGCAGGCCCGCCAGTCGCGCCCGTGCGATCAGCTGACGATGTCCCCAGATCAGATCGTCGGCGGTCACCACCTCGTCCGGCGGTGACACCGTGCCCGGGTGGCCGAGGTCGTTCACCCCGAGCAGCACCACCAGATACTCCGCGCCCGGCTGCGCAACCACGTCCCGGTCGAACCGGCGCAGGGCGCTGTGCCCGAAGTACGCCGCGAAGGTCTCGGCGTTGCTCCCGGCGGGCGGGTTGGGGTCGTGCAGCAGCCGGTTGCCCGAGACGCCGACGTTGGCCACGCCGCGCTCGAGGTGCGCCGCGCGCAGCCGGGCGGCGAGGAGGTCCGGCCAGCGGTGGTTGGCGTTCGCCACGGTGTTAGCGCCGTTGGTGATCGAGTCGCCGAGCGTGACGATCGCGGTGCGCTGACTGCGGACACTCACCCCGGAGAGGAAGAACACCTGGCCGACGGTCCGGACCGGGGTGATGCGGCGGGCGGCGGTGACGTTGCCGGCGGCGACGACGTTGTCCTGGAAGGCGAAGGCGGCAAGCGTGGTGACCGGTGTCGGGTCCGGCAGGTAGATGCTGACGACCAGGTCGGTGCCACCCGGGACGCCGAGCTTGACCGGGTCGCTGACCAGTGGGGAACCCACCGGGATCCGGACGTCACCGCGGCCGCCGAACGTGACCTTCCGGTCGGTGCCGGGAACCGCGTCGGTGCTCGCGCCAGTGCCGGCGCGGACGGCGACGTGCACCTCGCCGATGTGCAGCGGCGTCGTGCCGAACTCGTTGCTGAGCCGGATCCGGACCTGGTCGCCGCCGGCGCTCGTGTGGACGACGTGGCGGACGGTCTGATCGCTCAGCACCTGCGGCTGGCCAGGGGGAATGGTGGTCGGTACGGCCGCCCAGGTGGCCACCCAGCCGTCGTCACGGCCGGACGCCGCGGCGGGTGCGGAGGATGCGGTGGCCGCGGCAACGGCGGCTCCCGATGCCAGAACGAGCAGTTCACGGCGAGTCGACATGGGACACTCCGAAACTTTCGGTAACCGGACGGACGAGCTTCCGTAACGTAAAGCGGTCTGATCGATGCCGTCAAGGCGCTTCGCGTCCGCGATCGTTCGGTGACAGCCATCGATGTGTTCTGCCCTGGTTTGCCGTGCGGCGGTCGGAAGTTTCGGCGTTGACCGGTAGTGCGGTGCCCACCATGTCGTACACACTGTGGAGCGCACCGCGGCCGTGCCGGCACCGTCCGCCGACACGGTCGCGGTGCCCCGGTTACCCTCTCGGCGTCAGCCGCGCCAGAGCGTGACCATCATCGCCTCGACGGCGATCTTGGGCTTCACGTTCTGCTCGATGGCGTCGCGGCAGGCCACGACCGCCTCCAGTCGCCGCAGTGTGCTCTCCGGGGACCACTTGCGGGCGGCGGCCTCGGCCTGGTCAGCGGTGTCGCCGTGGACGACCGCGACCGGCGCCTTCAGCGTGGTGACCAGCACGTCCCGATAGAAACCCGCCAGATCGACGAGCGCCCGATCCAGGGCGTCCCGCTGGGCGCGGGTGGCCCGTGACTTCTGCCGTTTCTCCAGATCCTTGATCTGGCCCGCGGCGCCGCGCATGGCGCCGGCCGCCCCCCGGCCCGTCCCGCCGGCGCCCAGCGCCTGCTCCAGGGAGGCCCGCTCGGTGGCGTCGCTCTCGGCCACCGACGCGGCGGCCTCCGCCTCCGCGGCCTCGATCAGCGCGGCGGCGGCGTCGAAGCAGGCCCCGATCCCGGTCAGCCGCCGTGGCACCGCCAGCACCGCCTCCCGCCGCGAGCGGGCATCGGGGTCGGCGGCCAGCAGCTTCGCCCGGCCGACGTGCCCCTGCGAGGCGGCGGCCGCCCACGCGGCGACGTCGCCGGCGACACCGTCGCGCAGTGCCAGCACCTCGGCCACAGCGTCGGCGGGCGGCTGCCGCAGCGACACCACGCGGCAGCGGGAGCGGATGGTCACCGAGATGTCGTCCGGGTGGGTGGACGGGGTGCAGAGCAGGAAGACGGTCCTGGGCGGCGGCTCCTCGATCGCCTTGAGCAGCGCGTTTCCCGCCGCCTCGGTCAGGCGGTCGGCGTCCTCGATGACCACCACCTGCCATCGGCCGCCGGACGGAGCGGTGGCCGCCCGCAGCACGAGGGCGCGCATCTCGTTCACCCCGATCGAGAGCCCCTCAGGCACCACGAACCGCACGTCCGCGTGTGTTCTCCCGAGCGCGGTGTGGCAGCCGTGGCACTCGCCGCAGCCACTGCCGTCCCGCTCGCACTGCAGCGCGGCGGCGAACGCCCGCGCCGCCACCGATCGTCCCGACCCCGGTGGACCGGTGAAGATCCACGCGTGGGTCATCCCACCCACGCCGGGCTCGCCCGCGACGATCCGCGCGGCCGCCGCAGCGGCCCGGCGCAGCGTCTCGACCGGCTCGTCCTGGCCGACCAACTCCGAAAACACATCACGCGGACCCACCCGAGAATCGTATTGCCCCGCCCCGACAATTCCCGGACGGGTTGTCCCCCATTACTCAACGTAAACATCGCGATCCGTCACGATGACGATGCGTGTTATCCACAAAGGATTTCTCGGCGTAGCGGGACCGTCACCGAAACCGGTACGGTCTGATGCCGGAACGCGACGGCTGCATGACGCGCGGTGAGGAGCCGGCATGGCGCGCGAAATCGACGAGGCGTGGATCGACGAGGCGATCGAGCGATATCGGCAGATAGAGCAATTGCGCGCCGAATTCGAAAAAGCCGTCGTCGGGCACACCGTGTCGGTGCACTCACCGGACCAGTCGATCGAGGTGGTGGTGACAGCGTCGGGAGACATCGTGGACGTTCGGCTGCACGGCTCGTTGAGCCACCGCGACACGGCGGAGTTCGCCCACGAGCTGAAGGCCGTGGTCGCCTCCGCCGCCGAGGCCGCCCGATGGGCGCGAGAGAAGTTGCACGGTGAGGTTTTCGGATCGTTCCGCACGCTGGAGGGCCACTGACGTGAACCAACTCGCCGATCAGATCGACCTCGCGGCGGCGGCGCTGGACACGATGGACCGGCGCGTGCTCGCCCTGGCCCCGGGTGCTGCCGCATTCGGTGCCGACGAGGCGGGCCGTCCGGGTCGCATCGGCCGCGCACTGTTCGCCGGCTGGACCGCGGTCCTCGCCGCCCGCGCCCGCGAGGCCGCCGACAACTCCCAGCGGCTCCGCGACATCGCCGGCTCGATACGCACAACCGCCCAGGAGTACACGTCGACCGACGACGCCGTACGTCATCGCTTCCTGCGCGGGCTTTGATGACCGACCGCCTGGACCAGTTGGCCGAGGCGGCCCGGCCGCTGCTGAGCCGCGTCGACAGCGTGCTCTCCGGGATCGGCGCGCCGGAGGGTCACGACGTCTGGCCGGAACTGCGCCGGGTCCGCCTGCTGCCCGGCGACGCCGTGCGTGCCGTGTGCGACCTGAGCCCCGACGCGATCCGCGCCGCCGCTCCCGAGTTGCGAGCCGAGGCCCGGACCTACGCCGACGTCGCCGACTCGCTTCCGCTGCCGGGTGAGTGGGTGGGCGAGGCGGCCGAGGCGTACGAGGAGGCCCGCCGCCGCACCGCCGAACACCTCAACGGCGGCCCCGAGAGCCTGGCCCGCCGCATGGAGATGACCGCTGACCTCGCGGACGCCCTGACCGAGTGGATGACCAGAGCCCGCCGCGACCTGGCCCTGGTGCTGGCCGAGGTGATCACCTCCGCCGAGGCGCTCACCCTGACCGCCGGCACCGGCTCCCCACCGGAGGAACAGGCCCGCGCGGCGGCCGACGTGGGCGCCCTCCTCCTACGGACTGTGGCCGACGCCTACGACCGTGGCGAGGACCTCCTGGAGGGGTCCACCGCCCTGCAGAACCCGCTGCCGGCCTGATCCGCAGTCCACAGTGTGGTGTGCGGGCGGTCGTTGCCGCGGCCGCCCGCACACAGGCCGCTCAGACGTCGGCGCGGCGCTCAGGCGTCGACGCGGCGCTTTCGGGAGAGCAGCACCACACCGATGCCACCGATCAGCAGGGCCACGCCGCCGAGAACCACGGACAGGGCGCGGGGACCGGTGATCGGCAGGCCGGCGGTTCCGGAGCTGACACCGCCACCCGCAGACCCGGCTCCGGCTCCGGCATTGGAGACCCCCGACGCGGGCTTCGGCGCGACCGCTGCACCCTCGAGAATGCCGACGCCCAGATCGGCGACCACAGAGGACGGTGCGTACCCGGACTTGTCCCGCCCCTTCCTCTCCCGAACCAGCGCGACCTTGACAGCGTCAGCACGCGCCGCGATGGCCCTGTCCTTAGCGGCCTGGCGGACGTCGCCGAGCGAAATGCGCAGCTTTGTACCGTGCGTTCCGTCAGGAGCGGGCGTGGTCTCCGGCTCCCCGGGCGACGGCAGATCCCCGATACGCGGCACCGGCAGCGGACCGATGGGCTCGATCAATGAAGGCAAAGACTCGGCAACGTGACCTCCGTCACTAATCGTGATGTCAACATGGTCACGCACAGTTTCGAGACGCTTGCTCTGCCCGCCCGGCCCGGTGACCTCGAGGACAGCCGGCCGATAATCGACCTTCCCGGTGCCGGCGGCGTTCATGGTGACGCGCAGGGCGGGCGCTCGCAGCACCCGGATGCGGACCTGGTTGTCCGCAAGGCTGATCCGGCCGGCTGTGACAGTTGCCGAGGCGACGGACTCCAGTTCACCCTCGTGCTGCCGCAGACCCGTGTTACTCAGACCCAAAATCTTCTCGGGTACGCGAACAAGCGCCCCGTTCCCCACCCCGCCCAGCGTGATCCGCCCGAGCTCGGCCGCCGCCGTGGTCGCCTCAACGGTGCCGCACCGCACCTCGTCGTCCCAGCGAGCGTGCGCGGTCAACTTCCCCCCGCCGGACTTGAGGGGCCCGAAGCGCCTCTCCCCGGCACGCCGCACCGTCGGTTCGGCGTTCGTCGGCGGAGTCTGCTGCACAACCAGGTCGTTCGTCGCGGAGGAACCCGGCACCCGGCCGTCGAGAACGCGCGCGGCAGCCGCGGAGTGAACCGGCCCATCGGCGATCAGGACACTCCGGGAGTCCCCGATGCCCACCCCGCTGATGGCCCGCGTGGTCGACTCGGTCAGTCCGCGCTTCTCGAACCCTCCGTTCTCCGCAGTCCCGGGCCCGTCCCCACCTTCGTCGTTCTTCCCGTTCGCGTCATCACCACGGCGGCCCTCACCCGGACGCTCGCCGTCCTCGGCGCCCGGCGCCCCAGCCTTACCGACGCCCTTCCTCCCGAGCGCCGCCCCAGGATCGGTCTTCCGGCCGAGCGCCGCCCCCGGATCGGCCTTCTGGCCGAGTGCCGCTCCCGGATCGGTCTTCCGGCCGGGCGCCGCTCCCGGATCGGCCTTCCGGCCGGGCGCCGCCCCCGGATCGGCCTTCCGGTTTCCCGGCACGCCCAGCGGTCCGGTCTCGAGCCGGTTGATCCGGAGGATCTGTGCACCCGCCTGAGCCGCGTAGTGCTCGAACCTCTGGCAGGGTGCCGGATTGGCGAATGCGGGTATCGGCGCGGTGAGCGTGCTCGCGAACCCCAGTGCTACGACACTGGCGGCCACCGACCTGGCGGGGATCATGGCGATTCCTTCCGAAGGCTTGGCACCGTGGCGGGCAGAACGGCGACGGCGTCTACGGGACTGGCCAACGAAGGTCGATTGGGGCGGTTGCGCCGCATCTATGCGACAACCCTCGCGGGTAGTTCAAAACCGGCATTTGGTACGGCTTGCCGACGGTCGTAGGGTTGATCGCATGGGCATGCTGTGCGCGGTCAGCTTCAACCGGTACGGCCGCCTCTACTACCTCGACCCGAACGGGTTCACCCCGTCCGTCGGCGACCACGTACTGGTGCCGACCGACGACGGTCCGGAGGTGGCGGAGTGCGTCTGGGCGCCGCAATGGGTCGACGAGGAGACCGCCGGGTTTCCCAAGGTCATCGGTCTCGCCGACGAGCGAGACCTACGCCGCGACGAACTGCTGCGCAAACGCAAGGCCGAAGCGAAGGTCGCCGCCAAGAAACTGATCAAGGCACACGAACTGCCGATGAAGGTGGTCGCCGTCGATCACGTCCTCGACCAGACCGGCACCGGCAGCGCCCGGACGACGATCTACTTCACCGCGCCCCACCGCGTCGACTTCCGCTCACTGGTCCGCGACCTGGGTGCCACCCTGCACTGCCGGGTCGAGCTGCGCCAGCTCTCCGCCCGGGACTCCGCACGCGTACAGGGCGGAATCGGCTCCTGCGGCCGCGACCTCTGCTGCGCCACATTCCTCACCGACTTCGAGCCGGTCACCATCCGAATGGCAAAGGACCAGGACCTACCACTCAACCCGCTGCGCATCTCCGGCGCCTGCGGCCGCCTGATGTGCTGCCTGAAATACGAACATCCGCTATATGCCCGCTTCGCGGATTCCGCCCCATCTGTCGGTTCCCGAGTCACGACGCCTGAAGGCGACGGCCGAGTTGTCGGACACAGCGTTCCCAAGGACGCGGTCATCGTCCGTATGGACGCCGACGGCTCGCGCTGCTCCTGCTCGCGCGCTTCGGTATGTGGTCCTCGACAGGCTTATGAGGGGCGGGAGTCATCGGTGGGCGACGGCACCAGTCCGGCGTAAGTGGGCTTCTCCGACCAGGCGCGCGTGAATTCGGTTTCGATGAATTCCGGTCGCCAGGTCGGGTTCCCCGGCTTGGTTCTCCCCTTCCCGCGCGGAATTACTCGAATGTAGGCAAAGGCCTCTTGCAGGACGGCACGCTGTTCTCCCAGGCTCAGTCGATCAAATTCCTCAGATGCCGCCTCGATGTCGATCATCTTGGCGGCCGGCGATCCTCCAGCCTCGGCGAGGGAATCCCTAACCTCGGCTAGTTCCTGGCGAAGTGTCGCGGTCCCCGCGAGCAGGGCAGCTCGGTCGATGAGACCCGCCGTCCGATCCTCGACCAATTCGGCCATCAGCACCTCGATCTCCAGTTCCCGTGCCTTGAGTGCGCTCGTGTCGATCGAGACAGGTTGCCGTCGGAACGTCGTCCGGCCTGTGAGTCCCATCTGCTGTAACAGCCGCACAACCACCACCCGGTCAGCAAAGTCGAGCGGACGCTGGCAATGTCCGCGACCGGCGCTCTCGTCCCTCGTGCCTTTGCACACGTAGATCGGCGCATCACCCCGCTTACTTGCTCCCATGCTGCCGCCACATACCGTGCAGGTGGCGATCTGGGACAGCAGGTTAGCCAGCTTGCCGACCGTGCTGTCCGGGCGTTCGCGGTCGGCAAGGAAGCGGTCCACGGCACGCCAGGTCGGCTCGTCCACGATCGGCGTCCAATGGCCGTCGCCCATGATCTCGCCGTACAGGGTTGATTTTGCGATATTGCGTGGCGCTCGCAGGACGGACCGCACCGCAACGTTGTTCCATCGACGGGAGGGGGCGTAGTCGTTCTTGCGCGGCGCCCGAGGCCGAGCGGTTGCTGCATCGGGCGCGGACGTCCTGAAGCCCGCCTCGTTCCACTCGCGTGCCACCGTTGTCAGCGCTTTGCCGGCGAGCACGTCGTGATACGCCTTCTGTACGGCTGCCGCCTCCGCTTCCCGCAGGGTGCCGTCCATCTCGTAGCCGAATGGGCGGCGGATCCACTGCGGCGTCCCCTTCGCTACTCGTAGATCGTTCGCCAATATTTGCCGCTCGGCCTTTCGGTCGACCTCGGCCGATGCGACAGCCGCCAAGATCCGGGCGACGATGCGACCTACATCGGTGGTCAGGTCGATGTCTCCGGTAGCAGTGGCGAGGCCGATACCCCGTTCCAGTGCCAAATCGATCAGGAGTTCGAGATCCTTCATGGAACGGGTCACTCGATCCAGATGCCAAGCAACGATGAGGTCAGCCTGGCCAGTCTCGATCATCCGAACCACGCGCTGCCAGCCAGGGCGATCCGCAAGACGGCTGGTGGTGGCTGAGATTGTGTCGTCAACGACTTCGACCACATCCCAGCCCCGAGCCGTGGCAAGCCCTCTGCAAGCTTGCTCCTGGCGCTCTAGATGTACTGACCACGGAGGTTGTTGACGTTCGGCGTGGTGCCTTGATCAGAGAGGAGACCTCCGGAAGGAGTGGCGGTGCTTGACGTCGCC
>NZ_JBFAYE010000022.1:0-185915 GCF_040681145.1 Actinoplanes sp. NPDC051861
TTGGTCGACTGCTGTCTTACCGGGAGCCTCGTCCTATGTCGACTCCCGGGCTCTGCCCCTGCCGTGACCTGCACCGTCACGATGAAAAAGGCTCACTATAAACGAGATCGAGATCGAAAACAGGAACGCCCCTGATCCGGCCGAGGGCTGGCCGAGTCGGAAATCGAGATCACTGCGCAAGAACATGCAATCACTCTCGGGCTCCATCGATCGTCTGGCGCGCCGGACCGAGCGGAGCGACGCAGGGAATCCGGTGGTTGAGATATACCACGCCACAGCCGATATGACTCGGCAATTCTTGAGATCCAAGGAGTCGTTGAACGGTTCCACTCCCCCTCAACTGAGGAGCCTGTACACCGGCATCGCCGCGACACTCGTCGGATGCCGCCCCAGTTTGTACGAAATACTGTCGACGGAGTCAGGCGCTCACGGCGAGGTGGCTGACAATCTTTCTGGACGGCGCTCAAGCCGCCTACGGAACCGCGTCGGAAGAGTCTTCGCATCCATCGGGCAAAATGCAGACCCGGTGGACAAAGTAGTGTCCACATTACTCAAGGCCACCGGCGTAGTCATCGCCCTGATAGCCTTTTTCTGGGGCGAATCGCCGCTCGCGGAGTTGTTGGCGCAGTTCAAATGACTCCGGCACCGCCGGAGGCCCGGCGGGGGCCGTCACCGCACGCCTCAGGAGACGCCGAACTCGTCCTGCATGACCTTGGCGAGCGGGGTGTCGGGGCGTTTTCGGGGGACGCCGTCGACGATCACGTCGACCACCTCGTCGAAGAAGGCGACCAGGCCGGTCAGCGGGGACGCCTCGGGAAGTGGGTCCGAGTAGGTCCAGGCCAGGTTCTCGCCCGCCGCGAACGACAGGTAGGTGGCGCGGCCCTTGTACGGGCAGGCCGTCACCATGTCGCTGGGCAGGACCTCCGCTGTGATGTCCTCGCGGGGCAGGTAGAAGCGCGGGTACAGCTTCGTCTCGAACACGAGGGTCGGGCTGTGTGACTCGGCGAGCAGCACGCCGTTTCGCTCGATGCGCACGTGCCGGCTGCTGCGCCGCGCGTCGACGCGGGAGAACGGGTCGCGGGGATGGGAGAACACGGGTTCGTCCTCCTCCGTCCAGTCGAGCGCGCCGAAGTCGAACACGATGTGACCGGCGAGGTCCGCGTCGTCGGGGCGGAACGCGGCGCGCTCGCGGAGGTCGTCGCCGAGGCGCACGTGGTACGACTGTCCGGCCGTGGAGTGCGCGGCGAACGGGATGCCGGGGTGCAGCACCGGTTCGTCGCTGCCCGGGGCCGGCTCGGCGGGCACGAGGTCGGCGAGCACATCGCTGTCCGGCACGGCGTACGTGGGCACTATGCGGCGTGGTTCCCACAGCAGCAGTGCGGCGCGGCTGTCGACGACGAGCCGGCCGCCGAGCCGGCCACGGATCCACTTGTCCGTCGGCTGGTGCCGCAGCATGCCCGACAGCCTCATCATCTCGTCACCGACGTGCAGACTCATGCGGCAAGTCTTACCGCTGTACCCGGGCGAGGTCGCCTTTCATCGGATTCGCGACTGCCGGCGCGCTCAGAGGTCCAGGGTGAGGGAGGGCCCGGCGGCCCGGGAGACACAGATGAACATGGTGTCGTTGGCAGCCTGCTCGTCGGGAGTCAGCAGGGTGTCCCGGTGGTCGACGGCGCCGGCGAGGACCGGGGTCTCGCAGGTGCCGCAGGTGCCCTCGCGGCAGGAGAAGATGACGTCGATGCCGTTGTCCTCGAGGACTTCCAGGATCGACCTGTCCTCCGGGACGGTGAAGACCTCGCCGCTCCGGGCCAGGCGGATCTCAAAGGCGTGCACGTTCGGCGCCCTTCGGTGGGTGGGCGGGGTGGGCGAGCAGCCAGTCCCACATGGCGACCGGGTCATCGGCCTCGGTCTCGGCGCCGCAGCGGCAGCGCCCGCGCAGGCGGTCGGAGCCGGGTATCCAGGTCACTGACGTTCTCATCGCATGCGGGCCATCATCCGGCGTGCGGCCAGGCCGCCCGTGTCGATGTTGATGGAGAGTTCCTGGTAGCCGTCGGGTTCGCCGGCGATCACCCGTTCCAGGGTGTCGAGCGCGGCGACGTCCTGGAGGACGACGGTGCGGTTGCTCTTGGCGAGGTAGTCGCTCACGTCCTCGTCGTCGAGGGCGAAGTCGCGGGCCACCGCCCAGAAGTCGTGGGTGGAGTGCTCGGTCTCGGGCGTGATGGCGTACACGACCTCGACGTGGAAGGCGTCCGGGTCGGTGCCGTCGTCGTTCGGCAGTACGCCGGCCGGCGCGATCCGGCTGTGCAGGAGGTAGAGGCAGGGCGGCGTGAACTCGATGTCCTGCCAGCGGGTGATCCGGCCGGTGATGCCGGTGGAGTTGGCGTAGAACGGCGGGCACGCGGCGTCGGCCATCCGGCGGGAGACGTACACGATGCCGGCGGCCTCGTCGACCTCGGTGGTGATCGGTGTCTCGGCGACCTCGGGCGTGCCGATCCAGCCGCCGTGCAGGTACGTCTCGTGGGACAGGTCCAGCAGGTTGTCGACCAGCAGGCTCGCGCGGGCGGCCAGTGGTTCCATCCCGGAGACCGCGGTCCAGCCGTCCTTGCGGAGCCAGGGTGCGCGGGGGATGCGTACGGTTGCGGCGACGGCCGGATCTCCGATGAACACCCATATGAACGAGTCCTGCTCGACCACCGGATAGGTCCGCAGCCGCGCTGTCCGCGGCACCCGGGTCTGGCCCGGCACCGCGACGCACACGCCGTCGGCGCCGTAGGTGAAGCCGTGATAGCCGCAGACCACGGTGTCGCCGACCAGGTGGCTGGGCTTCTCCGACAGCGGGAAGCGGCGGTGCACGCACCGGTCGGACATCGCGGTCACCGCGCCGTCCGACGTACGCCAGAACAGGATCGACTCCCCGCACACCGTCCGCGAGAACAGGTCCCGCCCGACCTCGGTGCCGTACGCCGCCACGTACCACTGGTTCCGGATGAAAGCCGTCATGCTCCATGGAGTCTGTGACCCGGGTCGCATCCGGGCATCATGGGTTTCCGTCATTCGGAAGGAGCCGCGTATGAAGCGGGCGGTCACCGGTCCCGTTCTCAGCCGGGCCCTGCGGATCTTCGAGGCGTTCGGGCCCGAGCGCTCGGCACTCACCCTCACCGACCTGGCCCGCCGCGCCGGGCTGCCCCTGTCGACCGCGCACCGCCTGGTCGGCGAGCTGCTGACGTGGGGCGCGCTGGAACGGGACGCGGACGGGCGCTACGTCGTGGGGCTGCGGCTGTTCGAGATCGGCTCGCTGGCGCCGCGGGGGCTGGGACTGCGCGAGCGCGCGCTGCCGTACATGGAGGACCTGTCGCAGGTGACCCATGAGAACGTGCAGCTCGCGGTCCGGGAGGGTACCGAGCTGGTGTTCGTCGAGCGGATCGCGGGCAGTCGCGCGGTGCCGGTGCACACGCGGGTCGGCGGGCGGTTCGCGCTGTCGGCCACCGGGGTGGGGCTGGTGCTGCTGGCGCACGCGCCGCACGAGGTGCAGGAGGAGATCGTCGGGTCGGCGATCCGGCGGTTCACGGCCCACACGGTGACCGACCCGAGAGTGCTGCGGCGGATGCTGGCCGACGTGCGGCTCAACGGGTTCGCGGTCAGCGACCGCCAGGTGACCGAGGACGCCCTGTCGGTGGCGGCGCCGATCCGCGACCCGCAGGGAACGGTGATCGCGGCGCTGTCGTTGGTCGTCCGGTACGGGACGTTCTCGCCACACGCCCTGTCACCGCTGGTCCGCGCCAGTGCCCGGGCGATCTCCCGGGCACTGGCGTGAGAAATCAACGCAGCGTGTCGACGTCGATGACGAACCGGTAGCGAACGTCGGACTTGAGCACCCGGTCGTACGCCTCGTTCACCGCGTCGGCGTCGATCACCTCGACCTCGGAAGCGATGCCGTGCTCGGCGCAGAAGTCGAGCATCTCCTGGGTCTCGGCGATGCCGCCGATGCTGGAGCCGGCGAACGAGCGCCGGTTGCCGAACAGCGTGAACACCTGCACCGGCAGCGGCTCCGGCGGCGCGCCCACGGCGACCAGGGTGCCGTCGAGGCGCAGCAGCCGCAGGTAGGACGCCATGTCGACGGGCGCGCTCACGGTGTTGATGATCAGGTCGAAGCTGTTGGCGAGTCTGTCGAACGTGTCCGGGTCGCTGGTCGCGTGATAGTGCGCGGCGCCGAACGCCAGCCCGTCGTCCTTCTTGCCGAGCGTCTGCGACAGCACGGTGACCTCGGCACCCATGGCGGCAGCGATCTTGACCGCCATGTGACCGAGACCGCCCATGCCGACGACGGCGACCTTCTTGCCGGGACCGGCCTGCCAGTGGGCCAGCGGCGAGTACGTGGTGATGCCCGCGCAGAGCAGCGGCGCGGCAGCTTCGAGCGGGATCGAGGCCGGCACCCGCAGCACGAAGTCCTCGTCGACGACGATGTGCGTCGAGTACCCACCCTGGGTGACGGTGCCGTCGCGGTCGACTGCCGCGTACGTCCCGGTGTTGCCGTTCAGGCAGTACTGCTCCTGGCCGGCGCGGCAGTTGTCGCACTCGCGGCAGGAGTTGACCATGCAGCCGACACCGACGCGGTCACCGGCGGCGTGCCGGGTGACCTCGGTGCCGACCTGCGTGACGTGGCCGACGATCTCGTGACCGACGGTGAGCGGGTAGGGCACCCTGCCCCACTCGCCGCGCACCGTGTGGATGTCGGAGTGGCAGATACCGGCGTAACTGATCTCGATGAGGACATCGCGCGGTCCCACCTCGCGCCGCTCGATCGTGGTGCGCACGAGCGGGTCGGTGGTGGACGTGGCGGCGATGGCGTTGACTGTGCTACTCACGGCACCGACGTTACGTCGGAGCACTCCGACCAGGGAGTTACTGTGAGTACCCCCTAGGGCAGCCGCCACGAGCGGATGTCTTGCTTGGAGGTGACGTGGCCGGTGGAGCCGGTGAACCCGATCCAGGCGCGGCCGGTGCCCAGCTCGGCGGCCAGATCGACGGTCGCGTTGAGCGCGGGCTGCCCGTCGAGGTCGACGAGTAGTCCGTTCAGCGGGGCGTCGTAGGCGACGCGTACGGTGAATGGTCTTTTGAAAAGAGGTTTCTGCACGGTGGCGTAAGCGGTGTTGAAGTCCGGGTTGCCCCGCAGGCTCACCGCGACGTGATCGCCGGCCGGGTCGCCCACGTTGTGGTAGTCGTCGAACTCGACGGCGACGCTGGGCCGGATGCCGCGGTAACCGAGGCCGCCACCCCATCCACCGAGCGCCCTGGGCCCGACCGACTGCACGACGAACGCCAGGCCGTCGGCGCCGCGGACGCCGGAGTGCAGGTACACCTCGAAGGTGGTCTCGAACGACTCTGTCACGTCGATCCGCTCGGTCGACCAGACCGAACCGGCCTGCCGGTATCCGCCGCCGGTCAGGCGCAGCACCTCGGCCTTCGACGGCTTCACGGTGTAGGTCTGCGCCGTGCCGTTGAAGGCGAGATCATCGTTGCCGGGCAGGCCGGCCAGCGCAGGGGCCGGCGCGACGGTCACGGCAACCGTGATGGCCAGAGCGGCAGATAGAACACCTTTTAACATGATAAATCCCCCCGATTTGGTCAGGCGCCTATGGGGCGATCCTGCCACCTACCGGTCACTTCCGCGGCGAAGCGGCCGGTGGGGGCTCGTCGTCGGTGCGGTCGCCTGCCGGCAGCCACAGGACGAAGGTGCTGCCCACGCCGAGTTCGGAGAAGGCGGCCACCTGACCGCCGTGCGACTCGACGATCTGCCGCACGATGGCCAGGCCGAGGCCGGTGCGGCGTTCCCGCGAGTCTCCGGCGCCGTTCGCGGCGCGCCAGAACCGGTCGAAGACCCGGGGCAGGTCCTCGGGGGCGATGCCAGGCCCCTGGTCGGCGACGGCGAGCCAGAGCCAGGAGCCGGTCCGGCCGGTCGCGAGGGTCACTGTCGAGTCGGTGGGTGCCAGGCGTACGGCGTTCGACAGCAGATTGCCCGCCGCCCGCCGCAGCCCGTCCGCGTCGCCGATCAGGTGCAGCCCGCCGGTCAGCTCGTTTCGCAGGCGCAACGGGCGTTCCGGCAGGAACGACTCCTCGCCGGCCTCGCGGGCCACCGCGCTCAGGTCGACGTCGGTGTCGATCAGCGCGTCGGCGTCCCGGCGCGCGGTGGCGAGCAGGTCCTCGACCAGCCGGGACATCCGGGTGGTGGCCCGGTCGACGACCGCGGTGGAGCGGCGGCGCTCGTCCTCGGTGGCGTCCGGTGCGTTGAGGGTGGCGTCCAGGTGGGTCCGGATGATCGCGAGGGGGCTGCGCAGTTCGTGTGAGGCGTCGTCGACGAGTTGCCGCTGGGCGCGGAACGCGTCGTCGAGGCGGTCCAGCATGGAGTCGATGGTGTCGGCGAGGTCGCGCAGCTCGTCGCGGGGCCCGTCCAGCCGGATCCGCCGGGTCAGGTCGGTGGCCTGGATGTCGCGTGCCGTCCGCGCGATCGCGCCGACTGGCCGCAGCACCCGCCCGGAGAGCACCCAGCCGATCCCGAGGCTCGCCACGAACAGCGCCGGCAGCGCGATCAGCGTGTAGCGGCGCAGGTCCTGCAGGGTGTTGTAGTTGACCGCCGCCTCGATCTGGCTGACGTCGGCAACGGTCATCGTCCCGACGTACCCCTCGGCGTTGTAGACCTTGGCGGTCCGCTCGGTGACCGGCTGCGGCGAGGTGGCCTGCTCGACGGCGAAATACGTGACCACCAGGGTGACGCCGGCCAGCGCGAACAGCAGGATCGAGTAGATGACGGTGAGCCGGAACCGGATGGACCGGAACACCTCCGGCGCTCTCACGGCGTCACTCCGGCCAGCCGGTACCCCCGGCTGATCAGCGTCTCGATGGAGCCCTCGCCGAGCTTGCGCCGCAGCGTGCCGACGGTGACCCGGACGGTCTGGGTGAACGGGTCGACGTTGGCGTCCCACACGTGCTCGAGGAGCTCCTCGCTGGAGACCACCCGCCCGGGTCGCGACATCAGGTATTCCAGGACGCCGAACTCCTTCGGCGTCAGGCTCACCGGCTCGCCGTGCAGGGTGACGGTGCGCCGGGCGCTGTTCAGCACGAGGCCGCCGACGGTCAGGGTGGCGGTGCCGCCGTTGGTGTCGCGGCGCAGCAGCGCCCGGATCCGCGCCAGGAGCTCGGCCAGGTGGAACGGTTTGACCAGGTAGTCGTCGGCGCCGCCGTCGAGGCCGCGCACCCGGTCGGTGAGGTTGCCACGGGCGGTCAGCATGAGCACCCGCAGCTCGCTGTCGCCGGGCGTGTGCACCTCACCGTCGCGCAGCGCCCGGCACAGCGCGAACCCGTCGCCGTCGGGCAGGTTCACGTCGAGCAGCATCAGGTCGTACTCGTTGACGGTCAGGCGGTCCCACGCCTGGGCCGTGTCGGCGGCCACGTCCACGGCGTAACCGGTGCGGGAGAGCCCGACCCGCAGGCCCTCGGCCAGATCTTCTTCGTCCTCCACCACCAGCAGGCGCATCTGTCGACTATCCACGGCCGATGAGGCCGGCGGCCACCTCGCGGGCGCGGTCGACGGGTACGGCGAACCCGATCCCGATGCTCCCGCCCCCTTCGAGAGTGGCGATCGCCGTGTTCACCCCGATCACCTCACCGCGCGCGTTGATCAGCGGCCCGCCGGAGTTGCCGGGGTTGATCGACGCGTCCGTCTGCACGGCGGATTGCCTGGTGGAGCCGCCGAGACGGACCTGCCGGTCGACCGCGCTGACGATCCCGGCGGTGACCGTCCCGGACAGTCCCAGCGGCGAACCCACCGCCAGGACCGGCTCGCCGACCCGGACGCCGCGGGGGTCGGCGAGCACGAGCGGCTGCAGCGCGGGGCCGGGTGTGACACGGAGAACAGCGATGTCGCTGCCCGGATCGGTGCCGACCACCTCGGCGGTCAGGCGCCGCCCGTCGGAGCCGACGACGCTGACCGAACCGGCGCCGGCCACCACGTGGTGGTTGGTGACGATGTGGCCGCGGTCGTCGAGGACGAAGCCCGACCCGGACGCGCCGCCGGATCCCGTGCGAACCTGCACCGAGACGACTCCCGGCAGGGCTCGTGCGGCGGCCGCGACCAGGTCGGACGGCACCCCGGCTGGCGGCGCCGGAACAGGAGCCGGGGCGGCATCAGAACCGCGGCCGGCCAGAAAACCGGCCGTGCCGCCGGTGACGGCCGAGGCACTGATGCCGAGGAGCCCGGCCAGCGCCAGCAACCGCCAGCGCGGCCCGACAGACTTATCCGATATATCAGGCAAAAGCGGATGAGGTGGCGGCGAGATGAACTCCGGCCCGCGAGGCGAACCACCCAATCCAACGGTCGACATGAGAATCTCCCTCCTACGGCAGCCTGGCGAACCAGAACATCGACGCCAGCGCCGCGATCAGAGCCAGCACCAGCCCGACCCCGATGAACCGCGCCGACACGTCCTGAACCTCGGTCTCATAACCCACCGAGCTGCCGATGTCCGCGTACGCCGCCCGCAGCTCGTCCGCACTCCCGGCCTCGAAGTAGTTGCCCCCGGTCGCCTCGGCGACCGCCTGCAGCGTCTGCCCGTCGACGGGCACCGCCTGCCCGCCCTCGATCGTCCCGGCCGCCGTCCCGAACGAGATCGCGTCCACCGGCACCCCGAGCTCGGTGGCCAGCCGGGCGGCCTCCACCGGGTCCTGCCCGGAGGTGTTGGCGCCGTCGGAGAGCACCACCACCCTCGCCGACGGTGCGTCCTCGCCCCGGAGCAGGTCGAGTGACGTCGCGATCGCGTCACCGATCGCCGTGCCCGCCCGGCCGGCCGCGCCCTCCGACAGCCGGGCGATGCCCGCGTTCACACTGGCCCGGTCGGTCACCGGCGGCACGAACACCGAGGCCGAACCGGCGAACCCGACCAGACCCACATTGAACTGTTCCGGCAGGTCACCGACGAACTCGACGGCCGCCGCCTTGGCCGCGCTCAACCGGTCCGGCGCCACGTCCGAGGCCAGCATCGACCGGGAGACGTCCACCGCGACCAGCACGGTCGCGCGCTCCCGGGGCACCTGCACCTCGGCCTGTGGGCGGGCGAACCCGACGATCAGCAGGCCGAGCATGGCCAGGAACAGTCCGGCCGGGACGTGGCGGCGCCAGCCGGGACGCTTCGGCGCGACCCGGTCGAGCAGTTTCAGATTGGTGAAACGGACGGCGTACCGGCTGCGGCGCCGCTGCGCGATCACGTAGGCGGCGGCGAGGGCGGCGACGGCCAGGAGCAGCCAGAGCCGCTCCGGGGAGAGCCAGGTCATGAGGTCACACCCTTTCGGTGGGCCCGGCCGAGACGGCGCTGGGCGTGCACGTGGCGGACGATGTCGGCGACCCAGTCACGGTCCGTGCGCAGCCTCAGGTGGGCCGCGCCGGCACGCCGGATCGCCCGGGACACGGTGTCCTGCTGCTGACGTGCGGCGGCCGCGTACCTCTCGCGCAGCCTGCGGCTCGCGGTCGGCACCTCGCGGCGCCGCCCGGTCTCCGGATCGACCAGGGTGAGCAGGCCGACGTCGGGAAGTTCGTGTTCGCGCGGGTCACCGACGTGGACGGCGAGGACCTGGTGGCGGGTGGCGAGCCGGCGCAGCGGTTGCTCCCAGGCCGGTGCGCCGGGCCCGAGCCCGTCGTCGTCGAGGCCGTCGAGGAAGTCCGAGACCACGACCATCAGGCCACGCCGGGGAACAGCGCGGTGCATTCCGTCGATCGCGGCGGAGAGCGCGATCGAGTCGGTGGTCACCCTCGCGCGAGGCGCGGCGAGCAACGTTCGCAACATTCCCAGCAAATGTGTACGCCCACCGCGCGCTGGATACCGTCGGACACCGTCCGGAGTCATGAGGTGTGCGCCGAGCCGGTTCCCCGCACCCGCGGTGAGGAAGCCGACCGCCGCCACGGCCGCGATCGCCAGTTCCCGCTTCTCGAACTCGGCCGTACCGAAGTCCATGCTCGCCGTCGAGTCGACCAGCACCCAGGTGGCGAGTTCCCGGTCCGCGTCCACGGTCCGCACGTGCGGCACTGCGGTGCGAGCGGTCACCGCCCAGTCCATCCGGCGCACCTCGTCCTCGCCGGGCCGGTACTCGCGGCTGCCCGACGGCTCACTGCCGGCACCGGGCAGCAGACCGAGGTATGAGCCGTGCAGCAGCCCGTCGAGCCGCCGGGTGATCGTCAGCTCGAGGCGCCGCAGCCGTCGTTCCGGCGCCAGTTCGTTGATCGTCGCGCCGTCGTTCACGCCGCCACTCCCAGCCCGTCACCGGTGTGCTCCTGCGCCGGTGCGATCACCGGCGGGGCGACGATTTCGAGAATCCGGTGCACGATCGACTCGGGCTGAACACCGTCGGCGACCGCGTCGAAGGCGAGCACGAGCCGGTGGGCCAGGACGTCCTCGGCCACACTGACGATGTCGGCGGGCAGGACGTACTCCCGTCCGCGCAACAGTGCGAGAGCCCGAGCGGCCGCGACGAGGCCGAGAGTCGCGCGCGGGCTCGCACCGTACGCCAAAAGCTCTTTGGTCTCCGGCGAGCCGAACCGGCCCGGATCGCGCGTCGCGGCAACCAGCCGGACCACGTACTCGGCCAGCGCGTGATGGACGAAGACGTCACGGGCCTTGGCCTGCAGGGCCGCCAGCCGCACCGGATCAAGCACCGGCGCCGCGTGCGGCCGCACACCGCCCATCCGATAGAGGATGCCCAGCTCGTCCTGGTCGGTGGGATAACCGACGACGACCCGCATGAGGAACCGGTCGCGCTGCGCCTCGGGAAGCTGGTAGACACCCTCGCTCTCGATCGGGTTCTGCGTCGCCAGCACCAGGAACGGCTGCGGCACCGGATAGGTGCGCCCACCGAGCGACACGTGCCCCTCGGCCATCACCTCGAGCAGCGCCGACTGCACCTTCGCCGGCGCCCGGTTGATCTCGTCGGCCAGCACGATGTTGGCCATGACCGGCCCGAGCTCCACGTCGAAACTCTCCCGGCCGGCCCGGTAGATACGGGTGCCGACGATGTCCGACGGCACCAGGTCCGGAGTGAACTGAATACGGTGGAAGGTGCCGCCGACCGCGACCGCGAGCGTCTCCGCAGCCAGCGTCTTCGCGACACCGGGCACCCCTTCCAGCAGGCAGTGCCCACCGGCGAGCAACGCGGTCATCAGCCGCTCGACGAGCCGGTCCTGCCCGACGATGACCTTTTTGACCTCGAACAGCGTCTGTTCCAGCAGCCGTGCGTCAGTCATGAATCTCCCTCGATGGCGTGTACTGCCCAAGAGCGGGCGCCCGGGAGATCGGGGGCAACGCCGAACGCCCGCTCAGGCCACCCATGACACCAACGCCCCCCGAAAACCGGCCGAAGGGTGGGGCGCAGCGGTCTCTCAGAATCGGAGCGGAGGTCGTCCGCGCTCACAGCCGCCACCTCGTCGCACCAACGGCTGCCGGGCTCGTTTGCGCTGCTCGAAGCGGATCGTGGACGCCATCGCCCCGGCCCGGACGACACCCAGGTTCCGGGCCGGAACTACCAGGTCAGCCCCAGCTTGCAACCGGGGCCGCCGGCTATGGTTTGCGGCCGACGGCGCCGTACTGGTCGATGTCGGGGTGGTCGGTCTCGGGGTGCCAGCTGGTGACCGGGACCAGGCCCGGGTCGACGAGTTCGAGGCCCTCGAAGAACCGGGCCAGGCGTGTCCGGCTGCGCAGGTGGTACGGCAGCGCGGCGGACTCGTTCCAGATGCGGGCGGCCTCGACCACCTCGGGTGTGTCGTCGGTGCTGTCGCAGATGGCCAGATAGCTGCCGGGCGGCATCGGGGCCATGGCCGCGCGGGCCAGGTTCTGCGCTGCGGTGTCGTCCTCCACGTGGCCGAGGACGCCCATGAAGAGCACGGCCACCGGCTCGTCGAAGTCCAGGGTGCGGCCGGCCTCGCGCAGGACGAGATCCATGTCGTGCAGGCTGGCGTCGACATAGGCCGTGACGCCGTCCGGGTGGCTGGTCAGCAGCGCGCGGCCCTGGGTGACGACCAGCGGATCGTTGTCGACGTAGACGATGCGGCTGTCCGGAGCCACCGCCTGGGCGACCTCGTGCGTGTTGTCGGCGGTCGGCAGTCCGGCGCCGATGTCGAGGAACTGCCGGATGCCGGCCTCACCGGCCAGGTAACGCACCACCCGGGTGAGGAAGGCGCGGCTGAGCCGGGCGTTCTCCGCCAGCGCGGGCTGGCCGATCAGCACCTGCTCGGCGACCGCCCGGTCGACGGCGAAGTTGTCGGTGCCGCCGAGCAGGTAGTTCCAGATGCGCGCGGTGTGCGGGACGGAAGGCTCGTCACTGGCCACGGCCACAGTCTAATCGATGACATCAAATATCTATCGCGGTCAGGCCGCCGGGGCCGGCGAGGAACACCGCGCCGGGTCCGGCCGCCAGGTCGTGGATGGGTGCGCCGGTGTCCAGCGTACGAGTGGCGGCGCCGGAGAGCGGTTCCCAGATCCGCAGGGTGCCGTCCTGGCCGCCGGAGGCGAGGCGTGCGGGGCTGCCGGGCACGGTCACCAGCGCGTGCATCCGGCCGGTGTGGCCGGAGTCGGGCTCGGCGACGAGGGCTCCGGTCCAGGGGTTCCAGATGCGAACGGCGTTGTCGCCGTTGACGGCCGCGAGCAGGACGGTGCCGTCGTCGGCCGGAAACGCGGTGAGCAGGCTGGGCGCGCCGGTGAACTGGACGGTGAGCCGGGTAGCCGGTACGCGGATCCGGGCGCCGGTGACGCCGTTCCACAGCCGGACGCGGTCCGGGGTGCAGGCCGCGATGAGACCGGGGCCGCACACCGCGATCGCGTGCACGTCCTTGGGCAGGCGGAACCGGACCGGGCGCCCCCAGCGGCGCAGCGCCCTGCCGGTGGTGGCGTCCCAGATCCGTACGGACGACTGGTGGTAGGTGTGCGAGAAGACCGTGGCGAGCAGGCGCCGGCCGTCGCGACCCGTGAACGTGACCGCGTCCCTGGCACGGCCGGGAGCCCGGCCGAGCGGTGCGCGCCCAGGCCACCGCACGGCCTGCCCGGTCCGCGCCGACCAGCGGTGCAGCCCGCCGAGATAGGTGCCACACGCGACACCGGAGTCACCACTCGGTGTGTCGATTTCCGGTGTGTGGATTTCCGGTGCGCAGCGGGGCCGAACTCCACACGGAACGTCTGAGGGCAGGGGAACTCAGGCCAGGCTCGCGTCGACCTTCGAGGTGAGGCGCCGGTCGTTCACCATGATCGGCTCGCCCACCTCCTCGCCGGTGGACTGATCCCACCGGCGGACGGTCTGATCGCCGTTGCCGTAGGTGGCCACCATGTCGGGCGACGCCCGGACCGTGACCCGGCCGCTGTGCCCGGACGGCGGTAGAGCGGTGCCGTCCTCCGGCGGGGTCAGGTCCCAGACGCGAACGGTGTCGTAGTAGCCGGCGGCGAGCATGGGCCTGCCGTCGGGATCGCGAAAGGCCGTAAGCGTCTCAGCGTGTTCGGGCGGGCCGAACAGCGGTTGCCGGGCGGGGCGGCCGGTCGCGAGGTCCACCAGCCGGACCGTGCCGTCATAGCCGCCGGCGGCCAGCCACGGTGTGCCGTCCGGCCCGGCGAACACCTCGACGGCGCCGACGTGGCCCAGGTTCCAGCGCGGGCGGTGCACACTGCCGTCGCGGGTCTCGCACACCTCGACCTCGACCTCGGCGAAGACCAGCCGGACCGCGCCTCTCGCGTCGCTCCACCCGGTGAAGTCCCGCTCGGGCCATCTCGCGGATCTGATCAGGTGCCCCGACGGGAACACCGTTGCGGACGGATCCCAGAGGCCGGCGTTGACGTCGACGATCTCGTCCTCGCCGTCGGACCGCACGGAGAAATGGCTGAACGCCGTCCGGGTGGTTCCGTCGGGCGCGAACACCGTGCGCAGCTCGAACGACGGGGTGTAGCCGTGCGGTTCCCGGACGAGCCTGGCCGGGCCGTCGTCGTCCACTCGCGAGACACGGACGGAACCGTCATGAGCCGCAACGCCCAGCGAAGCGCCGGCAAGCGCGACGATCGAGGACACCCCGCGGCCGTGACCGGTCCGTGGGGCGGCCACCTCGGCGCCGCTCTCGACGTCCCAGATCCGCACGGTGCCGGCCTTGTCACCGACCGCCAGCCGTTCGACTCCAGCGGCGCCGGCCACCGCGGCCAGCGCCGTCGCCCCCTCGACCGGCAGCGGCTCGCCCCACGACCGGCCGCTCAGCGCATCCCAGAGCTGAACAGTCCGCCCGCTTGACGGCGTGGTCGCGAGAACCACCCGCCGATCGGGCAGCGTGATCGCCGCGACCCTCTTGGCCGGGGCGGACCAACTGAGACCGACCTGATTCCGCCGTGACCAACGAACCCGCAACGCGCCACCCGGCCCCTCGACCACAGGGCGCACCAGCCGAGCGCCGCCACCATTCAACACGACGGTCGCCAGGTCCGCCTCGGAGTGGTCCCGACGTAGGCTCGGGGCATGGTGACGTTGCGGGATGTGCGGGACGCGGCCAAGCGGATCGAAGGCGTCGCGCACCGGACGCCGGTGATCCAGTCTCGTACGCTGAATGACCGCGCCGGAGCGCGGGTGTTCCTCAAGGCGGAGAACCTGCAGCGGATGGGCGCCTTCAAGTTCCGCGGCGCCTACAACGCGATCTCCCGGCTCTCCGCCGAGCAACTGACCCGGGGCATTGCGGCGTTCTCGTCCGGCAACCACGCCCAGGCGGTCGCGCTGGCCGCCCGTGAGCTCGGCAGCACCGCGGTGATCGTGATGCCGGCCGACACCCCGGTCTCCAAGCTCGACGCCGTCCGGGAGTACGGCGCGGAGATCGTCACCTACGACCGGTACACCGAGGACCGGGAGGCGATCGCGCGACGGCTCGCCGAGGAGCGCGGGCTGGCGCTGATCCCGCCGTACGACCACCCGGACATCATCGCCGGTCAGGGCACCGCGGCGCTCGAACTCCTGGAGGAGGTGGGCGAGCTGGACGCGATCGTCGTACCCATCAGCGGTGGCGGCCTGATCGCCGGCAGCGCCACCGCGGCGAAGGGGGTCCAGCCGTCCATCCGGGTGGTCGGCGTCGAGCCGGAGGCGGGCGACGACACCCGGCGGTCCCTGGCGGCCGGCGAGCGCGTCCGCATCGACGTGCCCCGCACCATCGCCGACGGCCTGACGGTCTCCACGCCCGGCGAGCTGACCTTCCCGATCAACAGGGCGCTCGTCGACGAGATCGTCCTGGTCAGCGACGATGAGTTGCGCGACGCGATGCGCTTCGCCGTCGACCGCCTCAAGCTGGTGATCGAGCCGAGCGCGGCCACCACCCTGGCGGCGCTGCTCAACCACCGGCTCGATCCGGTACCCGCCCGGATCGGCGTCATCATCTCCGGCGGCAACGTCGGGGCGGCGCGTCTGGCCGAGCTACTGGGATAGGACCGACGCGATCGCGGCGTGCGGGCGGTGCGTGCCGTCGAACGGCCGCTGGTCCCGCTCCACCTCGGTGAAGCCCGCCTCCGCCAGCCGCGCGGAGAACTCGTCGACCGGCCAGAACCAGGCGGTCGTGACCTTGTGGTCGAAGGGTTCCACCGCCTCGCCGTCGAAGAAGCCGGTCACCAGCGTGGCACCGGGTTTCAGAACGCGCCGGAACTCGGCGAGCGCGGAGCCGAGTTCCGGCGGCGGGAGATGGATCAGCGAGTACCAGGACAGGATGCCGTCGGCCGACCCGTCCTCGACGTCGAGGTTCCGCATCGACCCGAGCCGGTAGTCACCGTCCGGGTGCGACGCCCGCGCGTACGCGATGAACTCCGGAACCTGATCGATCCCGGTCGCGTCGGCGCCGCGCGACCGGAGGTAACCGGTGATGTGGCCCGGGCCGCAGCCCAGATCCAGCACCCGGCCCGACAGGTTGCGCCCGATGAACGCCAGGTCACGCGGGTCCACCTGCTCACTCGTGCCGAACAGGCTGATGTAGAGGTCGGCGACGGCGGAGTACGCGTCTCGAACGTTCACCGCGTGACTATACGAAGCGCCGTCAGGCGACCTGCTGCCACCAGGCGTCGATCTCCGGCGGGCAGTCCACGTCGATCCGCTCGCCCGGCTTCGGGATGGCCAGCCGTACGTCGCGGGCCTTCGCCTCGCGCCAGGTGCGCTCGGCCGGCTCGGCCCACCGGTGCGGCGCCAGGTCGAACGTCGCCCAGTGCACCGGGATCATCAGGCCGCCGCGGACGTCGAGGTGGGTGGCGACGCCGTCCTCCGGCTTCATGTGGATGTCGGACCAGTCCTGGCCGTAGGCGCCCACCTGCACCAGCGTCACGTCGAACGGACCGTGCTCCGCACCGATCTCGGCGAAGCCGGGGAAGTAGCCGGTGTCGCCCGAGTAGAACGCCTTGCGGGTCGGTCCGTTGATCACCCAGCTGGCCCAGAGGGTCTCGTCGCGGCTGAACCCGCGGCCGGAGAAATGCCGCGCCGGGGTGGCCACGAGCTCGAGCTCGCCGACCCGGGTGCTCTCGTTCCAGTCCAGCTCGGTGATGCGGTCCTCGGGTACGCCCCAGCGCTCCAGGTGGGCGCCGATGCCGAGCGGCACGACGAACATCGCGTCCTGGTGCTCGCTCAGGTACCGCACGGTCGCCATGTCCAGGTGGTCGTAGTGGTCGTGCGAGATCACCACGACGTCCACCCGCGGCAGGTCGCCGAGTGCGATCGGCGGTTCGTGCAACCGGCGGGGGCCGGCCAGGCGGGACGGCGAGCACCTCTCGCTCCACACCGGGTCGAGCAGCACCCGGTGCCCCTCGATCTCGATCATCGCGGAGGAGTGGCCGAACCAGGTGACGTGCAGTCCCCGCGCGTCACCGGCGATCCCGGCCACCAGCGGGACGGGCTGATGCGGGCGGCGGGCGTCGCCGCCGGTGAACACCTCGGCGGCCACCCGCGGGATGGCGGAGAGGGAGATCCCGGTCGACGTGGGCACGTTGTTGCGGAACTTGCCGCCGGAGAACTGCGGCGAGGCCTCGACCCGGGCCAGACGTGCACCACGAGCCTTCCCGCCCAGCTGAGCCGCGATGCTTCCGGTGGTCGTCACGGTGTTCGTCATGCTCCCAATGTAGGCACTGATAACAATGTAGTCAACGCCTACTATGTGGTCGTCGCTCACATCACTGTAGGGTGGGCCCATGAAGACCCGGCCCTACCACCACGGTGACCTCCGCGCCGCACTGCTCACCCGCGCCGAGCAAACCCTGCGTGAGAAGGGCCCCGCCGAGCTGTCGCTGCGCGAGCTGGCCCGCGAGACCGGGGTCAGCCCCGCCGCGCCGAGCCGGCACTTCCGCAGCAAGCAGGCCCTGCTCGACGCGCTCGCCCTCGAAGGGTTCGATCGGCTGACGACCGCGATGGTTGAGGCTCACGACCGGGCCGGCGAGTCGTTCGCCGACCAGTTCGCCGGGCTCACCCGCACCTACGTGTCCTTCGCCACCGCCAACGCGGCCCTGCTCGAGCTGATGTACGCACGCAAGCACGAGGCCGGCGCCCCCGACGACCTGATCGCCTCCATGCACCGGCTGGCCGACCTGGCCATGAGCCTGATCACGGCCGGTCAGCAGCGCGGCGAGATCCGCGAGGGCCCGGTGGAGCGCCTCGCGGTGCCCCTGTTCGCCATGCTCCAGGGCCTCACCGCCCTGATCCTCAGCGGCGCACTGCAACCGGACCAGGTCGAGGAGAGCCTCGACGAGACGATCGCCCTCCTGCTGCGCGGTTACGCACCCTGACTAGGGTCTTGCCATGCTCAGCCTGATGGAACGCGCCAGCCTCTGGGGGTCCGGTCTCGGCGCGGTCGTGTCGGCCACCGCGCTGGGCCGGGAACCGCTGACGGCCACGCTCTGCATGACGTTCTTCGGAGGCTGCTGCGCGTTCCTGATCTACGAGTCGCGGAGACGGGCCACCGACGAGACGATCAGCGCGGTCGGCGGCTTCCTGCGGGAGCGCCGGCTCGCCCGGCACGACATCGACGGATACCAGCAACTTGTCGAGATCGCGGCGCCTCTGCGCGGCCGGGCGGGCGTCTGGGCACTCACCGAGCTCAGCCACGATCCCCGGCTGATGGACGGCCTGTTCTTCCACGCCCGGCGCCGCGAGATCGCCGGGCTCCCTGAGCCCGGCACCGAGCCGTTGAGCTGGGCGTTGGCCAGCCTTCACCCCAATGGGTACGTGCGTGAGGCCGCGGTTGCCGCGATGGGCCGGGCACCCCGCTTCGAGTTCGTCCCCTTCCTCGTCGAGCGCGCGGTGGAGCGTGTCGACGCGGTGCGATCGGCGGCGCTGGCGGCCCTGCGGCAGATCCCGGCCGGCGCCTCCGCCGAGTCCTTCGCCCGCGTAGCCGCCCGCCGCCACGCCGGCGACCTGGCCGAACTCTGGGCAATCCCGGGCCACGAGGATTCCTGACGAAGGGCGGACGGAATCGGATGAAACGAATCAGTCTTTTGTTGTTTTCGCATGTCGGCGGTGGTTTCTCGCGCCAGATTCCGGAACCAGGTGTGTGCGGTGTCGTGTTCACGGGAGGCGTGCCACCACAGTGCCATCCGGACCGGGGCCGCGCCGGGCGGGGCGGGCACGCTGCTCAACCGGCTGCGCGTCCATCGCCCGGCCGAGTTCGGCTCCCGCACGCCCACCCGGAACGGACTGCTGGGCCCGGTCACGATTCGTCAATGAATTTGACTCTGCGCGACAAGCCTGACAACCTTCCGCGCGTGTCGCTCGTCCGCTCCGCCGGCCTCCAACGGTTCCGCGAGACGGTCGAAGGGCTGGGCGGCGACCCGGTCTCCTTCGCCTGGCAGGCCGGGCTCCCCGTCGACGCCCTCGACAGCCCCGAGCTGCTGATCGAGGACACCGCCCTGGCCGCGGTCCTGGAGATCGCCGCGGTCGGCCTGCGCTGCCCCGACCTCGGCCTACGGGTGGCCGCCGCACAGGACCTCAGCATGCTGGGTCCGCTCGCGGTGGCCATCCAACACTCACCGTCGGTCCGCGACGCGCTCGAGTGCACCTCGCGATACATGTTCGTGCACGCCCGCGACCAGCACATCGTGCTGATCGACGACCCGCGCGGCGCACCCGGGGTCAGGGGCCTGCGCTACGTCTTCGGCGCCGGGGTGCGCCCGCTGCCGCAGGCCACCGACATGGTCGTGCTGTTCCTGCACCGGGCCGTGACGTTCCTGGTCGGCGGTGGATACGGGTTGCGCTCGGTCGACCTGCCGCACGAGCCGGTCGCACCCCGCAGGCGTTATGAGGAGGCGTTCGGCACGACCGTCCGGTTCGGCCGTCCCGAGGCGATGCTCCGCGTGCCCGCGAGTCTGCTGGCCCGCCCCCTGGAGGGTGTCGACGCGACCCTGCGCGGCCTGGCGCTGGCGTTCCTGTCCCGGCAGGCGCCCGGACCGGGCACACCGGCCGCCGCCCGGGTTCGCGCCGTCCTCGCCCAGGCGCTCGGCACCGGCTCCACCGACCTGGCCGGCGTCGCCCGCGCGCTCGCCGTGCATCCACGCACCCTGCAACGGGACCTGGCCGCGGAGGGCAGGTCGTTCGCCGAGATCCTGGACAGCCTGCGCCGGTCGCGCGCCCGCACCTATCTGACCACCACCGACATGCCCGTCGCCCAGGTGAGCCGCCTGCTCGGGTTCGCCGAGCAGGCCGTGCTGACCCGCTGCGCGCGGCGGTGGTGGGGCAGGAGCCCGTCATCCGTACGCCGCGAGGCCCGTCAGCGGTAGGTCAGCAACCGCTGGTCGGCCTCGACGTGGGAGTGCTCGTTGTACGTCGACATCCACAGTCCACGCCGCCCGGAGACCAGCTTCGTGACGCCGGTGTTGACCGCGACCCGGTTCAGCGAGCTCCACACCACCGCCAGCGTCGCCGCGTCGGCCGTCATCCCGGCGGTCAGCATCGCGACGGCCAGGGCGATCGGCCCGCCCGAGCTGACCACGACGATGTCCCGGTGCTCCCGCAGCAGCTCACCGGCCCGTTCCAGCGCGCCGGTGACCCGGTCGCGGAAGGCCGGAAACGACTCGGCGTACTCGGCGTCGAACCCGCCGGACGACCATCTCCCGGTGGCCGCCTCGAAGATCTCCTGGAAGGCGCGGCCCGGCTGCTCGTGACCCGCGATCTCCTCGCGGTAGAGCGGCCGGTGGATCGCCACCACCTGCTGGAAGTCGAACTCGTCCCAGCCGGCGTCGACGGTCACCGGGATGCCCGGTTCGCCGAGCCCGGCGAACAGTCCGGCGACCGTACCCTCGTGGCGGCGAAGTGACCCGCGCAGCACCAGGTCCGGTTTGACGCCGCGCCGCGCGAACGACTCGCCGAGCACCCGCGCCTGTTCGGCGCCGAGCGTGGACAGCGCGTCGTAGTCCTCCGCGCCGAACGACGCCTGACCGTGCCGGACCAGCAGAAGCCGCCCCACCGTCTACCTCCCTGCCCGCGACGAAGCCCGCGACGAAGCCCGCGACGAAGCCCGCGACGAGGCCCGCGACGAAGCCCGGCGGATGATCCGCCGGCATCGCGCCTCGAGCATGAGGCACGCTACCCAGTAGTGCCGGAAGGCCGGGTTGGTGGTCTGCCGGTGGTGGTATCGGTAGTAGATCTGCTGCACGATCACGGCAAGCCGGAACAGCCCGAAGACCTCGTAGAACGCCCACTGCCGATCGGACAGCTGGATGCCGCGGCGGGTGCGGTAGTAGTCGACCACCTCGCGCCGGCTCAGCATGCCGGGCGTGTGCGTGGGCTGGCGGCGGAACGCCCGGAACAGCGGACCGTCGTCGGCCTGCACCCAGTACGCCAGCGCGCCCCCGAGATCCATCAGCGGGTCGCCCGGCGTGGCCATCTCCCAGTCCAGCAGGGCGACCGGCCGGGTCGGGTCGTCCGGGTCGAACACCACGTTGTCGAACCGGAAGTCGTTGTGGATCAGGCAGGTGCCGGAGTCGGCGGGCTGATTCTCGGTCAGCCACGCCATCACCTTCTCGAACGAGCCGACGTTGCGGGTACGCGCCGCCCGGTACCGCCTGCTCCAGCCCTCGACCTGACGGGACACATATCCCGCGCCCCTGCCGAGGTCGTCGAGGCCGGTCGCCGCGGGGTCGACGGAGTGCAGGTCGATGAGCAGGTCGAGGACCCGGGTACACAGCTCCCGGGTCCTTTCCACCGAGAGATCGGCACCGAGCTCCCGCCGCGGAATGCTTCCGGCCACCCGTTCCATCACATAGAACGGCGACCCGATCACCGACTCGTCCGGGCAGTACGCCACCATCTCCGGGACGTAACCGAAGACCGGCTTCAGCGCGGACTGGATGCGGTACTCGCGGCCCATGTCGTGGGCGCTCGCCGCCTTCGTCCCGGCGGGAGGCCGGCGCAGAATCAGGTCGCGGCCGGGGTATCGCAGCAGGTACGTCAGGTTCGACGCGCCACCGGTGAACTGCTCGACCTCGGGAACGCCCTGCACACCGGCGTTCTCCGCGAGCCAGGCCGCGGCGGCCGCAACGTCGAAGGCGTCCTCGGCGCGAACTCTCACACCATCCTCCGCACCGCCGACAGCGGCAGCGCCCGCATCGCCCACCCGATCGGCACCCACGGCCACGCGGGCACGTACGCCTTGATCTTGCGTTTCTCGATCGCCGTGACCATCGCGCGAACACCGGTGGGCGTGTCCACCATGAACGGTGTCTTCTGCGTGACGTGCTCGTTCATCTCCGAGCGGATGTAGCCCGGGAAGATCACCGACACGTCCACACCGCGGATCCGTTCCGACCGGACCCCCTCGGCGATCGCCGCGACGCCCGCCTTGGTCGCCGCGTAGGTGGTCATCGACCGGCGCATGCCCCGCAGCGCCGACATCGACGAGATCAGCACGAGATGCCCGCGCTGCTGCGCCCGGAAAATCTCCAGCGCCGCCTCGGTCTGCGCGAGCGCGCCCACGAAGTTCACCATCGCGGTGGCCCGGTTCGCGTCCCATCGCCCGGAGCCCAGCGGCGCGCCCTTGCCCAGCCCCGCGTTCACGATCACCCGGTCGATACGGCCGAACTCCTCGGCGAACTCCCGGAACACGCCGAACACCGCCTCATCGTCGGTCACGTCCAGTTTGCGAACGCTGACCCTCGTCCCGGTCAGCTCGCTCCGCAGCGCTTCCAGGCGGTCGGTGCGCCGGGCACACAACGCCAGGTCGTAGCCGAGCGCCGCGAACTGCCGCGCCATCTCCTCGCCGAGCCCCGCGCTGGCTCCGGTGATCAGGACGACACCCTTGCTCATCACTTCACCTCGTCCAGCTCGCCGCGGCGGATCTTGGCGCCGAGCGCGAACATCTTGCGGTCATAGAGCGCGCGAGCAAAGCGTTTGGTCCATGCCGCGACGCGGCCTGCTCTGTCGGGCGTTATCAAAAATGTACGGGAATCCAAGCTCTTGATGACGTTGGCAGCGATCTCGTCGGCTCCCAGTGGCGCCTTGTTGATCAGCCGGGCGGCGACCTGCTCCATCATCGGGTCGTCGCCGGACATCGACGCCGCGAGGTTCGTCCGGAAGAACGTCGGGCAGACCACTGACACGTTCACACCCCACGGCCTCAGCTCGTGCCGCAGCGTCTCGGAGAGCGCGACGACCGCCGCCTTGCTCGCGTTGTAGGAGCTCATCGCGGGCGGGTGCAGCAGCCCGGCGGCGGAGGCGACGTTGACCAGGTGGCCACTCCCCTGCTGTTTGAACAGCGGCGTGAAGGTGCGGCACCCGTTGACGACGCCGAGCACGTTGACGCTCAGGACCCGCTGCCAGTGGTCGGCGCTCAACCGGTCGATGCGGCCACCGGCGGCGATGCCCGCGTTGTTGACCAGGACGTCGAGGCCGCCGAGGTCGTCGCGTACCCGGTCCAGCGCCAGCGACCAGTCCTCCTCGGCGGTGGTGTCCAGTCGCTGGAAGACCGCGCCCGCCGGCAGTGACTCCGGCTCCTTCAGGTCGGTGACCAGCACCCGGTCGCCGCGGGCGGCGAAACGGGCGGCGAGGGCGGCGCCGAGGCCCGAGGCGCCGCCGGTGATCAGGACTCGGCTCATCGGGTTGCTCCATGCTGTGCGAGTTCGATCCGCGCGATGACACCTCGGTGCACCTCGTCCGGGCCGTCGGCGAGGCGGATCGCGCGGGCGGCGGTCCAGGCGGCGGCGAGCGGGAAGTCGCTGGAGAGCCCGGCGCCGCCGTGTATCTGCATGGCGAAGTCGATGACCTGCTGAGCGACGTTCGGCGCGGCCACCTTGATCTGGCTCACCTCAGACATCGCGGCTCCCTCGGTGTCGAGCTTCCATGCCGCGTGCAGGATCAGCAGCCGCAGCGAGTTGATCGCAATGCGCGCCTCGGCGATCCGCTCCCGGTTGCCGCCGAGGTTGGCGAGGGGCTTGCCGAACGCGGTCCGCGACAGACCGCGCTCGCAGGCCAGGTGCAGCGCCCGCTCGGCGAGCCCGACCAGGCGCATCGCGTGGTGGACCCGTCCCGGGCCGAGGCGACCCTGCGCGATCTCGAACGCCCGCCCGGGCCCGTCGATCACGTTGCTCAGCGGGACGCGTACGCCGGTGAACGACACCTCGCCGTGCCCGAACGGCTCGTCGAAGAAGCCCATCGTGTCGAGCATGCGCTCCACCCGCACACCGGGGGCGTCGATCGGCACGAGAACCATCGAGTGCCGGGCGTACCGGTGCGCCTCCGGGTCGGTCAGGCCCATCACGATCAGCACCGCGCAGTCCGGGTGGCCGACGCCGGTGGTCCACCACTTGCGCCCGTCCAGCACCACCTCATCACCGTCGACCACGGCGGTGAGCTCCATGTTCGTGGCATCCGACGACGCCACACCCGGCTCGGTCATGGCGAAAGCACTGCGGATCCGCCCGTCCAGCAGCGGATCCAGCCAGCGCTCCCGCTGCTCCTCCGAGCCGTACTTCAGCAGCACCTCGGCGTTGCCGGTGTCGGGGGCGTTGCAGTTGAAGACGTACGGCGCGAGGTGCGACCACCCGGTAGCCTCCGCTACCGGCGCGTAGTCGACGTTCGACATCCCCACGCCGTACCTCTCCTCGTGACCGGGCGGCAGGAAGAGATTCCACAGCCCCCGATCCCGCGCCTTGCGCTGCAACTCACGCACCTCATCGGGTACGCGCCACCGGTCGCCACCGGCCCCCCGCAACTCCCGCTCCACCGGCTCGATCTCGTCACGAACAAACGCCCGCACCGCCTCGGTGACCGCCGCGGCACGCTCGGACAGGCTGAAATCCATACGACCAAGCTAGGCCGTCGGGCCGCCGCCGAATTGATCGCACACGACAGCCATTTGATCCTCGACGACGCCCGACCTGTTCCGGGCCGTCACCCGGCCCGGCGAAGCATCTCGTCCAGCCGCGGATCGGCCATGAGTTCCCGCACCTCCTGAGCGGTACGGCAGCCACCGGCAATCTTGGCCGCCCACTTCAGCGCCTCCTCCCGCGAACCCACCTCGACGACCACCAGCCCGCCGATGACCTCCTTGGTCTCCGGGTAGGGCCCATCCGTGACCACACCGTCCACGCCCACGATGCTTGCCCGCTGCCGCTCCAGCCCACCCGCGAACACGAACACCCCGGCGTCGACGGCCTCCTGGACAGCCGCATGCGCGGTCTCGGCCACATCGGGCAGATCCTCCGCGGAGATGTGATCCATCGCCCCGTCATCGAACGAGATCAGAAAACGCGCCATCCCAGGACTCCCTCATCCCGGCGGCCTCAACGGCCGCCCCTGACCCACTCCACGAACGCCAGTCCCCGAATCCGACACCGGACCGGAACAAATTACCCACCCAGCGCCTCCACTCACCGCACGGCGGCGCTTCTTCCCCGGCAGGGATACTGGCGGGCATGGATACGGCGGCGCTGATGCGGGCGAGACGTGCGGGCGAGGCGCTCGAGTACATTCGCGCGCACGCCGACGACGGTGAGCTCGCATCCGAGCACTGGGTGGCGCGACTCGTGGCCGCCGAAGGTGACCTGCCGCTGCTGACCCGGCTGGCGTCGGCAAGCCCTGTCTCCGCCGCCTATCTGGCGGAACTTCTGGTCGGCAGGTATGGACCCGGCGACGCGGAGACCCGGCTGCGTGCGGCGATGGCCGGCGCGAGCTGGCCCGCGGCCGAGCGGATGGCGCAGGGCTGGCGGGCGCCGCTGGCCAACGGGCTCTACGCCTGCGGCTACCGCGACCGGGCCATGGCGCTGCTGGACGACATCGCCGCCGAAGGGCGGGTGCTGGAGGCGTTCTGGGCGACCGCGCTGTTCCGTGATCGCTGCGTGCAGGACCCCGATCCGGCCATGCTGGACCGGTTCGTAGCGGTGTTCCACGAGCTCGAGGAGTACGCGACCCCGGCGCTCCTGCTCGCCGACTCCGGTGACGTGGCACGACTGCGGCAGATGACGTTCACCGAAGGTCAGGCCGGCTGGTTCGCCGCCGTTGCTCTGCGCGACCTCGTCGGCGACGAGGGCCTCGCCGAACTCGCCGTCCAGGGCAGCGCAGGCGCCGCGACCAAGCTGGTGGAGGACCTCTGGCGCAGGAGGGACGTCGCGGGCCTGGCGCGGCTGAGCGAGGCCGGCGTTCGCGAGGCCGCGGAACGGCTGGAACGGTACGCGAATGAGCAATCGGTACACGGTCCGATCTCCGGGATGCCCACCGAGGCTCTCGAGTGGGTGGCGGTGGCGATCGGCAGTGGTGTTCTGGGCAACGCCGCCTACCAGGGACTGACCGAGCTGGTCACCCGCACCTGGAAACGCCTGCGCCCGGCGGTGCCGGAGGCCGCGCCGGCACCGGCGCCCGCACCCCGGCTGCGCGGCGAGGCGGAGGCGTTCCTGCTGGCCTGCACCGCTGTCCACGACTACTGCGTGCGCAGCGACGCCGCGATCCCCGATTTCGGGACCGTCACCTACGACGCCGTCCACGGCGGCGACGACCGATGGTCGTTCACGATCCGGGAGCGCGCGGGCCGCCGCTTCCAGGTCCGGGTCCCGCCGCTCGCCGGCGACGACACCACCCCCAATGTCGTGATGGTCGCCCTCCGGCGCTAGGCTCGGCGTACGAGTTGATGTCCCAGTCCGACCTGTCTGGCGGCTCGCGGTGTTCTCACCGTCGGAGTTCTCGCCTTGCGTACAGGTCAATTGCTCGGTCTTCCGGGCGCACTGAGGTTCTTCGTTCCCGCCGCTGTCGCCCGCTTCGGTGTGGCCATGAGCGGTCTCGCCGTGTTCTGGGCGGTTCTCGGATCGTCCGGGTCGTTCGCCGGAGCCGGTGCCGCCACCGGCGCGTTCGCCGTCGCTGACGCGGCGGCCGGGCCGCAGGTCGCCCGGCTCGTCGACCGCTGGGGTCAGCGCCGGGTCGTTCCGTTCACCGCCGGCCTGTTCGCCGCCGCGGCGGTCGCGCTGGTCCTGGCCCGCGGGTCGGCCACGGCCGGTGTCCTCCTGGCCGCGCTGCTCGGCGCCACCGCCCCGCCCGTCGGCGCCCTCTCCGCAGCCCGCTGGCGCACGCTGGGCGGCGGTACCGCGGCGCTCTCGCTCGAAGCCGCCCTCAACGAGGTGACGTTCCTCATCGGACCGGTCCTGGTGTCCGCGCTCAGCGCCACGCGAGCCCCGTGGGCCGGCCTCGTCCTGGCCGTCTCCCTGACGGCGCTGGGACTGGCCGGCATGCTCACCGCCAGGGCCACGGAGCCCGCGCCCGGTGGCCGGCCCCGCGGTGCCGTCGTGGACCGCCGTCTGCTGACCCGGCCGATCGCCGTCCTCTTCGCCGTCAACCTCACCCTCGGCTTCTTCTTCGGCGGTATCGGCGTGGCGATCACCGGGTTCGCGCTGGCACACGGCGCCGGCTCGCTCGCCGGTCTGATCACCGGGGCCGGAGGAGTGGTCAGCCTGGTCGCCGGGATCGCCTACGGGAACCTCCGGACCGCGCCGCCGGTGGCGACCGGCGCGAGCCTTCTCATGACGGCCGGATGTGCGGCGCTGGCGTTGACCCCCGGCGTGCCGGCCATGTTCGCCGGCTACGCCGTGGTCGGCGGGTGTGTCGCCCTGGTCCTGATCCCAGCGGCCGTGCTGCTGCAACAGGCCACCCCGGCCGAGGTCTACACCCAGGCGATGACCTGGATGAACTCGGCCAGCGCCCTCGGCATCGCCACCTCCGCGCCGCTGGTCGGTGCCGTCGTCGAGCACCATGGCTGGGCGGCCGGCTTCGTGGTGCTGGCAGCACTCACCGCCGGTCTCCCGCTAGCGTTGCGATATGCAAGATCGTGAGGATGAGGTACGGGACCGGATCCACCGAGGGCTGCTCTACACCGAGTCCGAGGCCTCCTTCCAGAATCCGCTGCGCCGCGCCGATCTGGTCTTCGAGTACAACCAGACCCGCCCCGCCGACACGGAGCGCCGCCGTGAGTTGCTCGAGCAGATCCTCGGGTCGGTGGGTGCCCGGACGGTGCTGCTCTCGCCGTTCCACGCGGGGTTCGGCAGCAACGTGCACATCGGCGACGACTTCTTCGGCAACGTGAACCTGACGTTCGTCGACGACGTCGAGATCCGGATCGGTGACGGTGTGATGATCGCGCCGAGCGTCACGCTGACCACGACCGGGCATCCGATCCACCCGGAGCTGCGTGAGGACTTCCGGCGCTTCTCCGAGCCGATCGTGATCGAGGACCGGGTCTGGATCGGCAGCAACGTGGTGGTGCTGCCGGGCGTGCGGATCGGGTACGGCGCGGTGATCGGCGCCGGCAGTGTCGTCTCCCGGGACGTCCCGCCGATGACCGTCGCCGTCGGGGTGCCGTGCCGGGTGGTCCGGGAGATCACCGACGAGGACCTCAGGACGCGAGTGGCGGGCGCGGCGCGAACGAGCTCTCCGTGAGGAACGCCGCGCTGCCGTCGAACCGGTCCAGCCACAGGTCGTCACCGAGGTGCCGGACGAGGAACCCCGGGTAGTTGTGCGCCTCCAGCAGCACCGACCCGGGAACCGTCCCGGCCCGGGCGCAGAACGTGGCGTCGCGCCGGAACAGCTCGGTCCCGTCGTCCGGGCTCAGCCGCAACTGGAACGACATGTGCCGCAGGTAGCGGCCGTCCGCCGCCCGGAACGTGTAGCAACCCGGCTCGGCGAGCCCGCGGATCACCCGGAACGTGGCCGCCCGGCGCCGTGACACCGGGCCGGCCACGGTGATCGCCCGCAGCGTGCCCGGCTCGTCCGTCACCGTGACGAAGCGGCCGGGCGCGCTCACCGCCTCGAGCGACATCGCCGTGAGAGGAACCGCTGAGAAGCCGGCGACCGGGGGAAGGCTGCCGGCACCGGGGCGCGACGGAACCACGGCCGGCGCCGACCGGTCCCCGGCGCCGGTGCCGGCCGGCACCCAGTGAGCCCCGGCGCCGGGCGGCCGCGACTCGGGTGCCAGACGCGGCACCACAAGGACGACGGCCGCGACGGCCACCCCGGCGGCGAGGACCGCTGCGGCTCTCATCGGCGGCGGTCAGGCGACCCGGACGAGACGCCAGTTGTTGTCGGCGCTGCCGTTGTCGCTCTCCTGGACCACCTGGGTACCCCAGGTGGTGGAGGCGTTCAGCACCGCCAGCACCTTGCCGCTGTTGACGTTGCGGATCCGGTAGGAGCCGTCGCTGTTGGCGACCAGCGTCCAGCGGTGGTCGGCGGTGCCGTTGTCGGCCCACTGCAGGACACGGGCGTTGTCGGCCGTGGACATCTGGTCGACGCCCAGCACCTTGCCGCTGTTGACGTTGCGGAACCGCACGGCGCTGCCGTCGGCGACCTGGACCCACCGGTGGTCGGCGGTGCCGGTGTCACCCCAGACCACGGCCAGTCCGCCGTCCGCGGTGGACATGTCGCGTACGCCGATCACCAGCCCGGAGGCGGCGTTGACCAGCTTGTAGGCGACCTCGGCGGCGCCGGTGTTCCAGTAGACGGCGTAGTTGAAGCCCTGCGCGTCGTGGAACGGCCCGAGGTTCACGGTGGCGCCGTTCGCGGTGGCGGTGAAGGCCAGGCTGCTCGTGCTGGTCCGCGCGATCGACGAGACGGTCAGCGACGGGTTCGCCGACAGCGCCGTGTTGCCGTAGTTGCCGCACAGCACCACCGGCCCGTACGTGATCGCCTGCACCGCGGCGTTGTCGTTCGCCGCCTGCATGATCACGCGCATCGGCAGGCGTACGGTCAGCACGTCCCCCGCCGCCCACGTGCGCGTGAGGGTCGCGTAGCTCCCCGGCGTCGCCGTGACGCTCTGCGCCACCCCGTTGACCGCGAGAGTCGCGCCCGACGTCCAGGACGGGATCCGCACGCGGATGCTCCACGACCCGCTCATCGTCCCCGAGAGCGTCAGCGTCGTCGTGTCGCTGACCGGGTACGACGTGGACTGCGTGACGGTGATGCCGCGCTGGGTCCACGACAGCACCGACGGCGCGAACAGGTTCACCGTCAGCGTGGTGCCGCTGTAGAAGTAGATCGAGTCCATCAGCTTCGTGTTGGTCTCGACTCCGGTGCCCTGGCAGCACCAGAAGCTGTTGTAGTCGGTCGACCAGGTGCCGCCGCCCCACGCCGGCCCGACCCCGCGCCGCCCGCCGGCCCTGAGCGGGGTGAAGTACGTGACGTGTCCGTGGCTGTCGGCGGGGTTCTGCGCGCCGATCAGGTGGTTGATCAGCGCCCGCTCGTAGAAGTCGAAGTACGCCGCCCGGTTCGGATCCGTCAGCCACAGCTCGCGGGTCAGCTTGAGCATGTTGTACGTGTTGCAGTGCTCGCACGTGTCGTTCGTGAGGTACCCGGCGATGGCGTTCGGCGCGCGGAAGTGCTCGGCCTGGCTGTTCCCGCCGATCGCGTACGTGTGCGCGCCGGTCGTGATGTTCCACGCGTTGAGGGCGATGTCCCGGTACCGCGTCGTGCCGGTCGCCTTGTACTCCCGCGCCGCGCCGATCCACTTCGGCACCTGCGTGTTCGCGTGCAGGCCGTTGAGCTGGTCGGAGTTCGAGGCGAGCGGGTTGAACACCGCGGCGTGGTCGAACCGCTGCGCCGCGGTGAGCCACCGGCTGTCCCCGGTCTGCTGGTAGACGTCGGCGAGAACCTCGTTCATGCCGCCGAACTCGGTGCCCAGCATCGCCTGCATCTGGCTGCTAGTCAGCCGCGCGGTGCGGGTGTCGACCCACCCGGCGAGCCGCAGCAGCACGTCACGGGCCTGGGTGTTGCCGATCAGCCGCCACACGTCGAGCAGGCCGGCGAGCGTCTTGTGTACGCAGTAGTACGGCACGTTGCCGTTGGACAGCGTCCGCGCTTCGAGAGCGGTGAAGTCCGACTCGGGGAACCCGGAGAGATATCCGTTCGAGGCCTGGCACTTGGCCAGTTCGGCGACCATGTAGTTCGCCTTGTCGCGGCAGGCGGTGTCGCCGAGCACGGCCCACGCCTGCGCCCACGCGGTGAGGAAGTGTCCCTGCATGTGTGTACGGAACGGGAACGACGGCGCGTCCCAGCCGCCGGTCGCCGCGGCGCCGCCGGTGGACAGGCCGTGGTTGGCCCGGAAGTTGTAGAGCAGCCGGTCGACGTCGACGAAGCGCAGGTAGCTCAGGGTGCGGCTCTGGTTGTCCATCCACCGCCCGGCGCTCAGGCGCACCTGGCCGAGGTCGAACGCGTACGCCGAGACGCCCAGGTCGGCCCGGACCGGCGGCACGACCGCGGCCTCGGCCGCGCCGCCGCTGATCGTCGTGACCGTGGTGGCGAGCGCGCCCGCCCCCGCCGCCTGCAGGAGGAGGCGACGGCTGATCGGATGCGAAGTCATGAAAACCCCTCTGTTAGCGCTAACAATTGATGCGCCGGGCCCGGGCAGGCATTCAGATGCGGCTATGTTGCCAGATCGTTTCGATCAGCTCAAGGGGATGTTTCTCGTCGAAAAATCGGTTATGCGGGCGCGCATCGCGGAGTCTTGTTCACGACCACATGCGCCGTCCCGCGCCAGGTTCCGGAACCGCAGTCACCTGGCCCGGCCACCCTGCCACGTGGTGGACTGGACTCCCCGCTCCGCCCGTCCCCCCGGAGCCGCTCATGAGAACTCGCCGCGGATTTTTCGCGCTCTTCGCCGTACACATCATGGGTTTGATCTTCATCTGGCCCGGACCGGCCGTCGCTGCCCGGACCAGCCTGCGCGCCGCCGACCCCAGCGTCCTGCGTGTCGGCGGCACCTACGTCGGGGTGCAGGCGGTCGGCAGCGGCATCGTGGTCCGGCAGGCGACCTCGCCGGACGGGCTCGCCACCGCGACCACCCGCCAGGTCTGGACGGACACCGGCAACCTGGGCGAGGTCTGGGCGCCGGAGATCCACGTCGACGGTGGGCGCTACTACATCTACTTCACCGCCGGGCGGGGCGCCGCACACCGGATGTACGTGATCAGCTCGGCCACCGCCGCCTCCGGATACACCGCGGCTACCCGGATGGCGCTGCCCGACGACAGGTGGGCCATCGACGGCACGATGTTCGTCCTCGACGGCCGGCGCTGGTTCGTCTGGTCCGGATGGGCCGGCGACACCAACGTGGAGCAGAATCTCTACATCGCCCGGATGAGCAGCCCGACGGCCACCACAGGACCGCGTTTCATCATCTCCCAGCCCCGCGAGAGCTGGGAGCGCGTGGTCGGCAACCCGTTCATCAACGAGGCGCCGGAGGCGATCCGCGACCCGGACGGGCGGCTGCACATCGTGTACTCCGCGAACGGCAGTTGGAGCAACCAGTACTGCCTCGCGGAGCTGCGCCTGCGAGCCGGCGGCGACCCGACGTACGTCTGGGACTGGTACAAGTCGAACGGCTGCCTGTTCGGCTCGAACCGGGCCACGATGATGTCCGGCTGGGACCCGACGCTGTACGCCGACGGGCCCGGGCACCACACGTTCGTGCTGCTCAACGGGGATATCGCGACGAGCCCGCCGGCCGGCCCGCGCTTCCCGTTCATGTACCACGCGGTGGCGAAGGGCACGCCGTACGCCTGGGCGAACCGCTACTGGTACACCGGGACGTTCGTGTGGTGGGGTAACACGGCCTACACGCGGGCGAACGTGCCGGGGCCGACGAGTGACACCGGGTTCAGCCTCAAGTTCCTCGAGTAGGCGCCGATCGGTGTGCGGTGCTCCTCCGCGCCTATGCCATCGCCGCCGGCCTCCTGGTGGCGACGTACCTGGCGTGGCCGTACGACCTGCGGCACTGGCCGTTCCTGATCGTCACGCTCGGGACCCAGGCCGCGGTCGTGGCCGGGCTGCGCCAGGCGCCGCGCGGCGCGCACACCCTGGTGGATCATGTTCGCCGCCATGGTGTCCTACAACATCGGCAACGTGATCTGGATCTGGCTCGTCACCGTCGAGGGCCACGCGACCGGAGACGGGTCCGTCGCCGACGTGTTCCTGAGCGGGGCCGGAGTGCTCGTTCTCGCCGGCGCCGGCACGCTGGTGATCCAGCGCGGCCGGCGCGACGTCGGGGGCCTGATCGACGCGGTGATCACCGGCATCGCCCTGTCCGGGCTGCTCTGGACCGCCGTGCTGCTGCCGGTCCTGGACGCCCGTGACGCGCCGGACAGCCGGAAGTTCGCCGTCTTCCTGAACCTCTTCGTGCTCTCCGGCGCGCTCGGCGCCCTGGTACGCGTGTCGCTGCTGGCCGAGGAGAAACTGGCCTCGGTCCGGCTGATGACCGCCGGCCTCGGTCTGGCGATGCTCGGCAACGTGACGGGCGAGCTGGCACTCGACGCGAACGGCGTCCGCGCCGACTGGACGAACGGCGTCTACCTGGCCGCGTACGCCGCCTTCGGCCTCGCCGCGCTGCACCCGTCGGTGGGCGCGGTGACGACCCGCAGCCGCCACCCCGACGACCACCTGACCCGCGCCCGGCTCGCCTTCCTCGGCCTGATGCTGGCGATCCCGTCCGTGGTCGGTGGCGGTCGCGCCCTGCTGCACCTGCCCGTCGACGGCGTGCTCATCGCCGTCTCGGCGGCCGCCCTCACCCCGCTCGTCATGATCCGCATCGCCCGCCTCTCCGCCGCCCGCCGCGCCGCCGAGCAGGCCCTGCACCGCCTGGCCACCCGGGACGCCCTGACCGGCCTGCCCAACCGGGCCTCCTGCCTGGACCGGCTCGCCGCGGAACTGGCGGCCGGCGCGGACGGCCTGGCGGTCCTCTTCGGCGACCTGGACGGCTTCAAACCGGTCAACGACCGCCTCGGTCACGCGGCCGGCGACGAACTGCTGGTAGCGGTCGCGTCCCGGCTGCGCGGCTGCGTCCGGGAGGGCGATCTGGTGAGCCGCTTCGGCGGGGACGAGTTCGTGATCGTCTGCCGGGGCGCGGACGCCGTGGAGACGGTCGCCGAGCGCATCCGGGAGATGCTCGCCGGCCCGCTGACGGCCGGCGGCGAACAGGTCCGGGTCGGCATGAGCATCGGCGTGGCACGAGCCCGCGCCGGCGTCACGACCGACGAGCTGATCGGTCTCGCCGACGCCGCCATGTACGAGGCGAAGAAGGCGAAGTCGATCGGCGCGCTCAGCCTGGTGTCAGCCGCCTGAGGCGCCCTGCCGCGCTTCGAAGAAACGCCGGACGTCCTCGACGGACTCGCGCCGTACCCGCATGTACTCGTCATCGATGATCGCCCGTACGTCGGCCAGGACATCGGTTCGGGGCGCCGACTCCTCGGAGTTGACCAGGCGGGCACGCGCGACCAGGAAGCGCTGATCGATCTGCAGCAGCGACTCGTAGACCGTCGGGCGGCGGAACGGGAAACTGGCGATCAGCAGGGACGGCATCAGCCAGACGGACGCGAGCAGGAGCAGCAGTGTCAGGTGCACGGCCCCGACCGACCGATATCTCTCGCCGAGTGCCGACAGCGCGCTCAGCCTCGTGAACAGGCTGATGTCCCGGTTGCCGGCCTCGAAAGCCGCGAGGTCGGCGGCCTGCCGGGTGTGAACCTGCTCCAGTTGGGCGCTCGCCGCGTCGAGACGGGTCTGTGCCGCCTCGGTCTGCCGATGGAGCAGGGCCGCACGGGGACCGTATCCGGCTGCCCCGGTCGGGCCGACTCCGGTGATCTCGGCGGCGAGGTCGCGCTGCGCCTGGGCGAGGATGACGTTGCTCTCGTCGAAGTTCTCCGTCGCCTCCACGAGAGCGGGTTCGGCCTGCTGCTTCTGCTGGTACTCGATGCGCTGGGACAGCTGGTTCGCGGCGATCTCGGCGTTGATCTCCGTTGTGAAGACGCGCAGCACCAACGGGGTCGCGACCAGCAGGGCCAGGATCGTTCCGAAGACGATGGCGGGGACGGTGCGCAGGATCCGCGACAGGGGCGACAGTGTCGACGAGACGTTGATGACCTGCAGCCGCTCGAATCCGACGATGAGCGCGGCGAAGGCGACCGCGATCAGCCCGCGCATGACGTTCTGGATCCCGGCGGCGCCCGCCGCTTCGAAGGTGGCGATCCCACCCATCACGCTGGTCAGGAAGATGGCGGCACCGAGCGTCCGGTACCGCAGCTTCTCGCTCCGCGGTGACTGCCGCAGGACGGTCGCGTCGGCGCCCGCCAGCCACCACAGGACACGGCTGAGAACGGACTCCCGGTCACTGCGCGGCGTGTCCGCGGGCCGGCCGGCGTCGTTCGACGGGCCGGGCGGATCCTCGTTGTGCCACACCATCGCGTCGGGCTCAGTCGTGCCCCGGGCCTCAAGCCTGGCGACGAGGGCCGGCGAGCCGCCGAGCAGCCGCACGGCCTCGACGAATTCTCCCGAGATGGGTTCGCGTTCGCTCATGTCCACCCTGCCCTAGTCGTGGCTGTACTGTCGCCAGCCGACCGGGGGCGACCCCAGCGCGTCGACGGATCTGGCGAGGTCGCGAAGTATCTTCTGGACACTGGGATCGCCCAGCTCCGCCTCCGTCAGCGGCGCGTCGATGCACACGCAGCCGGTCAGCCTCCCGCCGCGGTCGTAGATCGGGAACGCCGTGATCCCGGCATAGTTCTCGGTCCTTATGAGCTCACCCCACGACAGCCCGAACCGCTCGTCGGCGGGTAGCGCGGTCCAGGCCCGCTCGCCAAGCCGTAACGCGTCGTCGAAGGTGGTCGTCCAGTGCACGGTGCGGCCCTGCCGCTGTTTGACCGCCATGCCGACGACACCCTTGCCGGGCTTCCACGACGGATTCACCATCGACGGCACCGAGCCGATCCGGATACCGCCGATGTTCGTCAGGCGCCGCCACCGCCAGAACCCGCGAAGCTGGAAAGCGTGCGCGCCGACGCGTTCCCACGGCGGGCTGTACTTTCTGACGAGGATGATCAGCGCGGCGCTGAGAACAGCCCGCATCTCCCCTTCATAAGCACGTATCTTCCGCAGCTGCACCAGGCCCACTGTGGCGCGAACGGACTCATCCACCGCGACCAGGGCCAGCAGGAGAACCGCGCCGTAGAGGACGAGTGGCGCCTCGTCCCAGGTCTTCTTGTCGGGAAGATCGAGCTGGGCAAGGGTCACCGCGGCCACCGCCGCGGAGACGGCCAGCGGCCGTATCAGTCTCGCAGCCAGGAGCACCACGTCATCCTGGCGTGCGCGATCGTCTCCGGCCAGTGGCTTCTCCGCCTATAGAGGGAAGCTGATCGGTCAATGATCCCGGCGCCTCACCACCGTCACCGCGAGCGCGATCGAGACGGCGGCCCACACGGCGTAGACGGTCCATCCGCCGGCGGGGGTCCACGGGTAGGGCTGGTCTCCGAATTGGATGTCGGCGATGCGCAGCCACGCGCGGTAGGGGGTCGCGTGGGAGAGCAGCGCGGTGGCGTAGAGGTCCTCGCCGAGGGCGAGCGGCAGCAGCATGAAGGCCAGGACGAAGGCGGTCAGTGTGCCGATGCTGTGGCGTACGAGGATGCCGAACGCCATGGCGACCAGCGCGGTCAGCGGCGCCAGCAGGACGGTGGCGAGGACTTGCTCCGGCACGCCTGGGTCGGACAGCTCCAGGCCGGCACCCTTGCCGTCGAGGATCGTCTGGGTGGCGAGGAAGGAGCCGACGCCGACGATCAGGCCGTATCCCGTCGTGACGGCGAGCAGGACGAGGAGTTTCGCCGCGATCACGGCGGCCCGGGAGGGCACCGCCACGAAGGTGGTGCGGATCAGGCCGGTGCTGTACTCGCCGACCACGACGCCGGCGCCCAGAGCACCGATGGCCAGCATGAGCGCCAAACAGGACGAGGGGGTGAAGGCGTCGGACATCGCGTACCTCGTGAAGTCCGCGCGGGCGTCGGCCGAGAACCTCTCGAAGTTGGTGAGGTCGTTGTAGGCGGACCAGCAGTTGACGGTGAGAATCGTGAGCGCGCTCAGCAGCAGCGTCCAGGTGGTCGAGCGCAGCGACCACCATTTCATCCACTCGGCGACGAGAAGGTCACGGAAGTGCGCGGTCACGGATTCTCTCCTGTCGCTCGCATGAAGGCGTCCTCCAGGGAGGCGGTCAGCGGGGACAGCCGGTGCAGCGGGACGGAACTCGCGAACGCCAGGTCGCCGATCTCCTCGGCGCTCATCCCGCTCACCGACAGCTCGCCGTCGTCGCGACGCCGCACGGTCCCGCCGGCCCCGATCAACACCTCGGCCAGCGTGCCGGGGTCGGGCGTGCGCACGGTGACGGACGAACGTGTGCCGCGAAACCGCTCCAGCGTCTCGGCCGCGATCAGGCGTCCCCGGCCGATGACGATCAGGTCGGTCGCGGTGTGCTCCATCTCGGACATCAGATGGCTGGAGACGAACACGGTGCGCCCCTCGGCCGCCATCCGGTGGAAGAGCCCGCGCACCCACTTCACGCCCTCGGGGTCGAGACCGTTCAGAGGCTCGTCGAACAGCAGCACGGGCGGGTCACCGAGCAGCGCGCCGGCTATCCCGAGCCGCTGCCGCATCCCCAGCGAGAAACCCTGGACGCGCCGCTTCGCGACATCGCCCAGCCCCACCTCGTCAAGAAGATCGCGTACGCGAGTCGCGCCGATGCCGTTGGTGCGGGCCAGCGCGGTGAGGTGGTCGAGGGCACTGCGTCCCCCGTGCACGTCGCGCGCGTCCAGCAGCGCGCCGGCGTGCCGCAGCCCGCGGGGAAGCTCCCGGTAGCGCCGGCCGCCGATCGTCGCCGTGCCGCTGCCCGGCTCGCACAGACCCAGGAGGATCCGCAGGGTCGTGGTCTTCCCGGCACCGTTGGGACCGAGAAAGCCGGTCACCCGCCCGGGTCGCACCGTGAACGTCAGGTCGTCGACCGCCACGGCGTCCCCGTAGCGCTTCGACAGCTTCCTCACCTCGATCATGTGACGAATTCTCGGGATCGGGGCGGCACGGCGCGTCCAGCCAGGGTTGTACAACCGTGGGTTGATGCCGCGCGGGTGGTCGCCGACTAGATTCCAGTCGTGCTGTTCCTTCCCGGGTTCGTGACGGTCGCGAGTTGGCTCGCGACGGCGTACCCATGGGCCTGGTTCCTCTCCGACCAGGTGGGTGACCGGCAGTCGGCGCTGTTCCCACCGGATGTCCTCGGCTCCGGGCAGGGTCGCGCCGTCCTGGCGGTGGCGGCCGTGTCCGCGCTGGCCGGCGGCATCCTGTTGCGGCGCCGGCCGGCGCTCGCGTTCGCCCTCGTCCTGTCGAGCGTCATGATCCCTCCGCTGGCGTGGCAGCGCCCGGAGATCTGGTCACCGCAGATCATTCCGGTCGGCGTCGCCCTGGCGTCCCTCGCGCTGACCGCCACACGCCGCGTCGTCCTGGCCGCGGCCGGTCTCACCGTGTGCGTGCTCGCCGGTTTCCTGATCGCCCGGTTGACGCTGTCCGGCGAGGGAGGCACGCCGTCGGAGCCGTTCATGGCGGTGAGCACGTGCACGGCCGTGCTCGCGGGCCTGGTGATCCGCCAGTCCCGGGCGCAGGCCGCCGCCGCGCACCAGCGGGCCACCGCGGAGGCGATCACCGAGGAACGCCTGCGGATCGCCCGCGACCTGCACGACATGGTCGCCCACAACCTCGGAGCCATCGCGTTGCAGGCGGGCGCGGCGGGCCGCGTGATGCAGTCCCAGCCGGAGGCCGCGCGGGAGGCCGTCGGCAGCATCGAGAGGATCGGCCGAGAGACCCTCTCGGGCGTGCGCCGGGTGGTCTCCGGTCTGCGCCTCTGCTCGCTGTCCGGTCTCGACCAGCTCATCGCCACGACGCGCGCGGCCGGCATAGCTGTCGACCTGCGGTGGGAGGGCCGGTCCCGCTCCCTGCCGATGGAGATCGACGCGGCGGCCTTCCGCATCGTCCAGGAGGCCGTCGCCAACGTGATCCACCACGCGGGCACGCCTGCCTGCCGCATCCTGATCAGCTGCCGCGAGTCCGAGCTGTTCGTCGAGGTCCTCGACGACGGCCGCGGCGCGGGCTCCCGTCTAGGCGCCGGCTTCGGCCTGACCGGCATGCGCGAACGCGTCGAACTCCTGCGCGGCACGATCACCACCGGGACACGCCCGGAAGGCGGCTTCCGGGTCGCGGCCCGCCTGCCCCTCCCGGCGGACGCCCCATGACCATCCGCCTGCTCGTCGCCGACGATCAGCCGCTGGTTCGATCGGCCCTACGGATGGTCGTCGCGGAGACCGACGACATCGAGCTCGTCGGCGAGGCGGCCACCGGCGACGAGGCGATCCACGTCACCGAGGCCCTGCGCCCCGACGTCGTCCTCATGGACCTCCGCATGCCCGGGACCGACGGCATCGAGGCCACCCGCCACATCACCGGCTCCTCACCCTCGACCCACGTCCTGGTCCTGACCACCTTCGACGACGACGAGCACCTTCACGGCGCCCTGCAAGCCGGAGCCGCCGGCTTCCTCGTCAAGGACATGGACCTGGACGACATCCTCGACGCCATCCGAACCGTCGCCGACGGCAACGGCCTGCTCGCCCCCAGCATCACCCGCCGCCTGATCTCATCGTTCGTCGAGTCCCGCGCGGGCTCCACCACGACCCGGCGCCCACTGACCGGCATCACCGACCGCGAACGCGAGGTGCTCACCCTCGTCGGCCGGGGCCTGTCGAACACAGAGATCGCCGCCGACCTGTTCCTGAGCCACGCGACAGTGAAGACCTACGTGACGCGGCTGCTGAGCAAGCTGAACGCCAGAGACCGGGTGCAGCTGGTCATCGCCGCCTACGAGGCAGGCCTGGTCGCCGTCACCTGACCAGCCGCCGGCTCGCATCTCCCGCCGGCGGCTCGTTGGTCTGGGCGGGGGGTGTCCATCATGATCGGTGGGTGGTTCAGCTGATCGTGTTTGTCGGGGTGTTGCCGTTCTGGTGGTTGGTGGCGCGGCCGGGACGGGACCGGTGGGCCGGTCTCGGGGTGCTGGGTGGGTGGGCGGCGGGGTCGGCGGTGCTGGCCGCTGCCTATCCGCGGGTCAGCTGGGAGCTGGCGTTCGCCGCACTGCCGGTGTCGGTGCTGATCGTGGCGCGGCTGCGGGATCCCGAACGCCCGCGGTCGTGGCCGTTTCGCGTGCTGGTCGTTCTGACGGTGGTGCTCGGCCTCGTCTCCGTGCCGCTGCTGCTCTCCGAGCAGAACCCGGCTGAGCCGCCGGCCGGGGTGGTGCTGCCGCTGCCGGAGGGGCTGGTGGCGACCGAGGGCTACGGCGGCGGGGACTGTGGGACGGACGTGTGCAGCACGTTCGTGGCGGTGGGCGGGCGACCGGGGCAGACACCCGACGATCTGCTGGCGGAGACGCGGCGGCATCTGAGTGGGCGGGGCTTCGCCGAGGAGTGCCGGCGGACGGGGCTGTTGCTGGACCGGCGGGAGTTGTGTGCGCTGGCCACGATGCACGAGGACCAGGTGCTGATCAGGCTGCAGTCGGTGCGCGGCGAAGGTTTCTGACCGGTAAACACACTGTTGAATTGGGAGCGCTCCCATGTAACGATGACGGTCACTTTCCTGGCGAGGAAGCGGCAAAGTCATGATGAAGAAACTCCTCACCACCCTGTCGGCCGTCGCGCTCGGTGCCGGCCTGCTCTGGGTGGCGTCCCCATCGGATGCGGCAGCGGCGCCGCCCTACAGTTACGGCGAGGCGCTGCAGAAGTCGCTCCTCTTCTACGAGGCTCAGATCTCCGGCAAGAAGCCGAGCTGGAACCGGGTGTCCTGGCGGGGTGACTCGGCGATGCGGGACGGCTCGGACGCGGGGCTCGATCTGACCGGCGGGTGGTATGACGCGGGCGACCACGTCAAGTTCGGCCTGCCGATGGCGTTCACGACGACGATGCTGGCGTGGGGCGCGGTGGAGAACCGGGCGGCCTACAGCAGCAGCGGGCAGCTGACCCACCTGCTGAACAACCTGCGCGTGCCGAACGACTACTTCATCAAGGCTCACCCGTCGGCGGACGTGCTCTACGGCCAGGTGGGCAAGGGCGACGACGACCACAAGTGGTGGGGACCGGCCGAGGTGATGCCGATGGCGCGCCCCGCGTACAAAATCGATGCGACCTGTGGCGGCAGCGAGCTGGCGGCGGAGACGGCGGCCGCGATGGCAGCAAGCTCGCTGGTCTTCCGCCCGACCGACCCGGGCTATGCCGACACCCTGCTCACGCACGCCAAGCAGCTGTATTCGTTCGCGGACCGGGTCCGCAAGATGTACCACGAGTGCATCACGGACGCGACGTCGTTCTACAGGTCGTGGAGCGGTTACGCCGACGAGCTGGTGTGGGGCGCGATCTGGCTGCACCGGGCGACCGGCGACGCGTCCTATCTGGCGAAGGCCGAGGCCGGGTACGACGCGCAGGGCAACGAGAACCAGACCACGACCAAGATGTACAAGTGGACGATCAGCTGGGACAACAAGCAGTACGGAAACTATGTCCTGCTGGCACAGCTGACCGGCAAGCAGAAGTACCTGGACGACGCGAACCGCTGGCTCGACTGGTTCACCGTGGGCGTCAACGGGGAGAAGGTGCGCACCTCGCCGGGCGGCATGGTGGTGGTCGACTCCTGGGGCGCGCTGCGCTATGCGGCGAACACGGCGTTCGTCGCGCTCGTCCACAGTGATCATCTGAGCGACGCGACGCGCAAGCAGCGCTACCACGACTTCGCGGTCCGGCAGATCAATTACGCCCTGGGCGACAACCCGCGCAGCTCCAGCTATGTGATCGGGTTCGGCGCCAATTCACCCAAGAACCCCCATCACCGTACGGCGCACGGCAGCTGGTGGGACAGCCAGCAGGTGCCGGAGCAGACCCGCCATGTTCTGTACGGTGCTCTGGTCGGCGGCCCGTCCTCGCCCAATGACGCGTACACCGACAGTCGTGGCGACTATGTGATGAACGAGGTGGCCACCGATTACAACGCCGGGTTCACGTCCGCTGTGGCGCGACTCTACGGCGAGTTCGGCGGCGCTCCCCTGGCCGGCTTCCCGGTCGCGGAGAAGCCCGACATTTCGGAAATGTCGGTCGAAACGACGATTATGCAGAATGAGACCCGTTCGACCGGTGTCAAGGTGATCGTCTACAACAAGTCGGCGTTCCCGGCGCGGGCGCTGACCAGCGGGAAGTTCCGCTACTACTTCACCCGCGACGACAGCTCGGCCCTGCAGGTGAGCTCGCCGTACACGCAGGGCTGCCCGGGCCCGACGAGCGCGAGTCAGTACTCGGGCAACATCTGGTATGTCGAGGTGAACTGCACCGGCTACACGATCGCGCCGGCCGGGCAGTCGGCGCACCGGATGGAGGTCCAGCTCAAGATCGGTGTCGCCGAGGGCGGTACGTGGAACCCGGCCAACGACCCGTCCTACCAGGTGGCGGCCGGCGCCAACGCCGGTGTGCCGCTCTGGGACGGCGCGAACCTCGTGTGGGGCGCGGAACCGAACGGCGCGTCACCGTCCCCGTCGACGTCCGTCTCCCCGTCGGCGTCCGTCTCCCCGTCGGCCTCGGTGTCCCCGTCGGCCTCGGTCTCGCCGTCGGTGTCGGTCTCGCCGTCGGGCTCGGTGTCGCCGTCGGTGTCGCCTTCGCCGTCGCAGCCGGCCACCGGTTGCCGGGTCGGGTACTCGGTCAACGGCTGGAGCACCGGCTTCACCGCCACGGTCACCATCACCAACGGCTCCACGGCCGTGAACGGGTGGACGCTGACCTTTCCCTACACAGCGGGTCAGAAGGTCACCCAGGGCTGGTCGGCGAACGTCACCCAGTCCGGAACCCAGGTGACCGCCACGAACACCTCGTGGAACGGCAGTCTGGCAGCCGGCGCGACCGTGAGCTTCGGCTTCAACGGCACCCACACCGGCTCCAACCCGGCACCCACGTCGTTCACCCTGAACGGCACCGCCTGCACGATCGGATAGCCGACACCGCCGGGCCGGCGTTCGCCGGCCCGGCGCTCCCGACCAGATCTCATGACCCGGCGGCGGCGCGCACGTCGGCGCCGCACCCGGATCCCCGCCCCGCTCTCGAACACTTGCCATTGCTCGTACAAAAAAGAAAGCGCGAGCGAACCACCCGGATCAACCACAGCGAATGCGTTGGAGCCTCCTGCTACGTTGAGGGTCCACAATCGAGAGTCCGGTGGTGAGCATGTCCGAAAGCGCGGGCCGGGTGCTGCCCGTCTACCTGGTGGCCGACGAATCCCGATCGATGTCCCCGGTCGTGGATGAGCTCAATGCGGGGCTGCGGTCGCTGCATGACGCGCTGCTGCGAGAACCGCTCGCCGCCGCCAAGGTGCGCTTCTCGATCGTGGGCTTCTCCGAGGACGTGATCGTGCACTCGGCGCTGGCTGACCTGCGTAACGAGTCTTCGCTACCGCTGCTGTCGGTGCGGACGGGCACGGCATACGGTGTCGCGTTCACGCTGCTGCTCGATCGGATCCCGGCGGACGTGCGGGCGCTCAAGCGGGAGGGATTCGCGGTGCACCGGCCGGCGGTGTTCTTCCTGAGCGACGGGCAGCCGACGGACGTCGGGCAGTGGGAGTCCGTTTACGATCAGCTGGTCGACCGGGAGCGCACGCCGACCGCGCCGAACATCATCGCCTGCGGCATCGGCGAGGCCCGCGCGGAGACGATCCTGCACGTGGCGACGCGGCCGGAGTTCGCGTTCGTGGCGACGCCGGGTGTCGAGGTGGGGCTGGCGATCGCCGAGTTCTGCACGGCCCTCACCCGCAGCGTGATCAAGAGCGGTCAGGCGGTCGGCGGCAACGACGCGGAGCTGGTCGTGGAGCGGCCGGACAGCTTCCGGATGGCCGTGGACGTGGTGTGAGCGAGAGCTTCGACTGGGCGTCCCCGTCGGTCGGTGAGGCCGCGCCGGCGTCGCCGGTGCTGGCGCCGGCGACCCAGCCCTACCGTCCGGACACGGTGATCGACGGCTGGGCGGCCGAGGGGTTCGAGGTGCGGGCGGCGTCGGTGCGCGGCGCCGGGCACCGGGCGTCCGGTGAGCCGCGGCAGGACGAGCTCGCGGTCGCCACGCACGAGGGCTCGCTGATCGCGGTGGTCGCGGACGGGGTGTCCAACGCGCCGCTGTCGCACCTCGGAGCCACGATGGTGTGCCGGACCGTGGTCGACTATCTGCAGCATGCCGAGGCCGAGATCGACTGGCACGACCTGCTGCGCTGCGCCGGTTGGTCCCTCGTGGAGTTCGCCGCCCGCCAGTCCGGCGGCGAGCCGGACCCGCAGCGTGCCGAGGCGCAGCTGGCCAGCACGGTGGTGGTGGCGCTGATCCGGCCGGCGGAGCCGGGGCGGGCGGTCGCGCACCTGGTCCGGGTCGGCGACTCGGACGCCTGGCGGCTGCGCGACGGCAAGTGGACACCGCTGTTCGAGTCGCTGACCCAGCCGGAGGACGAGCTGCTGCCCGACGGTGTGTCCGCGCTCCCCCGCGTGCCGTCGTCGGTGACGCCGGTCGAGGTTCCGCTGAGCACCGGGGACGTCCTGGTGCTGGGCACCGACGGGTTCGCCGAACCGCTCGGTGACGGCGGCGGCGAGGTGGGCCGGCTGTTCGGTGACGGGCTCGCCGATCCTCCGCCGCTGGCACGGCTGGCCTGGATGCTCGACTTCACCGGCGGGCCCTACGACGACGACCGCACCGTCCTGGCGATCTGGCCGACATGAGCGACCCACCCGTGCTCGAGGTGAACCTCGCCGATCTGGGACCGCGGACCCGGATCGGTGTCGGCGGGCAGGGCACGGTCTACGCGCTGACGGAACAGCCCGACGTGGTCTACAAGGAGTACGCGACACGGTTCGTCGACGACGTCGACGTGACCACGCTGAACCGGATGGTCCAGCTGGTGAGCTCGGCCGGTGACGACGCCGAGTCGCTGCTCAACCTGGCCGCGTGGCCGACCGCGGTGGTACGCAAGGAGGGCGTGGTCCGCGGCTTCCTGATGCCGCGGGTGCCGGGGCAGTTCACCGCGGAGATCGCGCTGCCGAGCGGGCGGTCGACCGTGCTCGCGCAGGCCCAGTTCCTGCTCAACAGCGGCGACTACCTGCGGGCCCGCGGCCTGCCGATCGACGACCGGCTGCGCCTGGAGTTCCTGCGCGACACCGGCGAGGCCCTGGCGCTGCTGCACCGGCTGGGAGTCGTCGTCGGTGACTTCTCGCCGAACAACCTGCTGTTCAGCCTGACCAGCCGGCCGCGCTGCTACTTCCTGGACTGCGACGCCATGCGGGTGGACGGCGACTCGGTGCTGGCGCAGGCCGAGACGCCGGAGTGGCACGTGCCGCTCGACGAGGAACTGGCCACGCCGGAGAGCGACGCGTTCAAGTTCGGGCTGCTGGCGGTCCGGCTGTTCGCCGGGGACCAGCAGGTGCGGGACCCGTCCGCGGCCCGGCGGCGGATGCGCACGGGGGTTTATCGCCTGGCGTCCCGGAGCCTGAGCGAGGATCCGGCGACACGGCCGAGCCCGGCGCAGTGGTTCGAGCAGCTGGACCGGGCGATCACCAGGACGCCGTCCTCGCCGCCCCCTCCTCCCCCGCCTCCCCCGCCGCCTCCCGAACCTCCTCGCCGGGCCGTCCCGGTCGTCACCCCGGCACCGCGGGCAGCGGTGGTACGGCGCTGGCTGCCCTGGGTCTTCCCGGCACTGATCGTCGTCTCGATCATCACCGGCATCTTCAACGGGGACGACGGCAGCCCCGCGCCGTACACCGGCACCGTGCCCCGTTACACCCTGCCGACCCTCGACATACCGCGCCTCGGTGAACCCGTGGGTGGCTCGACCGCCCGGCCGGGACTGGGCCTGCCGAGCGGCTATCCGTGGCTGAGCTTCCCGGCCTTCCCGCCGCCGGTCACCTTCGACTCGTCAAGGCTGCCGTCGGTCCTCTGCCTGCTCCCGAAGATCACGGTCGCCTCGGGGATCAACTCCCAGAGCGCCCGGGTGAAGCGGGCGTCCGACGAGGTCGGCGGCTTCCTCTGCGCGATCAACAACGAGAGCACCGACACCGCGCTGGCCGCGCTGCCGAACAAGACCCAGCGCGGCCGCCTGCAGAAGCTGATCTCGGCGGGGCCGTTCCGGGCCGCGAAGATCATTGGGGTACGCGGAAACCCGGCTCAGGTCAACGTGGTGTTCGTCCCGACCGGCGAGGACCCCTCGGCCTGCTGGCGTTCGCGGCTGACGCTGGCCAAGGAGGAGGATGTCGCGTCGATCACCGCGCCGGAACGGTACTCCTGCCCGTAACCGCTGGCGCCCTTGTGCAGCAGATCGTTGATCGCGTCGGCGGTCGCGGCGTCCAGCGCGTGACCCTCCTCGATCGGGAAGCCGAGCTCGGTGACCAGGTGGCGGTGATGCAGGTCCACGGTCGCCTCGACGACGTCGGCGAACAGGGCCGACGCGTTGCGTGCCCGCCACCAGGTGAGCAGGCCGATGCCGAGGGCCAGCGGCGCGGCGGGCCACCACCAGCCGGCCAGCCCGAGGTAGAGCACCGCCCAGCCGCCCATCGTCGCGGCCCGGTCGAAGCGGTCCCTCGCCTGCGTCACGGGAGTGCGGTGGTCGGGGCTGATCAGCAGCCAGAGGCGCGGCCAGATGAGGCCGAGGCGCAGGTTGTACTGCGCGGCGACGCGGTCGTCGGCCAGCCTGATCCGGTCGGCGATCCAGGTCGGCCGGGCCGGCAGATAGACGGCGGGGACCACACGCTGCTCCGCCCGCAGCTTCCGCTCCGCCCGCGCGCGGCGCCGTGCGGTCAGCGCCTGCCCGCCGGGCCAGTTCCCCAGCCATCCGAATCGGACAGCGGCGCCGGCCGCCTGAGCCGTGACGGCGGCCGCGGCGGCGACGGCCACGATCAGGACCGCGCAGACGATCGCGAGGCTGAGCCGGTCCTTGAGCCTGTCCATCGCGTCGGCCGCCGCGAGTGCGGCACCGCGTACGTCAAGCACGCCGTGCCGGCCCGGCAGCACGGCGAACGCCGCCACCGCGCACCACAGCAGACCGGGACCGAGCGCCCGGGTCAGCCACCGATCGGTCAGCCGGCGGCCGACCTCACCCAGCAGGACGTCGATCATTGGCCGGACCGGTACGTCATCGGTGCCTCGGCCAGCGCGCACACCGGGACACGCCCGCGGTCGTCGCGCTGCGCACGCCGCGAGCACCGGTTGCGCGGGCACCGGTAGGCGCCGTCCAGGACCACCTCGCCGATGCCGGCCAGGTGCGCGCCCTCGACACCGGGCAGCGCCGGCGCGTTCTCCGCGTTGCGCTGATCGTCCACCTCGCCGACCAGCCCGAGCCGCCGGCACACCTCCACGACCGGCTCTCCGGCGGCCAGGTCACCGACCATCTCGTCGAGCTCGTCGGACCAGAGGCCCTCCTCGGCCCGCTCACGCAGCAACGGCAACGCCGCGCACAGCGATGCCAGCAGGCGACGGTCCCGTTTGTCCTCCACTCACGACACTCCCGTCTGTTGACGTCGCGGCCGGATTTGAATGTACTGAACTCGTGCCTGTCGCGGTGGACGAGATGATCGCGGCCTATGACAACAACGGCGACCTGAGCATCCTGACCGCGGCGGAGCGGGTGCTGCGCTCGCTCCCGCCGACGGTGGACACCCAGGTCTCGCTCTCGGTCGTGCTGCTGCGGCGGGGACGGGCGACCGGCGAGATCGGCTACCTCGAGGACGCCCTGGCCGAGGCGCGCAGCGCGAGCGCGATGGCACCCCCGGGCGATCCGCTGTGGGCGGTCGTACAGGGCCAGATCTCGTGGGCGCTGTCCACCCGCTACGAGTTCGACCGCCGGGAGGCGGACCTGACGGCGGCGATGCGGTACGCGGCGAGCGCGATCGAAACCCTCGACGAGGAGGATCCCGCACTTCCGGACCTGGTGGTGCGGTGCGTCAACGCGTACCGGCTCGGCTTCGAGCGCTTCGGCCGGCTCGCGGACATCGACACCGCGGTCCGGCTGGCCCGGTTGCTCGGCCGGTCCACCACCGACCCGGACCAGATCCTCGGCGCCCGGCAGTCCTTGGCGGCCTGCCTCGCGCTGCGTTTCGCGCGCACCGGCGACCACGCCGACATCGACGAGGCGGCCCGCCACTGCCGGGACGCGATGGACACCGTGCCGCGCCGGCACATCGACCGGATCGCGCTGGCCAGCACCATGACGTACGTGCTGATGCAGCGCTGGGTCCGCGGCGAGGGCGGTGAACAGGACCTCCGGGAGGCGATCCAGATCAGCCGGGAGATCGTCACCGACCTGCCGAAGGGGGAGGCGTTCCGGGCGCAGCTGCTGGCCAACCACGCCAGTCTGCTGTTCATCCAGGCGCTCGAGGGCGAGTCGTCGACGCACCTGGAAGAGGCGGTCCGGCGGGCCAGGGAGGCGGTCGACGCGCAGTCCGGCGGCGCGAACCGGGCCGGTCATCTGGCCAACCTGGCCAACCTCCTGCTCGTGCAGGCCCGGCTCGGCAGCGACCCGGCCGGCGTACGGGCGGCGGTCGAGATGGGCAAGGCCGCGCTGGCCGGGCTCTCACCGGGCAACCCGGACCGGGCCCGCGCCCTGAACATCCTCGGCTCGGCCCTGCGCATCCAGCACCTCGTCGACCACGACCCGGCCGACCTGGACGCCGCGGTCGGCATGTGGCGCTCGGCGGCCGGCTCGCGGGTCGGGCCGGTCGAGTTCCGGATGGCCGCGGCACGCAACCTGGCGCGGGCCGGCGGCGAGATCGGAGACGTCGCGCTGGCGCTGGAAGCGCACAGCACGGCCATCGGGCTGCTGCCGCTGCTGGCATGGCGCGGGCTGGACCGTTCGGTGCAGGAGAAACGGCTCACCGAGACGGCCGGGCTGGCCGGTGACGCCGCGGCCTGGGCGCTCGCGGCGGGACAGCCGGAACGTGCTGTCGAGCTCCTGGAGCAGGGTCGTCAGGTGTTGTGGTCGCAGGCCGTACAGACCCGCAGCGACCTGTCCCTGCTGTCGGTGGTGGCGCCGGAGCTGGCCGCCGAACTGGATCAGGTCCGGCGGGAGCTGGACGGGGCGGAGGCGGCGCCTACCGTACGCATCCCGGCCGGGCCCGGCGACCAGCGCGTCTGGCAGATCGGCAACGAGCTGCTCACCAGCGCGATCGGCGGCCCCACCCGGTCCGACACCGCCGACGCGGGCCACCAGCGGCGCCTCGCGGAGCGCTGGGAGGAACTGGTCGCCGCCGCGCGCCTGCAGCCGGGCCTCGCCGGCTTCCTGGCCACACTGTCGCTCGACGACCTGCGCCCGGCCGCCGCCGGCGGCGCGGTGGTGCTGGTCAACACATCGGTACGGCGCAGCGACGCCCTCATCGTCACCACCACCGGCGTCCACCCGGTGCCACTACCGTGGCTGACGAGCGAGGCGGCCCAGAAACGCGCGGCGGCACTGCTCTCCGCCCAGCGCGAGGCCGAGTCGCGCGGCGGCGGCGCGGTGGCGCGGGCGGCGCTGCGCCAGACCCTCGTCTCGATCCAGCGCTGGCTCTGGGACACCGTCGCCGAGCCGGTCTGCACCGCCCTGGCGACGATCGCCCCGGCCGGCCCCGACGGGCGCCACCGGGTGTGGTGGTGCCCCACCGGCCCGTTGACGATGCTGCCGCTGCACGCCGCCGGCCGGTTCGGCTCCGCCCTGACGGCCAGGAGACGGCTATCGGTGGCGGCCCGGTGCGTCTCGTCCTACACACCCAGCCTGTCGGCACTGTCCCGGGCACGCTCGGCCCCCGCCCTGCCCGGCCCACCCCGGGCGTTCGCGGTCGGACTCGGGTCGCTGCCCGGCCAGGCCCCGCTGCCCGCGGTCAACGACGAGCTGCGAGCGGTCAGCTCCCACGTACCGGGCCTGCGCATCCTGAGCGGCCGCAGCGCGACGGTCGCCTCGGTGCTGGCAGCGCTGGAGGACCACACCTGGGCACACTTCGCCTGCCACGGCGAACAGGACTTCGAGAAGCCGAGCGCGGGCGCCCTGCGCCTCGTGGACGGCCGCCTGAGCGTCCTCGACCTGGCGGGAACGGCCCGGGACCGGGGCGCGGCACTGGCCGACCTGGCCTATCTGTCGGCGTGCCGGACGGCGGCGGGCGGCCGGGACCTGCCGGACGAGGCGATCCATCTGACGGCGGCGCTGCAACTGGCGGGGTTCCGGCATGTGATCGGGAGTCAGTGGGCGGTCTCGGACCGGGTGGCGGCGCAGGTGGCGGGCGATGTCTACGCGACGCTGGCCTCGGACGGCCGGTTGGACGCGACCCGGGCGGCATATGCGCTGGACGCGGCCATCGAGCGGGTCAGACAGGAACAGCCGGACCGGCCGGATCTGTGGGCGGCACTGATCCACACGGGCCCGTGACGCCGCGCGTCACGCGGTCAGCCGCCAGACACGAACGCGCCCGTCCGTCCAGCCCACGGCGAGCCTCCCACTGTCCGGGCTGAACGCCAAGCTGTTGATCTCGGCGAGGTCGAGATCGAAGTTCACGGTGTTCCTCCACCGGTCCGCGTTCCACACCCTCAGCCGCCTGGTGTTGTCCTCGAGGCCGGTGCCCCAGACGGTCGCAAGGCGGCTGCCGTCCGGGCTGAACTCGGCATAACGGATGCGGTCACTCGGCCGGGCCAGGTCACCCGACTTCGCCCGGGACGCCAATCCGTCGGCGAACAGCGTGCCGGGCAACTGGATGTCACCGGAGAAGTCCTTGTACCCCGGTGTCCCTGAGACGACCATGGTCCAATCCGGCGCCAGCGCCTGAATCGTGCGCACGTCGGGCAGGGCGTGCCGGCTGACCCGCTTCCCCGACGGAACACTCTCGACGATCAGCGTGTTGCTCCGGCTCATCGTGGCAGCCTCCGTGCTGTCACGGCTGAAGACGGGTGGGAACGCCCACTCGACGGCGAGGGTGCGCACGAAGGACCGCCGAGCCACGTTCCACAGGTTGACCCGATCGCCACCCGCGGTCGCGATCAGCCGGCCGTCCGGGCTGAGGTGGATGTGACGACCGCCGCTGGACGACTGCGACGTCCAGGGAGAGAGGATCCGGGGACCGGTCCGGAAGGGCGCCTCCCAGATTCCGACCTCCCCGGCTTCCTCGAACAGTGCCACCACAGTCCGCTGGTCGGACGCCAGCTGGATCGAGGTGGCGTCGATGCCGACAGCGAGCGACCTCGCGGTCGTGCCCGTCGCCAGGTCGATCCAATGAAGCCACTGCTGGTCCATGGAGATCAGGCTTCGGCCGTCCGGAGTGAACGCCAGTGCCGTACCCCGAACCCGTTTGACCTGCCTGCCCGTACCGGTATCGACGATGACGGTGGTATCCGCTCCGCTTGCCGCGAGCAGGGATCCGTCTCGGCTGAACACCAGGTTCTCGGGAAGCGACGGCGGAACGATCGTCAGATGGTCCGGCTGCGCCCTCGCCAGCGGCACCGCGAGAGCCGCGGACAGTCCGAGCACGGCGACCACGACCGCCGCCACAGCAGGGCGGCGGGCGAGCCTTCGCCGGTGTCCGGCCGGTCGCGCCCGCTGCCCGGTGGCCATCTGGTCCTGAACCTCGGCGTGCCGGAACTGATAGACCGATCCGGCCTGACGGAGGACTTGGCGGCGGTGCGCGAGGTCAAGCACGTCCAGCAGCCGTGGCCGACGAGACAGGCCACGGGCCGTTACCTCGACGAATCGGAGGATTCCCGGCGGACTGGCGATCCACACCGCATAGGCGAAGAACCACCCGACGGCTACGCCGAGAGCGAGTCCCGGAACGGCGCCCGCCGTCAGCGCGACGGGGAACGCGGTTCCGGCGGCGGCGAGAGCTCCCAACCCGCCACAGGCCTGAAGTGAAGAGCGCCGGCTCTCGGCGAAGGTGGATCGGGGGCTCGCCGCTGTCGCGCGATCCGCGGGGACGGCCCAGAGGTCGTACAAACCCAGAGCTACACCGATCGGCAGGCCCACCACGGCAAGGGTCAACAGGAACACACGAACGGCGGCGTCATATCCCACCGAGAGGAAGCTCATGAGGCCGGGCCCGTCGACCACGCCGTGCCGATAGGTGGCCCAGAGCGCATCGCCAAGCCTGGTCATGAGCGCACCGACGAGGCCGACAGTGGCAGCGGTGATCGACACTGTCCCTAGGAGACGGGCGATCTCGCGGCGGCCCGGAACGCTGGGGCGGAGAGTCTTCGGGCCGACAAGACGATCTGAGGCTCTCCCTCCGATCATCCACCCGGTGACCCAGACAAGCAGCATCATGCCGGGAACGAGCCGCGCCCAGTAGGCGGTCAAGAAGTCTCCGGCCGGCAACCCGGATCCGGTCCTGAACCACATGTTCGCCGCCAGAAGCAGCAGCAGGGTCAGGGCCGAGGCGACCGCCCCCGTGCGGAGGGCCGTCGAGACGACAAGTCGCGAGCGCGGCAGCGACGATGACAGCCGCCACCAGGCGATATCCCGATTGTCACCCAGGTTGCGGGCGATCCATCCCAGGAACCGGCCGGCCCGCTCCCGGTTGCGGGCGTCAGGGTACGCCTGGTCCATCAACCGTTCGATGAGGTGCGCGCGGACGGCCGCCGGTGTGGGGAACAATGCGGTGTCGACAAGTGCGACGGGATCGGAGTACCGGTAGGTGTCCCGGGCCAGGGTGAGTGTCAGCGGGTTGTTCAACGCCTGCGTGGCGGCACTCAGGGGATGCGAACGCAGGTAGGCTCCCACCACACGCCAGCGTTCTCGTTGCACGCCGACCTGGTCCCTGCCGAGATATCGGGCCGCCGTGGACGGCTTGACGGGCTGCAGCTCGACGACCGCGGCACCGTGGAGGCGGCCGGTCTCCAGGGCCTCGCGGTACTCGTCACGCCGACTGGTCAGAACAATGCGAATGTGGGTCGGCGTCTCGTCGATCCGGCGCAGCGCCGCTCCCCGCGACGCCGGCGGCATCTCGTCCAGCCCGTCCAGATATAAGGCTGCGCGCCCGCTGTTCACCAGCTCAGCGGCCGTTCGCGGCGAGAGATCTCGCGCCACGGTCTCGATCGCCCAGTCCGTGAGCGAGGTCGACACCGGATCCCAGCCGCCCATGGTGAGCCACACCGGGACCGGAATCTCCCGCGACGCGGGTTCCGGCACCCACCCCCGGTGTTCCAGTGCCGCGATCAGCAGCAGGATCATCGCTGCGGTCTTACCGGCGCCCGGCCGGCCGAGCAGCACCAGGCGACCGTGGGAAAGGCGTGCGTAAACCTCGTCGTGGAGGCGGTTCACCGTTCCCGAAGTCAGGGGCCCCGCTCCCTTGGTCGCTGCGACATCGGCTGGATCGGCGGCGACGTCGGTTTCACCCCACCTCCATCGGACCGTCGCCGGGGCGGGGGTCGCGATGCCACGCGCCGTCGCTTCTCCTCGCCACTGCTCGTTGACCATCTGCGCCAGCTTGCGGCAGGCCGTGTCCAGGTCCGTCCATGGCGGCGCCACGCCCTGGAAGGTGTTGTACTGGGTGTTGTGCGAGCCGACCTGCGCACCGTGCACCACGGCCGCACCGGAGTGAGCCGGGTCTGGACGCCGATCCGCCCCCATAACCGTCGACTGTGGTAGCAGCCGGCCCCGTGAGCGCCGTTCAGTCGGGAACGTGACCGCCTGTGCCGGTCAGGGTTGGGTGGTGTGGCGTAGGTCGTCGAGGCTGGTCCGCATGTCGAGGACGGTCTTGTGGGCCGGGCCGAGGACCGGTACGGCTTCGGTCAGGGCCCTCTCGTATTCGTCGATCGCCTCGGTTACGCGCCCGGCCGCCTGGCAGGCGTAGGCGACGTTCCGCCAGGACGCGAAGGTGTCCGGGTGGTCGTCGCCCAGCACGCGGCGCCGTTGTACCAGCACCGTTCGGTACTCGGCGATCGCCTCGTCGGTCCGGCCCTGCCACAGGTAGGCGCCGGCGAGGTTGTTGCGCACGGTCAGCGTGTCGGGGTGTTCCTCGCCGAGCACCCGCCGGCTGTCCGTCAGCGCCTTCTCGCACTCGTCGGTGGCCGCCTCGATCCGGCCGGCCGCCTGGTAGGCGGAGGCCAGGTTGATCCGCGACACGAGCGTGTCCGGATGGTCCTCGCCCAGTACTCGCCGCCGGTCCGCCAGGATCCGCTCGAACTCGTCGATCGCCTCGTCGACCCGGCCGACGAGCGTGTAGAGGTCCGCCACGTTGTTCCGTGACAACAGGGTGAAACGGTGGTCCTCGCCCAGCAGACGGCGGATGTCGGCCAGCGCCTTCTCGCACACGTCGATCGCCGCGTCGATCCGGCCGGCCGAGCGGTAGGCGAAGGCGAGGTTGCTCCGCGACACAAGGGCGTTCAGCTCGTCGGCGGGCAACACCCGCCGCTGATCCGCGACCAGCTTCTCCAGCTCCTCGACCGCCGCCTCCACCCGTCCGGCCGACTGATAGGCGTAGGCGAGATTGTTGCGGGCCGTGAGCGTGGTCGGATGATCCGCGCCGAGCAGCCGCTGCAGGTCGGACAGGACCCGCTCGAAGTCCTCGACCGCCCGCTTGGTCTGTCCCTGGTGCTGCCGGTAGGTGGCCGCGCGGTCGACGACGAACAGCATGTCATCGGACTCGTGGTCCTCGGGGAGACCTCGGTAGACGCTGTCGACGTGGTGCAGCAGGACGGTCCATCGCGGCCAGCCGCTGACGTTGCTGATCGGATCGGGCGGTATGGCGCGCTTGAGCAGGTCGGCCGCAAGGTCCTGCATCTTCGCCGTGGTGTCCGCCGTCTGCGCGTTGCGGGTGACGGCCTGCACCAGCCGGTGCACGCTCACCATCCCGGCCGCCCAGTTGATCATGCTGTAGGAGGCCAGCAGCGCCAGCGCGTCCGTGACGTCGACCGGTTCCTCCGCGAGCGGCGCGAGCACGTCGTCCGGCAGATCGTCCGGGGCCAGGCACGACAGCACGTCCAGGACCAGGCCGGCGAGCGCGTCCTGGCTCAGGATCGTGTCCATCGTGACCGACCACACCGCGGCCACGCTGCGGTCGGCCGCCCCACCGTATCCGGCGTTGCCCGCCGCCCGAGCGAACTGTGCGGTGACCAGGGCCCGGTAGTCGTCGAAGCTCGTCCCGCTGTGCTGACCGATGTAGGCGGCGGCCTGTTCCAGCGCCAGCGGCAGATCGCCGAGTTCGGCGGCGAGGCGGTCCGCGCCGTCGCGGTCGGTGTGGCCGGTCAGCCGGAGCAGGAGGTCGGCGCTGGCTTCGCGGTCGAGGACGCCCAGGCGCAGGGGTGCCAGGCCGAGCTTCGCCCAGATCGCCACGCCCAGGTCCCGCCGGGTCGTCACGATGACCTGTCCGCGGCCGCTGATCCTGCCCAGCAGGGCGGTGATGTCGGTGACGTCCTCGACGTTGTCCAGGACCAGCAGCCATCCTGAGTTGTCCTGCAGCCAGCCGGTCGCCCACGCCTCGGCGTCGGCGAGTGTCGCCACCGGATGAAGCTGGCGGGTCAGCGCCGCGAGTCCCAGGCCGAGGCTCTCGGGGCCGTCGGCGGTGATCCACCACACCAGGGAGTGGCGGGACAGACGGGCTCGGGCGTACTGGTTGACCAGTTCGCTCTTGCCGATGCCGCCCAGGCCGTGCACGGCCGCCTGGCCGACCACGACGCCGGTTTCGCCGTTCAGCCGGCCGGCTAGTTCCTCGAGGTCGCGGCCGACGAAGACCTTGGACTCGGGCGGCAGGTTGTGGACCACCGACCCGGCGCGGGGGGATTGTGGTGAGGGCAGACTCGCGGCGTCCACCCCCACGTTCACCTGCCGGTTGCCCGAGCCGATCTGCACGCCACTGCTGTGGCTGACCCGGGCCTCCGGCTCGCTCACCTGGTGATCACTCCTGGCAGAGAAGTCACATCGGACGACTACCAGGATTCCGTACGGGTGCGGGCCGCGCCACACCCGGCCGATCGAGCGTCAGGACGGGTGAACCTGGCGGACGTCGAGGTTGCGGAAGCGCGGGGGGCCGGTGCAGAGCTCGGCCATCTTGCGGGCGAAGGCGTCGGTGTCGGGGCGTTCGCTGTTCTCCATGGCGGTCTCGTAGGAGGGGAACTCGACGATCGTCACGTAGCGGTTCGGGTGGTCGCGGTCCTGGGTGATGGTGAGGCGGAAGCCGGGCGGCACCGTGTTCCCGGCCTCGGCCATGCGGGCGTCGCCCAGAGCCCGCATCTCTTCGGGGCGGTCGGTTTCGTACTCGATGATCTGGATAAATCCCATGATATCCCCACCCTGTCGCTGGTGACCGGAAAGTTAGCAGCTCAGGGGTGGTCCGTTCGGGTGACGAGGGCGGATCGGACCCCATCGGATGACGGCCGTCGCGGGCGGCGTCGCCCGGCGGAGCGGTCCGGCTGAGGCACAATTGAGACGTGGGGGACCTTCTGGACATCCGGCGGATCTATCTGGAGCCGGCCGCGGCGGAGCTGCCCCGGGGGCGGGAGATCCTGAGCCGATACCCGGACGCGACGATCGTCGAGGTGGAGAGCCACCAGCGGATCCCGGAACTGTACGGCGACGAGACGAACGTGCGGCGGTGGGTGCGGATCAAGCGGGAGGCCCTCGTCGTCGGGATCAAGAAGACGATGACCGCGCGGCCGAACGGGCGGTCGGCCGATTTCATCGCGCCTTCCACGTCGAACGGGTGCGCGATGGCCTGCGCCTACTGCTATGTGCCGCGGCACAAGGGGTACAGCAATCCGATCACGGTCTTCGCGAACATCGAGCGCGTTTGCGCGTACGTGAAAAGGCACGCGGCCCGGCAGGGCACCAAGCCGGAACCGAACCACTGTGATCCGGCCGATTGGGTCTATGACATCGGGGAGAACTCGGACTGCTCGGTGGACGCGCTGATCAGCGACAACGTGCGGGATCTGGTCGAACTGTTCCGCGAGACGCCAAACGCGAAGGCCAGTTTCGCCACGAAGTACGTGAATCGCGAAATGCTCGGCTGGGAACCGCGCGGGCGCACACGGATACGGTTCTCGCTGATGCCGCCGGCCGACGCGAAAGTGCTCGACATCCGCACCAGCGGAATCGCGGAACGCATCGCCGCGATCGACGATTTCGTGGCCGCCGGGTACGAGGTGCACGTCAACCTCAGCCCCGTTGTGGTACGCGAGGGATGGCTCGCCGACTGGGCCGGCCTGCTCGACCACCTGGACGCCGGAATCGGCCCCGAGGCGAAGAAACAGATCGCGGCCGAGGTCATCTTCCTCACCCACAATCGCGGCCTGCACGAGGTCAATCTCGGCTGGCACCCGCGCGCCGAGGAGCTCATCTGGCGCCCGGACCTGCAACAGCCCAAACGGTCCCAGAACGGCGATCTGAACGTCCGCTATCGCACCGGGTCGAAGGGTGAGTATGTCCGCGCCCTCTCCGGCCTGATCGCCGAGCGGGCGCCGTATCTACGGATTCGATACGCCTTCTGACCGGACCGGCGTGAGAGGGTGGGGCGGTGAGCGTCTTCGATGAGGTGGCCGCCGAGTACGACAACGTCGGTGTGGATTTCGTGGGGCCGATGGGTGTGGCCCTCGCCTCCGCGGCCGGTATCCGGGCCGGGGATCGGGTGCTCGATGTGGGGTGCGGGCGCGGCGCGGTGCTCTTCCCCGCGGCGGAGGCGGTCGGGCCAACGGGACACGTGACCGGGATTGATCTGGCGCCCGCGATGATCGAGCTGACCCGGAAGGATGTCGCGCACCTGCCCCAGGTGCGGGTCGCGGTCGGGGACGCGCAGACGCCTGACTTTCCCGCCGAGAGCTTCGACGTGGTGACGGCGGGGCTGCTGCTCTTCTTCCTGCCCGATCCGGCGGGTGCGCTCTCGGCGTACCGTAAGCTCCTGCGACCTGGTGGAACGCTTGCCTTGAGCAGTTTCGCCCAGATTGACCCGAGCTATCGGGCGGCGATGCAGGCGGTGGCGCGGCACGCGATCGACCCACCACCGGCGCCGGTGCTCGCGGGGATGTTCGACGACGCGGACCGGTTGCGCGAGGCGGTCGAAAGAGCCGGCTTCAACGGTACGAAAATCGAGCGCTTGACCGTGAAGAGTCAGTTCCGCGATCTGGATCATTTCATCACCTGGGTCGGATCGCATGCCGGCCGTGGCGTGCTGAACCGGGTCCCGGGAGAGCGGCTCCCCGGACTGAAGGACGAGCTCGCGACGATCCTGCCGGAACCGCCGGAGATCAGCACGACGATCTTCGTGACGGTGGCGCACCGGATTCGAAACGCCTTCTGAGCCGGCGCACAGCTTCCGCACAAGCCGGTGCCTTTCTCTTGTCCCCATGACCGAGATTGTCCTGTCGCGCCGCGCGTTCGGCGCCGCCCTCGCCGGCGTATTCGGAGTGGCACTGCTGGGCGCGTGCGGCGATGACAAGAAAAGCGCCGCGCTGTTCGACGACAGCGCGGTGCACGACATCGGGGTCGCCTTCGAGAAGGCCGACTACGACGCGATGATCGCCACGTATCTGGACAAGGGTGACAAGGACTGGATCGAGGCCACGGTCACGATCGACGGCAGCGCCTACGCGAAAGCGGGGCTGCGGCTGAAAGGCAATTCTTCGCTGCGGGAGGTGAGCAAGGACTCCGACGCGCGGGATCTGCCCTGGCTCGTACGCCTGGACAAATACACCGAAGGGCAGTCGCATCAGGGGTATGCCGAGTTCGTGGTGCGCTCGAACCGGTCGCAGTCGGCGCTGAACGAGGCGGTCGCGCTGGATCTGCTCGGAGTGGCCGGGCTCGCGACCCAGAAGGCAGTACCGGCGCGGTTCGGGGTGAACGGCGGTGACGACGTGCTGCGGCTGGTCATCGAGAACCCGGGCGACAAATGGGATGCCGACCATTTCCCCTCCCCCGGCATCCTCTACAAGGCCGAGGCGGACGGTGACTACAGCTATCGGGGTGCGGACGCGGCGAGTTATGCGGACGTGTTCGATCAGGAGACCGGTGGTGATTCGCCGAACCTGGCGCCGCTGATCGCGTTCCTCCAGTTCATCAACTCCTCGGATGACGCCACGTTCGGCGCCGATCTCGGGAAGCACCTCGATGTGGCGGCGTTCGCGACGTATCTGGCGTTCGAGGAACTGGTGGCGAACAGCGACGACATCGACGGGCCGGGGAACAACTCGTATCTGCGGTACACCACTGATTCGGGGATCTTCACGGTTGTCGCGTGGGATCACAATCTGGCGTTCGGAGGGATGGGTGGAGGAGGTGGGCCGGGTGGGCCCGGCGGCGGGGCGCCCGGCGTCGCACCCAGCGGCGCTGCCCGCGTCGCACCCAGCGGCGCGCCCGATGGGGCGGAGGGTCAGGGCGCCGGGAGGGGTGGCCGGAACGGCGGGCCCGGCGGGCGCAGCAACATCCTCGTCCAGCGTTTTCAGGCCGACACGACCTTCAAGGCCGCCTACGAGAAGGCCCGGACCGATCTGAAGGCCGAGCTCTACACGAGCGGCCGTGCCGCCACTCTGCTCTCCGCCCGCGCCGAGACCCTCAAGGACCAGGCATCCGACCTGGTCAGCACCGACACCGTCACCGACGAGGCCGCAAAGATCGAGACCTACTTCTCCCAGGGCTGACGGACAGGAAGAGCCCGGCGGGGTCACCGCCGGGCTCCCCTGTGGGGTCGGGTGGAAAGAATCAGGCGAATCGGTCGGCGATCCAGTCGGCGACCAGCTCGATGGACTCGAAGACGGCGCCGTCGTGGTTGGCGCCCTCGATCGGTACGAACGTCACCGGCTGGTTGTAGTCCTCCTCGAGCTGCGGCACCAGCATCTCGTCGGAGAGGAAGAACGGGACGGCCTCGTCCTCGGTGCCGTGGACGATCAGCACGGGCGCGCTCGGCGAGGTCTGGCCGGGGTTGGCGTAGACGCGCAGCCGGTTGGTCACCGAGGGCGGCACGACACCGCCGACGACCAGCTGCGAGGCGGTGAGCGACTCGTAGGCGGCGAGGATCTCGAAGAGGCACCCGCTCTGCAGCACGGCGGTACGGGAGCGGGCGGGACCAGCCAGAACGGCGTTCGGGTTGAAGGTCGGGTCGACAGCCTGGAGTCCGTAAAGGGCCATCACGAGGTAACCCTGGCCGGGCGTGCCGGGGATCAGCGGTGCCAGGAAGTCGGCGTTGGAGAGCGGGGCGAGGCTGGACGTGCCGCGCAGCACCAGGTTGCCGTCGTAGGCCGGCGCCAGCTGACTCGCGAAGAGCGCTCCCTGACCGCCCTGGGAGTGGCCGTCGACGACGTACTGGGTGGTGAGGGCGGCGTCGAGGTTGCGGGCCGCCTTGACGCTGTCGATGATCGAGCGGCCCTCGCTCGCACCGACCAGGTACGGGTGCGCCTGCGGGGTGCCGAGCCCGGGATAGTCGGGTGCCGCCACGGTCCAGCCGCGGTCGAGCAGCTCCGCGATGGCCTCACGTGCCTCTTGCCAGAAGACGGGAAGATTGTTCGACGGCGCGCACTGGTCGGCCAGACCGGTCGTGCCGTGCGCCCACGCGACGGTCTTGTTCTTCTTGTTGTTCTTTGGCGTAATGATCAAACCGGTCGCGGTGATCAATCCACCATTGATGTTCGTGGTGACGTATTGTACGCGCTTCCCCGTGGCCAGCGCGGTCAACTCGGGCGGCAGAGTCGCGGTGGTCGAACTCAGCACGAAGCCTGGCAACGACGCCGCGTTCGCAGCGGTGCTGGTGGCAGCCACTGTGCCGGCCACGGTCAGCAGCACGGCCAGTAACACCCTCGAGATCGTTTTCACTGGCACCCCTTTTTCGATGGTGATCGTCGTGGGGGTCAGCCTAAAACTGATCGCGACTCTGCGTATCCGTATCCAGGTACACAGATGCGTGGCCACCAATCCGATGTGCACTCACCGTTTGCGCCAAAAAGAAGATCCAATTAATGGACCCTTTATTCAGACTCCACTGGGGAAGGTCTCCGGCTCGCGGAGGTTGACGCGCAGTGTGTGGAGTGGACGCACGGGGTGGCTCTGCTCGAACCAGAGGAGCGCGTCGTACCGCCGGCCCACGATGGACGGCACGTAGTTGGCCCACCGCTCGCGGTCCGGCCGGTACACGACACCGACCGCCCGGTGCGGCAGCTCGGTGGTGAGCAGGTCCGGCCCGTCCGGCCCGGCCGGGAAGACCATCAGCGCGCACTCCGGCGCGGTGAACCGCAGGATCTCCTCGAGCGAGCCGCCTCGGGCCGGCGGCACCGCCATCACCTCCATCGGCGCACCCCAGGACGGCCCGGCGACCACACTGCCCCGGTACGTGGCGAAACCGACCAGCAGCACCTCGTCGTCACCGAACCGCTCCCGGGCCAGCTGTCCGAGGGTGATCTCGCCGTAATCGGTCATGTCGGTCGCGCGGGCGTCACCGACATGCGTGTTGTGTGCCCAGACGACGGCTTTCGAGCCGGGGCCGTACCGGTCGAGCAGGCGCGCCAAGGTCTGGTCCATGTGCCGGTCGCGGATGTTCCAGGCGTCCGGCCCGCCGCGCACCATGTTCCGGTAATAGCCCTCGGCACCGGCCACCGCCTCGGCGTTCTGCCACACACCGAAGTCGCTGTCCTTCACCGCGGCCACCATGGCCGTCACCCTGTCCTGGCACGCGCCGGGGCCCAGCTGAGTGGCCCATCCGTACGCGTTCGGGTCCTCGGCGTAGGGCTCGAAGCATTTGTAGGCGTCCAGCGCGGCCGGCACCAGCTCGGGTTCGTGCTCGCGCAGCCAGGTGAGGATCTCCCGCATCGACTCCCAGAGCGAGTACACGTCGAGCCCGTGGAAGCCGGCCGGGCGGTCCCGTCCGGCGTTGTACCCGGCCAGCCAGCGCGTGAAGTCGACGGTCTCCTCGTTCGCCCACATCCAGGTGGGCCAACGGTCGTAACGGACCAGCGCGTCACGCGGGTCGGTCGCGCCCCGGACCGCGCTGTCGACGCGCTGGCAGTCGGGCCAGTCGCCCTCGACCGCGACGAAGTCGAAGCCCCGCTCGGCGAGGAGCCGCCGGGTCAACCGGTCACGCCAGTGGTAGAACTCGTGCGTACCGTGAGTGGCCTCGCCGATCAGAACAACGCGCGCGCCGGCTGCCCGGTCCAGGAGGATCTCCAGGTCACCGGGGTCCCGCAGCGGCCGCGCGAGGGATGCCACCTCGTCCCCGTAGCGGATCATCCTGCTCTGGTACCCGGGGTGGGTTGCCCCATACGTCAGACTTCGAGTATGGGACGACCTTCTCTGTTCGAAGCGGCCGGCGGCGCACCGGCGATGCTGGCGCTGGCGGCGGACTTCCACCGGCGGTGCCTCGAGGATCCGGTGCTGGAGCATCCGTTCTCGCACACCGGGAATCCGGATCATGTGCAGCGGCTGGCTGATTACTGGGGTGAGGTGTGGGGCGGGCCGCCGGTCTACTCGTCGTCGTTCGGCGGGCACGGGGCGATGCTGCGGATACACGCGAATCAGATGGACGAGGAGGATCCGTTCTCGCCCCGGTTCATCTCGTGCTTCAACGAGGCAGTTGCTGCCACTTTGCCGGATATTCCGGATTTGCGCCGGGCGCTTGACGCTTACATTCGGGCGGCGACGAACGAAGTATCCGGATATTTTCCGTTGAAGGCGGTGGTTCCGGTCAATCCGTCGATGCCGCGGTGGGGATGGGAAGGAGCTCCAGCGTCGCCGCCAGCTGAGAGTGCACCGGCGCCGGCAGATCCCCGGGACTGAACCACCCGAGCTCGTCGAACTTGTGCGGCTCCCCGATCCGCGCCGCCTCCGGATCGACACGGACGGCGAAGACGATAGCCACCCAGTGCGACTCCGGCCGGATGACGTTCCGTACGCCCAGCTGTGTGATCTCCCGGGGCGTCACCGAATACTCCTCCGCCACCTCACGGCGGACCGCGTCCTCGAAACTCTCCCCGAACTCGAGCGCCCCCGCACCGCAGTCCCACGCACCCGGCTCGTCCCGCGCCGCCCGAGAGCGCCGCGCGAGCAGGATCCGCCCCGCACCGTCATGACACACGAACACGCACGAGACCGACGGCTTCCTCACACGCGAAATGCTACTGTCGGCCAATCCATCGATGCGCTTCGATTGGAGAAGCCGTGAAGCGACGTGTCTTCATGACCGCCCCCGCCGTGGCCACGCTGGCACCCTCCCTCGACACCCCGCCCGCGTTCGAGGGCCCATCGGTCGTGGAGGGCAACCTGCCCGTCTTCGCCCCGGCCCTGCGCGACGAGCTCGACTTCCCCCTGGCGTGGCGCGGACAGCACGGCGGCTTCGGCGTCTGGAGACAGCGCGCCCGGTCGAAGGTGCTGGAGTCGCTGCTGCAACCGGCCGACCGTACCCCGTTCCAGGTCGAGGTGATCGACACACAGCCCGGCCCGTCCTTCGACCGCCGGCAGATCGTCTTCAACGTCACGCGGCACAGCCGGGTTCGCGCGCTTCTGCTCGTACCCCATGGCCCCGGACCCTTCCCCGCCGCGCTGCTCCTGCACGACCACGGCGCGAAGTACGACATCGGCAAGGAGAAACTGATCTCCCCCTGGTACGACCCGGCCCGCCTGGAGTCGGCCACCGCCTGGTCCACCCGCTACTTCGGCGGTCGCTTCCTCGGCGACTCCCTGGCAGCCCGCGGATACGTGGTGCTGGCGGTCGACGCCCTGGGCTGGGGAGACCGGGGCGGCCTGACCTATGAGGCGCAGCAGGCCCTGGCCTCCAACATGCTCCACCTGGGTTCCTCACTGTCCGGCCTGATGGCCCACGAGGACGTACGAGCCGCCGCGATGCTGGCCGCCCGCCCCGAGGTGGACCGTAGCCGGGTGGCGGCAGTCGGCTTCTCCATGGGCGGCTATCGCGCCTGGCAGGTGGCCGCCCTCTCCGACCACATCGCCGCCACCGTCTCGGTCTGCTGGATGACCGGCCTGCGCGAGATGATGGTCCCGGGCAACAACACGCTCCGCGGCCAGTCCGCGTTCTACATGATGCATCCAGGCCTTTACCGCCACCTGGACATCCCGGACGTGGCTTCGATAGCGGCCCCGCGCCCCATGATGGTCCTGAACGGCGAGACGGATCCGCTGTTCACTCCGGCTGGGACAGCGGCAGCCCACGCCCGCATGCGCACCGTGTGGAACTCCCAGCACGCCGGCCATCGCCTGCACACCCGGATCTGGCCGGGCCTGGGCCACACCTTCACCCCGGAGCAACAGGACGCCGCCTTCTCCTGGCTGGACGGATGGCTGTCGCGTCGTTGACCGAGCCGGCGCTCCGATCGGCCACAATGTGCTGGTGGACGAACGCGTCGACCCGCACGCCGACATAGACCTGCGGAATGCCCAGGGCGTCATCGTCGGCGACCACGCCACGATGCATCTCCATCTCGACGGCCGGCGCCCCGGGTGGTGGACCCGTTCGGGATACATCAAACAGGTCACGGCCATCGCTCCCGGCGGCGGCGAGCCGGGCGCCCTGCGAGAGCGCGACGCCGAGCTGGCGGAGCTGGCCTCCTTCTGCGCGGGCGAGGGCAAGTACCTCTGGTGGATGGCGGCGCCCTGGGCGGGCAAGTCCGCGCTGCTGTCGACATTCGTCCTGCATCCGCCGCCGAACGTGGAGGTCGTCTCCTTCTTCATCACCGCGCGGCTCGCGCACCAGTCCGACAGCACCGCGTTCACCGAGATGCTCATCGACCAGCTGTCGGCGATCCTCGGCGAGAGCGTTCCGGGCTCACTGACGCCCGCCCGCGCCGACACGTACCGGCACGCGTTGCTGACCGCCGCGGCGAAAAAGGTCCGGGAGGAGGGGCGGCGGCTGTTGCTGGTCGTCGACGGGCTGGACGAGGACCGCAGCCACCAGTCAGCCACCGAGATCCCGAGTATCGCGTCGTTACTCCCCCGGATCTGCGAGTACGGGATGCAGGTCGTGGTGGCCAGCCGCCCCGGTCCCGAGCTCCCGTCTGACGTGCCCGCCGGTCACCCGTTGCGGGCAGGCTGTCAGATCCGGAAGCTGACCACCTCGCCGTACGCGGTCGAGGTCGCCGAGCGCGCCCAGCAGGAGCTGCTCGTCCTGCTGAACGGGGACAAGCTGCACCGGCAGACGCTCGGTCTGATCACGGCGTGCGGCGGCGGCCTCACCCTGGCCGAGCTTGAGGAGCTCACCCGTAAGCCGCCGTACCGGCTGAAGCGGTTGCTCGGCGGCGTGTTCGGCCGCACCGTGATCGAGCGGGCCGACGGCGAGGAGCGGCGGTTGTACCTGTTCGCCCACGAGACATTGCGGGAGTCGGCCACCGCGAGCCTGGGCAACTCCCTGGACGCCTTTCGCGTCCGTATCCACGACTGGGCGGACAGCTACCGGCCCGCCTGGCCGAAGAACACCCCGCAATACCTCCTGCGCGGTTACGTCCGCATGCTCGCCGACGAGGGTGACACCGACCGGCTCACCGTCCTCGCCATCGACGCCGTCCGGCACGACCGGATGCTCAACCTGTCGGGCGGGGACGCCGCCGCGCTCTCCGAGATCCGCACCTGCCAGGGCCTGATCCTCGCCCGGGAGGACATCGGCGACCGCGACCTGTACCGGCTGCTCCAACTCTCCTATCACCGTGATCAGCTGGAGAGCCGGAACAGCAACATCCCCGCCGACCTGCCGGTCGTCTGGGCCGAGCTGGGGCAGCCGACCCGGGCCGAGGCTCTGGCCCGGAGCATCACCGACGAGTCCCAGCAGGTGCGGGCGCTCGCCGGCCTGGCCGGTGTGGCGGCCGGCGCCGGCGATCTGCAGCAGGCGATGACCGTCGCCGGCGGCATCACCGACGTCTCCGCTCGGGCGGCCGTCGTGACAGATCTCGTCCACGCCGCAGCGGCCGCCGGAGACCTGCGGTGGGCGGCGGACACGGCGGCCGGCGCCGACCCGCCCCTGCCGGCGAGCACGCTGACCGAGCTGGTCCGCGCCGCCGCGGCAACCGGCGATCTCCAACTGGCCCTGGTGATCACCCACAGCATCACCGACGCCTACCGGCGCACGGAAAGCCTCACCGATCTCGTCCACACCGCCGTCTCGCTCGGTGACACCGTTCGCGCGACCGAACTCGCCGAGGCGGCCCTGCACACCGCCACCGGCATCCTCGAACTGCCCTTGCGGGCACAGAAACTCGCCGACCTGGTGCGCGCGGTCGGGCGTACCGGTGACGCACGACAGGTGACAGCTTGCGCCGATGCCGCCGAAGGCGCCGCGAAGGGTATTCCGGATAAACCGGACCAGGACAAGTCCCGGGCGGCGATCGCACGCGCGGTGGCGGCGGCCGGCCAGAAGGGGCGCGCCGAACAGATCGCGCTGAGCATCGAGGACGAGGAAGTGCGGGAACAGACCCGGTCCCACCTCGCGGGCGAGGGCACCGGGGCCGACGAACGGACAACGACCGGCCGGCAGGCCGCCCTGCGGCTCGCCCGGGACATCAAGGATCCCCGGTTGCGGGCCCGGGTGCTCCACCCGCACCAGAACCTGCCGATGGCCACCGGGCATGTCCCACCGCCCGCCCCTACGGCCACGCAGACGGCGGCCAGGACTGTCGAGATCCTCCTGCGACCGGTGTCGGCCCTGGCCGAGGCCGCCGTCCTGGTGGCCGACGCCATCCTGGACACGGCCCGGCACCCCGAGTTGGCTCGCGTCACCGGCCGGTTGACCGGTGCCGCAGCGGCGATCGACAGCGGCCACATCATGAGTCCGGCGTTCGCCGCGCCGCTCGCCGCGAACGCTGCCAACGATCCGTCGCGGCAGGCGCGGACACTGACCGATCTGGTCCGCGCCCTGCTGGGCGCCGACGTGTTGCGACCGGCCCGGGCGCTCGCCGTGGCCGCGCGGCGCATCGCCCGGCTGGTGAGTCACCCGGACCGGCCGTCGCTGGAGCTGGAACAACAGGCAACCGCGCTGCGTGCGGCGGCGACCTCGCTCCAGACCGCCGCGGATCGATGGCGGGCCGCGGACTTCACCGAGGCCGCCGAGCGGGCCATCGCCGGGATCAAGGAACCGGTGGAGCGGACCGGGACATTGACCGCCACGGCACGTGCGCTGGCCATCGCCGGCGACCGCCGGCAGGCCCTGGGCCTGACCGCCGCGGCCAGGACCGCGGCGGCAACCGTCCCCGACTTCGACAAGAGGGAGACCGCGCTGGCCGGGGTCGCGTCCGCGATCGCCGACATGGGCGACCTCGCCGGGGCGGTGGAGATCGCTCGGGAGATCACTCAATGGCGGACGCGGGACGCCGCACTGGCCGGCCTGGCATCCCGTGCGGCGGCCGCCGACGACCTGGATCTGGCCGTGCGGGCGGCACAGGCCATGAGCGAGCCGGCACGCCGCACTCAGACACTGGCCACGCTCGCCCAGAACGCGGGCGACTCGGGGGAACGCGACCGGGCCGTCCGGATCGCGCAGGACATCGACGACCCGTCACGCGTCGCCGAGGTCCTGACCGGTCTGGCCGGTGCCGCGGCACGTGACGGTGACATGAAACAGGGCGTCGAGCTCGCCGGCGCCGCCGAGCAGACGGCGCGCAGCATCGTCGACCGGTTCCGGGAGGCGCGGGCCTTCACCGGCCTGGCTCGCGCGACGGCGGCCGCTGGTGACCGCCACCGCGCCGCCGATCTGGCCGACCTCGCCGAACAGACGGCATGCGCGATCGCGGACCCGTACCGGCAGGCAGCGGCACTCACCGCACTTTCCCTGGCAATGGCCGAGACCGGCGACCTCGAACGGGCCACACGGGTGGCAGAGGCCATCGCCCAGCAGTCGGAGCAGGCGCTGGCGCTGACCGAGCTGGCCCGGGACGTCGCGACGGACGGCGACCCGGAGCGTGCCGAGCGGATCGCGCTCGGCATCACCGACACGCGCCGCCGCGAGGAGACACTGGCCAGGCTGGCGACCGCGGTGGCCACCGGCGGCGACATGCCGAGCGCCGTCCGGATCGCCGGCGGGATCACCGAACCGGCTCGGCACGCGTCGACGCTGACCGACCTGGCCGGCATCGCGGCCCTCCGGGGCGACCCCGGCCAGGCCGCCGCGCTGTTCGACGCCACGGTCCACCTCGCTCGCCACATCACCGACGCCTACCGGCAGACGCAGATGCTCGCCATGCTGGCGGGCGCGGTTGCGGGCTCGGGTGACACCGAGCGTGCGGTACGCATCGCCGACGCCATGACCGACGCCTCACGGCGAGCACACACGCTCCGGGACTTCGCCCACTTCGAGGCCGTCGCCGGTGACATGGAACGCGCCGTGCTGATCGCGGCCGGCATTCCCGATCCCTCGCGCCGGGCGCAGACGCTGGTCGACCTGGCACGAATCCTTACGGCCGCCGGCCGGCCGGACCGCGCCGAGCAGATCGCCCGCGACCTTTCCGACGGGAACCTGCGCACGCAGACCCTTGCCGAGATCGCCAGTGCGCGGTCACGGCCGACGTCCTTCGCCGGATCCGCCGAGCAGACGGCCCGCGGCATCACGGACCGCCAGCTGCAGAAGTGCGCGCTGGCCGGCCTGGCCGTGAAGGTGGCCGGTGCCGGCGACCTGGCGCACGCCTCCGACATCGCGCAGCGGATCAACGATCCCATGGCGCGGAGCCGAGCTCTGGCCGATCTGGCACGCCGGGTGGCCGACGACGGCGACCTGCACGCGGCGGCGCAGTTCGCGGCGCGGATCAGCGACGTCACGCGGCAGAGCGAGGAACTGGCTCAGCTGGCGCACCGCGTGGCCGGTTCCGGCGACGTGCCGGGAGCCGCGCGGATCGCGGCCCGGATCGACGACCGGGTACGGCAGGGCCGGGAGGTCACCGACCTCGCGCAGCGCGAGCTGGACGCCGGCCGGCTGGACCAGGCGGTGACCATCGCGGCCTGCGCCGCCGACCCGGACCGGCAGGCCAGCGCGCTCACCGGGCTGGCCGCGACCGCCGGAAATGTGGAGCAGGCAGTGCGTATCACCGACCGCATCCCCGATCCGGCCCGTCGCGCGACGGCGCTGATCGAGCTGGCCGGCGGCCGGCCCGCCTTCCTGGCCGCCGCCGAGCGGGCTGCCGCGTCCATCGAGGAAGCTTCCGACAAGGCACTCTGCCTCGCGAGCCTGGCGGGCCGTCTCGCGGCGAACGGCGACGCGCGGGCCCCGATGGTGGCCGCAACGGCCAGGCGGGTTGCCGACGACATCGCCGACGCGTCGGAACAGGCGCGGACGCTGGCCGCGATGGCGCAGGTGCCCGGTCTGCCGAACGCCGCCCGGTTGATCGGCGACGCGCTGGTCATGGCGTCGTGGCAGGTCTCGTTGCCGGCGCTCGCGACCGCTTACCCGAAGCTCCTGCGCGAGTTCGCGAACCACGGCGTGACGTCACGCTGAGAGGTCACGACGCGGCGGCCACGACATCCGGAACTCGACGGGAGCAGCAGGCCATGATGTCCGACGGGCGCGCTGCCAATATGCACGTGTCGTCGTCCGGGTTGGAGCGTCTCAACCGCCCCAGCAACTCCGCCAGCGGCTGCTCCGGCGCCGCCCGCACCGCCGCGTCCACCGTGGCCATCACCGCGTCCATCCCCACGTCCAGGCTCCGCCGCCGATGCTCCACCAGCCCATCGGTGTAGAGCAGGAGCACATCCCCCGGACGAAACGTCGTCACCGCGTCCGCATACGTCGCGTCGTCCACCACTCCCAGCATCGGGCCCGCCGGGCGCACGAGTGGAGCCGTCCGCCCGCCCCGGCTCATCAACGGCGGCGGATGCCCAGCCTGCGCCCACAGCAGTTCACCGCGCTGCGGATCGAACCGGGCGATCACCGCCGTGGCCGACAGCTCCGGCTTCTCCCTCTCCAGCTCGCACGTCAGCCGGTTCAGATGCTTCAACAGGGTGCTCGGATCGCTGGTCAACGTCGTCAACGCCCGCAGCGCGTGCCGCAACTGCGCCATCGTCGTCGCCGCCTGAATGCCGTGCCCGGCCACATCCCCGACGGCCAGGAGCACCGAGCCGTCCCGCAGAGCCGCCGCGTGATACCAGTCCCCGCCGACGAACGCGTCGTCCCCCGCCGGCAGATACCGGACCGCCGCCTTCAAACCGGGCAGGTCCAGCGGCCGGTCCGGGATCGGCAGGATGATCCGCTGCAGGCGTGCCGCCTGGTCGTGCTCAGCGGCCAGGTTGCGCTCCACCTCGGCCAGTCGCTCCGCGCCGGCCTGCTGTTCGGTGACGTCCTGCACGATGCCGTAGATCCGCAGCGGGCGCCCCTCCGCGTCACGAACCGCGTCGGCCACCGTACGCAAATGCTTCACCCGCCCGCTGATCCGGACCCGGGTGACCAGGTCCACGCGTTCGGCGCGCCGGAAGGCCTCGGTCGCGGCCGCCCGCAGCGGCTGGTCGTCCGCGATCGCGATCTCCTCGGCCTCGTCCTGGCCGATCGGGCCGAGGGACGGGTCGCGCTCGTATATCCGGTACAGCTGCGGCGACCAGTAGATCTCGCCGCTGACCAGGTCCCACTCACCCCAGCCGAGCCGGCCCAGCTCCTCCATCCCGTCGAGCCGGTCGAGTCGGCGCTCGGGGTCGTCGCGGCGTTCCCAGGTGAACAGCAGGCCGGCGCCGAGCGGCCGGGCCCGGATGATGAACTCGCCCTCACCGGACCGCACCGGGCCCAGGTCGGCGGGCTCGCCGGTGTCCAGCACGCGCTGATAGACCTGCCAGCGTTCCGCGGTGAGGACCTCGGGATAGTGGCGGCTGACCGGGTGCCCGATGAGCCGGCTGCCACGCTTGCCGTCCGGGGTGACCGCCGACGGGCTCGCCGCCGCCCACACCAGATCGGTCAGCCGCCCGGACGTATCCCGCTCGACCGTGAAATATCCGGCCATGCCGGGAATCGCGTCGAGGACACGCTGGACGGTGACCAGCCACGGGCTCAGCTCCGGCCCGGCGGAGTCGCCCTCGGCGAGCGCGGAGGCCACCAACTGCGGCAGTGTCTCGGTCGGACCGTCGGCGCTCTCCAGGAACCGGATGACGCGCCGGGCCACGTCGGTGACGTCACGCTCCTGCGCGGTCGCCATCTTCAGCAGGTGCCGGTGCGCGTCGGTGAGCCGGCAGCGGGCCTGCCCGGCGAGCAGCCCGACGGCACGGTCCACAGTCGCGCGTGCGGCGTACGCCGGCTCCTCGTCCACACCGGGCCGCATGCTGCTCAGCGCCTGCGTGTGAGCCTGACCTGACACCAGCGACCTCCCCGAGTCCTTCCCGGGTTCCTGCTTACGCCAGCCCACACCGGTGCGACATCCCCCGTTCATCCGGGCAGGCGCCCTGCCTGCGGTGTCACCCGGCGCGGGTCACCCGGTAGGGCGTCAGACTTTCGGGGAGCGGTCAGAGCTCGAAGAGGTCGCGGACGGCGTCGGTGAGCCGGGCCATGCTCGCGCCGGTGACCATTCCGATCCGCTCGGCACCGGTCGAGGCGGGCAGCCGCCGCATCCGGTTGACCACGACCACGCCGGTGATCGGGTCCTGCTCGGTCAGCGCGACCGCGTACGGCGGCAACTCGGTCACCCCGCGCTGCCGCACGATGGGCGCGCAGATCGGCGAGGCGTTGCCGCGTTCGTTGTAGCTGTCCGCCGAGAGCACGAGAACGCGGTACCGCAGGTCGGCCCGGTCGCCGATGGTCCAGATCTCCCCGCGCCGCATCAGCACGATCCGGAGGTGGAAGCTGTCCCGGTCGGCATGGCACGAAGCGTACCGTTGCGCGGATCTACGCCGTGGCCGCCCCGCCCGCGCGTCGCGTGGGAGGCTGGGCCAGAAAGCTCACCACGTGGACATGATCGAACTCCCGGGCCGCGTATCCCGTAGAAATGACCGCGGGGCCCGTAACGGGTCGGTAACGAGGAAGGACGTACGAATGTCGCAGAAGGCGCAGATCGGTGTCACCGGCCTGGCGGTGATGGGCCGTAACCTGGCTCGCAACTTCGCCCGGCACGGACACACCGTCGCGTTGCACAACCGGTCCTACGGCCGCACCAAGGAGCTGGTCGAGGAGTTCGGTCACGAGGGCACGTTCCTGCCCGCCGAGACCCCCGAGCAGTTCGTGGCGAGCCTGGAGCGCCCGCGCCGTGTGGTCATCATGGTCAAGGCCGGCCCGGCCACCGACGCCGTGATCGACGAGTTCGCCCCGCTGCTCGAAGAGGGCGACATGCTGATCGACGCCGGCAACGCACACTACGCGGACACGCGGCGCCGGGAGGCCGCGCTCAAGGCGAAGGGCCTGCACTTCGTCGGCGCCGGCGTCTCCGGCGGTGAGGAGGGCGCGCTGCACGGCCCGAGCATCATGCCCGGCGGCCCGAAGGAGTCCTACGACGCGCTCGGCCCGCTGCTGGAGGACATCGCCGCCAAGGTCGACGGGGAGCCGTGCTGCGTGCACGTCGGCCCGGACGGCGCGGGTCACTTCGTGAAGATGGTGCACAACGGCATCGAGTACGCCGACATGCAGCTCATCGCCGAGGCCTACGACCTGCTGCGCCACGTCGGCGGTCACGAGCCGGCCGCGATCGCCGACATCTTCAAGGGCTGGAACGAGGGCCGCCTCGGGTCGTACCTCATCGAGATCACCGCCGAGGTCCTCAAGCAGGTCGACGCCGCCACCGGCAAGCCGTTCGTGGACGTCGTGGTCGACCAGGCCGAGCAGAAGGGCACCGGCCGCTGGACCGTCCAGGCCGCCCTCGACCTGGGCGTCCCGGTCTCCGGCATCGCCGAGTCGGTCTTCGCCCGCGCTCTCTCCGGCGGCGCCGACGTCCGCAAGGCCGCCGCCGACGCGGGCCTGCCGGGCCCGTCTGCCACCGGAGCCGCGCACGCCGGCGACCTGGTCGCCGACGTCGAGCAGGCCCTGTTCGCCTCCAAGATCGTGGCCTACGCGCAGGGCTTCCAGCAGATCCAGGCGGCCAGCGCGGAATACGGCTGGGACATCGACCCGGGCGCGATGGCCAAGATCTGGCGGGCCGGCTGCATCATCCGGGCCAAGTTCCTGGACTTCATCAAGCAGGCCTACGACAAGCAGCCCGCGCTGCCCACGCTGCTGGTGGACCAGTACTTCCTGGACGCCGTCAGCGGCGCGCAGGACGCCTGGCGCCGGGTCGTCGTGACGGCCACCCAGCAGGGCATTCCCGCGCCCGGCTTCACGTCGGCGCTGGCCTACTACGACGGCCTGCGCGCGAAGCGTCTCCCCGCCGCCCTCATCCAGGGCCAGCGTGACTTCTTCGGCGCGCACACGTACCACCGGGTGGACAAGGACGGTTCCTTCCACACCCTCTGGGCCACCGACGACCGCAACGAGATCGACGCCTGACAGCCGCCGAGAGACCGCCTGCCGGGTCAAGGCAGGCGGTCTCCTCAAGCTTCTTATTTCGTACGCGCACCGCCAGGTCCCGTGGCTACCCCGCGACCCGGCCGCCACTCCCGGCCCGTGCCGCGACCGCCGGGCGTGAGTGCGCCCCACAGCGTGTGACTTTCAGCCTCTCTCCGCACCCGAAAGCCACACGCAAACTTCAGCGGTTCGCGAGCGCCTTGAGCAGCGCCTCGGCCGCAGCCGCACCGGAGGACGGGTTCTGACCGGTGATCAGGTTGCCGTCGGTCACCACGAACGACTGCCAGGCCGGACCCGACTCGTATACCGCCCCCGCGCCGCGCAGCCGCTTCTCCAGCAGCCACGGCGCGTTCGCCGCCAGCCCGACCTGCTCCTCCTCGGCATCGGTAAACGCGGTCAGGCGCCGCCCCGCGAACAGCCACTTCTCCGCGTCACCGGCCGCCAGGAAGGCAGCCGGCCCGTGGCACAACGACGCCACGATCTTGCGGTCGTCCGGGAGCATCCGGCCGAGGATCCGGGCGATGTCGGGGTTGACCGCGAGATCCTGCATCGGGCCGTGGCCGCCGGGGATCAGCACGGCGTCGTAGTCCTCCGGGTCGACGTCCTCGAGCCGCACCGGCCGCTCCAGCAGGCCCTTGACCTCCTCGAGGTACGCACGGAAGCCGGCCGCGGTCGCCTCGTCGATGCCGCTCCGCGGGTCCAGGCTGAGCTCGTCGGCCACCGGCACCCGGCCCCCGGGCGTGGCGACAGTGATGTCCAGCCCGGCCGCGGCGAGGATCCGGTGCGGTACGACGAATTCCTCAGCCCAGAACCCGGTCGGGCGCTGCGTGCCGTCCAGCTGACTCCAGAAGCGCGCTCCCGATAGCACCAACAGCAGCTTGCTCATTTCGTTCTCCTCGCATGTTCGGCGATTGCCGTGGTCGAAGTTATTCGCAAACACACTTTGCTGCAAACTCCTGAGGGCTTCGTCACGAGGCTGGGCAGACCGCTCAGTCGTGGGTACCGTTGCGCGTGAAGCGAGATCACCAATAACTCGGGGAGGCGCCGTGTCGGCTGAGTGCGCGACGTCCGACCTGCTGCTGGCACTGGTCAACACCCGTCCCAGCGACAACGGGCGGGTCGAGCGGTTCGACGGCGTGCCCGGTCTCCAGGCGTGGCTCACCGACGTGGGCCTGGCCGTGGCGGAGCCGGTCACGGGTGCCGACGTGGTCGCGGCCCGCGAGCTGCGTGACGCGTTCTCGTCCCTCTTCCGCGCACACTGCGGCTGCGAGGACGCCCCGGTCGAGACGGCCGAGCGCTACCTGCACGCCGTCGCCGCGCGATACCCGCTGGTCCTGCGCGTGACGGCCGAAGGCGTGACCGCCGAGGCGTCACAGACCGGCGTGCCCGGCGCGTTCGGCACGCTGCTGGCCGCCGCCGCCGATCTCTCCGCCCGAGGTGCCTGGCCGAGGCTCAAGCTGTGCAAGAACCCGTCGTGCTACGCCGGCTTCTTCGACAAGACCAAGAACCAGTCCGGTCAGTTCTGCGGCTCCGCCTGCGGCTCCCAGGTCTCCATGCGCGCCTACCGAAGCCGGCAGCGCACCACGCCCACCCCGACCACCCCGACCACCGTGTGAAGTTCAGCCTCCATACGCACCCCAACTCCACACTCGTCAGGCGGGTGTCTCCGCCTCTCTGGGGTCCGCCTCCGACTCGGGGGTGGACTCGGCCAAGCGGTTGCTCAGGCGGCGGTAGGGGGCGCTGACCAATGCGACGCCGGTGGCGACCACGCCGATGATCCCGGTGATGACGAAGACCAGGGCCATCCCCCGGTCCGCGCCCGTGCCGAACCACGGGCCGATGACCCGCGCGCCCGCGCCGTCGGTCATGAACGGGATGAAGAAGAACTGGGTGATCGGCGAGATCAGGAACGCGGTCAGCGGGGACGCCGCCTGTTCCGCGCTCTGGGCGAGGCCGAAGACCCGGCCCTGCCGCTCGTACGGCACCACGCGCTGCAGGATCGTCTGCTCGGTCGCCTCCGCGTACGGCATCAGCACCATGTAGAGGTACATGCCGACGGCCATCGGGACGATCGACGCCCACAGCGGGAACACGATGATGACCACCCAGAGCACCACGTTGATCAGCAGGAGCAGGCGGACCGGTTTGCTGCCGAGGCCGGTGCGCGACACCAGGAGGCCGCCGACGATGAAGCCGGTGCTCAGCACGCCCCACAGCAGTCCCCACGCCTGCACCGACACGAGCGACAGCCCGTACGCGTCGGCGAGTGCCATGAACACGCCGCCGAGGAAGTTGTTGAACGTGCTGAACAGGATCAGCGCCGTCAGGCCGGGCACGCCCGCGATGATTCGCAGCGTCCCGCGAAGGTCGACGCCGGGTACGCCGCCCTCCTCGGTGTGCACGATCTCGCGTTCCGGGATGTCGACCATCGCCAGGTGGACGAGGGCGAGCCCGAGCACGACGAGCGCCAGCAGCAGCACCGAGCGCATCCCGTCGAACGCCACCAGCACACCGCTGATCACCGAGGTGACCAGGAAGGTGGTGCCGGAGACCGTGCCCACGAGACCGTTGGCCCGGTCCCGGGTGTCCGCCTCGATCAGCAGCGTGACGAGCGTGGGCAGCGCGATGGTGCGGATGTTGCCGGCGATCACACCGAACATCAGCAACAGCACGAACGCCCAGAGCAGCGCGCTGGACGGGTTGTGGAACTCGTCGCCGGGCACGGCCAGGTAGAGCGCGAAGGCCGCCGCGTACAGCACCAGCGAGGCGAACGCCGATCCCTGCAGGGCGGCCTTCTTGCGGTGCCCGTCGACGATGCTGCCGAACCAGATGCCGGTGAGCGCGGTCAGCACCAGGAAGATGCCCGAGATCACACCGGTGGCGAACACCGAGCGGGTCTGCAGGAACACCCAGAACGTGACCGCGAACCACACCGTGAAGTTGATGACCGACACCAGCAGGGTGTTACCGAGCAGCTGATAGAAGGTGCGCACGTTACCCCGTATGACGGACATGCCGGCCACCGTACGACCTCAACGGCTCTTGAGGTCCACCCGTTTTCCAGGAATCAGGGCAGGCGGACCGGGTGCCAGTCGGCGTCGTTGCAGCGCTGCCAGCCCGAACTGGTGGAGCCGCTGTAGTACACGGGTCTTGATCTCGGTCGCGATCGTGCCGCTGGCGATGTGCGTGTACCAGCCGCTCTGATGAACGAGGCCTGGTCCCAGATGTTGCTGATGCCGTAGCAGTAGGTGTACGCCTGAGCCGGCGCGGCGGCCACCGAACAGCAGTGAATCTACAGTGGACGGCGAGTGGCCGACCGGCGAATTACGCGGCGCGAACCGGGTCCGCGGCCATCAGGGCGCCGCACTCGTCGGCGGGCAGCGGCTTGGCCATGAAGAAGCCCTGGCCGTACCGGTAGCCCATGTGCCGCAGCCGGTCCACCTGCTCCTGGCTCTCGATGCCCTCGGCGACCGCCTTGAGCTGCAGGTGCTCGGCCAGCTGGGCAACCGCCGCGGCGACCGCGAGACGGCCCCGGTCGGCGCCGTCGGCGATGCCGTCGACGAACGACTTGTCCAGCTTGAGGACGTCGACGGGGAACGCGCGCAGCAGGCTCAGCGACGACTGGCCGGTGCCGAAGTCGTCCAGGGCCAGGGCGACGCCCATCTCGTGCAGCGCCTGCAGCGTGTCGCGGACCTGCCAGCCGTCGACCACCGACGACTCGGTGACCTCGAGGATCAGGTTGCGCGGGGTCAGCCCGGTGTCGCTGAGCACGGCCGCGACCTCGTCGACGAAGCCGGCCTCGCGCAGCTGGCGGACGGCGACGTTGACGTTGACCGCCTCGATCGCGCCGTCACCATAGGCAGCGTGCCATCGAGCCAGCTGCTCGCAGGCCTCCCGCAGCACCCACGCGCCGAGCGGCACGATCAGGCCGGAGCGCTCGGCGACCGGGATGAACTCGCCCGGCGAGACGAACCCGCGGGTCGGGTGCTGCCAGCGTACGAGAGCCTCGGCGCCGTGCAGGCGGCCGGTGACCAGGTCGAACACGGGCTGGTACTGCAGGCGCAGCTCACCGCGGATGATGCCGTTCTGCAGCTCGCTGGCGAGCCGCGCGTGGTTGACCATGTCCTGGCGCATCCGCGGCTCGAACCGGACCCAGGACGCCTTGCCGGACTCCTTCGCCGCGTACATGGCGATGTCCGCGTTGCGCATGACCTCGTCCGCACTCTCGCCGGTGGCGGCCAGGGCGATACCGGCGCTGGCGTGCACGAGAAGCGTCTGGTCGGCGACCCGGAACGGGTCGGCGAGCGCGAGCAGCAGTCGCGCGGCGGCCGCCTCGGCGGCCTCCGGCTCGTCCACCGGCAGCAGGACGGCGAACTCGTCACCACCGAGCCGGGCCGGCATCTCCCCCGGCTCGCAGCGCTCCCGCAGCCGCTGCGCGACCTGGAAGAGCAGCTGATCACCGGCGGAGGGGCCGAGCGTGTCGTTGATCATCTTGAAGTCGTCGACGTCGATCAGCATCGCGCTGGCCGCGTGGTGCGCGCCGATCCGCTCGGCCAGCACCGCGCCGAAGCGGGCCCGGTTGGGCAGCCCGGTCAGCGAGTCGCTCAGCGCCAGCCGCTCCAGCTCCGCCTGCTGGGCGCGGATGCCGCGCAGCGCGACCGAGTTCTCCCGCAGGCTGAGCAGCTGGCGGGCGACCACGAAGCCGGCGATCAGCACCGCGCCGATGATCACCGTACGCTGCTTGCTGGTCATCTCCTGGGCGCTGACCGTGACCACGAGCCCGGCGGTCGCGGTGACCGCCACGAACGGCAGCAGGTTGAACAGCGACCGGTGGGTGAGCGCTGCCGCCTCGGCGTGCTCGGCGGCGGTCAGCGCCCGCCGCTGCAGGTACGCGCCGAGGCTCATGGCGAACCCGACCAGCGGCAGGGCGAGCGTGGAGAGCGCCAGCCGGCTCCAGTCGTTGCCCGCGATCAGCAGGATGTTGCCGATGATCGCGATGACCGGCGCGATGGTGAGCACGCGCAGCGCGCCCGGGTGCACCATCGACTCCGGCCGGGCCGCCGCCTTGCCGATCACCACGAGCAGCAGGGTGGCGCCGACGCCCACCACGGCCGCGGTGACCCGGCCGCTCAGCGCGGTGCCGGCGGGCGCCAGGTCCAGGACCGCGTACCAGAAGATCAGACCGCTGGCGACCGCCACGGTGCCGGCGTCGAGCATCGCGCGGACCCAGGCGACCGGGGTGCGCTTCGGTGCGGGCAGCGACACGAACGCGAAGAGCAGCAGCAGGACGCCGGCGAACATCGGGACCGCCACCCACAGCGACAGCCCGGTGTTGTTGTTGGCGCGGATAGTGGCGATCACGGAGGAGATGAGCAGGCAGATTCCCGCGCGTTCCATGTGCCGCCAGAACGAGCGGACCGGCCGTGGCAGCTGGACGACCCGGGCGATCCGCTGGCTCGCGAACACACCGGCGGCCATCGCGATCGGGCCGCCGGCGTACCCGAGGTACAGCATCGACGGGTCGGCCAGCAGCCACACGAGAACCGCAACCGTGACGGCGACGGCCACCACCGCGGGCGCGAGCCCGCCGGCACGATGCCGGGTACCGGCGGTCTCAGCTGCGCTCATCGGCTTCGTACGGCTCCTCGCCTGCGGGGATGTATCCCTTGCGGCTTTACCTGTCGGCGGAACCGTGCCGAATCTGAGAAGAACCCGGTCAGCTACCGAGTGCGGCGGACACCACTCCGCGGGCCTCCTCCTGGATCCGGGCCAGGTGATCCGGGCCGTGGAAAGACTCGGCGTAGATCTTGTAGACGTCCTCGGTGCCGGACGGCCGGGCCGCGAACCAGCCGGAACCGGTCACCACCTTGAGGCCACCGATCGCCGCGTTGTTGGCCGGCGCGCTGGTCAGCACGGCCGTGATCGGCTCACCGGCCAGCTCCTTCGCGGTCACCTGCTCCGGCGAGAGCTTGCCGAGAATCGCCTTCTGCTCGCGGGTGGCGGGCGCGTCGATCCGCGCGTAGGCGGGCTCCCCGAAGCGCGCCACCAGGGAGCGGTAGTGCTCGCTCGGCGTCTTCCCCGTCGTCGCGATGATCTCGGAGGCGAGCAGGTCGAGCAGGATGCCGTCCTTGTCGGTGCTCCACACGCTGCCGTCGCGGCGCAGGAAGGAGGCGCCCGCGCTCTCCTCACCGCCGAAGCCGATCGAGGCGTCCAGCAGGCCCGGCACGAACCACTTGAAGCCGACCGGCACCTCGTCGAGGCGGCGGCCCAGGTCCTCGGCAACCCGGTCGATCATCGAGGAGGAGACCAGGGTCTTGCCGATCCCCGCTGTCGACGGCCAGTCGGTGCGGGCCCGGAACAGGTAGCCGATCGCCACCGCCAGGTAGTGGTTCGGGTTCATCAGACCGCCGTCGGGCGTCACGATCCCGTGGCGGTCGGCGTCCGCGTCGTTCCCGGTGGCGATCTGGAAACGGTCCTTTTGTTCAATCAAGGACGCCATAGCGTACGGGGATGAGCAGTCCATCCTGACCTTGCCGTCCCAGTCCAGCGTCATGAACCCGAACCGCGGGTCGACAGCCGGGTTGACCACGGTCAGGTCCAGTCCGTGCCGCTCGGCGATCGCACCCCAGTAGTCCACGCTCGCCCCGCCCAGCGGGTCCGCGCCGATGCGCACCCCGGCACGCCGGATCGCCTCGATGTCGATCACCGAGGGCAGGTCGTCGACGTAGGTGGCCAGATAGTCGTACCCGGAGACGGTCGCCGACTCCCGCGCCCGCGCCGCGCTCACCCGCCGCACGTCCTTGAGCCCACCGGCGATCAGCGCGTTCGCCCGGTCCTGGATCCACCTGGTGGCGTCGGTGTCGGCCGGGCCACCGTTCGGCGGGTTGTACTTGAAGCCGCCGTCGTCCGGCGGGTTGTGCGACGGGGTGACCACCACGCCGTCCGCCTTCTTCGCCGACGAGCGGTTGAACGTCAGGATCGCGTGCGACAGCGCCGGCGTGGGCGTGTATCCGTCCCGGCTGTCGATCAGCACGGTGACGTCGTTGGCGGCGAACACCTCGAGCGCGGTGATCATCGCCGGCTCGCTGAGCGCGTGCGTGTCCCGGCCCAGGAAGAGCGGGCCGGAGACGCCCTGGTCCCGGCGGTACTCCACGATCGCCTGGCTGGTCGCGGCGATGTGATCCTCGTTGAACGCGGAACGCAGGCTGGAACCCCGGTGACCGGACGTGCCGAACGCGACCCGCTGCCCCGCCTGCTCGGGGTCCGGGTGCTCGGTGTAGTAACGCGAGATGACCTTTGGCACGTCGATCAGGTCGGCCGCTTCGGCGGGCCGGCCGGCGCGGGGGTGGACAGACATCAAGGCCTCCTCGGGAGCGTGGACCTGTGCCGAAGCGTATCCAGTTCGCCGCCGCTTGAACCTTTCGCCGCCCACTTCCGAACTACCTGGAGTGACGAGGGTTCGCAACACCGCACTCCTGTTCCTGTTCGTGCTGCTCGGAACGGTGCTGACCCCCGCCTCCCCGGCCTCGGCCCACGCCGCGCCGATCGGCTCCACGCCGGCCGCCGGCAGCGTCATCGGCGCCTCGCCCACCGAGGTCACCGTCACCTTCAGCGAGCCGGTCAGCCCGGTCGCCGGCCGGATCCAGGTCGTCGCTCCGGACGGCGAGCGCGTCTCCGGCAAGGCCACCGTCGAGGGCAACGTCCTGCGCATCCCGGTTCGCCAGGCCGGGCGTCCCCTCGGCACCTACCTGATCAGCTTCCGGGTGATCTCCGCGGACAGCCATCCGGTCGGCGGCGCGATCACGTTCTCGGTCGGCGCTCCGTCAGCGCGGCCCGAGGCCGCGACCTCCACCGGGCCGCACGCATCGGTTGCGGCAGCGGTCCCCACGCTGCGATTTCTTGGGTACGCGGGACTGACGCTGATCACCGGGCCCGCCCTGTTCCTCGCGTTCCTGTGGCCCCGGCGGCGGTCGCGCCGCGGCCCCCTGCTGATGATCCGCGCCGGGATCGTGCTGACCGCGTTCGCCACCGCGGGAGCGCTCGGCACCCAGGCGCAGCAGGGCAGCGGCGCGGCTCTCTGGCAGGTGTCCGCGTCCGAACTCGGTGAGGTGCTGACCAGCCAATTCGGGCTGCTTCTGCTGGCCCGGCTCGCCATTCTGGCGGCGCTGGCCGTGCTGCTCCCGCCGATGCTGCGCGGCTCACGGCGTACCCCTGGCGCTTTTGACGCGGAACGAAAGCCGGCGCCGGACCGCGAGCTGGTGACCGCCGGGGGTTCCGCTCTCACCCTGGTCTCCACCGACGTGGTCGCGGTGCCCGCCCGTCCGGAACCGATCCCCCGCCCGCGCGTCTCGCGCGCCCGCGTCGCCGCCGTCCTCGCGCTCGCGGTCGCCGGCCTGGCCACCTGGCCGATGACCGGCCACGCGATCGCCGCGCCGATGCCCGCCGTCACCGTCACCGTCGGAGTGCTGCACATGGCCGCCATGGCCGTCTGGATCGGCGGGCTGATCACCCTGACCGGATTCCTGCTGCGCGGCACCGACCAGCGCGTCCTCGGCGTGGTCCTCCCGGTCTGGTCCCGGTGGGCGGCCCTCTCCGTGCTCTGGCTCGCCATCGCCGGCGCGGTCCAGTCGGTGGTCCAGCTGGGTTCGGTGCCGGCGCTCTGGCAGACCGGGTACGGCAGGCTGCTCCTCGCCAAGCTCGGCGTCCTGGCCGTGGTCCTGGCGCTCGCGGCCGCCGCCCGCCGCTTCGTGAACACCGCCCGCAACGGTCGCGGGCTGCGCCGCACGGTCGGCATCGAGGTGGTCGCCACGGCGGTCATCCTGGCCATCAGCGCCGTGCTGGTGCAGGTCGACCCGGGCCGCACGGCCGCCGCCAACCAGGCCGCGATCACGAACGACGGGCTGTCGGAGACGCTGAACAGCTCGATCTACACGCTGCAGTTCAACATCTTCCCGGTGCAGGTGGGCGAGTACAACACGGTGCACGCGTTCCTCTACACCCCCGCGGGCGCGCCGCTGCCGGCCGAGGAGTGGGAGGTCTCCACGAAGTTCCTCGACCAGGACCTGGAGGCGGTCCGGGCACCACTGGCCCCGCTCAACCCGGTGCACCACGCGCTCGGTTCGGTGACGTTCCCGCTGCCCGGGACGTACGAAATCGCCTTCACGATCCGGATCAACGAGCTCGACCGGGCCACGGTGAAGACGACGGTGACTGTGCCACTGTCTGGAAAGAGGTGACACGGCGAGGGATTCTGGGCAGAAGGGGTCACCAGTCAAGGAGGTCCCCTCATGCATGTCTCCCTCACCGAGTTCCCGCAAGCCGTCGTGGTCACCGTGCGCGGCAACCTGGACCTGGACAGCGCGCCCGGCCTGGCCACGTGTCTCGACCAGGCGCTGTCCCGCCCCTCGCCATGCGTCGTCGTCGACCTGTCGGGGGTCGAGTTCTGTGACTCGATCGGCCTGAGCACGTTCGTGGTCGGGCACAACCGGGCGCGGGGCGCGGGCGGCTGGTTACGGCTGGCGTCCCCGAACGAGTTCCTCGAACGGCTCCTGGACACGGTCGGGCTGGCCACCCGAATAGGGGTGTATCCGACAGTCGGGGACGCCCTCGCCAATCGCCCCGACGGCGGGACCTGACATTTCGGGCGTCCGCGCCGCCCCGCGCCGCCCCCGCGCCGTCGTGCGCTGTCGTGCCGCCCCCGCTGTCGTGCCGCCCCGCGCTGTCGTGCCGCCCCGCGCCGTCGTGCCGCGCGCGGGTTGCTCAGGGGCGGCGGCTAGTCTCGCCGCGTGCTCATCCTGCTCCCGCCCTCCGAGGGGAAGACGCCGGCTGCCGCTGGTGAACCCGTCGACCCGGCCGCTCTCTGGCTGCCCAAGCTCGCCACCGCCCGGGCCCGGGTGCTCAACCGCCTGATCGCGCTCTGCCGCCGCACCAGCGAGCGCTCGATCGCGGACTCGCTCGCCACCCTGGGCCTCAGCGCCGGCCAGCGGGACGAGATCACCCGCAACGCCGCCCTGGCCACGGCGCCCGCCGCACCGGCCGCTTCGGTGTACACCGGTGTGCTCTATGAGGCGCTCTCCCCGGCCACCCTCGAACCCGCCGCGCGCGACTGGCTCGACCGGACGGCGGTCGTCTTCTCCGGGCTCTGGGGCGTGGTCCGGCTCGGCGACCGGATCCCGGCCTACCGCTGTTCGGTCGGCGTCACCCTCCCCGCGGTCGGCGGCCTGACCGCGCACTGGAAGAAGGCACTCCGGCCGGCCCTCGACGCCGCCACCAAGGGTGTGCCGGTGCTGGACCTGCGCTCGGGCGCCTACGCGGCGATGTGGGCACCGCCGTCACCGGGCGACACCGCCTCCCTGCGGGTCCTCCACGAGCGCGTCGTCGACGGCGTGGCGAGACGTTCCGTGGTCTCCCACTTCAACAAGGCGACAAAGGGCCGCCTGGTCCGCGCGCTCGCCGAGAACCAGGTCACCCCCACCTCGATCGACGACCTCGTGACAGCCCTGCGCGACCTCAAGTTCACCGTCGAGGACTCCCCCGCCGCCCCCGGCCGCCCCCGCCCTCTCGACGTCATAGTCACCGACCTCTGACCACCACCCAGCCGACGCACACTCAACCTTCGCCGCGCGAAGAGCTGCATGGACGCCAGCTCGCGGAAGGGCGGCGGGGCGGAGACACGGGAAAGGGCGGAGCGGGGACGGGGGTGAGGGGACGCCTGGGCGCGTGAGGCGCCGGGCGGCCGCGAGGGTGCAGGTGGTCGCGGGTCTGGAGGAGGCAGAGCGCGAGTCGCGTACCTCTGGAAAAGCGTGAGAAGACCGCTCAGCCGGACCGAAAACGACTACTTCGCGTCGAGGATGTCCACGACGAAGCGGAGGTCGCCCTGCTGGGGGCCGTAAGCGAGGGCGGCCGGGATGTCCAGCTGGATGCGGCTGCCCACCTTCTGGCCCGGAATCGCCTGGTCCCAGCCCTTGATCAGACGGCCGACGCCGATCGGGGTGGAGAACGGCTCCTTGCCCCACGACGAGTCGATCAAATCACCGGTCGCGTACTGGATGACCTTGTAGTTGACCGTGATGGTCTGACCGCTCTTGACCTTCGGGCCCGTTCCCGGCACCAGCTCGGTGATCGCGATCTTGCTGACCGCGCCCTCGCCGGCCTTGACCTCGGGCTCCTGGGAGAGCGGATCCCCGGACGCGGCCGAGGGAGCGGCGGACGGTGCAGCGGCGTTGGGGGCATCGGTGGAGGGGGCGGCGGGCTTGGCGGCCGAGGCGGCGGAGGGTGCGGCCGGCTCGGTGTCGTCGTTCGCGCGGACCAGGAAGAACGTCACGGTGAGTGCCACGAAGACCAGCACGCCGGTGAGCACGCCGGCGACGGCCTGGCCGCGGCGCTTGCTGTTCGAGCCGGTCTGGTCACTCATCGCGGAAACCCCTGTCGCTGTCTGTCGGAAACTCCGGACACGGTACTCGGCATCGGGCATCGCGCTACGAACAACCTCCCCCGAATCGCTGATGGGGATGATCACCCGTAAGTCCCCGACCGGCCACCCCCTCTTCTCAGTCGGCGGACAAGATGAGATCGTTTCATGGCCTTGCGGCCGTAAAGCCGCGGGCGCCCCCCGAGAACTTGAGACCGATCTGGAGGGTCCGCGTGCCCGATCAGCCGCCCGGGTCTGGTCACACACGGCGTTCCGAGCTGGTGCCGTACCGCAGGGCCGGACTGCCCGCGCGGCGCCGGTCCGCGCCTTCCGTGCTGCTCGAACGCGGCTGGGACCGCTGGCAGGAGCATCTCGCGCCGGCCGCGGTGATCCTGCTGGGTGTGCTCGCGGTGATCTCGTTCGGCCTGGTCGTCCGCGCCCGCACCAGCGAGCCGGACCCCTCGGTGGCCAACCTGCCCGTGGCACCGACGGCCGCGCAGGTGCCGATCCCGCTGCCGAGTGCGAGCCCGTCGCCGACCGTCCGCCCGGTCAACTCGATCACGTTCGAACGCGGATCGGTCCCCGAGGTGGTAGATCTGCCGGCGGAGGGTAGTTCTGACTGGGTGCACTGGGGTGAGCAGGGAAAATACGCACTCGAACGCAAAACCGACGGCGGTTTCGCGATCCTCGAGGGCACGCCGGACGACCCGCGTACGCGAGACGACTCCAGCCCCGAACGCTACCGCTGGAGCGGCGGCAGCCCACTGGCCGACGCCAAGGGCGTGACCAGCGGCATCCGGCTGTGCGGCGAGGGTGACGGCTTCACGCTGAACGCACCGGCCGGGACGGTCGGCAGCACGCTCAAGCTGTTCGTCGGTGTCGGAGCCGGTCAGGGCCTGCTTCAGTTGCGCCTGTCCACCGGCGGGGACGTCGTGACCGACCGCATCACCGAGCGTGGCAGCGGAATCACGACGGCTTCCTACACCGTGAACTACCGCGCCACCGGTACTGGCAAGATCTCGGTCAAGTGGATCACCGAGGAGTCGTACGGCGGGGCTTGCGGCGGGGTCGTCCTGTACGCCGCCACGCTGAGCTGAACTGCGTAAAACCCTAGGAAGGGGCGTCTGTGTTTTCGGGCTGGGGATCGCGGGTCGCACGGCTCCGATGGTCGGTGCTGACCGTCGCGCTCGTCGCGGTGATCAGCGCCGGGGTGTGGGGCTTCGGCGTGTTCGATCGGCTCTCGGAGGGCGGGTACAACGACCCGAACAGTGAGAGCGCGCGGGCGGCTGATGTGGTCGCGACGGCCCTGGGGGGCCAGAGCGGTGACGTCATCGCGATCTACACACCCGACCAGGGGACCATCGACGACGCCGCGCTGACCAAGCGGATCCGGGAGCGGCTCGACGCGCTGCCCGAGTCGGCGGTCACCGCGCACAGCTCGTACTGGGACAAAAAAGCCGCACGCCTGGCAGCCGAGGACAAGTCGAGCGCGGTCGCGGTGATCACCCTGGCCGGCGGCGACGACGCCGAGAAGATGGAAGCGTACGGGGAGATCGCCGACTCCTTCACGGTCCCCGGCGCCCACGTGCAGCTGGCCGGTGGCGTTCCCCTGGGACACGCCTCGTCCGCCCGCTCCACCGACGATCTGGCGTTCGCCGAGCTGATCTCGCTGCCGATCGTGCTGATACTGCTCCTGCTCATCTTCGGCTCGCTGGTGGCGGCGTCGCTCCCGGTGCTGGTCGGTGGCTGCGCGGTGCTCGGTGCGCTCGGCGTCCTGAACGCGGTCGCGCTGTCGCACGAGGTCAACTCGTTCGCGGTCAACGTGGCGAGCCTGCTCGGTCTGGGCATGGCGATCGACTACGGCCTGTTCATGGTGGGGCGGTTCCGGGAGGAGCAGCTGCACCACCCCACGGCTGAGGCGGTCCGGCGGACGGTGGCTACGGCTGGGCGTACGGTCGTCTTCTCGGCCACGCTCCTGATGACCGCGCTCGCCGGGTTGCTGCTGTTCCCGCAGGGGTTCCTGAAGTCGCTGGCTTACGGTGGTCTCGCGGCTGTCTTCCTGGCGATGCTGCTCTCGTTGACGCTGCTGCCCGCGATCCTGGCGATCCTGGGCCCGAAGGTCGACAAGATCCCGATCCGGCTGCCCTCCCGCCGCCGCAGTTCCGATATTTCCGAAAAATCGGGTTGGGAGCGGCTTGCGGGATTTGTTCTTCGTCGTCCGGTCGTCGTGGCCGTCCCGATCCTGGCGGTCCTCGTCCTCCTCGCGTTCCCGATCACGGACGCCCGCTTCGGCGAGAACGACGAGCGCGTCCTGCCCGCCGGTGACCCGTCCCGCGTGGCGATCGAGACCCTGAAGGCGGATTATCCGCAGTTCAGCACGGACGGTGTGCAGGTCGTCGTCCGCGGCACCAACGGCAAACGGCCGGACGTGAAGGCGTTCACCGAGGCCGCCGGCAAGATCGACGGCGTCACCCAGGTGGCGGCGTCCGGCACCAGCAAGGACGTGGTCGTCCTCAACGCCGCGCTGCGGACCGGCGACGAGTTCAGCGCCGAGGCCCGCGATGTCGTCGAGTCGTTGCGTGCTCTTCCCGTACCCAAGAACGCCGAAGTCCTCGTCGGCGGCGCCACCGCACGCAACGTGGACAGCCTCGAGGCCACCGCCGCGAAACTCCCTCTGATGATCGCGATGCTGGCCGGCGCCACGCTCATCCTGATGTTCCTGGCGTTCGGCTCCGTCCTGCTGCCGATCAAGGCCGTACTGATGAGCGCCCTGAGCCTCTGCGCGACCTTCGGCATCCTGGTCTGGATCTTCCAGGACGGCCACGGCGCCGGCCTGCTCAACGTGACGCCCGCACCGCTGGAAGCCGGCATCGTCGTCCTCATGGCCGCCGTGGTCTTCGGCCTCTCCACCGACTACGAGGTCTTCCTGCTGTCCCGCATGGTCGAGGCCCGCACGAAGGGCGCCTCCACCGTCCAGGCCGTCACGATCGGCCTCACCCGCACCGGCCGCGTCATCAGCGCCGCCGCCCTCCTCCTCATCGTCGTGACCGGCGCCTTCGCCCTCTCCTCGGTCACCACGATGCGCTTCGTCGGCGTCGGCATGATCATCGCTCTGGTGCTGGACGCCACGGTGGTCCGGATGCTCCTGGTACCCGCCGTCCTGGCCCTCCTCGGCGACGCCGCATGGTGGGCACCGGGCCCGCTGCGGCGCCTCCAGGAACGGGCCGGCCTCTCCGAACACGCGGGCGAGGAGGAGGCGGGCGGCCGCCACTCGATCGACTCGACCGCCGTGATCACGGGGACGTGGGCTCTCCCGGCCGGGACGCCGGCGGCGGCCCTTCCGTCGGGGTCGGTGTCCGAGACCGTCGTGCTGGATTACAACGCGGTGCTCGACTACCTGGCCGAGAAGGAGCAGGCGTCGGCCGGGCTGGGTGGGCTAGCTCCAGGCGAGGTGACGGCAAGGCTGCCATTAATGCGCAAGGGTACGGAAGAAGCACCCCTCCCCGCACCGGATCCGAACTCGACACAGGTCCCGGCGGACTCACCTGATTCGCCGGACGCACTCATTTCTCCGGACGCACTGCTTTCCCCGGACACGTCCAACACGTCCAACACGTCCGACACACTCAACACGGTCAACACGGTCAACACGGTCAACACGTCCGGCACGGTCAACACACTCAACACGTCCGACACGGTCAACACGTCCGGCACGGTCAACACGTCCGGCACAGTCAACACGTCCGGCACAGTCAATACGTCCGGCACAGTCAACACGTCCGACACGGTCAACACGTCCGACACGGTCAACACGTCCGACACGGTCAACACGTCCGACACGGTCAACTCCGGCACCTCCGAGGCTCGCAGCGTGCTCGACTCCCTCGACTCGTCGGACTCCGTTCAGTCCCTTGATTTCCGCGACGCCCTCGAGTCCCGCGACGCCTTCGAGTCCCTCGACGAGCCCGTTTCGGCGGTGCCGGACTCCGAGGTCTCGGCCTCCCCGTTCCCCGAAGCCGAATCCCTCACCGAGTCCACCCCTCAGGCCGACGCCCTCGAAGCCCTCCCGGCGTCGCTCAACGAGCCGATCTCCCCCGAGCTCACCGAGCCAAGCGAGGAAGTCCAACCGATCCTCGCCGAGGTAGAACTCCAAATCGCCGCAGCCGCCGAACCCGCCCCGATCCTCGCCGAGGTAGAGGCCCAGATGGCAGCCACAACCGACCCCGACCCCACCGACACCCCAGACTCCACGCAGTCGGCGGACGCCCCGGAACCCACCCCCGTCACGGACGCAACAGAACCCACCCCCGCCGTGTCCGAATCTGACCTGGCGCCCACCGCAGAAGCCCCACCCACCCAGACCGAAACCGACCACCCCACCACCACCGAGCCTGAGCCCGAATCCCACCCCGAGCTCGACCTCGAATCCCAGAACGAGCTCGAGTCCCAGCCCGCGTTCGAATCCCGGCCCGCGTTCGAATCCCAGCCCGCGTTCGAATCCCAGCCCGCGTTCGAATCCCAGCCCGAGGCCCAGCCCGAGTTCGAGGTCGAGCCGGAGATCGAGGTCGAGCCGGAGATCGAGGTCGAGCCTGAGTTCACCTCTGAGGCGGCATCCGCGGAGCAGCTCTCCCCGGAGCCGGCATTCTCAGACTTCACCGAAGCCGACCCGAACGCTGAGACCGACCCGGACCCCGAGGTCGGCTCGGCCGACGAAGCTGTCGGCATCCCCGAAGAGTCCTGGTTCACCACTCCGCAGGCCCCGTGGCAGCAGGCGACGCCGATGCCCGAGGCGGTACTCCCCTACCCGATCCCCGAACGCGCCCCCGGCTACCGCCCGGAGACCCTCGGCGATTGGCTGGGCACCGCTTCCACCACCCCGGTCTCCCCCGCCCAAGCCCCGAACCGCCCCCGAACCCTCGACGACTGGCTGACTACCTCCGGCCCCGAGTCCAAGCGACCAGCGCACCTCGACCCCCTCGACGAGAAGCCGGAACCGCCCGCAGACCTCGAGTCACTCCCAGCCGAACCCGAAACAGCCGAGCCGGTTGCAGCCGAACCGGAAACAGCCGACACATTGGCAGCCAAGCCAGTGTCGGCCGAACCGGTCGCGGCCGAGCCCGTAGCAGCCGAACCGGTCGCGGTCGAACCGGTGTCGGCCGAACCGGTCGCAGCCGAGCCCGTCGCGACCGAGCCAGTCGCAGCCGAGCCGGAAGCAACGGAGCCCGTGGCAGCCGACTCCGAAGCACCCGAGCAGGCACCGGCGGCGCTGAAAGCGGCGGAGCCAGAAGCGGCGAAGCCGGAGGCAGCGGAGCCGGAAGCAGCCGAGCCGGCACCACACGCCATCGAAGCGATCACCGAGGTGACCGCTAGCGAGGTGACGGCAAGCGCGGCGACGGACGACGAAGCGGTCTCCGACGACAGTGAGCCCGCAACCAGCCCAACCTCCGAAACCACCCCCGCCGAGCCGGACGACGAGCCTGCCCCCGAACGTGGCCGGGCCCGCGGTGTCGCACCCGTCAGTTCGGGCGCATCCCCTTATATCCGTCGCCCGCAAACCCTCGACGAGTGGCTCAGCGGCGGACCCGCCACCCCCCAGCGCCCGCAAAGCTTGGAGGACGCCCCCGTCTCCGCCGCTCCCGCCCCCGGGATCCGGCGCCCGAAGACGCTGGACGACTGGCTGAGCGGAGCTACCCCCGAACACCAGGCGAACCGCCCGGCCACCCTCGCCGACGACCCCGACCAGGGACGGACCCGGCGCACCGGCAACGGCCGCTCCCAGTCATGGAACAGTGGGACGGCCGAGAATCCGCACGTGCACCCCTACGATCGGCCCAGCCGGCGCCCCGCGTCGCTGGCCGACCACCCAGGGCCCGCGAACAAGCCCAACCGCCGGCCGGCCGGCGAACCAGACCCCGACCCCGCCCCGCAGCCGTAAGCCCCACGCCGGCGCAGGACAAAGCCCGGATCAGGAAAGCCCGGAGCAGGACAAAGCCCGGATCAGGACAAAGCCCGGCGCAGGACAAACCCGGCGCCGGCCCAAAAGCCCACAGACCAGACAAATAGCAGCGCCGGCCAACCGCAACGCCAAGGGCACCCGGCCAAGCTGTCCACAAACCGGACCAGCCAAGCGGCACCCCGGTTTCACCGCCCCGTCCCAAGGGTGACCCATGCCCCTTGCCGACGGGCAGCCGCGGCCGATAGTACGGCGAGGTAAGTACAGTGCCAGCGGTGGAAACAGAGGGGGATCTGGAATGAGCGAGGCCGTAGGCGTGGATCCGGAGCGCCTTGAGGCCTGTCTCGCCGTGCTGGCCGAGGTCGAGGCTCTGCCCGTCGAGCATCCGGACGCCGTTCGGGTGCGGCGGGCGGTGGGTGGCCTGTTCAAGACGGCGAAAGTGCAGCGCCGCCGGGATCGCCGGGAGGCGGTGCTGGCCAATGACCGGGCGGTGACCGAGGCGACGGCGACCGGGGCGCCCGGGCGGATCGACGACGAGACGGCAGGGATTCCGCTGCGGAGTTCGGTGCGCGGCGCGTCAGCCGGCGTGCTGAAGCAGGCGCGCGGCTGTTACGTGTGCAAGCAGCGTTACACCGTGGTCGACGCGTTCTATCACCAGCTCTGCCCGGCGTGTGCCGAGCTGAATCACTCCCGGCGGGATGCTCGCACCGATCTGACCGGTCGCCGCGCGCTGCTGACCGGTGGGCGCGCGAAGATCGGGATGTACATCGCGTTGCGGCTGTTGCGCGACGGTGCGGATCTGACGATCACGACGCGGTTCCCGCATGACGCGGTCCGCCGCTTCGCGGCGATGCCGGACAGTGCGGACTGGTTGCACCGGCTGCGGGTGGTGGGGATCGATCTGCGGGACCCGGCGCAGGTGGTGGGTCTGGCCGAGTCGGTGGCGGCACGCGGGCCGGTGGACATTCTGATCAACAACGCAGCCCAAACGGTACGCCGAACCGCCGGCGCCTATGCGGAGCTCGTCGCCGCGGAATCCGCTCCGCTGCCCGACGGCAAGCTTCCCGAGCTGGAGTACTTCGGTGGTTCCGCGACTCTCGGCGCGGCGTCTCCGGCGGCGGTGCTGACCGCGGCCGGCAACCTGTCCGCGCACGAGGTGACCGCTCTGGCGCTGACCGCCCGGTCGACCGCGATCGACGCGGGTGGTCTGGTGCCGGACACGACCTCGACCAACAGCTGGAGCGACCGGGTGCACGAGGTGGACCCGCTCGAGCTGCTCGAAGTCCAGCTCTGCAACGTGACAGCACCGTTCATCCTGGTCAGCCGGTTGCGCACGGCGATGCTCGCCTCGTCGTTCCCCCGCCGCTACGTGGTGAACGTGTCCGCGATGGAGGGCATCTTCGCCCGCGGCTACAAGGGTGCGGGCCACCCGCACACCAACATGGCGAAGGCCTCGCTGAACATGCTGACCCGCACCAGCGCCGTGGACATGTTCGCCGACGGCATCCTGATGACCAGCGTCGACACCGGATGGATCACCGACGAGCGGCCGCACCCGACGAAGATGCGGCTGCACGAGGAGGGTTTCCACGCCCCGCTCGACCTGGTCGACGGCGCGGCCCGGGTGTACGACCCGATCGTCCGTGGCGAGCTGGGCGAGGACGTGTACGGCTGCTTCCTGAAGGACTACGCACCGGTCGCGTGGTGACCTGACACGACAGCGGGCCGCGCCGTGATGGCGCGGCCCACATGTCGCGGGGCGAGGCGGGACGTCAGTCCTCGTACTCCTTGACCAGCGCGCTCGAGTAGTCCTTGACCTTGTCCTCGTAGGTCTTGACCGTCGAGCTCACGTAGTCGCCGTAGTTCTTGTAGTCCCCGTAGTCCTTGGACTTGTAGTCGCTGTAGTCGTGGTAGTCGCCGTAGTCCTTGGACTTGTAGTCGCTGTAGTCGTGGTAGTCGCCGTAGTCCTTGGACTTGTAGTGCTTGTTCTTGTAGTGCCCGTACGGCCCGCTGATCACCTTGACCTTGTACGGCCAGCTGTTGTCAAAGACACCGCTGAAGTCGTCCCACTGCCAGTAGTCCTGCTTGACCTCGAGGTACCAGCCCTTGCCGTGACCCGGCTTCCAGCCCCAGAAGCAGTGGAAGCGGTCGAAGGCGCCGAGCTTCTTGCCGATGATGCCGAACTTCTTGCACTGGCCGGGACCGCGGAACGGGCCGATCACGTAGTCGTCGTCGTAGTCCCAGGTCTGCACGCTGTTGCCGGAGGCGGACCCGGCCGGCGAGCTCACCGACGGGGCAGCCTGGGCCGCGCCCGTGCCGAGCATCGCACCGGCGGCCACACTCGCACCGGCGAGGGCCAGGAAACGCATTGCTTTGTTCATGTCACACCTTTTCAGGACATAACTGCCATGACGGAGTTAGCCCATCACGGCCCGCAACCCGTTCTCCGGCAAATCCGGCAAAGGTAACCGTTTGGACGATCCACCCGGTGTCCATTAAGCCCACCCCGTTAGCGGTACGAGCCCGCTGGCCCAGCAGGGCCAGCGGGCTCGCGTCTCACCGCCCTGATCGGACGGACCGTTGCCGCCGCCGATCCGGTTTCGCACCGACCTTCGGTGCCGCGACCGTTCGCCGGACCGGCGCCGGAGGCGGCTCCGAGGACACCACCGGCGGCGGGTATTTCCGCAGGATCCAGGCCTGCTGCCCGATCGCGAAAACGTTCTGTACCAGCCAGTACAGGACCACGCCGATCGGGAAGAACACACCGGAGATCAGCAGCGAGAGCGGGAACCCGTACAGCATGAGGCGCTGTACGAGACGGCCCTGCTGGTCCTGCGCCGGGCCGGTCCTGCGGATCATCTGCCGGTTGGTGAGGTAGGTGGTCGCCGCCATCACCACGATCAGCACCCCCGCGACCAGTTTGACCGTGAGGTCCGCCGTGGAGTTGAATCCGGCGACGATCGGTGCCCCGAACAGTTCGGCGTGCACCGCGCTGTCGAACTGGGTGAGCGTCCAGCCGTACAGGGTGCGCGACGACTCGCTGGTGATCTCGGGCCGCAGGTGGCGCAGCACGTGCAGCAGGCCGATGAGGATCGGCATCTGCACCAGCATCGGCAGGAAGGCGGCGAACGGGCTGACCTTCTCGGTCTGGTAGAGCTTGACCAGTTCGGCCTGCATGGTCTCCGGGTCACCGCGGTGCTTCTCCCGCAGCTCCTTCATCCGCGGTTGCAGCCGCTGAATCGCGCGCTGCGACTTGATCTGGCGGGTGACCAGCGGGAACAGTGCCATGCGAACGGTCAGGACGAGGAAGACGATGCCGAGCACCCAGGACCACGAGGTGCCGAGCGCGCCGGCGGTGCCGAGCACGCTGTGCCAGACGGCGTGCCAGAACAGCAGGATGGCGGAGATGACGGTGTAGACGACGTCCATCAGCGGACGTCCTTGTGGACAGACATGGGAACCCCTGAAGGCGAGACGGGACGAGGAAAGCCTTCAGCGGCCGGCGAGCAGGGCAGTCGCGTCCCCGCGGAACAACGCGGATCACGCCGGACAGGGGCGGATCACGCGAATCGAGGGCGGGGTTGCGGTGAGGAAGCGCTCAGGCGGCCGCGAGGGCCGCCGTGGGTCCTCGGGGCCTGGTCCGCCCGTCGGCGTCAGGGTCGCGATAGCGCGGAATCCCGGTGCGCCGCGCCCGCTCACGCAGGATCCGGCGGCTCACGCCGGGGGTGAACACGGCCGCACGCCCGCCGAGCAGCACGCTCGCGGTCAGGACGGTCACCAGCAGCACACCGGCGACCGCACCGGCGCCGAGCAGGAGACCGGTCGGGCCGGACTCGGTCAGCAGCACGCCGACCAAGCGCCACAACGCCTCCACCCAGATCACAGCACCACCCTAGCTCGGGTCCGCAAGGTCGTCGGGCAACGCACGGTACGCCGGGCGCAGCACCTCGTTGATCGGCCGGCCGTGGTGGCTGAGCGCGGGAGGGTCCAGCTGATCCAGGAGCGCGTCCGCGCGTACCCCCGAAGGTTTTTCGAAAGCCGGCGGCGGCGTCCCCCAGAATGACCCTGGATCGGCCGGGTCCACGAGTGCGACCGGTGGCGGAGGCGGTGGAGCCGGTGGACCGGTCGCCGTGTCCACCGCGACCGACTCGCGCAGCCGGCGCAACCGCATGAGCAGCTCGTCGCGGGACCGGCCGCGCCAGGTGAAGACCTCGAACGGGTCGGTCTCGAACGTCCGGGCAAGCGCGTAGCAGGTCGCGGCGAGGTGCACGCACGGCATCGGCCAGCGCTCGCAGGTGCAGTCCATCGCGACCTCGTCGAGCGAGAGCGGCAGCACCGCCAGCCCGGCGTCGGCGAAGACCGCCTCGATGCCGTCCGGCATCCGGCCGTCTAGCAGCGCGGCAACGTAACGCGCCTCGCTGACCAGGGCTTTCTCGACACGTGACCAGTCCGAGGCGCCGAACGCGCGCACCGCGACCCGGGACCGGAAGGCGGCCGGCTCGTCGGGGCCGCGGACCAGCGCGACGGCCAGGCTGCCGGAGACGGTGAGGCTGCGCACGTGACCGGCCCGCTCGTCACGGCGGCCGCGGGCGAAGGTCGGCCCCATCCGCAGGGACTCGAACATGCCGAGGAAGGCGAGGGGGAAGTGGGTCTGCTCAGTCAACGATCGCCTCCGGTGCCAGGGCGATCAGGTCGCGCAGCTCCTGGGTGGACAGTGCGCTCAGCCAGCTCTCGCCGGTGCCGACCACCCGCTCGGCGAGCACGCCCTTGTCCGCGACCAGCTGGTCGATGCGCTCCTCCAGGGTGCCGAGGCAGACCAGGTTGTGCACGTGCACGTCGCGGCGCTGCCCGATCCGGAACGCCCGGTCGGACGCCTGTGTCTCGGCGGCCGGGTTCCACCAGCGGTCCACGTGCACGACGTGGTTGGCGGCGGTCAGGTTGACCCCGGTGCCGCCCGCTTTCAGCGACAGCACGAAGATCCCGGGCTCCCCGGCCTGCTGGAACTCGGCGATCATCGTGTCGCGGGCGCCGCGCGGCGTGCCGCCGTGCAGGAACCGCACGGGCACACCGAAGCGGGCCGCCAGGTGCGGCTGCAGCATCGCGCCGAACCGCGCGAACTGGGTGAAGCACAACACGCTCTCGCCAGCGCCGAGCGCGTGGTCGAGGATCTCCTCCAGCCGGTCGATCTTGCCGGAGCGGCCGGGCAGCGGCGAACCGTCCTTGAGCAGCAGCGCCGGGTGCACGCAGACCTGTTTCAGCTTGGTCATCGCGGCCAGCACCAGGCCCTTGCGCGCCTTGTCACCCGGCTCGTCGAGGCGCTGCTTGAGGTCGTCGAGCACCGCACGGTAGAGGCTCACCTGCTCGGTCGTCATCCCGCACAGGTGCCGCACGTGCCGCTTGGACGGCAGCTCGCCGGCGATCACCGGGTCCTGCTTGGTGCGCCGCAGCAGGAACGGCCGGGTCGCCTGGCGCAGCCGGAACGCCGCGTCCTCCTCGCCGTAGCGCTCGATCGGCACGGCGAACCGGGCCCGGAACGTGTGCGCGGAGGCCAGCACGCCCGGATTGAGGAAGTCCAGGATGGACCAGAGCTCGGAGAGCCTGTTCTCCACCGGGGTGCCGGTCAGCGCGATCCGGTTGCGGGCCGGGAAGCGCCGCACCGCCTTGGCCGCACCGCTCCCGCTGTTCTTGATGTGCTGCGCCTCGTCCAGCACCACCCGGTCCCAGCTGATCGCGGCGAGCGCGTCCGCGTCGTGCACCGCCGTCGCATAGGTCGTCAGCACCAGGTCCGCGCCGTCGGCGAGCTCGGCGGGATCGTCACGGCCGGCACCGTGCAGCACCCGCACGGTCAGCGACGGCGCGAAGCGCCGCACCTCGCGCTGCCAGTTGCCCAGCACCGAGAGCGGGCAGATCAGCAGGGCGGGGCCGGCACGGTGGTGCAGCAGCAGCGCCAGCAACTGCACCGTCTTGCCAAGACCCATGTCGTCGGCCAGGCAGGCGCCCAGCCCGAGCTGGTCGAGGAAGGCCAGCCAGGAGAAACCCCTTTTTTGGTACGGCCGGAGCTCCCCGAAAAGGCCCGGCGGCGCCTCCAGCAGCTCGAGCCGCTGGTCGAGCTGCCCGGTGAGCAGGTCCGCCAGCCATCCCTCGCCCCGCGCGTCGGTCACCGGCAGCGGCAGCTCCTCGGGCGGAAGCAGCCGCATCGTCTTCAGCGCGTCACCCGCGGTCATCCGGCCGCCGCCGCGACTCAGGAAGTCCAGCCCGGCGGCGAGCCGCTGCCGGTCCAGGAACACCCACCGGCCGCGCAACCTGACCAGCGGCACCTTGGCCCGGGTCAGGTCGGACAGCTCGTCCTCGGTGAGCGTGCGCCCGCCGAGCGCCAGCCCCCACCGGTAGTCGACCATCTCCCGCAACCCGACCGCGTGGTCGCGCAGAATCGTCGAGACCGGGTCACGCCCGCGCACCTCCAGCGACAGCCCGAGGCTCGGCCGCCGCCGCCACCAGGCCGGCAGCAACACGCCGTAACCCGCCTCGTCGAGCAGCGCGGCGTGACTCAGGAAACGGTGTGCGCCCTCGGTGTCGAGCAGCATCTCGGCCGGCCGGGCCTGGCGCAGCGCCTCGCCCAGCTCCGGATAGAGCCGCGCCGCACGGCCGAGCCCGGCGAGCAGCCGCTCCTGCGGGTGCGAGGTCCAGCGGCTCAGCGGTGCATACTGATCGCGCCACACGTCGGCCGCGCTGACCAGCACACTCGGCTCGTCGGCGGCCTGCAGCAGGAACTGCAGGCGCCAGGCGTCCTCGGGCAGCGGCACGTCGTCGGGCATCACCGGCTCGTGCTCGCGCGGGTCGCTCAGCCGGAAGCAGACCCGCACCTCGGCACCGCGCGCCGCCTGCGCGAACCACGCGTCGAGCCGCCCGATCAGCTCGTCGGTGAGAGCGGGGGTGGCATCGAACTCGGGCTCACCGGTGAGCGCGGCCAGCCACCCGTAATCGCCCAGTGTCACGTCGCTCTCCGCCAGCCGGACCCGAACCAGCCCGTCGACGAGCCGGTCGAGCGCCTCGGCCATCAGATCACCGGCCCGCTCCCCCGCCACCGCGACGGCCGAGCCGGACGGCTGCTCTGCGCGGCAGGCCGGTGGCATCCGGTCGCGCAGGGCGGCGTGCCGGACCGCGTCGGAGCCGACCAGCACCGGCCGCCACCAGGCCGACGGCCGCGGGCCGGTCACCCGCACTCCCGGCAGCACCCGCCCGCGCCGGACCAGGCTCGCGGCGAACGCGCAGAGCTCGACCAACCAGGTCACCGACGGCGCGACCCGCCCGTCGAACTCGGCGACCACGTCGGCGTCGAGAAACGGCACGGTCACAGCGGGAACCAGCCACGTCCGCGGCCGGACCGTCCCGCGGCGCGGCGGAAGCCCGAGCTGCGGCGACGACAGCGGGCCCGCGCTGGTCGACGGGAGCACCAGGGAGGCCGGCGAGCGCGCCTCCCCCACCGGCAGAGCGCCGGCCGGCACGGCGAAAGGATGTTCCCGGGCCGTCCGCCGGCGTGACAGGGCCGCCTCGTCGGTCTCGGCCCACAGGCAGATCGCGCCGCCGGCGCCGAGGAAGCCGTGGAGCACCCGGACCCCGGCCGTCTCGACCGCGGCGACGGCGGCCGGAGGCGACAGAGGTTCTTTCAGCACGCCGCCGACTCTAGGCCGACCCCCCGACACTTTCTCGTCAGGCCTCGAGCGTCCAGATCAAATCGGGTGGGCGGACCCGCGCGCAGCGCGGGCCGCCATCGGCGTCGGTGAGGCCGAGGCGGGCGACCAGGACGCCCTCGCCGGCGGCCGCCCGGCGCAGCAGGTCGCCGGGGACGTCGCCGAACATCAGCTTGGCGCGGCGGAACATCGCGAACGCGTCACCGTCGACAGCGCCCCAGCTCAGGTAGAGGAACCGGGCACCCGGCCGGCCGTGCACCCACGGGCCGCCGACGTCGAGGAAGCCGTCCACCTCGCGGGTGTCGACGTCGAGGTCCCAGACGGCGCGGTCCTCGTGCACCGGCACCCGGCCGACGACCTCGCTCTTGCGCTGGACGCCCACGTGCACCCCGCCCAGCCGCAACTGCTCGCCCTGCGGGGCGCCGGGCCGCCCCGGCAGGTCGTGACCCTCGATCCTGATGCGCACGCGATCGACCCTAAGCCCTGCCCCAGATGTCGTGCGGGTGGCGGCCGGGGCGGAAACCGTACGCCTCCGCCATCGCGACCGCGTCGCGGAAGCCGTGCCCGACCGCCTCCGGCAGGTGCGCGTCGCTGCCGAACGTCACCGCGTCCCCGCCCGCGTCCCGCCACCAGCCCAGGATCGTCGCGTGCAGCGGCAGCCGCGTGTTGATCTCCAGGGCACGGCCGGAGCGGGCGGTGGCTCGCAGGGCTTCGCGGAACTCGTCCTCGAACGCCGCCGGGTCGAAGTCCCCGCCGGGCCAGAACCGCACCGCGTAGTCGATGTGCGCCAGCACCGCGAAGTTGTCGGTCGCCGAGACCAGCCGCACCACCTCGGCGAGGTACTCGCGCAGCACCGAGGCCGGGTCCCGGTACGGAAAGATCTCCCACGGCTCGGCCAGCACACCACCGTCGCGCAGGCAGTGCAGCGAGCCCAGCACCCGGTCGAACGGCCCCGCCGCCAGGATCGCGGCGAAGGTCTCCGCGTTCCAGTGCGGCTGTCCCATCTCCAGCCCGCTGAGGATCCGCAGCTCCGGGAACCGGTCGCGGCACCGCTCGATCGACTCCAGATACCCCCGCACGTCGAACGGAGGCGGCGTGAAGATCTTCTCCGGGCCGGCCAGCGCGCTGATCCGCTCGTCGGCGTACGGCCCCTCGGTCGCGATCCGCCACGACGAGTGGTCGAGGTGCTCGGTGAACGCGACCGCCGGCAGGCCGATCTCGACCGCCCGTGCGCAGGTCCGCTCCATCGAGCCCAGCGGCGCGTCCCAGGACCACTCGCTGTGCACATGACTGTCCACCGGCAGGGTCATACGTTGATCCTCGCATCAGACACGGCGGGCGGATCAATGCCGGGTTAGGGTTCGTCCATGGAGGCTGCGGAGGGGGCGCGCTGGGAGAACGGCGCGCTTCTTTTCCGGTACGCGGACCGCGCTCGCGACCTCACCGGAGTCCGTGTCCTGGCCTCCACCTTCAAGGACGACCTCAGCCTCCACGACCGCATCTGGGAGCTCCGCCGCGAGCGGCCACCCGTGCAGCGCGTCGAGTACCGGTTCGAGCTGACCCACCGCGACGGCACCCGGGAGACCGTCTGCGACCCCGCCAACCCGCACCGGGCCCCCGGCGGCTTCGGCGAATCGTCGGTCCTGGAGCACCCGGACTACCGGCCGCCGGACTGGTTCGGGCTGCCCGCCGACGGCGGCAAGTGGCAGTCCGGGGATCTGCCGGTGCGCAGGCTGGGCACGACGCTCGACATCCGCGTCTGGTCGCCCGGCACCGAGACCGGCCGGGTGCTGGTCGCGCACGACGGCCCCGACTACGACCGGTTCGGCGGGCTGGGCCACTACACCGCCGCCATGGTCGAGGCCGGGCGCGTCCCCCCGTACCATCTGGTTCTTCTGCCGGCGGGTGACCGCCTGGAGTGGTATTCGGCGGACCCGGCCTACTCGCTCGCCCTGGCCGGGGAGATCGTGCCGCATCTGCGCGCCGAACTCGGCGCCGACCGTGTCGTCGGCGCCGGTGCCAGCCTGGGCGCGCTCGCCATGCTGCACGCGCAGCGCCGCCACCCGGCCGGGTTCGCCGGCCTGTTCCTGCAGTCCGGCAGCTACTTCCAGCCGCGACACGACAGCCAGGAGTCCGGGTTCGAGCACTGGGCGCGAATCATCCGGTTCACCTCCCGCACGCTCAAGGCCCGCCGCGGCCCGGCCGTCCCGGTCGCGCTGACCTGCGGCGCGGGTGAGGAGAACCTGGCCAACAACCGCGACATGGCGGATGCCCTGGACGACCAGGGGTATGCGGTGACCTTCGCCGAGAACCCGGACGCGCACACCTGGGTGGGCTGGCGGGACACCTTCGACCCGCATCTGACCGGACTCCTGCGACGGGTGTGGCCGGACTGACGACGACGTAGTGAAGGGGAGGCGGCCGTGGCCGACGTCGAGCACACCATCGGACTGTTGCTGGGCACCGAGGACGACTGGCCGCGTGCCTACGAGTCGCTGCTGCGGCGGCTCGGCACCGTCTCCGGTCCGGACGGGCGCAGCCACCGGGCGCGGTCGGTACGCGTCACCATCGAGCCGTTCAACCTGCGCGACAAGCCCCGCCACGACCTGGTCATCGACCGGCTGGCGCACTGGTACTACCACCCTCGCGAGTGGCTCAAGAAGATCGCGCTGATGGACGACGTCTACCTGCTGAACAGCCCGTTCACGTTCCAGTCGATGGAGAAGCACGCGGCGTACTGCGCGATGATGCGGCTCGGGCTCAAGGTGCCGGAGACGGTGCTGGTGCCGTACAAGAACCCCCTGGACAACTCGCGGTGGGCGTACACGGCCGCGCGGTACAACCGGCCGTTCGACCTGGAGGCGACCGCGGCGGGGGTGGGGTATCCGCTGTACATGAAGCCGTACGACGGCGGAGCGTGGGTGGGTGTCTCGCGGATCCGCAACGAGCACGAGCTGCACTCGGCGTACGACGCGTCGGGTGAGCGGCTGATGCACCTGCAGGCGTCGGTGGAGGGATACGACGTGTTCGCGCGCAGCCTGAGCATCGGCCCGGAGACCATGGTGATGAAGTTCCGCCCGGACCAGCCGATGCACGCGCGGTACGAGGTCGACCACAACTTCCTCTCCGAGTCCGCCGGAGACGAGGTGGTGACCGTGTCCCGGCTGGTCAACGCGTTCTTCCGGTGGGAGTTCAACTCCTGCGAGTCGCTGGTACGCGGCACCGACGTGCACCCGATCGACTACGCCAACGCCTGCCCGGACGTCGCGCTCACCTCGCTGCACTACTACTTCCCCTGGGCGATGACCGCCCTGCTGCGCTGGACCGTGTTCTGCGTGGTCACCGGGCGCAAGCCGCGTCTGGATACCGACACGGCCGACTACTTCACGATCGCCGACGACCCCGGCCTCTCGTACGCCGACAAACTCGCCGGTTACCGCCGCCTCGCCGACGCCTACTTCGAGGTCGACCGCTACCGGGAGTTCTGTGACCAGCACCTGAGCACCGTCGACGAGATCGTCTACGACTGGGTGACCTCCGAGGAGTTCCGCTCGCTGACGCGCGAGACGGTCCGCGCGATGTACCCCGTGCACGAGCACGAGAAGTTCCTCGCCCACTTCGGCGGCCTGATCGACGCGTGGATCCGCGACCAGGGGCGTTGACTGGGCAACACGCCTGCAATAAACATGTCTCCATGTCTCTATGGGAGCGCTCCCGGATCATCGGCATATCTGCCGTACTACTGACGCTCGGCGCAGCCGCGCCGGCACAGGCCGACGAGGTCGAACAGGTCGTCAACGGTGGCTTCGACGGCACCGCCGACCCGTTCTGGACCAACGCCGGCATGACCATCGACATCTCCAGCGGCGCGGCCTGCGTCGACGTGCCCGGCGGGACCACCAACCGCTGGGACGCCGCTGTCGGGCAGAACGACATCGACCTGGTCGCCGGCGAGACCTACCGGTTCAGCTTCGACGCGAGCGGAGACGCGGGCCACGTGGTCCGCGCGATCACCGGCCTGTCCGTCGCGCCGTACGACACCTACTTCGAGCAGTCGCCCGTCCTCGGCGCCACGCAGCACTACGAGTACACGTTCACAGTCGGTGCCTCCACCGCGCAGGGCCAGGTCGCCTTCCAGGTCGGCGGCAGCCCCGACCCGTGGCGGTTCTGCGTGGACAACGTCTCCCTGGTCGGCGGCGTCCCGCCCGAGGTCTACGTGCCGGACACCGGCCCGCGGGTCCGGGTCAACCAGGTCGCCTACATCCCGGACGGCCCGAAGGCCGCCACGCTCGTCACCGACAAGACCACCGCGGTGCCGTGGGAGCTCAAGGACGCCACCGGCCGGGTCCTCAAGAAGGGCCAGACCAAACCGTACGGTGTCGACGTCTCCTCCGGTCAGAACGTGCACACCATCGACTTCGGCGGGTACCGGCGAGTTGCGGCAGGGCTCACCGTCACCGCGGACGGCGAGACGTCACGGCCGTTCGACATCGGCGGGAACGCGTACGAGAAACTGCGTACCGACGCCCTGAAGCTCTACTACACGCAGCGCTCGGGCATCGAGATCCGCGACGACCTGCGCCCCGGGTACGCCCGCCCGGCCGGTCACGTCGACGTCGCCCCGAACCTGGGTGACGGCAACGTGCCCTGCCAGCCCGGCGTCTGCGACTACAACCTGGACGTGACCGGCGGCTGGTACGACGCCGGTGACCACGGCAAGTACGTCGTCAACGGCGGCATCTCGGTGTGGGGCCTGCTCAGCGAGTACGAGCACAACCGCGGCGCCCGCAAGCTGAACCTCACGATCCCGGAGAGCGGCAACCGCACCCCGGACATCCTGGACGAGGCACGGTGGGAGCTCGACTTCCTGCTGAGCATGCAGGTGCCGTCGGGTCACCCGTACGCCGGAATGGCTCACCACAAGATCCACGACGCTGCCTGGACCGGTCTCCCGCTGCTGCCGCACCTGGACCCCCAGCTGCGCGAGCTGCACCCGGTCTCCACCGCCGCGACGCTGAATCTCGCCGCGACAGCGGCGCAGGCCGCGCGCCTCTACAAGCCGTTCGACGCGGCCTTCGCGAAGCGCGCGCTGGCCGCCGCGAAGACCGCCTACACCGCGGCCAAGGCCAACCCGGCCCTGCTCGCACCGGTCACCGACGGCACGGGTGGCGGCGCCTACAACGACGACAAGGTGACCGACGACTTCTACTGGGCGGCCGCCGAGCTGTTCCTGACCACCGGTGAGAAGACGTACGCCACCGACATCCTGGCCTCGCCGGAGCACAACGCCGACTCGTTCGGCCCGGTCGCCTTCGACTGGGCGGCCACCGGAGCGGCCGGCAAGATCGACCTGGCGCTCGTTCCGAACAAGCTGCCCGGCCGCGCGAAGGTGCAGGCCCAGGTGGTCGCGGGTGCCGACAAGTACCTGGCGCTCCAGCGCGCCCACGCCTACGGCGTCGGTTACGCGCCGACCAACAACGTGTGGGACTGGGGCTCGGCGAGCATCATCGCGAACAACCTGGTGGTGGTCGCGGCCGGGCACAAGCTGACCGGCAAGGACCGCTACCGCGACGGCGTGCTGACCGGCCTCGACTGGTTCTTCGGCCGCAACGCGCTGAACATCTCCTACGTCACCGGGTACGGCGAGGTCTCCGCGCAGAACCAGCACAGCCGCTGGTACGCCGCGCAGCTCGACCCGAACCTGCCCCACCCGCCGGCCGGCACCCTGGCCGGTGGTCCCAACTCGTCCATCCAGGACCCGCTCGCGCAGCAGAAGCTGACCGGCTGCGTCGGCCAGTTCTGCTACATCGACGACATCCAGTCGTGGTCCACAAACGAGTTGACGATCAACTGGAACGCGGCGATCGCGTGGGTCAGCGCGTACGTCTCTGAGATCAGCTGACATCGGGCCGGGCGGGGTCTCCCCCGCCCGGCCTCTCAGGCCGCCAGCGCCGGGTAGTCCGTGTAGCCCCGGTGATCGCCACCGAACGCCGTCCGCAGGTCCGGCGTGTTGAACGGGCCGCCCGCCGCCAGCCGGGCGGGCAGGTCCGGATTGGCCAGGAACGCCGCACCGAACGTGATCACGTCGGCGGTGCCGTCCTCGATCAGCGCGAGCGCCTCCGGCCCGGTCCGTTCCGGGTGGGTGTTCGGGTTGAGCAGCAGCGCCGACGGCCAGGCCGCGCGCAGCCTGAGCGTCAGCTCCCGGTCCCAGCTCTCTCCCACGTGCAGGTACGCCAGCCCGAGCGGCGCCAGCCGGGCCACCAGCGCGGGATAGAGCTCCTCGACCTGCTCCTCGGCGATGTCGTTGTAGGTGTTGCCGGGCGAGATCCGGATGCCGGTCCGCTCGGGACCGATCGCCTCGGACACCGCGGTCGCGACCGCCACACCGAACCGGATGCGCCCCTCGATCGAGCCGCCCCAGCCGTCCGTGCGCAGGTTGACGTTGCTGGAGAGGAACTGCTGCACCAGGTAGCCGTTCGCGCCGTGGATCTCCACGCCGTCGAACCCGGCCGCGATCGCGTTGCGAGCCGCCGCAGCGAAGTCGTCGATCGTCTGAAGGATCTCCTCCTCGGTCAGCGCCTTGGGCACCACGAAGTCGAGCAGGCCCTCGCCGGTGTACAACTGGCCGGCCGCGCGGACCGCCGACGGCGCCACCGGGATCAGGCCGTCCGGCAGCAGACTCGGGTGGCCGATCCGCCCGGCGTGCATCAGCTGGGCGAAGATCACGCCGCCCTCGGCGTGCACCGCCTCGGTCACCCCGCGCCAGGCGGCGACCTGGTCGGCGGAGTGCAGGCCGGGCGTGTTCGTGTAGCCCTGCCCCACCACCGAGGGCTGGGTACCCTCCGTGATGATCAACCCCGCACCGGCACGCTGCGCGTAGTAGGTCGCGGCCAGGTCGGTCGGTGTGGCACCCGGGCCATAGGCCCGGCTTCGCGTCATCGGGGCCATCGCGATGCGGTTGGCCAGCTTGGTGCCGCTGAGATCGTACGAGTCGAAGGCTGTCGCCACGTCGTGGTCCTCTCTGGATGCGATCTAGGCGGGAGTGAGGCGGATGACCGGCAGGACCCGGTCGGTCTTCTCCTGGTACTCGCCGAAGCGCGGCGCGTCCCCGGTGATCCGACGCCAGGCGCGCTCGCGGTCCGGGTCGTGCAGCTGCTCGGCGGTGACGTCGACGGTGTGCCCACCGCTGAGCACCCGCACCTGGCCGGGGTTGGCGGCGAGGTTGTGATACCAGGCCGGGTTGCCGGCCGAGCCCGCGCTGGACGCGACGATCAGCCAGCCGCCGCCCTTCTCCGGGAAGCCGCGGACCGGGGTCTGCCGTTCCGCGCCGGTGCGGCGGCCGACCGTGATCAGGACGATGGTGTCGCCGGTGCCACCCTTGCGGGCGCGCCGGACCACCCGCCGGTTGAACCACGCCAGGAACCATCCCTTGGGCTGACGGGCGCCCCTGGTGCCGGCCCGGGTGTCGAAGCTCATCCCAACCTCCATGACGTACCGAATAAGTTCGCGCCGCGAACCAAACTAGTTCGTGGCGCGAACTTGTGCAAGGTATGCTGACGCTGTGATCCACGACCAGGGTTTCGGGTTCCGTCTGGTCGGCTTCTCCGCGCTCGTGCAACGCCGGCACGCGCAGATCTGCGCCGACCACGACCTCACCCCGGCGCAGGCCCAGCTGCTCTGCATGCTCAGGGACCAGCCGCGCGGCATGTCCGAGCTGGCCGGACTGCTCGGCCTCGCCAAGCCCGGCCTCAGTGGCCTGGTCGACCGCACCGAGCGCCGCGGCCTGGTCCGGCGCGAGACGCCCAGCCACGACCGGCGGGCGGTGCTGCTGCACACCACGCCGCAGGGTAGGGAGACCGTCGAGGCGCTGTGGACCGACGTCGGTGCCCGCCTGCCCGACATGTTCCTCGGCCTTCCCGCCGCGGACCGGGCGGACTTCGAGCGCATCGTCACGGCGATCGTCATGCACCCGGGGTCCTGCGGCCCCTGCTGACCGGGAGGTCGTCATGAAGGCTGTGCGATTCGCCGCGGCGCTCTACACGCGGCGCCTGGACACCCTCTTTCACGGGTACGTCCGACGCGATCCGATGGCGCTGCTGCGACTCGCTCCCGGGCGCCGGGACCCGTACTCGATCTATCGCCAGATACGTGCCGGCGGCGATCTCGTCCACACCCGCCTCGGCAACTACGTGACGGCGAGCCACCCGGTCTGCAACGCGGTTCTGCGGGACCGGCGGTTCGGGGTCCGGGCGGCCGAACTGACCGGGCGGGCCACACCGGACCAGCAGGTGGACATGTCGTTCCTGGACCGGGACCCGCCCGACCACACCCGGCTGCGGCGCCTCGCCCAGCCCGCGTTCAGCCCGCGCCAGATGACCGGGTACCGCGCACGGATCGAACAGCGCGCCGGCGAACTGCTCGACCGGACCGGCGCTTTCGACCTGGTCAGCGCGTACGCGGCACCGCTGCCGATCGCCGTGATCACCGACCTGCTGGGCGTGCCGGACGCGGACGCCGACCGGTTCTCCCGGCACGGCGCCACGATCGGCGGCGCTCTCGACGGGATCCGCTCACTGCGGCACGGCGCCCGGCTCAAGGCCGCCGGCGACGAACTCGACGACGTCTTCGCCAAGCTGTTCGTGCTGCGCCGCACCGAGCCCACCGACGACCTGGTGAGCCGCATCCTCGCCGCCGAGGGCGATCAGATCCGCTCGGCGGAGCTGCTGCCGATGTGCCGGCTGCTGCTCGTGGCCGGATTCGAGACCACCGTCAACCTGATCGGGAACGCGGTCAACGCGCTGCTCGACCACCCGGAACAGTGGGAGGCACTCTGCGCGGACCCGGCCGGACTGGCCGAGGCGGCGGTCGAGGAGACGCTGCGGTGGGACCCGCCGGTGCAGCGGACCGCGCGGTGCGCGCTCGAGGACGTCGAGGTCGCCGGGCGTACGGTTCGGCGCGGCCAGTTCGTGGTGACCCTCCTCGCGGCGGCCAACCGCGACCCGGCCGTCTTCGCCGACCCGGACCGCTTCGACATCCACCGCACGCCGGAGGCCGACCACCTCGCGTTCTCCAGCGGCATCCACTACTGCGTGGGCGCGCCGCTGGCCCGCCTGGAAGCGGCGACCGCGCTGCGGGTCCTGGCCGAGCGGATGCCGGGACTGCGGCGGGCCGGTGCCGTCCAGCGCCGCAACGCCGGCATCATCCGCGGCCCGATCCACTTCCCGGTCGACGCCGGTCAGCCGGTGCTCAGCCGTGCGTCCGCAGACCGAGCAGATCGCTGAGACCGGTGACCCGCAACTGCCGGTCCACGAAGTCGCTCGGGTTGCGCACGGTGAACCGGCAGCCGATGTTCCGGGCCGCCTCGTGGCCGGCGATCAGCGCGCCGATGCCCATCGAGTCCATGAACGTCACGAACGTCAGGTCCACGATCATCTGACGGGGCCGGCCGCGCTGCAGGGCGCCGAGCAGTGAGCTGCGCACCCCGGCCACGGTGGCGGCGTCCAGGCTGCCGCGCACCTCGACGACGATCGCGCCGTCCGCCTGCCGTCGTGTCGTCATCGCGGCCTCGCCCATGAGCCCTCCGGACTTCGGCAACTGCCCGTTTTGTCCACCGTACAACTCCCCCAGCACACCCCGCAGGCTGCCGCGCGGCGCGGCGATCAGAGCGCACAACGCGTACGCCTCATGGGGTTTTCATCCACGGAAGGTCCGCCGCGGCAACTCGGGTGACCGGATTCGGCGCATCGCGCCGATCATCTTGCGGCGCCGCACGAGCCTCGGCGAACGTGACAGAACGGCGGCGACGCGGCCGCCTTTGGGGGGAGGCGCGGCCATGGCAGCATCCGGCATCTTCGCAACCCGCGACGTCGGCTCGCTGATCACCGAGACCAGCGAAGAGGGCACCACACTCAAACGCGCGGTCAGCGCGAACCAGCTCACCGCCATGGGCGTCGGCGCGATCATCGGCACCGGCATCTTCGTGGTGATCGGCGAGGGCTCGTCGATCGCCGGCCCAGCGGTGATCCTTTCCTTCGTGCTCGCGGCCGTTGCCTGCGCGTTCTCCGCTCTGTCCTACGCCGAGCTGGCCTCGTCGATCCCGGTCTCCGGCAGCGCGTACACCTACGCCTACGCCACCCTCGGCGAACTCGTCGCCTGGATCATCGGCTGGGACCTCATCCTCGAGTACGGCGTATCGGTCGCGGCCATCGCGGTCGGCTGGGGCGGCAACCTCAACGCGTTCCTCGACGCCGCCTTCGGCTTCGCACTGCCGGACGCCATCGCCACCTCACCCGAGGACGGCGGCGTGTTCAACCTGCCGGCCGTCTTCATCGTCCTCGCGATCACGCTGCTGCTGGTCCGCGGCGTGACCGAGAGCGTACGCGTCAACCTCATCATGGTCGTGATCAAGCTGACCGTGCTGGTCTTCTTCATCGTGGTGGCGTTCGCCAACTTCAGCACCGGCAACTTCAGCCCGTTCGCCCCGGCCGGCGTGGACGGCATAACCGCGGCCGCGGCGATCATCTTCTTCGCCTACATCGGCTTCGACGCGGTCTCCACCGGCAGCGAGGAGGCGCGCAACCCGGCCAAGGACCTGCCCATCGCCATCCTCGGCTCGCTGATCATCTGCACGATCTTCTACGTGCTCACCGTGGTCGGCGCGATCGGCATCGCCACCCCCGAGCAGATGTCCGGCAGCGACGCACCGCTCGCCACCGCACTCGACGAGGGCGCCGGCCTGGGCTGGGCGGCCGCGATCCTGGCCCTCGGCGCGGTCGTCGCCATCACCAGCGTCGTCCTGGTCATCTTCTACGGACAGACCCGCATCTTCTTCGCCATGTGCCGCGACGGCCTGCTGCCGCGCCGCCTGGCCGCGGTCAACCAGAGGTACGGGACTCCCGCACGCCTCACCATCATCCTCGGCGTGCTCATCGCGATCCTGGCCGCGCTCGTGCCTCTCGGCACCATCGTGGAGCTGGTCAACATCGGCACGCTCTTCGCCTTCGTCCTGGTCAACATCGGGGTGATCGTGCTGCGCCGCACGCGCCCGGACATGCCCCGACCGTACCGGGTGCCGTGGTCGCCGGTGCTGCCGATCATCGGCATCGCGTTCGCGGTGTACCTGATGTCGGACCTGCCCTGGGACACCTGGATCCGGTTCATCGCGTGGCTCGTGGTCGGGCTGCTGATCTACGCGGTCTACGGATACCGGAACTCGCGCCTGCGCCGCGGGGATGTGGATTCTCCGGGCCCAGGGCCTCGTAAGGACGGTGACGAGTCATGACCGGGCCGGTGATCGTCGGAGCCGACGACAGCGCGACCACCGGTGATGCCCTCGCTCTGGGCCAGTGGGCCGCCACCACGCTGGACGTCCCGCTGATCGTGGCCGTGGTGCATCCCGCGCCGTCAGCCATCGGCTCCGGCCGCGTGGACGCCGAGTGGATCGCCGACCGCCACCAGGCCGCCGAGCGTGTCCTGGCTTCGGCACGGGCCACTCTGGGCGATCCGCCGAACGTCGACTACCGCGTCGTCGCCTCCTCCTCCGCCGCGCACGGCCTGCACGACCTGGCCGAACACGAGAACGCGGTGCTCCTGGTTGTCGGCTCCCGCTCCACCGGCCCGGTGGCTCGCCTCTTCGCCGGCAGCACAGCCGAGCGCCTCCTGGCCGGCAGCGTCTGCTCGGTCGCCGTCGCGCCCGCGGGCATGACCATCGCACCCGGCAGCCACGGGCGGATCGGCGTGGCCTACGTCGACACCCCCGACGGCCGCGCCGCCCTGGCCACCGCCGCCCGCCTGGCCCGCCGCACCCACAGCCCGCTGCTGCTGGTCACCGTCGTGGCCCGCGCCGACGCCGCCGTTCCCTTCATGCTCGGCACCGACGCCGAACGCGCCTTCCTCGACACGGCCCGCGAGTCCTACGAAGACGCCCTGCGCAAGGCCGCCGACTCGGTTCCCGACGTTGACGTCAGCTGGGAACTGCGCTCCGGTGACGTCGTCGAGACCCTCGCCGACCTGGCCGACGTGGACGTCTTGATCTGCGGCTCGCGGGGTTACGGCCCGGCCCGGCGCGTCCTGCTCGGCGGCGTCTCCACCCGCCTGCTGCGCCGAGCCTGCCGCCCCCTCATAGTCGTCCCCCGAGCCGACTAACCTCCGTGTGAAGTTCCGCCCCACTCCGCACCCCAACTCCACACACCCTTGCGTGTGAAGTACGGCCCACCACCACACCCCAACTCCACACGCAAGGAGGTTCATGCGCGGTGGCGGCCGGCGCGTTCGCGGGGGCGGGTGGGCAGGCCGTCCGCGTACGGGGCCGCCGACGTCGGAGCGTTGGCGGCTCGCTCCGTCCACGGCGAGAGTGTGGACGGCCGCGGCGGGCGTGGCTCCAGGTCCATCAGCGGGACGTAGACCCGGGCGTCCACCGCCTCCGCCAGCAACAGCGCTGCGACCAGGGCCGTTGGTCGATCGGCCGGGTCCTTGGCCAGGCAGCGGGAGCACAGGTCGAGGACTTCGGGAGCCAGGCCGTCGATGTGCGGGAGGGGTTCGGGCTCCTCGAAGCGCTGCAGGACGACGAGTTCGGTGTTGGTGCGGGCGCTCCACGGCAGGCGGCCGGAGAGGCAGTGGTAGAGCAGGGTGCCGAGCGCGAACATGTCGGTCGCCGGAGTGGCCGGCATGCCCTCGAAGCGTTCCGGGGCGATGTAGGCGGGTGTGCCCATCACCGGGCCGTCGGGATCGGGGTCGGGGGAACCGGCCACAGCGGCGATGCCGAAGTCGAGAACCTTGGCGCCGGCGGGCGTGAGCATGATGTTGGCCGGCTTGATGTCGCGGTGGATTACCTGCTCGGCGTGTGCGGCGGCCAGCGCGGCGGCGACCTCGGCGCAGACGCGTACGCCGATGCGCCAGTCGAGGCGCCCGGCGGCCAGGTGCTCGCTGAGGGTCTGGCCCTCGACCAGTTCCATGACGATGTACGGCACGTCGCGCCCGGAGCCGGGTGAGGTGCCGAAGTCGTGGACGCCGGCGACGTTGGGATGTGCCAGCCGAGCGGCCGAGCGCGCCTCGGTGCGGACCAGCTCGACGCCGACCTCGCCGAGGGTGCCCTCGACGGCCGGGGTCATGATCTTCACGGCCACCGGGCGGTCGAGGACGCGGTCGTGGCCACGCCAGACCTCGGACATGCCGCCGAGCCCGATACGGTTCACTAGTTGATACCGGCCACCCAGCGTTCGCATCGCCTCTCGTTACCCCGGCCGCTGATACGCAAACGCGCCGCGTGTCCGTATTGGGACACCGCCATTCGAATTGGCGACACAAAAATGGCGAAGCCGATCCTTGTGGGTCCGGCTCCGCCATTTCACGCGCGGTTCGTTGTCCGTGCACCCGAGACGCTAGGGGACACCGTTTCCGGCGCCCGGAGCGGCCCTACCGAGAGTGATGGTGCTTACGTCAGGCCAACTCGCTCCGGAGGTCGTGGGCGCCGTCCTCGCGGGTCGCCTCGTAGTAGAGCCGCTGACGGCCGTCCGGCAGCGCGGCCAGGCTGAGGTAGCGCAGCCCGTTCGGCTTGTGCGGGCTGCCGACCGGCTCCCGGTCCTCGGCCGTGAGCGGCCCGAACGAGCCGCCGGGAAGGCGTACGCCCCGAGCCACTCCGGTGCGCTCCTCCCAGTTCTCCCCCGCGGTGGCCCGGCCGTCGTAGGAGGCGGTGATCGAGTCGCCCTCGACGCGAACCGAGGAGACCCGTACGCCCCGCGCGTCCCACTCCCCGGGCCGGCCGGCAAGCGCGGTTCCCTGCCAGGTCCAGTCCACGCCGTCCGGGCTGGTCGCGTACTCGGTCGTCATCCGGTCGGCGTCGTCCCAGCTCTCCAGGGGGTGCACCGAGGCCCAGAGGTGCCAGCCGTACTCGTCGTGGTGCAGGACCGGGTCCTTGACGCCGACGGTCTCGTCACCGGCGAGCACGGTCCGGGCCGGCGCGCTGGAGAGTTCCTCCACTGTCTCGGCCTCCACCAGGTCGACCCGCCAGTGCTTGGTGCCCGGGGTGGCCGCGCTGACGTAGAGGCGCCAGCGTCCCTCCGGGGTGCGCACCAGGGCCGGCCGTTCGAGGGACTCGGCGCCGAACTGGTCCTTGCCGACCTCGGCCACGACCTCGAAGTTCAGGCCGTCCGCCGAGCGGGCGACCACGTTGGCGATACCGCGCCCGGCCCCGATGGGCAGGCGCAGGCGGTACGCGAGGTAGACGTAGCCGTCCGCCACGACCGTGCTGGGCGCACCCGACCAGGCGCCGGGTTCGGCGCCGGGCGGCTCCACCACCACGGTGGAGTCGTCCCAGTTCGGCAGTGGCAGGGCCGTGATTCCAATGCTCAAGGCGGCTCCCCGGGGGTTACGGCGACGGAACCCGTCAAGTGTGCATCATCTATCGGGAAAGTGGGGTTTAGCGAACCCGGGCGTGTCGGTCCAGGCTCAGCCAGTCGTCGTACGACTCGCCCGTGACCTGCTGGAGCAGGGCGATGTCGTCGGCGAAATACGGCAGCAGGGCGGCCCGCTCCTCCGGCGTGGTGACCGGACGGTTGCCCCGCTTGCGGTGCAGCAGGGTGAGCAGCGGGCCTCGGGCGGCGAGCCGCAGCGGGACCGGGAACCGGTGCCCGAAGTCGCCTCCTGCCCGGAGCATGCCGCGCAGCACCCGGTTGACCGCGTTGTCCTCGACGAAGTGCCGGTTCACGTTCTCCTTCGGGATCGAGGTGAGCACACCGGTCCGAACGCCGAGGAAGGCGCAGACCCGGTCGAGAGTCTCGGCCGGACTGTCCTTGAGATCGCGGTAGCGTAGCAGAAGTACCTGCTCACGGCGGAAACGCGAATACAGGTGCTCGAGCTGGGAGCCGTACAGGCCGAGGCTGATGTAGTGCCAGAAGTCGGCCCACCGCGCCCGCTTGCGCGCCTCCTCGGCGTGGCAGGCGGCCAGGAAGTCGGCCTCCTCCTCCAGGCCGGCCACCCACAGGTGCGTCCAGTTCGAGTGGGCGCGGTCCACCGGGTCACGCAGCAGGATGATCAGCTTGACGTCCGGGACCAGCGCCTGGATCCGGTCGTGCGACTTCAGGTCGTACAGGTAGAACGGCGTCGCCTCGCCGCGCAGCGTGCCCGGCGGCGCCGGGTCGAAGAGTGCCTCGTATTCGTCGCGGCGCCACACGTGCTCCTGGTACGTCTGCACGTCACCGGGCCCGCCCACGCTGGGCGGCGGCCCGTCGGAGAGGAAGAACTTCGGTTCCTTCACCGACGGCAGGTACAGCTCGGGGTGCCCCACCAGGGCGGCGTGCAGCGCCGTGGTGCCGGCCTTGGGAACACCGGCGATGAGGAAGTCGGGCAGAGACATGAAGTCCCCCTCGGGGTGCGAAGCTCGCTCAAATTTAGAGTTAGCCTACAGATCCACTAGGATTTCGCAGCCCTTGCCCATCCCCCGGACGCCGATCACCTGTCCATTAGACGCCGCAGCCACCCGCCCCGCACGCGGAAGCGCGGGCACAGGGAACACAGGGCGCACTCGGTGCCGGCTCGGTAGTGCTCGTGCGCGCGGCGCTCGTGACCGCAGACGCACAGGTCAGCCTGGTTCTTTCCCACGCGGTGAGGGTAACAACGCCCACGCAGCGTCAGGACGCCCCCGAGGCGGATCACTATCCGTAATGTCGCCCTTATGGTGATAAAGCATCGACGTCCGACTCTTCCGGCATATCCTACGGAGATGGTCATCGACCGCTACCGTGCGTAGCCGTCGCCCGGAAGACCTATCCGAAAGTCCTACCAATCTCAGTACCTAACAGGCACCTTTCCCGGTGCAGTGATCTCAACGTTTCTCCGCAGCTGTTGACCCTGCGTAATCCCTTGCTAGTTTGGCCCCCTGAAGCGAGCGGCCGTTCGATCCCCTCCCCGGAAATCGTTCGACGAGTCGCATTGCCGCCCCCGGAAGGGACCGACATGGAGCCTTCGCACGTGAATCCGAGCACCGACGGTAGTCGTCCGCAGTCACCGACCGTGAGCGTCGTGATCCCCACCCTGAACGAAGAGCGGAACCTCCCGCACGTGTTCGCCAAGCTCCCATCGATGATCGACGAGGTGATCATCGTCGACGGTGGTTCGGTGGACCGGACGGTGGAGGTGGCGCGCGAGCTGCGGCCGGACGCGGTGATCGTCCAGCAGACCCGCATCGGCAAGGGCAACGCGCTGGCCTGCGGCTTCGCGGCCTGCACGAGCGACATCATCGTGATGATCGACGCCGACGGCTCGACCGACCCGGCCGAGATCCCGCTCTTCGTCGACAAGCTGATCAACGGCGACCACTTCGTGAAGGGCTCGCGGTTCAGCCACGGCGGGCACAGCCACGACATCACGCGGCTGCGCAAGCTCGGCAACGACGGGCTCAACATGGTGGTGAACGTGCTGTTCCGTACGCACTTCACCGACCTGTGCTACGGCTACAACGCCTTCTGGCGCTCGGTCGTGCCGGCTCTCGACCTGCCCGACATCGCGCTGCCCCGCCCCGCGGACGGCAGCAAGCTGTGGGGCGACGGCTTCGAGATCGAGACGATGATCAACATCCGCGCGGTGGCGGAGAAGCTCAAGGTCGGCGAGGTCGGCAGCACCGAGCACGAGCGGATCTTCGGCGAGAGCAACCTCAACACCTTCCGCGACGGCTTCCGCGTCCTGCGCACGATCTTCAGCGAGTTCGGGCGGATGCGCGGGCGGCGCCGGGCCCGGATCGCCCCGTTTGCCGAGAACCTCAAGATCAAGGTCGCGCCGGCGCCCAGGGCGGCCGAGACGCACAACATCCAGCAGGTCGTGAAGCAGGCCGACAAGGTCGTGCGCACCACCGGCCCGCGGCCCACCCAGGACCTGCGCGCCATGCGGGCACGGGCGATGGACGACCTCGGCAAGCTGCCCACCCAGGACGTCAACAAGATCCGCAGCCGCGCCTCGCTCGACGACTGAGCCTGTTCAGGAGCCCTCCCCCCGTGAACAACACCACGATCGTCATCCCCACGTACTCCGAGGCGCGCTGGGACTACCTGACGCGGACACTGGCGTCGGCGCGCTCGCAGACACACACCCCCGCCGAGATCGTCGTCGTCGTCGACCACAACCCGGCGATGTTCGAGCGGATCCAGCGGGAGCTGCCGGGCGTCACGGTGCTGCGGAACGCGTACGCCCAAGGGGTGTCCGGAAACCGCAACACCGGTGCCTTCCACGCGAAGACGCCGCTGGTCGCGTTCCTGGACGACGACATCATCGCCGACCGCAACTGGCTCGCCCGGCAGATCGAGCCGTTCACCGACCCGGACGTGGTCGGCACCGGCGGCGCGATCGAACCCGCGTGGGAGGGCCCGGCACCGCGCTGGATGCCGGCCGAGTTCCTCTGGGCGGTCGGCGGCTCGTACGCCGGCATGCCCACCGAGACCGCGCCGATCCGCAACGTCTGGTCCGCCAACATGATCGTGCGCAAGGACGTGTTCGAGGCGGCCGGCGGATTCCGGGTCGGCTTCGGCAAGCTCGGCTCCCGCAACCGGCCCGAGGACACCGACCTCTGCCTGCGGATGAGCGAGGTCAGCGGCGGCCGCTGGATGTACGTGCCGAGCGCCGTCATCCAGCACGAGGTCCCCGCCGAACGGGCCAGCTTCCGGTTCTTCGTGCGGCGCTGCTACGCCGAGGGCCGCGGCAAGGTCCAGATGGCCGGCCTGCACGAGAACGACGCGCTCGGCGCCGAGCGCAGCTACCTGTGGTCGCTGCCGAAGGCGGTGGTCCGCCACGTCGGCGCGGCCGCCTCCGGCAAGGGCACCGACCACCTGCTCCGCGCCGGCGGCGTGATCGCCGGTGTCACCGCCGCGGGTGTGGGCGGCGTCGTCGAAACCGTCAGTTCCAAGCGGGGTGCGAAGCGATGACAACAACAGTCCGGCCCGCCGCGGTCCTCGACATCGAGCTCACCGAGCCGCTTCGCCGCGTCGAGGCCTACTCGGCCGACGGCCGCCGGGTGCTGCAGGCCTGGGCCCTGGTCCGCGTCTTCACCGAGCCGCTCGGCACCGTCCTGGTCGACGTGCCGGAGCGCGGCCTGGCTCCGGAGCAGCTCGCCGCCGCGATCGACGCCGAACTGGGCCCGGCCGTACGGTCCCGGCTCGGCAGCGTCCCGGTGCACGGCTACCTGCCGGCCACCGAGCCGGAGTTCCTGGCGTCGCGGCGCGCCGTGCTGGCCGCCGCACCCGAGATCACCGTCGTCATCTGCACGCGGGAGCGGCCGGGCGCGCTCGCCCGCTGCCTGGACAGCCTCCTCGCCCAGCAGTACCCGAACTTCCGTGTCCTGGTCGTCGACAACGCCCCGGCCACCGAGGCCACCGCCGAGGTGGTGCGCTCGGCCGCGCGCCGCGCCCCGGTCGAGTACCTGCGCGAGCCGAGGGCCGGCCTGTCGTTCGCCCGCAACGCGGCCGTCGCCGCAGCGCCGGGCGAGATCCTCGCCTGGATCGACGACGACGAGACGGCCGACCCGCACTGGCTGGCCGAGGTGGCCCGCGCGCTGGTGGACAACCCCGGCGCGGACGTGGTCTCCGGTGTGATCGTCCCGGCCGAGCTGGAGACTCGGGCGCAGCTGTGGTTCGAGCAGTTCGGCGGGCACAGCAAGGGCCGGGGGTTCACACCGGCCTCGTTCGGGCCGCACACCGCGCACCTGCAGAGCCCGCTCTACCCGCTGCCGCCGTTCGGCACGGGCGCGAACATGACGTTCCGGCCCGGCGTGATCGAGCGGATCGGCGGCTGGGACACGGCGCTGGGCGCGGGTACGCCGGCGATGGGCTCCGAGGACACGCTCGCCTTCACCCAGGTGCTGCTCAGCGGCGGGACGATCGTCTACCAGCCGACCGCGGTGACCCATCACTACCACCGGCCGGACTTCGAGGGCCTGCACAAGCAGATGGTCGGGTACGGAACCGGGCTGACCGCCGCGTACACAAGTCTTTTGATCCAACAGCCGGGACTGCTCTGGCGGTTGATGAAGCTGGCGCCGACCGCGCTGCGCGACCTGACCGGCTCGGACAGCCTGCGGGTGTCGACGCTCCAGGACGACTTCCCGCGCGAGCTGCTCTCGGCGAACCGGCGCGGCATGATCGCCGGTCCGCGCGCGTATCTGCGGGGCCGGCGTGCCGCCCGGGCCAAGCTGCGGGCTGCCGTGGGCTGATCATCCCGGCTTAGCGATACCGGGAGCGATGCTCCGCCTACTGTGAGTAGTAGGCGGAGCTCGTGAACTTGTGGAGGCTGTTTCATGGGGCCGGAGGAAGCGACCGCAGAGGCCGCGGAATCGGATGAGAAGGACGAATCCCCAGAAGAAGCAGAAAAGCCGGAGGAGGGGGAGGAGGAACCAGAGGAGGAAACGGTCATCATCCGCCTGCCGGCGGAGAAGACCGTCATCGTCCGGCCCCCCGAGGCGCCGGAGAGCACAGCAGACGACGAGAAACCCGGCCTGGGGCACTCCCCCTGGATTCTCGCACTCTCCAGCCTCGGCGTAGCGCTGGTCGCCCTCGCGTACAGCGGCGGCCGTCACGAGTCCTCCTGGGCCATCACCGCGTACTGGGCCGGCCAGGTCATCGTCTTCTCACCGGTCGTGTTCCGGCTGCTCAGCCGCCCGGCCGGGGTCGCCGAGCCGGTCCTGCTGGTCATCGGCCTCGCCGTCAACCAGTACATGCTCAAGTGGATGTACAGCCCGGACCAGTTCCGCTTCCCCGACGAGTTGCAGCACTGGACGGCCACCACGCTGATCAACGAGTCCGGCGAGCTGTTCCGCCCCAATCAGGCGCTGCCCCCGGCCGTACACTTCCCCGGTCTCGCCGAGATGGGCGCCGCGCTGTCCCAGCTCACCGGACTGCCGGTGACCGCCGCCGGCATCCTCGTCGCCGGAGTCGCGCACCTGATCTTTGTCGGGCTCCTGTTCGCCGCGGTGCTGCGCGCGAGCGACTCACCCGCGATCGCCGGCGTCGCCTGCGTGACGTACGCGACCGCCATGCACTACCTCTTCTTCAACTCCATGTACCTGTACCAGACCGCCGCGCTCCCCTTCTTCATGCTCACCGTCTGGGCGTACCGGCGCTGGCGCGCCACCACCGCCCACGTGTTCGCCGCCCTGGCCGTCCTCGGCATCGCGATGACCACCATCAGCCACCACGTCACCGCGTTCGCCCTGGTCGCCACGCTGGCCCTGCTCGCCGCCGCGGAGCTCGTGCTGGAGCGGCCGCGCCAGTGGATCACGCTGGTCGTCCCGGCCACGGCCCTCGCGGTCGCCGCCGCCTGGATCGGGTTCGTCGCGCAGGACGTCGTCGCGTACCTGGAGTCGCCGCTCGAGGGACTCACCGCCTCGCTGAACCAGTTCTTCGGCGGCGGCGCCGGCGCGGAGGCCACCGCCGCCAAACCCGTGCCTCTGACACAGCTCGCGGTGCAGGGACTCGGCCTGCTCGGTCTCCTGGCCCTCTTCCTGGCCGTCGGCCGGCACATGGTGGTGAGCAAGGACCGCGACACGTGGCGCTGGGCGGCCCTGATCGGCGCCGCGGTCTTCTTCGCCGGCAACGGGGCCCGCTTCCTCGGCTCGGGCGGCCCGGAGATCGCCGGACGGCTGTCGACGTTCACCTACATCCCCATGTCGATCATCGCGGCGGTCGCGATCGTGGACGCCGTACCGCTCCCCCGGCCGGTCTACCTGGGCACCGCCCTGATCACCGTCCTGATGATCGGCGCACGCACCGGCGGCTGGCCCCCGGTCGACGCGCTGCTTCCCGGCCCCTACCTCCCGGCTGCCTACGAGCGCTCGGTCGACGCGTACGGGGTGAACGCCGCCGGCTGGCAGGCCGGCACCCTGCCGCACGGCTCCCGGGTCGGCGGCGACATCACCGCCGTGGCGCTCTCCTCGACGTACGGGCGGATGGACCCGGTCCGGGAGGTCGGCGAGCTGTACTACGCCGAGCGCTGGTCCGGCACCGAGGAGGGGATAGTCCGGGAGCGCGGCGTGCAGTACCTCGTGGTCGACGAGCGCCTGAGCGAGGCTCTGCCGCCGGACGCGTACTTCCAGGGCGACCCGATGGCCGGCCGCCTGACCTCGCCGATACCGGTCGCGAACCTGCGCAAGTTCGACGCCCTCCCGGCCGTGTCGAAGCTCTACGACAACGGTCACGTCCGGATCTATCAGATGGGAGCGTCGTGAACACGGTCCGCGCCGGGGTGATCGCGGGGGTGACGGTCGCGGCCGGCGCCGCAGCCGTGTTCGGCCCGCTCGTCCTGTCGGTGCCGGGCGGCCTGCTGCTGGCCGTCGTGCTGCCCGGCCTGGCGATCACCGAGGCGGTCTTCCCGCCCGGCCGGCGCCGCGTCGAGCTCGTGGAGCGCCTCGTGCTGATCCCGGCGCTGAGCCTCGCCGCGCTGGTGCTCGGCGGCCTCGGACTGTGGGCCATCGGCGGCACGCTGAACCAGGCCGGGTGGTCCGCGCTCGCGGTGGCGACAACGCTCGTGGCGGTCGCTGCGGCGGTGGCGCGGGCCCGCCTGCTGCCCGAGCCCGAGACCGAACCACTGCCACTGCCGCGGCCGAATCTGCGGGCCGCGATCCCGCTGACACTGGCGGTGGTGCTGCTCGCCGGGGCCGGGTGGTGGTCGTTCTCGGACTCGGAACGCGTCTACGACATCACGGTGGCGACCCTGTCGGCGGCGCCGCCGGGACCGGTCGACGAGGACGGCAACCGGCAGGTGCGGGTCAGCGCCACCGGGCTGGCGCCGGGAGACGGGCCGTATCGCCTGGTCATGACCGGCACCGAGGGCGAGGAGCTGAGCCGGCAGGCGCTGATACCGGACACCGGCGGCGACTGGACGGGCCGGCTCCGGCTGCCGGGCGAGGAGCGGGTCACCGTCAGCCTCTTTCGCGGACAGGAGAGCTCGGTCTTCCGTACCGTAGTCATCTCCGCGGCGCAGTGAGCCGGCGCCATGTCACCCAAGCCCTGGCTTGCCGTCGCCCTGATCCTGAGCATCGCCGGATGTGCCGATAATGCCGAGCAACCGGACGAGCCGGCGACCGACCGGCGCTCGGCCCGGGCCCAGTTCGCCCTCCCCCGCGAAGCCGGCGCCTGGCCCGGCCCCGACGGCCTCTCCGGCGTCAACGGATACCCCACCCTGAACACCGCCTCCGTGACCGAATTCTGCACCGCCCGCGGCCGCCCCTGCGGCGTGGCCCAGACCTACACCGACCGCACCGACTACGAAAGTATGACCCGCGGCACCGCCTGGACATTCCAGTACTTCGCGGACTTCGACGGCGTCCTGGTGATCTCGCAGGGCCTGGTGCCCAACGGCGGCGAGGAACTGCTCGACGACTGCGCGGCAGGCACTTACGACCAGCACTGGCGCGACTTCGGCACGCTGATGACCACCGAGGGCCGCGCCGATTCCGTGGTCCGCCTCGGCTGGGAGATGAACGAGTCGACAATGGGCTGGCGCGGACTCGACACCGACGACTACATCGCGTGTTACCGCCATGCCGCCGACGCGATGCGTTCCACGAACCCGCTGGTGGTCCTCGACTGGACCATCAACGCGCACAACACGCCGTCGAATCTCTGCGGCGGGGTGAGCACCAATTGCTATCCCGGCGACGCGTATGTCGACATCATCGGCATCGACAACTACGACCATCACCCCTGGTCGCCGACGGAGAATGATTTCGCCGCCACCGCCGCGCGCGCCGAGGGCCTGGACTGGCTGTTCGATTTCGCCCGCGCCCACGGCAAACTCTTCTCCGTTGGCGAATGGGGCATCATGCCGACCGCCGACGCCGGCAAGGACAACCCGTCCTTCATTCGCTGGATGCACGCCTGGTTCGCCGCCCACGCTCCGTACCTGGCCTACGAGGCGTACTTCCAGCGCTGCGACGGCACCGTCTCCCAGTCGAGCATCCTGCGCCCCGACGACCCGGCCTGCCTGGGCAACGCCGGCTCCTCGGAGGTTTACCGCTCCCTTTACCAGACCTAAGAGCTATCCATTTTTACGCGCTACGCGTCCTGTTTCGGAATGATTCGCGAGCACCTGCACCCTCACCCCCTCTGCCCGGGTGTCGGGCAGACCCGGCCCGTCCCGGGACACCAGCGCGGCGGTTCGTGTCAGGCTGCGGCGACAGCCTCGATCTCCACAAGCCACGCCGGGTCGAAGATCCCCGTGATGATCACCGTGAGCGCCGGCTGGTGATCTCCCAGCACCTCGCGCCGCACGGCGGTGTTGACCTCAGCGAATTGTCGATCGCTGAGAAACGTCGTCACCTTCACCAGGTTCTGAACAGTCAAGCCGGCGGCATGCAATGCCGCAGTCACGTTGGCCCACACGAGCCGGCATTGCTGCTCGATGTCCGCAGGCACCCAACCGTCACGATCCTCAGGGATCTGACCGCTGACGAACAGCAACCGTGATGCGCCAACGACCTCCAAGGCGTTGACGTAGCCACCTGAGGGCTCAGGTGCTGATGACGGGTTCACGCCGTTGATCTCCACGGGTCCACAGTACAATTTCCCGGTAGTCCACCGATGCTGGAGTACTACCCGCTGAATCGGGGACTTGTCGCCATCGCCTTGTAGGCCGCGAGGGAAGCCGCGTCCGTATCCACGCGCCATTTCTCCGGGTAGCTGTAGTGGGTGTCCGTGTCGAACCACGCCACCGCGCCGATCGCGGGCCGCTCATCGACATACTTCGCGAAGTCGGCTATCCAATCGGACTTCGTGGACCCGCCCTTGTCCGTCGCGCCGGTCTCCGTGATCATGATCGGTTTCCGGGGTGACCACTGGTGATAAATCCCGTCGAACAGTGTCGCCGGCGCCTCGTCGTGCAGGTTGTACCCGGACACGCCCACCCAGTCGACATAGTCGTCGCCCGGGTAGTACTTCTCAGCGCGATTCCACGCCTCCAACGGGCTGGAGTTCCAGTTCGGACTCCACACCCACGCGACGTTGTCCGCGCCCTCCTCGCCGAAGATCCGGTGCAGGCGGCGGAAGCACTCGACGTACCCGTCCGGGTCCCTGCCGTTCTTGGCGCCACCCCAGTCGTACCAGCTGCCGTTCATCTCCCAGCCCCAGCGCAGCAGCAGCGGCCGCCCGAGCTCCCGGAGACGCCGGGCGGCGCGGGCGATCAGCTCGTCCGACTTCCCGCCCACGATCTCCTTGTACTTCGGTCCCCGCCAGGAGATCAGCGGGTAAGCCTGCTTCGGCAGGTACGGGATCGAATCCGGCAGCTGATCGCCCCACCCGTAGAACACGTGCACGATCCGGTGCTTGCGCCCCAGTTGCGAGTTCCGCAGCTCGAGCGCCTCCTTGTAGGACATCCCGTCGAACCCCAGGTACGCGCCGAACAGCGCCTTGCCCGGCACGAACGGCACCGCCCCGCCCAGCGCCCCGGACGCCGACGCGAACGGCGCCGGGGTGGCACTGGGCGACGGCGAAGGCTGCACCGGCGCGACCGTGGCGTTGACCGGCGACGGCTGTGACGCCGACGCGGTGGCCCGGTGATATCCGAAAGCGCCGACCGGCACGGTGGCCAGCGCCGCAAGACTGAGAAACCCGCGCCGGCCGAGGCTGCCCGGCTGCGGCGGGCGACGATGCGAATGAGTCACGTCAGGTTCCGGCCTGCCTTGCGCGCCGCCCCGCGCACCATCCGCCACCCCGGCTGGGCAAGCTGCTTCAGCCGCGGCACCAGCGTGGATCCCGCCCCGCCGACCAGCGCGACCAGATCCGCACCGGACAGCGAGGGCGTCGGCTGGAAGCGCGGCACGGCGAGCCGTTTCTCCCCCGGCGTGTGCATCCGCCGGCCCACCTCGGTGGCGTTGTCGTGCCCCGCCGCGGCCACCACCTCGCGCACCCGACGGGAGTTGTATCCGTGCGGATAGGCGAACGACCGCACCTTCACCCGCAACCGCTGCTCCAGCTCGTCGTGGCTGCGCACCACCTGGTCGCGCAGCTCGGCGTGACCGAGAACGTCCAGCGGCTGGTGTATCAGGCTGTGATTGCCGATCTCCACCCCCGGCACGCTCGCCACCGAAGCCAGCTCGCTCCAGGTCAGCATCGGCCCGAACGCGGGCGCCCACTCGCCGAGCCACCGCGCGTGCCCGCCGCCGAGGTGACCGACCGAGGCGTACAGGGTGGCGCCGGCGCCCACCTCGCGCAGGACCGGAACGCCCGCCGTGAGGAAGTCCCGGTATCCGTCGTCGAAAGTGACCGCGACCATCCTCTCGGTACTCCCGGCGGCCAGCGCGTCGAGCGCCTCGCTCAGGCCGACCAGGCGGTACCCGGCGGTGGACAGCGCGGACAGCTGTTCCCGGAGGCGCTCGGGCGGTACGGCGAGATCGCGCAGCGGCCCACCCACGGCGGAGACCGAGTGATACATCAGCGCCGGCAGCGTGTAGGTCACAAATCCCCCCTTTTCACGACTAGTCAGCCTAGCCGCAAGGGAGATCACGACGGGTCGTCCGTCTGGCCAATTCAAACTACAACCAGTAACGTACGACCATCTCCAACTCTCCTAGCAGGGCTTTTGTAGTCACAAAGCAGTGACTCAGAGTTATGACTGAACCTTTGTCGCAACGGAGACGTACCGGAGGACGACACCGAAACCGCTCTACCCCGGGAGCGCGCACCATGTTCCGTCTCATCCAGCTGCACACCGACAGCGGTGTGCCTCGCATCGGCGTCGACCCAGACGGCTATGTCAGCGCCCGCGCTGCTCTGGCCCACTACCGCACCGCACCGGCGACCTATTTCGCGGTCGGCCGCTTCGACCACGAGGGCACCCTCACCGAGGTGATCCTCGACCCCATCTGCGGACTGGACGGCGCCTGCCAGCGGCCCGCCTCGGTCGTGCACGCGAAGACGTACGAACGGCTCTGCGAACGGTGCGCGTCCGGCCTCGACGTGCTGACCGTTCCCCAGCTCGCGCGCCGCCTCGGCATCGCCTGCCGCCTCGCGCCGACCGTCAGCCGGTTCCGCCAGTCCTCCCTGGGCGGCCTGCGCGCCCCGGCCGGCAACCGGATCGCCCGCGAGTTCGCCGACCACGTCCACGACCCGTACTGGCGGCGCGAGCTCTGCGCCGAGCTGGTGAAGAGCCCGACCGCGCTGAACGGCCTGCTGATCGGCACCGGGGCGCTCAGCCACCGGCAGGTGCTCGACCTCTATCCGGCGCTGTGCGCGCTGGGCGACGAACTCCCCGACGGGATCCGCTCCGACCTGGGGCGGGCCACGGCACGGCCACTGTCACCGGCCGGGGTGGCCGGGCTACGTCTCGGGCTGCGCCCGTAACGGGATCCGGACGACCGCGCCGGTGCCCTGGCAGACGCCGCAGACGGTGACGTAGGCGTACCGGCCGCGGATCGCCAGGCCGCCCGGGGCGGTCAGTCCGGTGGTGACCTGTAGGGAGCCGGTGCGGGTCAGTCGCCGGAGCGCACCACTGGACTGCACGACATGGAGGACACCCTCGCCGGACCAGGCGAGATCGACCACTCCGGGCAGGCCGGAGGCGTACACCTGCGGGGTCCGGCCCGGCTCGGCCCGCCAGATCCGGTCGCGGCCGGCGACGTAGTAGGCGCCGTCCGGGCCGAGGGCCACCGCCGTCGCGTCCGCGATCCTCGCGACGGTCCAGGTTCTGCCGCGCGGCCCGACCCGTCGCAGGCCGCGCTCATCCAGGATCAAAAGACCTCTTCGGTACGGGATGAGCACCCGCGCCTCCCCCATGACATGGGTGAGGGTCCCGTCCGGGCCCACCGCCACATCCGACGGCCCGACCGCCCCGCCGCCCTGCGGGAACGCCATCGACGGCAGGTTCCGCCTGATCCGCCGCTGCCCGCCCGCGCCGATCTCGGCGATCGCACCCGTCCGGCCGAAGCACCGCAGCCGGCCGTCGGGCCCCGGCCGGCACGGTCCCCGCCCGCCCCGGCCCGCCTCGGCGACGTACAACCGCCCGTCCGGCCCGAACGCCAGCCCGCGTGGATTGTCCAGACCGGACGCGAACGTGCGCCTCGATGGTCGCTCCGGATCGTCCGCCGCCTGCACGGGTGCCGCCGTCAGCAGGACCGCCACCGCGATCAGGGCAGCGAGCAGCGCACTGCGAGTGATCATCTACTTCCCCCGTGTAGTCGACACCTCCCGACCAGGCTCCCGGCAACAACCGCCCGGCGGCCCGGAACGTCCTTGATCCGACCGGTACGGTCACCCGCATGGCACGTACGCTCCCCGAACTGGTGATCCGCGCCCGCAGCCTGGTCACCGGCGGGCGCCGCGCGATTCTCGGCATCGCGGGCCCGCCCGGCGCCGGCAAGACGACCCTCGCGGAATACCTGGTCGCCACGCTCGGCTCGCACGGCGCGGGCTGGGTCGCGCACGTCCCGATGGACGGGTTCCACCTCGCCGACGTGGAGCTGGAACGGCTCGGCCTGCGCGACGTGAAGGGCGCACCGGACACGTTCGACGCGTACGGGTACGCCGCCCTGCTGCGCCGCTTGCACGAGGACCGGGACGAAATGGTCTACGCGCCGGGGTTCGAGCGTGTCCTGGAGCAGCCGATCGCGGGGACGATCGGGGTTCCGCGTACCGCCCGGCTGATCATCACCGAGGGCAACTACCTTCTCCTCGAAGAGCCCCGCTGGCGCGCGGTCCGCGGCCTGCTCACCGAGGTCTGGTACGCCGACCTCGACCGCCGCGAACGCCTGAGCCGCCTCATCGACCGGCACGTCCGCTTCGGCAAGACCCACGAGCAGGCGGTCGCCTGGTCCACCGGCACCGACGAGCGCAACGCCGAGCTCATCGAGACCACCCGTGACCACGCCGACTTGATCGTGGACACTTCCTCGCGTTAGCGCGGGTTTCTGTCGCACCCGAGTGGCATGCTTGCCGTCATGTCAGTGGGTGAGGCGGTCGAGGCGAAACCTCGGCGACGTGGGTCACGCGCGATCTTCGGCGGCGTGATCGCCGCGGTCGTGCTGCTGTTGTTCGGCGTGCCGTGGGCGACGCTGATCTGGTCCGGCAACGCCTGGCCGACACCGGTGTTCATCGCGGGCACCGCAGTGTTCGTGCTGGCCGCCGCCGGTTTCCCGGTCCTCATGCTGCGCGGGCACACCGGCCACAGCGACCGCGCCTCCGTCATCGCCGACACCACACTCGGCGTCGTCTGGGTGCTCTTCACCTGGTCCGTGCTCGGCCAGGCCCTCGGCCTGGCCCTCGCCCTCTCCGGCGTCGCCGATCCGTTGCGCTCCCGGGTGGTCACCGCGGTGGTCCTTCTGATCTCCCCGGTCCTGCTCCTTTGGGGGTACGTGGAAGCGATGCGCGTCTCCCGCGTCCGCGAGGTCGAGGTCACGCTGCCCCGGCTCGGCCCCGGCCTCGACGGGCTCCGAGTCGTGCTGATCACCGACACCCACTACGGCCCGATCGACCGCTCCCGCTGGTCCCGGGGCGTCGTCGACCGCATCAACTCGCTGGACGCCGACATCGTCGCCCACACCGGCGACATCGCCGACGGCCAGGTCGCCCAGCGCCTCTCCCAGTCCACCCCGCTCCGAGACGTCAAGGCGCGCTATGCACGGGTGTACGTGACCGGCAACCATGAGTACTTCTCCGGCGCCCTCGGCTGGGTCGAGCACATGACCGAGCTCGGCTGGGACGCCCTCCACAACCGCCACCTGCTCGTGACCCGCAACGGCGACTCCCTGGTCGTCGCCGGCGTCGACGACCGCACCGCCGCCGGCTCAGGCCTACCGGGCCACCACGCCGACCACGACGCGGCGCTCTCCGGCACCGACCCGTCCCTGCCGGTCCTCCTCCTGGCCCACCAGCCCCAGCAGATCACCGGCGCCGTCGCCCACGGCATCGACCTCCAACTCTCCGGCCACACCCACGGCGGCCAGATGTGGCCCTTCCACTACCTGGTCCGCATCGACCAGCCAGTCCTCCAGGGCCTCTCCCGCCACTCCACCCGCACCCAGCTCTACACAAGCCGCGGCACCGGCTTCTGGGGCCCCCCGTTCCGAATCTTCGCCCCCAGCGAAATCACCCTCTTGGTCCTACGCTCCTCGGGAACACAACGAGATCTTGGCGAGTTCGGCCCGAATTCGCACCCGAACTCTCCATGATCTGAGCCGGGCCAGGCGCAACCGATGAACGGAAACCGGTTGCAACGCGGCGGTCATGTCGCGACAGAATGTCGCGGTGATCGAAGCGCAACGTCTCCCCGGCGGAAACGACGGTGGCGCGGTAAGGATCGGTGACACTGTCCGCCGCGCTCCCGGGCCCTGGACACCGGCGGTGCACGACCTGCTACGCCATCTGCACGATGTCGGCTTCGGCCGGGTTCCCCGGGCGCTGGGTTTCGACGATCAGGGCCGTGAGGTGCTCTCCTTTCTGCCCGGCACCGTGGTCGGATCGGTCCGGCCGTGGCCCAACTGGGTCCACAGCGACGACGCGTTGCGGCAAGTCGCGCATTGGCTGCGTGACTTTCACACGGCTGTCGCCAGTTTCGTTCCGTCGGCCGGCGCGATCTGGCGGGAGGGGACGCGGTGGCGGCCCGGCCTGATCATCGGCCATAACGATGCGGCACCGTACAACGCGGTCTGGACCGGCGAGCGCCTGGTCGGGTTCTTCGACTGGGATTTCGCGGGACCCGTCACAGTCGAGTGGGATCTGGCGTTCACCGCCTTCGGATGGGTGCCTTTGCATGCGCGCCACGTTGTGGCCGCGGAGGGTTTCACTGCTTTCGCGGAGCGACCGCGTCGGCTTCGGTTGTTCCTGGAGTCCTATGGCTGGGGCGGTTCGACTACCGAGTTCATCGACATCGTCCGGCGGCGAGCGAGTGCCTCCGCCGAGGGCATCCGACGGGCAGCCGCAGCCGGCGACTCCACCTTCGCACGGATGATCGCGAATGGCGTCGACGCGAGTCTTGAGACCGCCGTGGCGGAGCTTGCTGACTTCCCCGAGGTCTGACGTCGGAGTCCTCCGCTGTCCGGCACCGTCGGAGAACTCCGCCAGATACGGAATGCAGTTGACGACGGCCTGGGAGTCGGCCATGCGAGGCGGTACCGAGAAATGCCCACGGTGCCGACAGTGCTTTGGTGCCAGATGGCACGCCTGCGTGCCCTGTCACGGCACGACCCCTGTCACAGCACGACGCGGGTGACTCCCTCGGCTGCGACGCGGGCGTCCAGGCGGGCGGGGTCCAGGTTCGCACAGAGGACGATGGAGGCGCCGGCGGTCAGCGGGGCCATCAGCCAGATCAGGGGTTCCTCCTGGCCGGCCACGTCGAACAGGACTCGGTCGCCGGCGCTGATGCCGCGGGAGCGGGCGATCTCCGCGGCCACCGCGCCGTACTCGCCGAAGGTGGTGCCGTCGGCGGTGGCGGTTTCGGCGAAGCCGACACCTCCGGACGGGGGTGGTGCGCCCAGGTGGGGGCGGGTGGCCTCGGCGAAGTCGCGGTAGCCGGGTGGTACGTCGGGGACCGGGGCGCCGGGGCCGAGCACGAACTGGTGGCGGGCCGGCGGCACGTCCTCGAGCCAGGAACCCACGCGCCGGCGTTCCACGAACGTGGCGTCCAGTGACGGGCCGGTGTCGGGTCCCAGGCCTGCTGTGGACCAGCCGCGGAACGACACCTCGATTCCCGCGGCCCAGGCGCCGAGCAGCACCGCGGCCGTCTGCCAGTGCGGGGGCAGCAGGACCCCGGCGCGGCTGCCCCGGGGCAGTTCGCACTCGGTGGTCAGGAGGTCGGCCGTCGCGGCTGCCCAGATGCCCAGGTCGGTGGGGCTGAGCCCGACTCTCTCACCGGTGGCGTCGTCGAAGTAGGTGATCAGATCGTTGCTCATCGCGGCCACCATAACGGGCGCCCGTGCGCCGCGTAATCACCCTCCGGGCGACGCTCAAGCCGCCTCGAACCAGGTTGATTCGCGCGCTTCGGACGCGTACCTCGAAAGAAGATGGACCGTCCGCGGCCCGGCCTCGCCGTCGGTGACCAGGCCGGTCCTGGCCTGGAAGTAGCGGACCGCCTGCTCGAGTTCCGCGTCGTCCGGGCCGATCCGCACGCCCAGGTCGGCGAAGAGGGCGCGCACCGTTGCCGGATCGGCCGGCGGCGACGGCTCGGACCAGCCGATCAGGCCGCCGACGGCGGTACCTACCACGCTGAGCATTCCTCGTGCGGACATCTGACCTCCCGGGCTGGACGCTGTACCTCCAGGGTCCCGGGAAGATCTGTGCCGGACATCTGCCTAACGTCTCCGGTTGCTGTGCCGACTGTGACTTTCGGCGGAGGGCCGAAAGTCAGGACGGGCAGAGGAACCGGCGGGCGAGACGGACCACTTCGCGGGCGTCGGGGCTGCTCACTCCGTACCCGATGACGGAATCGACGGCCGTGCCTCGCCGCTCCCCGCCGGTCATCTCCGCGCAGGCCGCGTCACCCAGCTCGGTGATCTCCTCGGGCCGCCGATCCAGCGCGACCATCGGCAGCCGCCCGCGCACCGCCGCGGCGAACGCGTCCGCCGCAGCCGGCGACGCGGCCTCACTGCCACGAGGGCTGGGTGCCACGCGCACAGCACGGCCTTCTTTCCATTGGGGTACGGGCGGAGCACCGCAACCCCCGAGCAGAGGCACCGCGACAGCCGCCGTGACCAGGAGACCGCACCGGATGCGGGCCGCGGAGTCGCGCAGCGCGGCCGCCGGCTCGGAGATCGTGGGGCCGAACGGCCGGCGCTCGACCGGCACCCGGTTGCGCGGTGTGATGTCGGTGGGTAGCACGCGGGGAACCCTAGACGCCGCCGCGCGCCGTTCGCGGTGCCGCGCCGCAGCCACCCGGACGGGGGACCGCCGCGCACAGCGAAGTCACAGTGGGCTCACCACTTCGAGACAACCTCCGGGGGCACTGTTGCCCTCATCCCGCGGACACCAGCCGGCGGGACCTTTCCGAGGAGGCTCTCGCATGACCGACCTGCTGACCCGACCGGAACCCGCCTACGACGTCCCGCCGGTGCCGCCGACCCACATCCCGCCGGTGATGACGCGGGAACCACGCGATCCGCGCTGGCGGCGGAGGGTGGCCGGCGGCGCCGCACTGCTCGTGCTGATCGCGGGTGGCGGCACCACCGGCGCGGTGCTCACCGAGCGCTACCTGGACAGCCGCCCCGCAGCCGCCGTTGCCGGCACCCCCACCACCGTCACCGAGGGCACCGACATGGCGCCGATCGTCAAGAAGGTGCAGCCCAGCGTCGTCACCGTGCTGGTCGACAGCGCCCGCTCGTCGTCGCTCGGCTCCGGTGTCGTGCTCTCCTCGGACGGCCTGATCCTGACCAACAACCACGTCATCTCCGGGAGCGGGAACGGGACGGTCAGCGTACGGCTGTCGACCGGCGAAACCGTCCCGGCGAAGGTGGTGGCCGCCGACGCCACCCACGACCTGGCGCTCGTGCAGGCGACCGGGCTCTCCGGCCTGACGCCGGTCACGTTCGCCACCGACGACAGCGTCGCGGTCGGCGACACGGTGCTGGCGTTCGGCGCCCCGCTCGGCCTGGAGGGCACCGTGACCTCGGGCATCGTCTCCGCGCTCGACCGCAGCCTGGACACCGGCGACGAGAAGCTGACCGGCCTGCTGCAGACCGACGCCGCGATCAACCAGGGCAACTCCGGCGGCGCGCTCGTCGACATGTCCGGCCGGGTGGTCGGCATCAACGTCGCCATCGCCACGGCCGGCGACAGCAGCGGCAGCGTCGGCCTCGGCTTCGCCATCCCGGCCGGGACCGTCACCACGGTCGTGAACCAGCTGAAGTCCCGGATCAACTGACCTTCGGCCCCTGTGCTCCGGTCCGCGCCGGAGCACTGTGGAGTCATGGAAGTGCTCAAGGGTGTCACCGGCGCCGCCCTGCTGGTCGCGGCGGCCTACTCGCCACCGGCGCGGCAGTGGTACCTGAACCACGGCGCGACGCCCGAGGAGGCGGCCGCCACGCTGCCCGGGGACGAGCTGCTGGCGGAGCCGTCGCTGCAGACGACGCGGGCGATCACCGTCGAGGCGGCGCCCGAGTCGGTCTGGCCGTGGCTGGTGCAGATGGGCAGCGGGCGTGGTGGGGCCTACACGTACGACTGGATCGAGAACCTGTTCGGGCTGAACATGCACAGCGCGAACGAGATCCTCCCGGAGTTCCAGGATCTGGCGGCCGGTGACCTGCTGCCGATGGGCGAGGGGGCGCCGCCGATGCGGGTGGAGATCTGCGACGCGGCCCGGACCCTCGCTTTCCGGTCCACCGACGGGAACTGGATGTGGTCGTTCAACCTGCGGCGGCACTACCTGTGCACGCGGCTGCTGAGCCGCAACCGGATCCTCCTGCGTGACGCGTCGCGGATCCAGCGACTCGGATTCCGCGCGGTGATGGAACCCGGCAGCCTGATCATGGAGCGCCGGATGCTCCTCGGGATCAAGCGCCGGGCGGAGTCGCCGGTGACCGTCCGCTGAATCCGGACAGTCACCGGCTTCGACCGGCGCTCAACCCGCCAGGTGGCCCCAGCGGTCGGCCAGTTCGTCCCAGGTGCCCTGGTCCTCGGCCCGGCCGCCGATCAGCACGACCACCTTGTCCGCCTGGGCCAGCGCGGCCCGTTTGGACGTCGAGCCGACCACGGTCACCCCGTGCGACCGCAGCGCCCGCCACAGCTCCAGCTCCGTCGTCACGTCCAGTGCGGACGAGACGTCGTCGGCGATCAGCAGCTCGGTCCGCGGGGCGAGCGCCCGGGCCAGAGCCAGCCGCTGCAGCTGACCGCCCGAGAGCCGTGTCCCCTTGTGCCCGATCAGCAGCTGCAGACCGCCACCGGCCGTGGACAGGTCGTGCTCCAGCTGGGCCACCGACACCGCGTCCGCCGCGTCCACCTCGTGGCCGAGCTGGATGTTGTCGGCGACCGTCCCGGACAGCACCCGGGGCAGCTGAGCCACGTACCCGACCTGGTTCGGCCGCAGGAACATCTCCGGTTCGCGTACCGGCTCGTCGTTCCAGCGCAGTTCGCCGGTGTGGTGCACGATCCCGGCCAGAGCGCGGAGCAGGGACGACTTGCCGGAGCCGACCGGGCCGACGACCAGGACCAGTTGTCCTCGGTCGACGGTGAGGTCGATGTCCCGTACGCCCAAAGCTCCGTTCTCGTGCACCGCGCTGAAACCGGCCAACTCAAGCGTGCGCAGCGACTGCCTCGGCGCCGTAGGCGGCGCCGGAGCCGTGCCCTCGGAGAGATCCACTCCCGGGACCTCCGACGAGTACTCGGCGACACCGGTCATCGCCACCGTCCGCTTCGTCCACACCTTCGCCGACGGGTAGTGCGACACCAGCGACGCCGTGCACCACGCGAACCAGCGGGCCGACCCGAGGGTCGCCACCGCGATCAGCGTGGCCGCGGCGCTGAGAGTGCCCGACAGGTACATCCCCCAGGCCGCGATCGGCAGCAGGCCGCTGGCGATCGACGGTGTGGACCGCGCCCACACCTGGATGGCGATCTCCCGCCGCTGCAACTCGCTGCGCGTGGTGTCGAGCGCCGCCAGGTGCGTCAGCACCGGCTCGGTCGCGCCGGCCAGTTTCACCGTGCGCGCCGCCGACAGCGACGACACCAGCGACGTGGCGAACGCCGCCCGCGCCGCGACGGTCCGCCGAGCCGCCCGCTCCAGCCGCGGCCCGAACAGGGTCGCCGCCAGCCCGGACGCCAGCATCGCGCCGACGAAGAACAGCGCCGGCACCACCGACTGCGAGGCCGCCGTCATCGCGATCACGGTGACGATGGCGACGCAGTTGTCGATCAGGTTGTCGGCGAGCATCACCACGCGTTCGGTGTCGCCGCCCTGCGCGACCACCTCGGCCGGGGTGTACTTGCTGACCCGCCGCGGGCCGATCTGGCCGTGCACCAGCCGCAGGCTGATCCGCAGCATCTGCCGCACCCACCACTCCGGGAACCAGGCGCCGGTGTAGTACAGCGTCGGGATCAGCAGCAGCAGTGCGGCGGCGATGCCGGCCGCCGGGTACATCGGGTTGCCTGCGCCGTCGACGACGTCCGCCCAGAGCAGCGGCAGGATCGCCCCGTCCAGGCCGAACAGCACCAGGAGCAGGAACAGGCTCACCGCGCCCAGACCGTACCGCTTGTCGTTGGTGGCAAGCCGGGCGATCTCCCGCATGGTGCGGGTCCTGGGTGGCGCCGGCAGCGGCGGCGGTTCCACTGTGGGCAGCGGGTTCGCCAGCGCGTCCGGGCCGAGCTCGACCTGGACGGCGGTGTCCCAGTCGTGCTCCTCGACCAGCACCCCGCCGGACGACGCCGAAGCGACCGGCAGGTTCAGTTTGCTGCTGGCCATCAGCTCGGCGAACCGCTGCGACTCGCGCAGCGGGCCCGACTCGAGCAGCACGCCGTCGGCGAGCACGACGACCTCGTCGCACCGCTGCACCGAGGAGAGCCGGTGCGCCACGATCACGCCGATCCGGCCCTGGAGCAGCCGGTCGGTGGCGCGCTGCACCCACGACTCGGTCACCGGGTCCATCCGGGCGGTGGCCTCGTCGAGGATCACCACTTGCGGATCGCGTACCAGGATGCGGGCGAACGCCACCAGCTGTTCCTGCCCCGCGGAGAGCTTGTAGCCGCCCTCGCCGAGCTTGGTGTCGATGCCGTCCGGCAGCCCGGCCACCCACGCCGAGAGCCCCAGCTCCTCGACCGCCGTGGCGGCCTTGTGGAGCAGGTTCCCGTCGAAGAGCGCGATGTTCTCCGCCAGGGTGCCGGCCAGGATCTCGGTGCGCTGCGGGACGATCGCGGTCCACCGGCGCAGACCCTCCACGCCGATGTCGTTGATGTCGATCCCGCCGAGGAAGACGGCGCCGCGCGGCACGTCGACGGCACGCGTGAGGATCTTGGCCAGGGTGGACTTGCCGGATCCGGTCCGCCCGATCAGCGCATAGGACCGGCCACGTGCGAACGTGACGCTGACATCCCTCAGCGCCGGCGGCCTCTTCGACTCGGACTCGCCGTACCGGAAGGTCAGGTTGCGGACCTCCAGGTCACCGTTGACCGGCGGCACACCCTCGATCGGTTCCTGCGGCACGCTGCTGAGCATCTGCACACGGCTCCAGGCACCGAGCGCGTTCTGCAACTCGGGCACCTGCCGCGTGACGTGCTCCAGCGTGCCGCCGAATCCGAGCGCCAGGAGCCAGACCGCGGTGAGCCGGGCGCCGTCGATCTGTCCGGCCACGAGGGCGGCAGCGCCCCCGACAACCAAAACCGCGATCAGCGTACGGGTGATCGCGCCGGCGTTCATCGTGATCCGTGACGACGCGCGCCAGACTCTCCGGCCCCGCGCCAGCACCTCGGCGGCGCGGATCGCGTAGAGCCGCCGCACATAGGGCGCGGCCAGACTGGTGCGCACGTCGTCCTGCCCGTGCACGGCCTCCTCCATCACCGCGGCCAGGTCCGACCAGGCCTCCTCCTCCGCGATCCGGATGGGGGAGATCCGCTGGACCGGCTTGTTCATGGTGACGAAGAGCAGCAGACAGACCACGACCATGGCGATCGCGGCCGGCCACCACACCGCGAACGTGGTGACGATCGACAGCGTGGCGACGGCCAGCGACTGCACGAGCCGCACTCCACCGTTCCGCAACTCGGCGCCCACCTGGTAGACATCCGAGTCGATCCGGTCCAGCAGCTCACCGACCGGCGTGTTCTCCAGCGTCGGAATGTCCTGCCCGAACGCCACCCGGTTGAGCCGCCGCCGCGCCCGCGCCGCCCAGTCGGCGGTCAGGCTGGCCGCGACCAGACCGAGCACGAGGTCACTGAAGACCGCCGCCACCAGCGCGACGGCCAGCAGCACGAACAGCGGAACCGACCGGTCGACCAGCACCGGCCCGGCCAGCGCGAGCGATATCGCCGAACCGGACGCGCCTATGACAATCAAGAAAGCGACGAGAGCGGTGCGACTGCGGCTTGTGGCCCATAGGTCGCGGAGCAGGCGCATTGAACAGTCCTCTGGCCGGTGGGGTAAGGGGCGGTGCACCCATCCTGCGCGGAATTCGCAGGCCCGCTCAACCGGTTTATTTCGGACACTCGCCCCTGAGAGCACCGGACCGGGGAAACCCCCTACACCCCGCTTCCGACACGGGTGGAATACCGGAGGCGATCAATGGCACCGGAGGTTCACGCTGAAGGCCACACAGAAACCACACAGGAGCTGATCCCGATGCGAAGCCAGTTGCTCACCGCCCGCGCCGCCGCCCTCTTCGCCGGCGACCTCCCCACCGACTCAAACCCCAGCGCCCTGGCCGTCGACAACGCCATCACCATCGCCGTCCGCCGCTACGGCGGAACCCGAGGCTGCGTAGCCCGAATGGCCGCCGCCTACGGCGACTACCCCGAAACCGCCTGCCACCGCATGCGCTGGGCCCGCCGAGTCGTCGAAGCCGCCTACCAGCCCCACCCCGCCACCCAGGAACTAATCGCAGCCTGACCCCTCACGTCACCTCGCCGAACCCAGCCGGCGCCGCCTCCCGAACCCGCCCACGCCTCCCGAACCCGGGTCGCGCCTCACAAACCCCGCCCACGCCTCACGAACCGCGCCCACGCCTCACGAACGCGGCGCCTCCCGGTCCCGGCCGCGGGTCCCGGTCGCGGCGCCTCCCGGTCCCGGCCGCGGGTCCCGGTCGCGGCGCCTCCCGGTCCCGGCCGCGGGTCCCGGTCGCAGCGCCTCACGAACCCCGGTCCCGCCTCGCGAACCCCGGTCCCGCCTCGCGAACCCCGGTCGCACCTCACGAACCCGGCGCCTCCCGGTCGCGGCGCCTCGCCGAGCTAGCAGCCCCGACGGACCCAGCGCTCTCACTGGTCGAAGTCGACCACCACCTTCTCCGACGTCGCCGTCGCCTGGCAGGTCAGGATGAAGCCGGCGGCCAACTCCCCCGGCTCCAGCGCGAAGTTGCGCCTCATGACCGCCTCCCCGTCCACCAACCGCGCCCGGCACGTCCCGCACACCCCGCCCTTGCACGCGAACGGCAGATCAGGCCGCGACTTCTGCACCCCGTCGAGCAGCGCCACACCCTCTCCCACGGTCACCGTCGTAGAGCGGCCGTCCAGGATCACCGTCACCTCGCTGCTCGGGCCGGCCGGTCCCGACTCGTCCGCGCGGACCGGGGCGGGTGGTGCCTCGTCCACCCAGAACAGCTCGCGGTGGATCTGCTCCGGGGCGACCCCGGACTCGCCGAGCACCTCGGTCGCCGCCGTGACCATGCCGAACGGCCCGCACAGCCACCAGTGGTCCACCGCCGGCACGTCGATCAGCAGCGGCAGCAGGGTGCGCAGCCGGGCGGCGTCGAGGCGGCCGCTGAAAAGCTCGGTCTCGCGGGGTTCGCGGGAGAGGACGTGGACGAGTTCGAGCCGGTCGGGGTACCGGTCCTTCAGGTCGGCCAGCTCCTCGGCGAACATGACCGTGTCCGCCCGCCGGTTGCCGTAGAGCAGGCTCACCTGCGCACCGGACTCCTCCAGCAGCGACGTCACGATCGACAGCACCGGCGTGATCCCGGAGCCGGCCGCGATCAGCACGTGCCGCCCACCGCCGGCGATGTCGGGCGTGAACGTGCCCGACGGCGGCGCCACCTCGACGACGTCGCCGGGTCGCAGGTCCCGCACGATCCAGCTGGAGATCTGCCCGCCCGGCACCTCACGCACCCCGATCCGCGGCGCGGCCCCGGCCGGCGCGCAGATCGAGTAGGTCCGTCGCTCGTCAGCGCGGCGCACCGTCACCGACTGCCCGGGCCGGAACGCAAACGGCGAGGTCAGCTCGTCAGGCACCGCGAACGTGACCGCAACCGCGTCGTCACAGAGCCGGTCGACCGCCGCAACCCGCAGACCGTGAAACCCCGAACGCGCCACTCAGCACCCCTCCACCCGCACTGCCGAAAACCGCACCGCCGAAAACCGAACCGCCGCCACCTCAGATCTCCTTGACCCGCTCGAACGGCTCCCTGCACGCCGGGCATCGCCGCAACTCCCGGCAGGCGGTGGCTCCGAACGCCGTCAGCACCTCGGTCTCCCCGTGCCCACACCGGGGACACGCGACCGCCGGCGGGCGAACGCCGAGCGACAGCGGCACCGGCCCGGCCACGCGGCGTAGTGCCGGACCGGGCGGCGCGATGCCCGCGTCGGCGAGCTTGCGGCGGCCCGACTCGCTGATCCAGTCGGTGGTCCAGGCGGGCGCCAGCACCGTCCGCACAACCACCCGCCCATAACCCGCACCCACCAGAGCCGAGCGGATGTCAGCCCGGATCGCGTCCATGGCCGGGCACCCCGAGTAGGTCGGCGTGATGGTCACCGTCACCTCCTCACCGTCCTGCCGCACGTCGCGCACCACCCCCAGCTCGGCGAGGGTGAGCATCGGGAGTTCCGGATCGACGACCGACTCGACGACCGTGGCCGCGCCGTTCACCACACACCGCCCGGGTTGGCGCGGGCCACGCCCTGCATCTCGCTGAGGATCTCCGCCAGCGCCGGGGTGTGCTCACCCTTGCGACCGGAGGGCACGACGTCACCCACCACGAACACGTCGAGAGTCGCCGCACGCAGAACCTGCCCGAGCACCGAGTCGAACTCCTCGCGCAGCGTCCCCGGCTCCACGGCCGCCCCCTGCTCGGACAGCCTGCTCTCCACCTCGTCGGCGTGGAACAGCTCCCCGGCCAGCGGCCCGATCGCCGCCACCGCCGCCGCCATCCGCTCGTGGGAGACCTCGGTGCCGTCGCCGAGCCGCACCACCCACTGGGCCGCGTAGTCCCGGTGATAGGTCATCTCCTTGACGCCCTTGCCCGCGATCGCCGCCAGCATCGGGTCACGGGAGGCGGTCAACCTGTCGAAGGCCGCCAGCCGCCACGTGGAGAAGACCAGCAGACGGGCCACGAGGTGCGCGAAGTCGGCGTCCGCCCGCTCCGCCAGGCACACGTTGCGGAACTCGGCCGCCTCCCGGTGGAACGCGAGGTCGTCCTCGTCGCAGGCCGCGCTCTCCGCCTGGCACGCCCGTGTCAGCAGCAGCCGCGCCTGACCCAGCAGGTCCAGCCCGATGTTCGCCAGCGCGAGCTCGTCCTCCAGCTCCGGCGCGCGGGTGACCCACTCCTGCAGCCGATGCGACATGATCAGTGCGTCGTCGCCGAGCATCAGGCAATACGCCATCAGGTCGGCCGGATCCACCCCCGGCGGCACGTCGGTCGGCACGCCCGCGAGCGGGTCCGCGAACCCCGTCCCGTACGCCCACCGGGCGTCGTCGTCATGATCAGTGAGCGCCGAGTAGGCGTCGTCGAATGCCATCGTGACCCTCAGATGTGCGGAACCGAGTCGGGGATCGCGTAGTGCGTCGGATGCCGATAGACCTTGTCACCGCTCGGCTCGAAGAACGCCGGCTTCTCCGACGGGTCGGTGGCCGCGATGTGGTCCGACCGCACCACCCAGATGCTCACCCCTTCGTTGCGCCGGGTGTAGAGGTCCCGCGCGTGATGGATCGCCATCTCGTGGTCCGCGGCACGCAGCGACCCGACGTGCACGTGGTTGAGCCCGCGCTTGGCCCGCACGAACACCTCGAACAGCGGCCACTCGTGCCGGATCTCCTCGCTCATGCCGCCGCCCCCGCCTGCTCCGCTCGTTTCGCCGCGTGTGCCGCGGCCGCCTCGCGCACCCAGGCGCCGTCCTCGTCGGCCTGGCGGCGCCGCGCCAGCCGCTGCCTGTTCATCACGCCGTCGCCCGAGATCACCCGGCGCAGCTCGTCCCAGTCGGGGCTGCCGAAGTCGTAGTGGTCCCGCTCCGCGTTCCACCGCAGCTCCGGATCGGGCAGCGTCACGCCGAGCGCCTCGGCCTGCGGCACGCTCATGTCGACGAAGCGCTGCCGCAGCTCGTCGTTGGTGTGCCGCTTGATCTTCCAGGCCATCGACTGTGCCGTGTTCGGCGACGCGGCGTCGGGCGGGCCGAACATCATGAGCGACGGCCACCACCACCGGTTGACCGCGTCCTGGACCATCTCCCGCTGCGCCGGGGTGCCGGACATCATGGTCATCAGCAACTCGTAACCCTGCCGCTGGTGGAACGACTCCTCCTTGCAGATCCGGATCATGGCCCGCGCGTAGGGCCCGAAGGAGCTGCGGCAGAGCGGGACCTGGTTGCAGATCGCGGCGCCGTCGACCAGCCAGCCGATCACCCCGACGTCGGCGAACGACATCGTCGGATAGTTGAAGATCGACGAATACTTCTGGCGGCCCTCGATGAGCCGCCGCGTCAGGTCACCCCGGTCGGCGCCGAGCGTCTCCGCCGCCGAGTAGAGGTAGAGCCCGTGACCCGCCTCGTCCTGCACCTTGGCGAGCAGGATCGCCTTGCGCCGCAGCGTCGGCGCCCGTGTGATCCACTCCCCCTCCGGCTGCATCCCGATGATCTCGGAGTGGGCGTGCTGCGCGATCTGCCGGATCATCGTGCGGCGGTAACCGTCCGGCATCCAGTCGGCCGGCTCGATCCGCTGATCCCGCTCGATCGCCTCCTCGAAGGCCTGCTCGGCCGGGCCGGTGCCCGGCGACGGCGTTGTCATGCCGGCTCCACGTGACGACGGGACTGAAGGGTGAAGAACCGGCCTGCCACAAACCAGTCGTCGGTCAGCGCCGCGGTCGCCGCCGGGTTGGCGCCGGTGCCGTGCAGGTCGCTGAAGGCCGCGGTCTGGTTGACGAAGACGCCGCCGGTCAGGTTCTCCGAGAGGTGCACGCCGGCGTCGAGCGCCGCCTCGCGAGCGGCCTGCAGGACCTCGGGCGACGTGGAGTGCACGAGGGCACTCAGGGCGCCGTGTGCCCGCACGGTCTCGGTGAAGATCTCCAAGCTGTGCGCGGTGGAGTCGGTCGTGATCACGAACGAGATGGGACCGAACCACTCCCGGGTGTAGGTCTTCTCGTCGGCGGCGTCCAGCGAGGCGACCAGCGGCGTGCGGATCACGGCCGACGGGAACTGCTCGTCGGCCACGGAGGTGGACGGATGAACCGCGCTCGTGGACGAGGCAGCCTCGTTGAGGCGACCCAGAACGCCGTCGTTGACGATCGCACCCAGCGTCCCGGCCGCGCGCCGAGGGTCGCCGAGGAGCTTGTCGAGCGCCCCCGCCAGATCGGCGCCGAACTCGGAGGGGCTGCGGTGACCGGCGTCGGTCGAGATGCCGTCGCGGGGCACCAGGATGTTCTGCGGGGTGGTGCACATCTGCCCGCTGTAGAGCGAAAGCGAGAACGAGAGGTTGCGCAGCAGTCCCTTGTAGTCGGCGGTGGAGTCGACGACCACGGTGTTGAGGCCGGACTTCTCCGTGTAGACGACGGCCTGCCGCGCGTTGGCCTCCAGCCAGTCGCCGAACTCGCTCGACCCGGTGAAGTCGACGATCCGCACGTCCGGGTGGGTGGCCAGGGTGGCCGCGATGCCCTCGCCCGGCTCCTCGACGGCGAGGGTCACGACGTCCGGGTTGAGACCGGCCTCGGCCAGCACCTCGCGGCAGATCCGGACCGTGATGGCGAGCGGCAGGACCGCGCCCGGGTGCGGCTTGACGATCACCGGGTTGCCGGTGACCAGGCTGGCGAAGATGCCGGGATAGCTGTTCCACGTGGGGAAGGTGGTGCAGCCGATGACAACGGAGACGCCCCGGCCGACGACCGTCGCGTTCTTCTCCAGGTGCAGCGGGTCGGCGCCGCGCTGCGGCTTGGCCCACGTCGCGCGCGACGGGGTCCGGGTGGTGGCGGCCAGCGCATAGGCCACCGCCTCGAGCCCTCGGTCCTGCGCGTGGGTGCCACCCGCCTGGAACGCCATGACGAACGCCTGCCCGGTGGTGTGCTGCACCGCGTGCGCGATCTCGAAGCTGCTCGCGTTGATCCGCTTCAGGATCTCGGCGGCGACACCGGCACGGCCCTCCGGACCGACGGCACGCCAGCCCGGCGTGGCGGCGCGCGCCGCGGCGATCAGCGCGAGCGGGTCGGCGTGGGGATAGCTGACGCCCAGCTCCAGCCCGAAGGGCGAGCGCTCGCCGGCGACGCTGCCGGAGGCGCCGGGCACCTCGATCGGGAACGGCTTGCCGAGCAGGGCGGTGAAGGCACGCTCGCCGGCGGGCGCCGCATCCTCGCCGTAGACGGATTTGCTGGGCGACTCGGGATAGGCCGACCAGTAGTCCCGGGCGGCCGTCGCCTCGATCGCGCGCGCCAGCAGGTCGCGGTGTGCCTGATACAGCTCAGCGGGGTTGGACATCCTTCGCTCCGTTGCGACTAGGGCCGGTCGACCTCTCTTATTTACCGTCCGAGCGGTCGGTAAATCAACCCCGGGCCGTCAGGATGGCACGAGGAAGTAGATTTCCGACCATGCAGCCACGCCGCCGTGGGCGCCCCGGCCATGACCAGGATGCCGTGCTCGCCGCCGCGGTGCGGCTGTTCAACGCGCACGGGTACGACGCGACCAGCATGTTCGACATCGCCGAGTCGCTCGGCATCACCAAGTCGACCCTCTATCACCACGTCAGCAGCAAGGAACAGCTCCTCGGCATGGCCGTCGACCGAGCCCTGGACGGACTTTTCGCAGCAGCCAACGACATTTCCGGAAATAATGCGACACAACGCCTCGAAACCCTCATCCGAGCCAGCGTCCTGGTACTCGCCGAACGCCTCGAATTCGTCACCCTGCTCCTCAGGGTCCACGGCAACAGCGAGGTCGAACAGCACGCCCTCACCCGCCGCCGCGAATTCGACAGGATCGTCACCGACCTGGTGAAACAGGCTCAGAAGGAGGGCGGCGTCCGCGACGACGTCGACCCCGCCACCGCCGCCCGCCTCATCTTCGGCATGGTCAACTCACTGATCGAGTGGTACCGCCCCGATCGGGGCAATCCGGAGACCATCGCCGATACGGTGACAGCCCTGTCATTCCACGGCTTGAAGACAGCCTAACTGTCCGTGATCCGGCACCTTCCGAAAGTAACCGAGGCCTAGGGTTCGGCAAAAGCGGAGGGAGCTCACCATGCCGCGACTCGGTCACGGACGCCCCATCACCGAACAAGACGTCACCGCCGCACGAGACGAAGTCGGCAGGGCCTCCACCCGGGCCCGCCTAGGGTTCGCCTACACCCCGCCGACCCGGTCGCACCACTACGACCTGCTCTTCCCGACCCTGCAGGAGGACGAGGTCAACCTGCTGCCGACCTCCCGGGACACCCTGGTCAAGCTGAAGGCGCTGGGCGCGAGCATGGAGGACGCCGACCGCCCCGGCGAGGACAGCCCGATCCCGGCCGCGTACACGTACCTCGGGCAGTTCATCGACCACGACGTGACCCTCGAGGAGGGCTCGGCGACCACGGCCGAGCTGCTGAACCCGAACATGACACCGCTGCCGTTGCCGGAGATCCGCGACGCGCTGCGCAACCTGCGCACCGCCACGCTGGACCTGGACAGCGTCTACGGCCTGCCTGCGCCGCGCAACGGCGAGCGCCTGAGAGTCGGCCGGGTCGCCGACCTCGGCAACGAGCCGCCGCCGCTGGCCCGCCCGCCCGGCAAGGCCGACGAGAACGACGTACCCCGGGAACCCCCGAGCAACGACGTCGACCACGACCGCGCCGCCCTGATCGGCGATCCCCGCAACGACGAGAACCTGATCGTCTCGCAGCTGCACGTCGCCTTCCTGAAGGCGCACAACGAGCTGATCGACCGCGGCCTGTCGTTCGCGGCCGCCCGTCGCGCGCTGCGCCGCCACTACCAGCACATCGTGGTCTTCGACTTCCTCAAGCGCATCGCCGAGCCGGCCGTGGTCGACGACATCGTCAAGGACGGCAACCGCTGGTTCGACCCGCACGGCGACGCCTTCTACATGCCCCTCGAGTTCGCCGTCGCCGCGTACCGTTTCGGTCACTCGATGGTCCGCGGCACCTACGACTTCAACCTGAACTTCACCGACGCCACACTGGAGCAACTGTTCACCTTCACCGCGCTCAGCGGCGACCTGGGCGGCCTCGACACCCTCCCGGAGAACTGGATCATCCAGTGGGAGCGGATCACCGGCGACCGCGGCATGAAGGCTCGCCGCATCGACACGAACCTGGCCCGCTCGGGCGGCCGCGCGCTGTTCAACCTGCGCAAGAAGGACGGCACCGACGAGACGCCCCGCGACGCCGGCCGTCTCGCCGTACGCAATCTTCTCCGGGGTTATCGCCTGCGCATGCCCACCGGCCAGGCCGTCGCCGAACTGCTCGAGGTCCGCGTCCTCTCCAAGGACGACGTCCTCGCCGCCGCCGGCAGCCAGGCGCAACGCCGGGCTCTGCAGGCCGGTGACTTCCAGTCGCGCACCCCACTCTGGTACTACATCCTCGCCGAGTCGCAGCACGTCCACAAAGGCGCCCGCCTCGGCCCGGTCGGCAGCACGATCGTCGCCGAGGTCCTGATCGGCCTGGTCCGCCGCAGCGAGGACTCCATCCTCAAACTTCCGCACTGGCGCCCCACCCTGCCGTCCGCCAGACCGGGCACCTTCGAACTCACCGACCTGCTACGCCTCGCCGACGTCCTCCCCGGACGCCAGACTCCCCGCACCTACACCGTCCGCAACGGCGACACCCTCTTCAAGATCGCCCAGTCCCAACTCGGAAAGGGCGAACGCTGGCCCGAGATCTACCTGCTCAACCGCGCCCTCATCCGCAACCCCAGCAAGATCTTCCCCGGCCAGGTCTTCCTCCTCCCTCCCCAACAGCCCACCGGCCCCACCCCACGCCTCCACGTGGTCCGCCGCGGCGACACCCTCTTCGCCATAGCCCGCACCCTCCTCGGCGACGGCAACCGCTGGCCCGAGATCCACACCCTCAACCGCGACACAATCCCCAACCCGCGCCGCATCATTCCAGGACAAATCCTGGCAATCCCAGCAACTTAAATCAAACCGCAATATCGTACGCGCATTCGCGCTCTACCCCCTCCAGACCCGCGACCACCTGCCACCCCATTCCGCAGCGCGCCTCACGCGCCACGGACCAGCCCAGCGTGTGGATTTCGGCCCCCCTCCACACCCCAACTCCACACACCAAGCCCCGCCACGCCACGCCCCTCACCCCACATTGCGTGTGGAGTTCGGCCCCGCTCCGCACCCAAACTCCACACGCCACGCCACGCCACGCCCCTCACCCCACCCCACATTGCGTGTGGAGTTCGGCCCCCCTCCGCACCCCAACTCCACACGGAAGTCAGTGGGCGTCGTACAGCGGTGGCCGGGGGGAAGTCAGCCGGACCTCGACGCGCCGGCCTGTCGACAGCGCCTCCCGGGCCGCCGCCGAGACCGCCGACGCCGCGTAGCCGTCCCACGCGCTCGGCCCCGACGGCGGCGACCCCGACCGGACCGCCGAGACCCAGTCGCGCAGTTCGGCGTCGTAGGCGGGGCCGAACCGCAGACGCCAGTCCGCCGGGATCGGCCGCGTCAAGCCACCCTGACGGCGCAGCACCACCAGGCCCGGGTCGCCGAGGGCCGCCGTGCCGTTCTCGCCGAGGATCTCGCCGCGGATGTCGTAGCCGTAGCGGGCGTTCACGGAGATCTCGACGTCGACCAGGACACCCGTGGACAGCTCCAGGATCAGCAGCATCGGGTCGGGCAGGCCGCCGGCGTTGCCGCTCGCGCGGGGACACAGCACGCGGACCGCCACCACCTCGGCGCCGAACATCCAGCGGGACATGTCGACCTCGTGCACCGCGGTGTCGTTGATCATGTCGTCGGCCTGGTAGAAGGCGGGTACGCCGGCGTTGCGGTGCGCGCAGTGCATCATCAGCGGCGCCCCGATCACGCCGCGGTCAAGCGTGTCCTTGAGCGCCTGATACGCCGCGTCGTAGCGGCGCATGTAGCCGACCTGGACGAGCCGCGCGCCAAACCCCACCTCCGCCGAGACGATCCGCAGGCACGCCGAAGGGGACGTGGCCAGGGGTTTCTCGCAGAAGACCGGTTTGCCCGCCGCGATGGCCGCCAGGACGTACTCCTCGTGGGTGCCGCCCCACGAGCAGACCAGCACCGCCTCCACGCCCGGGTCCTCGATGAGCCGCTCGCCGGGCAGGACAGCGGCTCCAACCGTGGCGGCGACCTCGGACGCGACGGAGGAGTCGACGTCCGCCACCGCCACGACGGAGACCCCGGACAGGACCGTGGTGAGCCGCCGGATGTGGTCCCGGCCGATCATCCCGGTGCCGATGACGCCCACCCGCAGGCTCATGGCCGGTCCAGGTCCCGGGAGAGTTCGCGCAGCTCGTCGCCGCCGGCCATCTGTTCGGTGAGCTGTTCCAGGGTCACCGAACCGCGCTGGGCGTCCAGGACCGTGGCGCCTAGCTTGAGGATGACGAAGTGGTCGCCGACCAGGTACGCGTGATGCGGATTGTGCGTGATGAAGACGACCCCGAGTCCCGCGTCCCGTGCCGCCGCCACGTACTTCAGCACCACGCCGGACTGTTTGACGCCGAGCGCCGCCGTCGGCTCGTCCAGGATCAGCACCCGCGCGCCGAAGTAGACGGCCCGCGCGATCGCCACGCACTGCCGCTGACCGCCGGAGAGCGTACCGATGGGCTGGTTGATGTCGGCAACCGCGATGCCCATCTTGCGCAGCTCGGTGTCCGCGATCTCCCTCATCTCCCGGATCCGCATCCCCGCAAAAGACGAAGTCAGCTCCGAGCCGAGGAAGAAGTTGCGCCACACCTCCATGAGCGGCACCACGGCCAGGTCCTGATAGACCGTCGCGATGCCCAGGTCGAGCGCTTCCCGGGGCGAGCCGAACACAGTCTCCCGGTCGTCCACGAAGAACTGGCCGGAGGTGTGCGGATGCAATCCAGACATGATCTTGATGAGGGTGGACTTGCCGGCGCCGTTGTCGCCGAGGACGCAGGTCACCGAGCCGGCCGCGACGTCGAGGGAGATGTCGTGCAGGGCGCGGATCGGCCCGTAGTTCTTGCCGACACCCACCAACCGGATCACCGCGATCCCCACTTCCGGACGTAGAGGTTGACTCCGACTGCGAGCAGGAGCATCACGCCGAGGAAGGCGCGGAACCAGTTCGGATCCCAGCCCGCGTAGACGATGCCGAGGCTGGTCATGCCGAAGATGAAGGCGCCGACGGCCACCCCGATGGCGTTGCCGAAGCCGCCGGTCAGCAGGGTGCCGCCGACCACCGCGGCGATGATGTAGAGGAACTCGTTGCCGACACCGTTGCCCGCCTGCAGCGTGTTGAAGCGATAGAGCGTGTGCATGCCGACGAACCAGCCGAGGAACGACACAGATAAGAACAGAGCGATTTTCGTACGGACGACCGGCACACCCACGGCCCGCGCGCTCTCGGCCGCCCCGCCCACCGCGTAGATCCAGTTGCCCGCACGGGATCGCTGGAGTGTCCACGCCGCGATCCCCACGAACAGGATCCACCACAGCACCGTGATCCAGACGGTCGCAGCGCCCAGCGAGAAAGATGACGCAAAGACAGCCTGAAGTGCCGAAAATCCATCTATATCGGAAATGTTGGGCGACGACACGGACCCGGTGACCAGTTTCGTGATACCGAGGTTCGCGCCCTGCAGCACGAAGAACGTCCCGAGCGTGATCAGAAAGGACGGGATCCCGGTCCGCATCACGAGCCAGCCGTTGAGAAAGCCGATACTCAAGCAGACCAGGAGGGACAGCAGAGCGCCCACCCACAGGTTCACCCCGAAGTACCAGCAGAACAGCGAGTTGATCAGGCCCGCCGACGTCACGATCACACCCGCCGACAGGTCGAACTCCCCGCCGATCATCAGCAGCCCGACCGCCACCGCGACGATCCCGATCGTCGACGACTGGTAGAGGACCGTGAAGAACGAACCCGCCGACCGGAACGCCGGCGCCACCGCCAGGAAGAACACGAAGATGACGGCGGCCGCCACCAGCGCGCCCAGCTCCGGGCGCGCCAGCAGCCGTTTCGTACGGATCACCGGGTGTTCTTCTCGGTGAACGGCAGGATCTTGTCGATGTTCGAGCTGTCCACGAACGACGGGCCGGTCAGCACGGGACCGCCGCCACCGAGGTCGTTGCCGTTCTTGATGTACAGGTAGAGCGAGGTCACCGCCATGTAGCCCTGCGCGTACGGTTGCTGGTCGATGGCGAATTCGACCTTGCCGTCCTTGACGGCCTTGGCCATCTCCTGGTTGAGGTCGAACGTGACCAGCTTCGCCGCGCTGCCCGCCTGCTCCTTCGCCTGGATCGCGTCGAGCGCGACCGGCGCACCCAGCGTGACCACGTAATCAATCGTCTTGTCCTGCGACAGCTTGGCCTGCAGCGAGGACGTGACCGCCGCGTCGTCGGCACCGTTGACCTGCAGGTTCTCGGTTCCCGGAACCTTGCTGCGGACACCGTCGCAACGCGCTTCGAGGGCGACCGACCCCTGCTGGTGGATGACGCAGACCGGGTGCTTGGCACCGGCCGCGGCGATCCGCTCGCCGATGCTCTCGCCGGCCAGGGTCTCGTCGGAGCCGAAGTACATCAGCGCGCCGAGCTCCTTGTACTGCTCGATGCCGGCGTTGAGGCCGACCACCGGGATGCCCGCGCCGGTCGCCGCCTTCACCGCGCCGGCCAGCGCGTCCGGTGTGACCAGCGTGGTGGCGATGCCCTGCACCTTGGAGTCGACCGCGCCCTGGATCAGCACGGCCTGCTTGCCGGCGTCCGGGTCGTTGGAGTACTTCAGGTCCACCCCGGTGTCCGCCGCGGCCTGTTCGGCACCGGCACGCACCTTGTCCCAGAACGTGTCACCCGGCGTCTCGTGGGTGACGAACGCGATCGTGTAACCGGCGCCCTGAGACTCCTCCGGCTCCTCCCGGCCGCCTTCACTGCAGGCGGCCAGTGTCAGAACACCGGCCGCCAGGAGAACTACGAGACGACGTCCTCTCATGCGAACACTCCCAACGAGGTCAGATAGGTGTGGGTGCGCTGGGCGATCGGGAGCGGGACGTCGAACGGCACGGGGTACATGTCCTGCTCCACGACGACGTTCAGGTCGGTGCCGAGGTCGCTGAGAGCGCGCAGGATCGGCGGCAGCAACGGCTCGCCGGCCGGTGCGGCGACGCTCACGCCCATGGCGACCGCCTGGGCGAAGGCGAGATCCTCGGCGGCGGCGCGAGCCGCGAGGTCGGGGTCCATCTGCTTGAGATGCACATATCCCACGCGATCAGGGTATTTCCGAATGATCGACAGCGCATCCGCACGGCGATAGGCCAGGTGGCCGGTGTCCAGGCAGAGCGACACGTACGCCGGATCCGTCTCGTCCAGGAACGCCTCGACCTGCTCCTGGAACTCCACCTGGTAGTCCGCGTGCGGGTGGAAGTGGAACCGCAGGCCGTACTCCTCGGCGACCATCCGGCCCAGCTCGTTGCTGTTGGAGACGAGCGAGCGCCACTGCACCGGGCTGAGCCGGGAACCCTCCACATAGCCGCCGGTGGCGTCGTCGCGATAACCCGGCACCGGCACGAAGACGAGATCGGTGGCGCCGAGGGCGGCGGTCAGCGCGGCGACCCGGCGGGTCTCGGCGAGGACTCCGGGCAGGCGCCGGTGCGGTCCGCCCGCCCCGCCGACCGTGCCGCCGGCGCAGGTGAGACCGCGGGCGGCCAGTTCGTCGGCGAGGCGGGACGGGTCGGTGGGCAGGTAGCCGTACGGGCCGAGTTCGAGGCGGCGGAATCCGGCGGCGGCGAGTTCGTCGAGGAACCGGGGCCACGGGGTCTGGCGGGGGTCGTCGGCGTACCAGACGCCCCACGAGTCGGGGCAGCTGCCCAGGTGCAGCATCGCGGTCACCTGGCCGTCGGGAAGTGCAGCGAGGCGTCCGAGGCACCGGTCGACGGCCACCGCTGGGTGACGACCTTGCCACGGGTGTAGAAGTCCACGCCGTCTGGTCCGTAGATGTGGCTCTGCCCGAACAGCGAGTCCTTCCAGCCGCCGAACGAGTAGTACGCCATCGGCACCGGGATCGGCACGTTGACGCCGATCATGCCGACCCGTACGCCACGCTGGAACCGGCGGGCCGCCGCGCCACTGGACGTGAACACGGCGGTGCCGTTCCCGTACGGGTTGCTGTTGATCAGCGCGATGGCCTCGTCGACGTCACCGGCGCGGACCACCGACAGCACCGGGCCGAAGATCTCCTCGCGATACACGTCCATCTCCGGTGTCACGCCGTCGAGCACCGTCGGGCCGGTGAAGAAGCCTTCCTCGTACCCCGGGATCTTGAGATTGCGGCCGTCGGCCGCGACCCTCGCGCCCTGCCGCTCACCCACCGAGATCAGGTTCTCGATCCGGTCCCGGGCGGCCGCCGTGATCACCGGGCCCATCTCGCTGGCCGGGTCGTCGCCCGGGCCGACGCGGACCTCGGCGGCCCGCGACGCCACCTCCTCGACCAGCCGGTCACCCGCGCCGACCAGCACCGCCGCGGAGACTGCCATGCATCGCTCCCCCGCCGAGCCGAAAGCGGACGCGACGAGGTGCTCGGCGACAAAGTCAGGATCCGCGTCGGGCAGCACCACGGCATGGTTCTTGGCGCCGCCGAGCGCTTGGACCCGCTTACCCGATTTGACACCTTCAAAGTAGATATATCGCGCTATAGGGGTGGAACCCACGAACGAGACCGCCGCGATCCCCGGATGCTTCAAAATCGCATCGACCGCGTCATGATCCCCGTGGACCACGTTGAAGACGCCGTCCGGCAGACCGGCCTCACGCCACAGCGACGCCACGAAATTGGACACCGACGGATCGCGCTCGCTCGGCTTGAGCACGAAGGTGTTCCCGCAGGCGATCGCGATCGGGTGCATCCACATCGGCACCATGGCCGGGAAGTTGAACGGCGTGATCCCGGCGACCACACCGAGCGGCTCCCGGAAGCCGAAGACGTCCACGCCCGCCGACGCCTGGTCCGAATACGATCCCTTCAGCAGCTGCGGGATGCCGCACGCGAACTCGATCACCTCCAGCCCGCGCTGCACCTCCCCGGCCGCGTCCGACAGCACCTTCCCATGCTCATTCGAAACGATTTTTCCTATTTTTTCGGCGTTTCTGCTGACCAGCTCGCGGAAGGCGAACAACACCTTGGTCCGCCGGCTCAGCGACTCCTGACCCCACCCCTCGAAAGCCACCCGCGCGGCGCTGACGGCCGCGTCGACATCGGCCGCCCCGGCCAGCACGACCTCGTGCGCCACCTGCCCGGTCGCGGGCTGATAAACCGGCGCCCGCCGCGACGACACACCGGCGGTAACGGATCCGCCGATCCAGTGCTCGATCGTTCCCATCTCAGAGCCCTCCCGGTCGCAGGTGGTGGCGCTGGTCGCGCTTGCCGGCGAGATACTCGGCACGGGCGTCCCCGGTGCTGTGCAGCGTCGACACCTCGGCCACCGGCACGTCCCACCAGGACTCCGACGACGGCCCGGCGGCGAGTGGATCGGTCTCGATGTGCAGCACGGTCAGCCGGTCCGAGTCCCGCGCGTGCTTCAGCCCCTCGGACAGGTCGGCGACGCTGCGGCAACGGATCACCGCGGCCCCCAGGCTCTCCGCGTTGGCGGCGAGATCCACCGGCAGACGCGCGCCGTCGTAGTCGCCGGTCTTCGGGTTCCGGTAGCGGTAGCTGGTGCCGAACCGCTGCGAGCCGACCGATTCCGACAGGCTGCCGATCGAGGCGAACCCGCCGTTGTCGACCAGCACCACGATCAGCTTCACGCCCTCGGCCACGGCGGTGACGATCTCCTGCGACATCATCAGGTAGGAGCCGTCGCCGACCAGCGCGTACACCTCACGGGACGGGTCGGCCAGCTTGATCCCGAGCGCTCCGGCGATCTCGAAACCCATGCACGAGTACCCGTACTCGACGTGGTACTGCTTCGGATGCCGCGCCCGCCACAGCCTCTGCAGATCACCCGGGAGGCTGCCGGCCGCCTGCACCACGACGTCGCGCGCTCCGCACGCTTCGTTCACCACCCCGATCACCTCGGCCTGGGTGGGCAGGTCACTCTCTTTTCTTCGGTACGCGGAATCGACCGTCGCCTGCCACCGTGCGACATCCGCCGCGAAGTCCCCGGTGAACCGCCGCCCGTGCAGAGCGGGCAGCAACGCGTTGAGGCCGGCCCGCGCGTCACCGACCAGCGACAGCGCGGCGAGCTTGCCGGCGTCGAAGGCGGTCACGTTGAGGTTCACGAACTTGACGTCCGGGTGCTGGAAGGCGCTGCGCGACGCGGTGGTGAAGTCGCTGTACCGGGTGCCGATGCCGATCACAACGTCGGCGTGCCGGGCGAGCTTGTTGGCGACCGGGTTGCCGGTCGCGCCGACCCCGCCGACCGCGTTCGGGTGGTCCCAGCTCAGCGCGCCCTTTCCGGCCTGGGTGTCGGCGACCGGGATGCCGGTCTGACGGGCGAACCGGTCCAGGGCGGCGGACGCCTCGGCGTAGATCACCCCGCCACCGGCCACGATCAGGGGACGGTGTGCGCCGCGGATGGTGGCGGCGGCCCGTTCGACAGCGAGGGGGTCCGGCACCTGACGGGGCACGTGCCAGACTCTTTTCACGAACAGTTCGTCCGGGTACTCGTACGCCTCCGCTTGAACGTCCTGGGGAAGGCAGAGGGTGACCGCACCGGTCTCGGCCGGGTCCGTCAGAACCCGCATCGCGGAGAGCAGGGCCGACGGCAGTTGCTCCGGCCGCGTCACCCGGTCGAAGAAGCTCGACAGTGGACGGAACGCGTCGTTGACCGACACGTCACCCGCCCGCGGGTCCTCCAGTTCCTGCAGCACCGGCGTGGCCACCCGGGTCGCGAACACGTCCGACGGCAGCAGCAGCACCGGCAGCCGGTTGACCGTCGCGAGCGCCGCGCCGGTCAGCATGTTCGTCGAACCCGGGCCGATCGACGCGGTGCAGGCCAGCGTCGACAGCCGGTTGCTCATCCGGGCGAACCCGGCCGCCGTGTGCACCATCGCCTGCTCGTTGCGAGCCAGCCGGTACGGCAGCTCCGGCGAGCCGGTGCGCTGCGCCTGCAGCAGGGCCTGCCCGATGCCCGCGACGTTGCCATGACCGAAGATGCCCAGGCAGCCGGCGACCGTACGCTGCTCGATGCCGTCCCGTTCGGTCCACTGGTTCGCCAGAAACCGCACCACGGCCTGCGCGACGGTGAGCCGGTGCTTCACATCCGCCTCTTTTCCTTCACTGAAGTCAGCGGCAGCCTGGGGTCGATCTCCTGACCCGCCCAGCGGCCCCGGACCCAGCCGTGTGCCGGGTCGTCGCGGACCAGCCACCGCCGCTCGCCGGGACCGGCCATCACGTTGAGGTAGTAGAGGTCGTATCCGGGAGCGGCCATCGACGGGCCGTGCCATCCGTAGGGGATCAGCACCACGTCACCGGTGCGCACCTCGGCGCAGACGTCGATCGGGCGGTCCTCGTGGCCGTACACCCGCTGGAAACCACAGCCCGGCCCGCCGCCCGGCGACGTCGACACCTCGTAGTAGTAGATCTCCTCGAGGCAGCTCTCCTCGAGACCGTCCTCGTCATGCTTGTGCGGCGGGTACGACGACCAGTTGCCACCCGGCGTGAGCACCTCGCACGCGATCAGCCGGTCCGTCTCGAACGTCTCCGGCGTGCAGAAGTTGTTGACCTGCCGGCTGGCCTGCCCGGCGCCGCGCAACTCGACGTGAACGTCCTCGGCCGGCCCGTACCGGAACGGCAACGTCCGCGTCGCCCGCGCCGCCGGCAGCGCGAACCGCCCGCCGTTGGGCGCCCGGAGACTCACCGCGGTTCCCCGCGGCAGATAGGCGAAGTCGGTCACCCGCGAGAACACCGACCGCCGCCCGGTCAGCGTGAGCCGCTCGTCGTCGCAGGCCACATCACACCCACCGGCCAGCGGCAGCACGAGCATCTCGTCCGGCCCGGTCAGGAACCGCACCCGCCCACCCACCGGCAGATGCACCGTCCGCAGCCCGCTGAAGTGCCACCCGGCATTCTCCGGGCTCACACACACGTCAAACGGCCGCTCCGCCGAACTCCCGTGCGGCACCAGCGGATTGACCCTTCGGTGACCGTCACTCATACACGGCCCCCACGTCCCAGCCGCCCCCACCGCGCGGCGCGCCCGGCGCCCCGTGCCCAGGGCCGTAGTCCCGCACCCCCGGCGCTCCCGGCGCCTCCACGCCCGGGCCGTCGTCCCGCACCCCCGGCGCCCCCGGCGCCGCCGGCGCCCTCGTGTTCTCGTTTTCTCCCGCCGCTCCACCACGCCGCCGGCCGTCCATCGCGGCCTGCCCGGCCTCGCTTGTGTCTCCGCCCGCAATGCACGCCGCGCGGACCTCGGCCTCCGTGGGCATGGCGTCCGAGCAGGAGAGCCGCGAGGCGACGATGGCTCCGGCAACGCTGGCGAAGCGCATCGCCGCCTCGAGGGTCCATCCGGCCAGCAGGCCGTGACACAGTGCGCCGCCGAAGGCGTCTCCGGCGCCGAGTCCGTTGACCACCTCGACCGGGTGCGGCGGCACGCTCACCGTCTCACCGGCGCGGGACCCGAGGGTCCCGGCCGGACCCTGCTTGATCACCGCGAGCTCGGCGCCGGCTTCGTGCAGGGCCTCGGCCGCTTCGCGGGGATCGCGTACGCCCACCGCCGTCTCGACCTCGTCAAGGTTCCCCACGGCCACCGTGGACAGCGCGAGCGCCTCGGCGTACCACCGGCGGGCCTCGTCGCGCGACCTCCAGAACATCGGCCGGAAGTCCAGGTCGAAGATCGTGATGCCCGCCCGGTTGCGCGCCGCCAGAGCCGCGAGCGTCGCCGTCCGCGAGGGTTCCGCGCTGAGCCCCGTGCCGGTGACCCAGAAGACCCCAGCGCCCTTGACCGCCCCCAAGTCCAGTTCCGACGGATATATCTCCATATCTGGCGCTTTAGGGTACCGGTAGAACCAGAGCGGAAAGTGATCAGGCGGAAAGATCTCACAGAACGTCACCGGCGTGGGCAGCCCCGCCACCGCCGTCACATACCTGTCGTCGACCCCGAACTCCCCGAGCCGCTCATGCAGGAAGTCCCCGAACGGATCGTCCCCGGTACGCGTGATGATCGCCGTCCGCCGCCCGTACCGAGCCGCCGCCACCGCCACATTGGCCGCGCTCCCACCGAGAAACTTCGCGAACGTCCGCACTTCCGCCAGCGACACCCCCACCTGCTCCGGGTAGAGGTCCACACCGATCCGCCCCATCGTCAGCACCTCGTCCAGGGGCATGCGCGGTCCTTCCGCCGTTGTCACCCAGCGGTAACGGCCCGGCGACGCTGGGTTCGGACCTGGTTCCGATGTAATTACGCAGCCGCCTCCACGTCAATACCCGTGCGGCGAGCCGCGGCGCTGGAGCCGCCCTCCTGCTGCGTGGATTTCGCGATCATCTCATCGATGAAGCGCGCGAAACTGGCCGTGTAGAGCAGACGGCACTCGGCCCAGTAGCCTTTGAACCCCGGCATCGCCAGATCACCGGCGATGACGTTGCGCCAGGCGGCCCAACGCTCGTCACCCGCCACACCGGACCGCCAGCTCAGAAACATCCCCTCGTGAGTGTTGAGGCGCATCAGCACATAGAGCGCCCGCTTGGCCTCGGCCTCGTCGCGCACCCGGAAACCCCGGCCCTCGACGTGCCAGCAGAGCATCTCCGGATCATCCCTGAGCAGCACCGCGGTGACCTCGCGCTGGTTACTCACGAGAGCGTGATACGCGCCGCGTTCGAGGGCGGTGGCGGCGATCCGCGACTGACGCGAAACATGCCTCACCTGGAGATAGCTCAGAACGAGCGCGGCAAGGACGGCGAGGAACGTCAGGATCTGCAGGATGTCGGCGAGACGCAAGGCAACCTCCTCCTTACTTACAGCAACGTTGAGTCGACTGTAGAGGAGACAGAAAAGGGGTGCGGGCGTCAGCCCGCACCCCTTTTCCTGCTGTCAGGTCAGCTCTTGCGCCACATGCGGTAGAACGGTGTGCCGTCCGGGAGGTAGATCTCGAACGGGGTCATGGGCTCGTAGCCGTACCGGCGGTAGAGCCGCACGTTGTTCTCGTTCGTCGCCTCCAGGTAGGAGGGGACGCCGGCGGCCGCCAGCTCGTCGTGGGTGCGCTTCATCAGCGCGCCGCCGAGGCCGTTGCCCTGCTCGGAGGGGCGGACCGCGAGGAACTGGAGGTGCCAGTGCGGCTCGGTCGGGTGGTTCTTCTCGAAGAGCTCGCCCAGGGCGCCGAAGCGCTCCAGGTGCTCGCCCGCGAGAGCCGTGAGCCGGTCCATGTAGTCGTCCGGCGTGGGCAGCTCGTTGACCCGGTCGAACCAGACCGCGGCGGCCGCGTAGCCGCCGTCCGGGTGGTCGATGACCTCGACCTTGCCGTACCGGTGGGCGGTCTCAGACTCCAGCGTGAAGAAGTCGGCCATCACCCGCTCGCGGTCCTCGGGCACCGGCACCAGGTACGCGTCGGCAGCGAGGGCGTCGAAGGAGTTGGAGATCAGCGCGCCGATGGCGGGCAGCTCCTCCTCGCGAGCCGGCCGGATCACGGGGCCGGTCATCGGGGCTGGTCCGTCTCGTTCAGCGCCGCGGCGAAGCCACCGGTCGTGGTGGTGGCGCGGGCACCGAGGCCGATGCCGGCGTACACCTGCGGGCGGGAGCCGCGCAGGATGAGCGCCCAGATGATGCCGCCCGCCATGAGCACGAAGAACGACGCCGGTACGACGATCGCGGGCGTGCTGCCCGGCTCGACACCGAGCAGGCCGGCGATGTTGTCGATGGCCAGGTACGTCATCACCAGCAGCAGGACCGAGCTGATCACCGGCGCGATGATCCGGTGCAGCACGTCCTCGCCCTGCGGGTTGCGGGCGAAGTAGCCGATGACCGCGAACGAGGTCAGCGTGACCAGCAGCAGGACGCCGAGGCCACCGCCGGTGCCGCCCCAGAAGAAGAGCTGGACCAGCGGGTCCCACTCGAAGACCGCGTAGGCGACGATCACGATGAGGCCGAGCGCGGACTGGGCGAGCGAGCCGTTCTTCGGCGCGCCGGTGCCCGGGACGGTACGGCCGAAGGTGCGCGGGATGACGCCCTCGCGGCCGAGCGAGAACATGTACCGCGAGATGATGTTGTGGAACGAGATCATCGCGGCGACCAGCGAGGTCAGGAACAGGATGTGGCCCAGGTGCAGGGCGACGTCACCGAGCTGGACGGCGGCCAGGTTGAAGAAGAGCTCGGGGCCCTCCTCGGTCGCGCGAGCCACGACGTCGTCGCCGGCCGCGGAGATCATCGCCCAGGAGGCGAAAGCGTAGACCACGGCGATCAGGGCGATGGCGATGTAGGTGGCCCGCGGAACGGTACGGCGGGGGTCGCGGGACTCCTCGCTGAACACCACGGACTGTTCGAAGCCGACGAAGCCGGTGACCGCCATGACGAGCAGCGCGCCGGAGCCCGCGCCGACCAGAGTGCCCGGGTCGACGGCGGCGGTGGAGGCCTCGAAGCCGTCCGAGAAGATCTCGGCGAACGCGAAGACCAGGGTCACCACGATCTCGGCGATCAGCAGGGTCGCCAGGACCTTGCCGTTGACGGCGACGTCACGGACACCGAGGACCGCGACCATGGCCCACGCCACCAGCGCGATGATCCACCACTGGAGGTCCACACCGAACCAGTCGAGGAACAGCGGCTGGGCGATCGCGCCGAAACCACCGTACGAGGCGACCTGGAACATGTTGTAGGACAGCAGCGCGACCCAGGAGGCGCCGACGCCGACCGGGCGGCCGAGGCCCTGCGAGATGTACGCGTAGAACGCGCCCGCGTTGGCGATGTGCCGCGCCATAGCGACGTAGCCGACCGAGAAGATGGCCAGGACCAGGGCGACGGCGAGGAAGGCGATCGCGATGCCGGTGAGGCCGGTGACCGCGAGACCGGTGGGCACCACGCCGGCGACCACGGTCAGCGGTGCGGCCGCCGACATCATGAAGAAGACGATCGCCGCCACGCCGAGGCGGTCACGGGCCAGCGCGTCGGAGAGCTGACTTCCGGGGGGTTTGGTTGCGGTCGAGGACACGCGGACTCCAGATATTCAAGGGGTGGGTGAAATTGTCAGCTCAGGCGCGGCGGGCCATGACGGCGTCTCCGACGGCCGCCTCGGCGTGTGCGACGAGCTGCTGCAACATGACTGGGAAGAGCCGGCGGAACTGATCGAACAGTCCGGCCCGGTCGCGGGCGTTGAGCGTGGCCAGCACATGCTGGTCGAGCCCGGTGGCGAGGATCAGACCGGCGAGCAGCAGGTCGGCCACGTCGAGGTGCTCGTCGCGGGAGACCTTGGTACGGATACGGGTGGCCGGCCAGCCGGCCGTCATCGAGTCGGCCGGCACGAACGAGACCTTCGTGCTGAGCAGTCCTCGTTTCTCCACCCGCTTGATCAGCCCGGCGCGGGCGAGGCGGCGCTCGACCAGGTCGGTGGCGATACCGGTGGAGAGGTACGCGAGCCAGTTGCGCACGCCGTGTTGCCCGGCCTCGCGGCGCAGCTGCTCCAGCACGGCCGTGGTGGCGGCGTCGCCGGTCGGACGTTCGTCGATGATTATCAACTCGGTCTCGACCAGGTCGACGCGGCGCCACAACATCAGCTCTCCGAGGAGTGCCGCGCCGAGACCCAGGCCGAGAGTGGCGGGTGACAGCAACGACTTGCCCCGAATCGTGTCGTGAGCAGTGAGGTATAGATCATCCGCGGGCGGTAGCTGCGGCGGCGACGCCACTGCCGGTTCTCCTCTCGACGCCTTGGGAAAATGCCCGCGAGTTCACCGAAAGTAACGACGGTGACGATCCACGAAGCAATTACGTAGCGCTCCCCCCGGCGCGACCGGCAGTAGCCTGCCAGGTCGCGCCCCGTCGCGCAACGTCCGGATGCGACAAAAGTCGGTTCCACAGTGGGCGTTGTTGATCACATTCCTGGTCAGCAAGTTTGAGCGTCGATCGATAAAGCTGATGACAATATCAGCCAGTCACGATATTCAACCATTTCCAATTGTCGAAGTTTTGTAAACACCTGCTCAACACGGGAGCGGAGCGTTACTTCACCGCTGAAATCATCACGCTCCGTTATTACTTGCCGGATCAACTAAACCGGCGTACCGTTGGCGGCAAATAGTTGAAGCTTCAACGGAGGTCACCCGTGCGGATGCCTGCTCTGTTCCTCAGCCACGGCGCCCCGCCGCTCGTCGACGACCCCACATGGGTCTCTCAGCTGCGCGATCTCGCCGCCGGACTCCCCCGCCCGCGCGCCATCCTGATCGCCTCGGCCCACTGGGAGTCGGCCCCGCTGATGCTCGGCGCGACCGAGACAGTGCCGCTGGTCTACGACTTCGGCGGCTTCGCACCGCACTACTACCAGGTGCAATACCGTGCGCCGGGCGCGCCGGTCCTCGCCGACCGGGTCGCCGCGCTGATGCCGGACAGCGAGACCGTCGCCCGCACCGACCGCGGTCTTGATCACGGAGCGTATGTGCCGCTCACCGTGATGTACCCCGAAGCCGACATCCCGGTGCTGCAGATGTCACTGCCGACGCTCGAGCCGGACCGGCTGCTCGACCTCGGCGCCCGGCTCGCCCCGCTGCGCGACGAGGGCGTCCTGATCATCGGATCCGGCTTCACGACGCACGGGCTCCCGTTCCTGCGCGACTGGCGCCCCGAGGCCGCCGCGCCCGGCTGGTCGCGCGAGTTCGACGCCTGGGCCGCCGAGACTCTGGCCCGCGGCGCGGTCGACGAACTCGCCGACTTCCGCGACCGCGCGCCCGGCATGCCCTACGCCCATCCGACGATCGAGCACTTCGCACCGATGTTCCTCACCCTCGGCGCCTCCGGCACCCCGGACGCCGCCCCCGACCAGTCCATCGACGGCTTCTGGATGGGCCTGGCAAAGCGCTCCTTCACCACACCCTGACCCCGCGTGTGGATTTCGTCCCCGCTCCGCACCCCAACTCCACACGCAACACCCACCAACCCACCAACCCACCAACCCACCACCCCACCAACCCACCAACCCACCAGCCCACCACCCGCGTGTGGAGTACGGCCCACCCACACACCCCAACCCCACACGCAACACCCACCCACCACCAGCGTGTGGAGTACGGCCCGCCCACGCACCCCAACTCCACACGCAACGCACGCCCACCACCCGCGTGTGGAGTACAGCCCACCCACACACCCCAACTCCACACGCAACATCGGCCGCCTCGGCCGGCGGCGGGGGACGGCCGGGAGTGGGCAGTCAGCCGGTCGCCCGGTTTTCGGGGACTTGCCAATGCGCGTACATTTAAGAAAAACCGCCCAGAATGACCCGACTCGCCCGGATTGCCCACCCACTTAGGCCGTTGTTCAGCATGTTCGCAGCTTCTTCCGAGATCCTGTGAAGCATGCTTGAGGTCTCCGCGCTCGGGTGGACCGTGACCATCGGTGTCATCGTCGCCCTGCTCGCCCTCGATTTGACGCTCGGGGTGCTCCGTCCACATGTCGTCGGCTTCCGGGAAGCCGCCGCCTGGTCAATCTTCTACATCGCCGTCGCGATCGCGTTCGGCGTCGTCTTCGCGAGCATCTCCGGTTGGGGATACGGCACCGAGTACTTTGCCGGCTACATCGTCGAGAAGAGTCTGTCGGTCGACAACCTCTTCGTCTTCGTGATCATCATGAGCACGTTCGCGGTACCGGAGCGGTATCAGCAGGAGGTTCTGACCTTCGGCATCATCATCGCTCTGATTCTGCGGGTCATCTTCATCGCGCTGGGCGCCGCGCTGCTGAGCGCGTTCTCGTTCATGTTCCTGATCTTCGGGTTGATCCTGCTCTACACGGCGGTGCAGCTGTTCCGGCACCGCGACGAGGATCCCGACGTCGGGGAGAACGGGCTGGTCAAGGCCGGTCGGCGGTTCCTGCCGATCACCGATGACTACGTCGAGGGCAAGATGGTCACCAAGATCGACGGGAAGCGGATGTTCACGCCGCTGTTCCTGGTGCTCCTGGCGATCGGCGGGACCGACCTGCTGTTCGCCCTCGACTCGATCCCGGCGGTCTTCGGAGTCACCGAAGAGGCATATATCGTATTTGTCGCAAATGCGTTCGCGCTGCTCGGGCTCAGAGCGCTGTTCTTCCTGGTCAAGGGACTGCTGGACCGCCTGGTCTACCTGTCGACCGGCCTGTCGATCATTCTGGCCTTCATCGGCATCAAGCTGGTGCTCCACTGGGCCCACAAGGACATCAGCGAGTCGGTCCCGGAGGTCAGCACCCCGGTCTCGCTCGCGGTGATCATCGGCATCCTGATCGTCACGACGGTGGCCAGCCTGATCAAGTCGGGGAAGGACCCGTCACTCAAGGCACACGCGGGGAGTCTGCGGGCGCGCAGCGACAAACAACAACACGTCGAGAAGTGAGAGAGAACGCCCCCGGCGCGTCGTCGCGCCGGGGGCGTTTCACTGGGCCAACGGCCCAGCGGCTTCATGCCCGATGCCAGGTTGAAAGTTGCCGCCGGTGTGGTCAGGAGCCCAGCCGGTTCAGGATGGCGTGGATCTCCCGGGTCTCGTCGGCGGTGTGCCGGCCGAGAATCGCGTCGAGTTCGGCACGTTCGGCCGCGGTCCGGAACGCCGCCAGCTCCTCGCTCAGCTGACGGTGAGCGCGGCGTGCGGCACGGCGGTCGGCGAGAAGAGCGCGGAAAGACTGCATTTCAAACTCCCCCTACGGAAGGTGACGATCCAAGTCTCGTCTCCGCCTGTTACAACGCTCAGACGCCGGAGTAACACGTCACTCTGCGTGTGTGAGCTCAGCCACGAGAGCCAGCTGAGTCCGGGACCGGACGCCCAGCTTCCGATAGACCCGCGTCAGCGTCGCCTCCACGGTCTTCACACTCAGATAGAGGCGGTTGGCGATCTCCCGGTTGCTCGCGCCGTCACGGACCATCTGCGCGATCCGCAACTCGGTCGAGGTCAGCCCCCGATCCGGCGCGACACTCCCCTCGGTCCGGGCCAGCGCCCTCTCCGTCTCCTCCGTCCACGGCCGCGCGTCCGCCGCCATGAACAGCGCAAGGGCCGCGCCGATCGCCATCCGGGCCGCCGCGTACCGCCGGCGGCGCCGCTCCGCCCCGCCGATCACCAGCAGCGCGTGCGCCTGCTCCACCGGCTGCCGCAGCGTCTCGAAGAGCCGCGCCGCCGCCGTGGACAGCTCGACCGCCGAGTCCGCCTGTCCCGACTCGGAGTGCACGATCGCCGCCGCACGGTCCAGATAGCCCGCGAGCGCCGGCGTGCTGCCCAGCCGCGCCGCTGCCGCACGGGCGCGTACCAGCGTCTCCGCCGCCTCGGCGTGCTCTCCCAGGGCGGCCAGTCCGGTGGCCAGGTCCGCGTGCCAGCGCACGATCATCGGGTCGGCGCTGCCCGAGGAGACCTCCAGGTCGCGCAGCCGGCGCAGGGCGGCCACCCCGGCGCGTGTGTCGCCCGAGCGCAGCGAGGCCTGGCCCAGCGCGTGCAGGTTGCGCCGCAGATAGAGGCCGTCACCCTCCTGCTCGGACGCCCGGATGCCGCGCCGGGCGATGGCCGCGGCGGCGCTCAGGCTGCCACCAGCGAGTTCGGCGACCGCGGCGGTGTACCAGGTGGGCCCCGGACTGAGACCGGCGTCCTGCGCGGCCCTGACGGCCCGGTGGGCGTATCGCAGTGCCTCCTGGCAGCGTCCCGCCCGGGTGGCGACCTCGGAGAGGCTGCGCAGCACCTCCACGCGGGCCTCGCCGATCCGGTCGTGCTCGGCGACGGCGAGCAGGCCCAGCAGGTCGGCGCGGGCCTCGTCGAGGCGGTCGTCGAACAGGGCGAACCGGGCCGCCATGTACTGCGGTCCGTAGTGCAGCCAGTCCGGCGCGGGTGCGGCGGGCAGGGCGAGTGCGCGGTCGAGGGTGTCGCGCCACTCCGGCTCGCCGCGCATCCGCTGGATCTGGGCGAGGACGCTGAGGGCCATCGCCTCGGTGGTCGGGTCGCCGGCGCGGCGGGCGGCCTGCTCGGAGCGGCGGGCCTCGTCGGCGGCGCGGTCGGCGTCCCCGGTGAGGAACGCCTGCCAGGTGAGACGCAGGCGTACCGGTGCGAGCAGGGCGGGGTCGTCACCCGCCTCGGCCAGGGCGGCGGCGAACGTCTCGCCCATCTCGGCGAGACCCTGTCCGGCGAGGTCGAGCAGGACGACGCGGGCGCGGACACGGTGCCCGGCCGGGGCGTCTGCCGCGATGACGGCTTCGGCGGCACGCCCGGCGAGCGCCGGGGCACCTCCGGTGAGTGCGAGCCGGGCCGCGGTGACGAGCCAGTCGAGGCGATCGGCGGCGAGGCCGTGCGGGCAGCGGTCAGCGGCGAGAAGGAAGAGCTCGGCGGCGGTGCGGTCATTGCCGCGGGTCGCGCACCGTTGTGCCGCTCCGGCCAGGTGGGTGGCCACGGCCGCGTCGGCTTTGATCGTACGCAACGCGCGCTGGCGAATCGACTCGACCGGGTCGAAAGCCGCCTCGGCCAGAGCGGCGTGCACCCCCGAGCGCGCCGCAGCCGGAGTCTCGTCCGCGAGCACCTGCGCGAGCAGCGGCGGGGTGAACCGGATCGCCTCCCCGCTGACTCGCACCACTCCGGCCGCCACGGCAAGTCGCAGGTCCCGGACGGCGTCCGCACGCCCGGCCCGCAGCAGCAGGGTGACCGTCGGTTCGGTGGCCAGCGCGGCGACGAGCAGCGTCTGTGTCACCTCGGCGTCCAGGCAGCTCAGCAACTCACGGGTCAGTGCCAGCGCGTCCGGCGGGAGCGGCGCGGGCCGCCAGGCGGGTCCGGCGGCGACGGCACCGCCCAGGGCCAGCGCGAGGAACGGGTTGCCGGCGCTCGCCTCGTGAAGCCGGCTGGCGGTGCGGCAGGGCAGGCCGCGGGCCTCCAGGAGGGCGGTCAGGTCGTCGGGTTCCAGTGGCGGCACCGGCAGCTCGGTGACGGGCGCGGGGCAGAGACGCGCGGCCCGCCGCGCCCGGTGATCAGGGAGCTCAGCGCGACGGCGGTCGCGGAGATCCGGGCGGCGCTCCGCGGCGATCATCCGGATGCGGTGGTCCCGGTGGCGGCGCATCGCGTACCCGATCAGCTCGGCCGACTCGGGGTCGAGCCACTGCGCGTCGTCGAGGACGATCAGGACCGGTGCCGGGCGCGCGCAGTGCGCCAGCAACTCGGACAGGACCTGGCGCCGGGCCAGGGCCGGCACGCCGGTACGCGACGGCCGGCCCTGGCGCAGCGCGGCGAGCGCGTGCCGGGTCGCGGGCGCCAGAGCGGCGACCGCGTCCGGCGGGACCTGACGGACGAGGTCGGCGACTCCGGCGTACGCGAGACCGCGCTCGCCCCGCGCCGGGCGCAGGCGCAGGACCCGCTCCCGGCGCGCGACGGCGTTGTCGGCCACGGCGTCGAGCAGCGCGCTGCGTCCGATGCCGGGCGGCCCGTGCAGGGCGATCCCGCCTCCGGACAGCAACCGGTCTTCGATGGCCGTGAGCAGCGCGTCCCGGCCGAACAGGGTGGGCACGAGCCGCAGCCTAGGTAGCCGCGCTCACGCTCATCAATGGTTGGGACGGGTACGTCACATGTGTTACTTCTTGGTTACCGAGGTGGCCGTGACCGATCCGTCCTCCGCGGTGGCGCCCTCGACGGTGATCGAGTCGCCCGCCTTGACGTCGCTCAGCTTGCCTTTCTTCGCCGTGGCGACGCTCGTGTCCCCGTCCGTCTTGACCGTGACGACCGTGCCGTCCTCGGTCTCGACGTAGATCGTCTTGCCGTTGACGAGCTTGACCTTCCCGGTGGTTCCGGCCGCCGCCGCTGCCGTCGTGGCCGGCGTCGGGGCGTTCTGCCCGAAGCCTCCGCTCGGGAAGCCACCGCCGCCGCTGCCACGGGTGAACCCGCCGGGCGCCGCCGCGGTCGTGGTCGCCCCCCACTGCTTCTGCGCCTGCACACCGCCGAGGAAGCCGCCCATCAGCAGCACGGCCACACCCAGCCCGACCGTGCCCCGGTTCCACCATCGCCTGGGTGCCGCGGCCGCCAGCTCGGCGGAGAGGCTGTCGTGGTCCGGCTCGTCCACCCGGGCCAGGATCGCGGTCTCGTCGTTCGTCGTGGTCACCGTGGAGTCCTCACTCGTATCGCAACGCGTCGATGGGCCGCAGCCGGGCGGCGCGGGCGGCGGGCAGGCCGCCGAAGAACAGCCCGATCGCGATGGACACGCCGACGGCGAGTCCGATCGAACTGGGCACGATCACCGGTTTCACGCCGACGATCTCGAACTGGCTGCCGATCAGCGCGGCGGCCACCCCGAGGGCGCCGCCTATCACGCTGAGCAGCGTCGCCTCGATCAGGAACTGGGTCAGGATCACCCGGCGGGGCGCGCCGAGGGCCTTGCGGATGCCGATCTCGCGGGTCCGCTCGGTGACCGTCACCAGCATGATGTTGGTGATCCCGATACCGCCGACCAGCAGGCTGATCGCGGCCACCGCACCGAGCAGCGTGGTGAACGTGTCGGCCGTCTCGGTCTGCGTCTCCAGCAGCGACGACGCGTTCTGGATCCGGTACGGCGTACTCGTCGAGTTCGCCGCCACGTCCAGCTTCTGGTTGAGGATCGTGGAGACCTGCCCCTGCACCGCGTCCACCTTGTCCGGGTCGGACGCCTCCACGATGATCGAGGTGAGCGCGCCGTACCCGGTGAGCACCTGCTGCACCGCCGTGAGCGGGGCGACCGCGGTGTCGTTGGAGTCCTGGAAGCCGGTCGAGCTCTTGGTCTCCAGCACGCCCACGATGGTGAACAGCGCGCCGCCCACGGTGACCTGCTTGTCGATCGGGTCCACGCCGGGGAACAGCTCCTCGGCGACGGTCTGCCCGATCACCACGACCCGGCGGCCCGAGTCCACGTCGGCCTGGGTGAACGCCGCTCCCCTGCCGACCGGTGTGCTGGAGGCCGCGAACCAGGCCGGCGTGGTGCCGACGAACGTGGCCACCGAGTGGTCGCTGCCCTCGTACGCCATCGTCGCCGAGTTCGAACTCACCACCGGCGACACCGTCCTGACGTCCGGCGCGAGGACCGGGTCGACCAGCGCGTCGGCCATGTCCTTGGTGAGCGAGGTGCTGCTCGACCCGCCCCGGCCGGTGCTCATCACCGTGATCGTGTTGGTGCCCAGCGCCTCGATCCGGTCGCTGACCGCCTTGGCCGAGCCGTTGCCGACCGCGACCAGCAGGATCACCGCCGCCACACCGATCAGGATGCCGAGCATGGTCAGCGACGAGCGCAGCTTGTTCGCCGAGAGCCCGCGCAGCGAGAACCGGACGACTTCGAAGAAGCTCATACCGAGTGCCGCCCCCCGGACCAGGACAGAACCGGGTGCACCGGCTTCTGGCGTACGTCGGTGACGATCGCGCCGTCGACCAGGCGGACCAGCCGCTTGGCGCGGGCGCCGACCTCGTCCTCGTGCGTGATGATCACGATGGACCGGCCGGACGCGCTCAGGTTGTCGAACACCTGCAGCACGTCCTCGGTCGACTTGCTGTCAAGGTTGCCGGTTGGCTCGTCGGCGAGCAGCAGTGCGGGCTCGGTGACCAGCGCACGGGCCACCGCGACCCGCTGCTGCTGACCGCCGGAGAGCTGGTTCGGCTCGTGCCCCGCCCGGTCCGCGAGGCCGACGACGTCCAGGGCCTCCATCGCGCGCCTGCGGCGCTCTTTCGGTTTCACCCCGGCGTACGCCAGAGGCAGCTCCACGTTGGCCACCGCCGTCGTCCGCGGGATCAGGTTGAACGCCTGGAAGATGAAGCCGATCAACCGGTTCCGGGCGAGCGCGAGCTGCGCGTCGGAGAGCCGGCTGACGTCCACGCCGTCGAGGTGGTACGACCCCGCGGTGGGGATGTCGAGCGCGCCCAGGATGTTCATCAGCGTCGACTTACCCGACCCGGACGAGCCCATGATCGCCACGTAGTCGCCACGCTCGACGGTCATCGAGACGCCGCGCAGCGCGTGGACGGTGGCCTCACCCGTACCGTAGATCTTCGTCAGGTCCGTGACCTGGATGACCGCCCGGCTCATCGGCCGCCACCGCCGCCCGGTCCGCCGCCGCCGCTGAAGCCGCCGCCACCCGGTCCGCCTCCACCGCCGGTCAGGCCACCGAACCCGCCGCCCGGGAAACCGCCCTGGGTGCCGCTCGTGCTGCTCGACGTGGTCTTCACGACGACCTGCTCGCCGGCGGTCAGACCGGACGTGATCTCGGTGGCCGAGTCGCCCTCCAGGCCGATCTCCACCGAGCGGGTCTCCTGGACCCCGTTCGCGACCACGGTGACCGTGTGCCGGTTGCCGACCGTGGTGAGCGCGGCCGCGTTCACCAGGACGACGTTCTCCTTCGAACCGGTGGTCACCGACACCGAGACGGTCTGGCCGACCTTCGCCCCGGCCGGGACCTTGTCCAGGGTCAGCGTGACCCCGTACGTGACAACGCTGTTCGACGTGGTGGCCGACGGGTCGACCGCCGCGACCTTGGCGCTCTGCTCGACGCCGCTCAGCGCGTTCCAGGTGACCGTGGCGACCTGCTTCTCCTTGAGACTGGTCGCGTCCGCCTCGGCGAAGGCCGCGGAGACCTGCATCTTCGTGAGGTCCGCGATGTCGACGAAGCCGCTGCTGGTGCTCGTGCTTTCCGTGCCGCCGCTCTGCTGTTGGCCCCCACTGCTGGAGGAGCCGGACGCTGAGCTGCCGAGCGTGCCGTTCACCGCGGTCACTGTGCCGGCCATCGGCGCCTTCAGCGTGGTGCCCGCGACACCGGCCTCGGCCTCGTCGACGGCGAGCTCGGCCGAGTCCACCTGGTTCTCCGCGTCGGAGGTGTCCGAGCCGGCGTCCTCGGCGCGGTCCAGGGCGTCCTGCGCGGCGTCCAGGTCGGCCTCGGCGGCGTCCAGCGCCCGGTTCGCGGCGGCCGGGTCGACCTTCGCCAGCACCTGGCCCTTCTTGACCTTGTCGCCGACCTTCACCCGGATCTCGGTGACCGTGCCGCTCGTCTCGAAGCTGGCACTGGCCGTGCTGGCGCTCTCCAGGGTGCCGTCCGCGGTCGCGGTCTTGGTGACCGTGCCCTGCTGGACGGCGACGGTGCGCTCGGAGGCCACCGCGGCCGTTCCGTCGTCGGAGCCGGCAAAGGCCTCGTACACCGTCCAGGCGCCGGCGACGAGCAGGACGCCGAGAACGGCGTTCACCACCAGGGACGGGTGGCGGCTCCCTTTTCGGAGGCTCGGTAGCTTCATGCCGGAGACTCTGTCCGGCAGGGCTAGGAGGAGCTTCGGGGGAACCTGGGAACAAGCTCGGAAAACTCACGCGGAGTCACCGGTGGGTGGGGAGCAGCACCCGGAAGGTGGCGCCACCGCCGGGCGTGGAGTGCAGCTCCACCCAGCCGCCGTGCTGGTGCACGATGGCCGCCACGATCGCCAGGCCCAGCCCGGATCCGCCGCCCTTCATGCGGGAACGACTGGAGTCGGCGCGGTAGAGGCGCTCGAAGACTCGGGCCGCGTGCTCTTCCGGCACTCCCGGGCCGTCGTCGGAGACTTCGAGGACGGCGGCATGGTCACCTGCACTCAGGGTGACTGGCCCAGAGCGGGCTGCCGCCGCTTCGTCCATCACAAATCGTATATTTACGATTTGTGCCGTGACCATGGTGCCCGGCGGCGTGTGATTCAGCGCGTTGGCCACCAGGTTCGTGGCGACCTGGCGCAGGCCGTGGTCATCACCGAGCACGGTGGCCGGCTCGAACTCGTCGGCCAGCCGCACGGCACGCTCCGGCGCGCGGGCGTGCGCGTCCCGGATGGTGTCCGCGACGATCTCCAGCAGGTCCACCGGGCGCAGGTCGAGGGTGCGCTGCCGATCCAGCCGGGCCAGCATGAGCAGGTCCTCGACCAGCACGCCCATCCGGCCCGCCTCGCCCTCGATCCGGGCCATCGTCTCGTCCAGCACCGGACCCGGTGGCGCGCCGCCCCGCCGGTACAGCTCGGCGAACCCGCGGATCGAGGTCAGCGGCGTGCGCAGTTCGTGCGACGCGTCCGCCACGAACTGCCGCAACCGCTGGTCCGCCGCCGTACGCGCACCGACCTCGTTCTCGATCCGGGTCAGCATCGCGTTCAGCGCCAGACCGAGGCGCCCCGGCTCGGTGTGCGGGTCGGACGCCGGGATGCGGTGCGACAGGTTGCCGGCCGAGATGTCCGCGGCGGCCTTCCCCATCTCGGTCAGCGGACGCAGCCCGAGCCGCACCACGAACGCCGCACCGGCCCCCAGCAGTCCCAGGACCAGCACCATCACACCGGCGTCGATGAGCAGCAGCCGCTCGGTGGTCTGCTCCACCTCGACCAGCGACGAGCCGATCAGCAGGTATCCCCCGCTGGTGCCGAGCGGCGCCGCCATCATCCGCCAGTCGGTGCCCTGCGGGGTGGACACCGTGTACGGCCGCCCGGTGGCGGCGCGCTCGACCACCTCGGCAAGGGGCGCGACGACCGGGCGGGCGTCGTCGGCGGCGGAGCTGCGGTCGGTGTCGAGGGTGCCGTCCGCGTGGTAGAGGTACATGACCTGGTCGGGGCCGATCCGGAACCGGCCGCGCGGCACGAAACCGTTGGGCGGCGGCGTGTTGTCGGTCATCGGGCGGCTGATCCCGACGAGTTGCTCGTCGATCCGGTCCTGCAAATAGGTGCGGATCAGGATGAGCCCCGCCACGTTCGCGACCACAAGGGCGATCGCGGAGAGGACAGCAACGATCAGGACGAGCCGAGTCCGTAAGGTCATTCGTCGCGAGGCAAACGCAGCGCGTACCCGACGCCGCGAACCGTGTGGATCAGCGGCGTCCCCGTCACGTCGATCTTCCGGCGAAGGTAGTAGACGTACGACTCGACGATCCTTCCGTCGCCACCGAAGTCGTACTTCCACACCCGGTCCAGGATCTGCGCCTTGCTGACCACCCGGCCCGCGTTGATCATCAGATAGCGCAGCAGGTTGAACTCGGTCGGGGACAGCTCGATCAGCCGGCCGGCCCGCCGCACCTCGTGGGCGTGCTCGTCCAGCTCCAGGTCCGCGTAGCGCAGCACCCCGGTCTCCGGCTGGGGTTCGTCCGGCTGGCTGCGCCGCAGGATCGCGCGGATACGTAGCACGACCTCCTCGAGACTGAACGGCTTGGTCACGTAGTCGTCGGCACCGGCCGACAGGCCCTGGATCCGGTCCTCGACCGCGTCGCGGGCCGTCAGGAACAGGACCGGCACGCGGTGCCCGGCCGCGCGCAGCCGCCGGGCCACCTCGAAGCCGTCCACGTCCGGCAGCATCACGTCGAGCACGATCAGGTCCGGCTCGAAGTCGCTCACCGCGATCAGGGCCGCGTGCCCGGACTCGGCGACCCGGACGTCGAACGCGACCAGCCGAAGCGTCGCGCTGAGCAGCGCGGAGATGTTCGGCTCGTCGTCGACGACGAGGACGCGGGCGGGACGCGCCGCGGGGTCGATCAGGGCCACGGAACCACTGTTTTCGGAGAGCACCGCACAGAGGTATCAAGGCATTCTTTGAATTACCTATGAGCGGCACGGGAGCGCGCTGTCAGGTTCGGTTCACGACGTCCCCCTCCGCCAGCCCGGCCGTGATCTCGGTGTACTGGTCGCCGCGCAGCCCGAGCGTCACTTCGGTCGCCACGCCGTTCTTCAGCACGGTGCCGCGGTCACCGGAGACGTCGTGCACGGCGGTGCTGGGAACTCGGAGCACGTCCTGCTTGCTGCCGGTGGTGACGCGTACCGACGCGCTCTGCCCGACCAGCAGCTCCTCGGGCGCCTCGTCGAAGGAGAGCACCACCCCGAAGCGGGTGAGCGTGCCGTCGCTGGTGCCGACCGGGTCGACCTGGACGACCGTGGCGTCGAACGTCTGACCCGGCCGGTCGGCGAGCGTGATCACGGCCTCCTGGCGTACCTGCAGGTGGTCGGCGTCGGCCTCCGGGAAGTCGGCGCTGATCTGCATGTCGTAGATGTCGGCCAGCGTGATGAAGGTGGACCCGGCGCTGACCTGGCTGCCGACCTTGCCGCCGACGGTGAGGATCCGGCCGGCGATCGGCGCGGTGATGGTCGCGCCGTCGAGGGCCTCCTCGGCCTCCTCGAGCGTCACCCGGGCCTGGTTGACCCGCTGCTGGGCGGTCAGGATGGCGTCGCCGCTGCTTGCACCGGTGCGCCCGCCGCCGCCGGCGGCCGCGGTGCACGTTGCCGCCGGCTGGGGAACAGCGCCGGCCGTCCTGGTCGGCTTCTTCGTCGGCGTCGCCGACGAAGCGGGGCTTTTAGTAGGATTTGTCGCGGTCGGACTCGCCGAAGCCGAAGCCGAAGCCGACGGCGACGCCGACGCCGACGGGGATTCGGTGTACGCCGCCGCCACATTCGCGCCCGTGCACGAGGAAGACGCCGAATCCGCGCTGTCCTCCGCGTCGTCCAGGGACTCCTCGGCCTCGTTCAGCGCGTCCTGCGCGTCCTCGACCTTCTCCGCGGCGTCCGCGTCGTCGACCGCCGCGAGCACGTCACCGGCCGCAACCGTCGTACCCGCCCGCACCTTGACGCTCTCCACCGTGCCCTCGACCGCGAACGACAGGCTCCGCGTCTGCGCCGCCTGCAGCGTCCCGGTGGTGGCCACCTCGGTGGTCACCGCACCCTTGTCGGCCGTCGCGGTCTCGGCCGCTCTCGTGCTCTCCTGCGACGCGCCCGCCGTCACCGCACGCACCACGCCGAAGGCGATCAACGCGAGCACGACGACCGCCACGGCGAGCCAGATCAGACGCCGGCGACCGGCCAGTGCAACACCCATGGGCGACGAGTCTGCCCAGGTGTCCTCGCCGCGGGCTCGGTCCCACCTGGGAGTTCGCTCGGAGAGACCGGCGGGTGTTCTTAGGTAACTCCTAGGGTCGTCCGACCTTCCGCACAGGTGCGCCAGCTTTTCTTTCGTGCGTTCCCGCTGGACGAATAAGGAGACTCTGGTGCCGGTTGTCAGTTCGAAGGCGCACCGCCGCGCCGCGGCTCTGCTCGTCGCCTCCGTGGCGATCCTGTTCACCGCGGCGTGCGGAGGATCGGACGATTCCTCCGGCCAGAACGGCGACGGCCAGAACGGCGGTGGTGGTAACTCGGCATTCGCCGCCTACATCAGCTGCCTGAACGAGAACGGCGTGACCATCACGATGCCCTCCGGCGGCCCCGGCGGCGGCGCCCGCCCGTCGGGTGCTCCCGACGGCGTGCGACCTTCCGGTGAGCCCGGCGCCTTTCCCTCCGGCCAGCCCCGCCCCGAAGGCAGCGCCGGCCCGCGCGGTGGCGGCGGCTTCCCGGGCGGCGGCGGCTTCACCAAGCCCGACGGCGTCGACGACGCCACCTGGGAGAAGGCCCAGACCGCCTGCGCCTCGGTCCGCCCGAGCATGGGCGCCGGGCGGGGCAACCGCAACGGCGGCGGCAACGGCGCGGACGCGGCCTACACCAACTGCCTGAAGGAGAACGGCGTCACCGACACGTCCAACCTGGACACGTCCGACGCGACCGTCCAGAAGGCCGTGGAGACCTGCAAGGTCCTCAAGCCCACCGCCACCGCCACCTCGTAACACCCGAACTCCCGTGCCGGCGCGGCCCGTCCCCCCGTAATAGGCCGCGCCGGCACGGGCCGCACAGGGCCGGGCCGGCGGAACGAATCCGCCGGCCCGGTGATGCGTTGTGCCGCGGTCAGCTCAGGGGGCAGCTGCTGCGGTAGTCCGAGATGCTCACGCCGGTACCCGGACCCGGGCAGATGAACTGGTCATACCGGGTGTCGTTGTCGACGAAGCGCTTCAGCCAGGCGACGAACTGGACGGCCATCGGCGTGTTCGTGGACTGCGGGAAGAAGTGGCTGGCGCCGTTGAGCTCCAGGTAGGACTTCTCCGCCGAGGACGGGATCGAGTTGTAGAACGGGATCGAGTGCGACGAGACCGGCGCGATGGTGTCCGACTCGCCGCCGATGATCAGGGTCGGTACGCGGAGTTCGGACCAGGTCTTGTCCGAGTTCCACGGCGCGATCGGGACCGCGGCCTGCAACGACGGGCGGTCGCTCGCCGCCTCCAGGCTGCCGCCGCCGCCCATCGAGTGGCCGGCCACGGCGAGGCGGCTGGAGTCGATGCGGGTGCGGACCGAACTGGACCGGGTGAGGTAGTCGAGCGCGGCCAGCAGCTGGGTGCCACGGGAGGCGGGCTGGTCCAGGGTGCTGTTGGTCTCGATGCCGATCACGACGAAGCCGTGCGAGGCCAGGCGCGGGCCGAGCCAGGAGATGCTCGACCAGTACGCGGTGAAGCCCGGCGAGATGGCGATCGCGCCGAACGTACCGTCGCTGGTGGTGGTCGGGTAGTAGATCTGCCCGCCGCCGAAGCCGGAGACCGAGAGGCTCGAGACGGACGTGCTGGAGACGGCGTACGGGCCACGCGAGGCCTGCAGCGCCGACAGCGTGGGTGCGGGGCCCCGCTCGTACGGGTTCTCGGCAGCCTGCGCCGCGGTGATGCCGCCGGCCATGAGGGACAGGGTGGCGGCCGCGGTGACGAGGAATCGCCGGGCCCGGACGGGCATGGATGAACGTTGCACGTCGACACTCCTTAACCAGGGGGAACGGATCGACGAGCGTCAGTTTCAGCGGGTCAGGGCACGTGAGGCATCGGTGAAATCACCGGCCTCATTTCATCGGCCGGCAACATCCCGGAAATTTCATCCAGTGAAATCCGGCCGCGAGGTCTTCCGCCGGGAGCCGTGGAGGGGAAAACTCGCTCCATGGTTGATGCACACACAGTGCAGAAAGTTGGCCTGAGCGGGCGCGACGCGGACCTCGCCGCGATCGGGCGCCTGCTGGCCACGGCGTCCGCGGGCCACGGCGGCGCGCTCGTGCTGGCCGGGGCGCCCGGCGAGGGGCGGACCGCGCTGCTCGACGCGGTGGTGCGGCATGCCCGGGGCTGGACGGTGATGTCCGCTTCCGGTCATCCGGATGAGCGCGCGGTCGCGTACGCCGGGATCGCCCAGCTCGACCCGGCCTTCTGCGTGGGCACGGAGGGCGACCTTCTCACGCTTGGCCTCGCGGTCAAAAGCCGATGGGGTACGGAAGCCGCGCGCCGCCCCCTCCTGTGCGTCCTCGACGACGCGCACCTCCTGGACGAGCCCACCTGGCGGACCGTCCTGTTCGTCGCCCGCCGTCTCGGACCGGAACGGATCGCCATCCTCGCCTCGGTGGCGGCCGGCGCGGAGACCGGTGGCCTGCCGGTTCGACGCCTCGCGCCGCTGCACCCGGACGCGGCGCGGGAACTCCTCGCCCGGCGCGCCCCGGACCTGGCCGACGAGGTCGCGGTGGCCCTCGTGGAGGTCAGCGGCGGCAACCCGGCCGCCCTGATCGACCTGGCCGACGCGCTCAGCCCCGAGCAGCGGCGGGGATACGCTCCGCCGCCGGAGACGCTGCCGCCGGCCAGCGGACTGCGGCAGCGTTACCGGGCCGAGCTGCACGCGCTGCCGGAGCGGACCCGTGAGCTCGTGCTGCTGGCGGCGGCCGCGCCACAGGCCGACCTGGAGGACGTCCTGGCCGCGTCCACCCGGGACGCCGGGCTGCCGGACTTCGAACCCGCGGAACGCGCCGGGCTCGTCACCATCAGCGGCGACACCGTACGGTTCGCCTCGCCGTTGTTGCGGGCCTGCGCGTACGCCGAAATGCCCGCGAACCGCCGCCGGGCCGCGCACATCGCGCTCGCCGGGGTCCTCGCCGCCCGCGGCGCGCATCTGCCGGCGCTGCTGCACCGCGCCGCCGCCACCACCGGCCCGGACGTCGCGCTGGCCCGGCAGCTGGCGCGGAGTGCGCGGGCGGCGGACCCGGCCGGCGCGGCGCAGGCCCAGGCGCGCGCCGCCGACCTGCATCCTGATCCGGCCGACCGGGGCGCGGTTCTGGTGGACGCGGCCCGCTCGGCCTGGCTCGCCGGGCGCCCGCACGACGCCGGCCTGCTGATCCGGCGCGTGCCGCGGGCGGCGGCGACAGCACAGGTACGCGCCCGCGCGCTCACCGCCGAGATGCGCCTGCCCGAGGGCCGCCCCGGAGCCCGCGACCTGCTGCTCGACGTCGCCGCCGACCTGGCCGACAGCGACACCCCGGCCGCCCTGGACGCGCTCGCCCTGGCCGGCGAGGCCGCCGCCGAACCCGGCGAGCAGGGCCGCTACGCCGGGCTGGCCCGCCGGGTGGCCGCACGCCGGCGCGGCGACGAGCCACCCGCCCTGGCGCTGGCGTACCACCACGTCGCCGGCCTGGCCGGACTGGCCGACGGCGACGAGCCGGCCGCGTTCGCCCGGTTCCGGCGGGCTCTCGACCTGGCCGACCGGGTACGCGAACCCGGCGCGCTGATACGCGCCGCCACCGCCGGGATCCTGGTCGGCGACGCACGGCGCGCGGGCGCCCTGGCCGGACGGGCCGCGGTGCTCGCACGCGAGTCCGGCGCACCCGTGCTGGTGCCCCGCGCCCTCGAACTCGCGTCACTGGCCGGCATGGCCGCGGGCGACTACACGACCGCGAACGTCGCGGCGCTGGACGGCGCGGCGATCGCCCGCGCGACCGGGCAGCGAGTACTGGCCGGCGCGCACCTCGGCGTGCTCGCGGTCCTGGCCGCGCTGGTCGGCGACCGGGAGACCGCGCTGCGGCGCATCGAGGAGTCCGGCGCCGGCGCGATCCGGCCCACGTGCGGCTGGGCGCTCGCCCTGCTCGACCTGGTCGAGGGCCGCTTCCCGGCGGCCACCGAGCGGCTGGTCGCGGTGATGACGGCACCTCCGGTCTACGGCTCCGCCCTGGTCCAGGTGGCGGTCGTCCCCCACCTGCTGGAGGCGGCGGCGCAGATGGAACGCGCTCCGGGCGCGCGGGTCACCGGGCACCCGGGCATGGCACTCGGCCTGGAGGCGGTCGCGACCGGCTTCGACCGCTGGGCCGGCCGCACCGGCCAGCCGGCCTGGCTGGCCCTGCGCGACCGGTGCCGCGCGCTGCGGGCTCGCGAGCCCGAGGCCGCCGAGGTCCATTTCGAGGCGGCCCTCGGCCACACCGGCGAGGCCGGCTTCCCCCGAGCGCACACCGAGCTCCTGTACGGCCGCTTCCTGCGCCGCCGTCGCCGCCACGTCGAGGCCCGCACCCAGCTGCGCCGGGCCGCCGACACGTTCCGCCTGCTCGACGCGGAGCCGTGGGCGGCCCAGAGCGTCCGCGAACTCCGAGCCGCCGGCGAGCGCGTCGACCAGCCCGCGCCGGCGCTGACCGGCCTGGAGCTCACCGCCCAGCAGGAGCGCATCGCCGCGCTGGTCGCGGGCGGCGCCACGAACCGCGAGGTGGCCCAGGAGCTGCACCTGAGCCCCCGCACCGTCGACCACCACCTGCGCAACGTCTTCGCCCGCCTGGGCGTCCGCTCCCGCACCGAGATGGCCCGCCTCCTGAACACCCGCTGAAATAACCTGAGCGAGGGACTAGTGTGCATACGTCAATGTGCACTAGTCTAGGCCCATGACAGACGAAGAAGAGCTGGAGCGACTGCAGGCTTTTGCCGACCGCTTCTGTCCCCAACTGGGTATCGAGCCGCCCCGTTTCACACTTGAGCAGGTGAGAGCCCACCGCGAGCGGATGCGCGACGGCGACGCCCAAGTCGCGGCCATCCTGGCCCGCCGCCAGGCTCGGAACAACACATGAGCGAGCACCAGCCGCGTGTTCTCGACGCCTCGGCCCTCATCGCGCTCTTTCACGGCCATCCCGACCTCTGGCAGTACTTGGTCGAGGCAGACAAGGGCGGCACGAACATCGCGATACCCACCAACGCGGTCCTGGAAGCGCAGGTGATCCTCCGATGCAGCCAGTCGGCGTGGAACAGCATGCTCAACTTCGACGGTGTTTTCGAACTGCCGTTGAGCCTGCACGCCGCCCGCGAGGCCGGAGACCTCGCGCGCCCCAGGATGGAGTTCGAGCTGCCACATCGGGTCCTGACCGGCCCGCCGATGGTCGGCCACGTGTTGCGCGAGGCTCTCGTCACCACGGGTGTCATCATCACGTCGGTTCCGGAGGCCTACTTCGGCCACGAGGTCGCCATCAACACCTTCTGACCGGCCGGTGCAGCGCGGCGTGGATTCGGTCGCGGATACCGTTGGCCCGGGCCACCGGTATCGAGTCCGACGGCGCCCGCAACACCACCCGGACCAGCAGGTTCACCTGTCCCGGCCCGATGCGCAGCCGTTCCGCGGCCACCGGCGGGAGCTCCTCGGCCGGCGCGACCGACAGGACCCGTACCTCCTCGACCAGATCCGCGTCCTCCCCGAGCGCCTCCCGCACCCGGTCCCCCGCGAGCTCGTCGTCGAGCACTTCATCAGCCGCCACCGACACGTCCCGCCTAGCGGCCGGTTGCGCCGACACCGGCCGGTACGGCGCCAGGTCCATCATCTGACTCGCGATCCTCGGATCACCCGCGCGCAGCAACCGGATGTCGTCGACGCCCTTGCGCAGCATCAGCAGCCGGTCCAAGCCGAGTCCCATCGCCAGCCCGGACACATCGGTGAGTCCCGCGCCCGCCAGCACGCCCGGATGCGCCAGCCCGCACTCGCCCACCTCGACCCAGGTCCCGTCGTCCGCCGCCACCTCGATCTCGCGCCCGGCTGTCGTGTAGGGATGGTCGGCCGGTGTCACCCGCCACTCCCGGCCGGGCAGCGCGGCGGCGAGCACCTCCCCGATCATCTCGTCGAGGTCGCCGGTGGTCAGCGGACTGCCGCCGGCCCGGATCCGCCACAGGTCGGCCTGGTGCGGCATGCCGGTGTGAAGGCGGTCGATGACGTCCCGCCGATAGACCAGGCCGACCGCCACGACAAGGTGATCACCGGCTGTCAACCGCCGCAGGACCGGCGGGATCAGCGCGGACGTCTGGGTGCGTAACAGGCGGCCCGGTGAGACATACCGGCTGTACCGGGAATCCCGGGCCGCGGCGCCCGCCGGGTATCCGAGCCGGTCGTAGTTGTCGGCGACGGACACGATCCGCTCGCCGCGGGCCGGCAGGACGTCGACACCCCAGCAGGCGCGCAGACGCGAGACGATCAGGCTGATCAGAGCCTGCATCGCGTGCGGTCCGCCGGCGGGGTCGGTCAGGTCGCGCACGGCCAGGTCGGCGGCGAGCGCGGAGGGGGTCAGGCAGATCATGGTGCGACTCCGTTCGATGAAGGGCCCACCGAACGGAAACGGCCGCCCGATGGGCGGCCGAAAACGCGTCAGCAGGCCGCCGGATGGCGACCGAAGAAACGCTGCGCGGATGTCATGACTCCAGGATGCCAGTGAGCACAAGCGATTTCTGCGAGATGATGACGCCGTGCGGGTAGAGGTGGAGAGCACGTCAGCGCTGATCTTCGACGACGGGACGCCGGTGCGCGCGGCCTCCGCGATCGCGCCGTTCGGTGACGGGTGGCTGATCGCCCAGGACGACGCCACGCATGCGGCCTGGGTCCGTCCCGATGCGACGGTGCCGCTGCGCGTGGTGGACCCGGTGGACGGTCTAGAGATCTTCAGCTCGGCCGCCGGCACGAAGCATCTGAAACCGGATTTCGAGGCGGCCTGCGCCGTCGAGGCCGGGGTGCTGCTGCTCGGTTCCGGTTCGTCGCCGGCGCGGATGCGGGCGTCCCTGGTCGCCGCGGACGGCTCCTACGCGGTCGCCGATCTGTCCACGCTCTACCGGGAGGTCGCCGCCGCGCTGGGCCTGCGTCCCGATCAGCTCAATCTGGAGGGTGCCTGCCGGGTGGGCGATCGGTTGCGCTGGTTCCAGCGCGCCAACCTGGCCGCGGGCGCGGCCAACGCCAGCGTCGACGTCGATCTGGGCGCCCTGCTCACGGTTTTCAGCGGTGCGGGCTCCGAGCAGATCAACATCACAGATGTACGCGTATACGACCTCGGCCTCGTCGACGACGTAGCCCTGGCCGTCACCGACGCCGTCACCCTGCCCGACGGCCGGATCGTCGTCAGCGCCGCCGCCGAGGACACCCCGAACGCTGTCGACGACGGCCCGGTCGTGGGCGCCGCCGTCGCACTCCTCGAGGACGGCCGGGTCGTGACCGTGGCCGAACTGCCCGACGCCCACAAGGTCGAGGGCCTCGCGCTCGCCACCTCCACCTCCGGCGGCACCGACCTGCTCGCCGTCGTCGACGCCGACGACCCGCTGGCCCCCTCGCTCCGGCTGGACCTGCACCTGCGATGGTGATCCGGCACGCCTGAACCCCGACTTCGCGAAGGGACGTCCCCGCCGATGACCACGCCCAGGCCGGGACAACCGGTACGAGGTTCCAGCACCGGCCGCCCCCTGATGGCAGCCCTGGACCTGTTCGGCCGCCGGTGGAACCTGCGGATCGTCTGGGAGCTGCACCAGGGCCCGGTCGGTTTCCGCGCGCTCCAGCAGCGCTGCGACAACATGTCGTCCAGCGTGCTGCGGCAGCGTCTGACCGAGCTGCTCGGCGCGCACCTCGTCGAGCAGCTGCCCGACTCCACCTACGACCTCACCGAGCTGGGCCGGGGCGCCTACCGCGCGCTGCGCCCCCTGGTCCGCTGGTCCGACGAGTGGGCCGAGGCCGTGGCGGCCGACGGATAGTGATTCGGATTCCGAAGCGCTAGGCTGCTTCTGAATCAGAAGCACGATCGGGAGGGTTCCATGGCACGCGTCGCCCCGCTCGAAGCCCCGTTCACCCCGGACGTGGCGGCTCAGCTCGCCTCGATGATGCCGCCCGGCACACCACCGATCGGCCTGTTCCGCACGTTCGCCAAGAACCTGCCGATGACCGCGGCGATGAGCCACTGGGGCCGCTACGAGCTGGGCAGACAGCTCTCCCTGACACTGCGCGAGCGGGAGATCGTGATCGTCCGGACCTGCGCGCGCTGCGGATGTGAGTACGAGTGGGGCGTACATCTTCTGATCTTCGGCCGTAAGGCCGGGCTGACCGGCGACGAGGTCGCCTCCCTCACCGCGGGCTCGGCGGACGACGCGTGCTGGGCCACCCCGCGCGAACGTGTCCTGATCCGGGTGGCGGACGCCCTGCACGACTCCTCGGACGTCGCCGACGATCTGTGGGAGACCGCCCGCGAGGTGCTGACCGAGCCGGAGATCCTCGACCTGCTCCTGCTCTGCGGCTGGTACCACGCGATCAGCTTCGCCGCCCGCGCCACCCGCGTCGAACCCGAGCCGGGCGCACCCCGCTTCGCCGATACAGTCGGCGGATGATTGCCGGAGTGATCGCACCGGGCCGTGCCTACCCCGCCCAGGCACCCCTGCTCGACCTGGCCGTCCAGGCCCTCACCGATCGGGACGCCGTCGTCGAGGTGATCGCCTGGACACCACCGGAGGGCCTGCTCGAAATCGGCCCGGAGCCCTTCGTGCGCGCTCACGTGGAGTCCGCACTGCACCGCCTCGCCAAAGCCACCCCGAACGCGACACCCGTCCTCGTCGCCAAGTCCCTCGGCACCCACGCCGCAGCCCTCGCCGCCGAGCGGTCGCTGCCGGCGATCTGGCTCACCCCGCTGCTGCACCTCGACTCCGTGTCCGAGGCAATCTCCCGAAACCCCGCCCCGGCCCTCCTCGTGGGCGGCACCGCCGATCCGAGCTGGCTTCCCGAGGCAGCCACCGCAACCGGCAAAACAGTCGTCACCATCCCCGACGCCGACCACGGCCTGCGCCCACCGGGCCCCTTGCGCGCCTACACGAACGCCCTCGGCACCGTAGCCACCGCCATCGAGGACTTCCTCACCACCCTCACCTGACGATCACCGCGACGCGGCGCGAGCCGGGCGGAGGTCCGCGACGCCGCCGCGAGCCGGGCGGAGGTCCGCCACGCCGCCGCGAGCCGGGCGGAGGTCCGCGACGCCGCCGCGAGCCGGGCGGAGGTCCGCGACGCAGCGCGAGCGGAGCCGAGCCTCCGCGACGCCGGTGCCGGCCGGGAGTCGCGGCGGGTCAGGAGGCCAGGTTGATGTCCGTCCAGCGCTCGGCCAGCTGGCGGCGACGGCATGCGACCAGGTGGCCCGCGAGGATGCCCTGGTGGCCGCCGCGCACGCACACGTGCGCGCCCTCGGTGAGCACGCCCGCGACGGTCTCCGCCGGCGCCCAGTCGTCGATGAGCGCGACGATCCGGGTGCTCGGCGGCAGCACCCGGCGAGCCAGGCGGACGTCGTAGGGACCTGCGCCACTGATCACCAACAGCTCCCCGGGACGGACCTCGTCCAGCTCCGCGATCAGCCGCAGGGTCCAGCCGTGCGGCAGATACTGCGCGAGACCCGCCACGCGACTCCGCTGCCCGAGCACCGCGACCGACGGCGGGTCGGCCGGCCCGGGTGCGCCCGTCTCATGCGCCGCGCCGCGGCCAAGCTGGGTGATCATGGTGTGCATCCCCTCGATCGGGTCCCTCGTGTCCCTTCACGATCGACCCGCAATCTGTGGGCCACCATGTGCCCCACCTGTGCGTTCGATGTCAGGAACCGCCCCGGGAGATCACGACTTTCAGGCGCCAGCCCGGCAGACCACGACTCTCAGGCGCCAGCCCGGCAGACCACGACTCTCAGCGCCGCCCCGGCAGACCACGACTCTCAGGCGCTGGCCCGGGAGATCACCCTGATCGCGTCGCCGCCGGGTGGGAGGGGCTCCGGCTTGCCGCTGATCGCGGCCAGGACGCCGGCGGCCAGGTGCGCGGCTATCGCACGCTGGTCGGTGGTCACTGTCGTCAGCGGGGGTACGGCCAACCGCGCCGCCGGAATGTCGTCCACGCCCACGACCGCGAGTTCCCCCGGCACCGCCACCCCGAGCAGTCGCGCCCCCGCGAGCACCGCCAGCGCCACCTCGTCGTTGTAGGCGCACACCCCGGTCACTCCGACGGCCCGCCACCGCCGCACCGCGCCGGCCGCCCGGTCCGGGTCCAGCGGCACCGTCTCCACCACGGGATCCTCCGGCGTGCTGGCCCGAACCCCGGCGAGGCGCGGATCCGCGAAGATGCGCAACCGTTCGTCGTCCGGATACGCGTAACCCAGCCGGCTGTGTCCCGTACCCCTGAGATGTTGGGCTTGATGGCGCCCCACCAGCTGTTGTGGCATCTGCAGCTCGCAGCCCTCCCGGCCGGGCCCGCCGAGAAGCGCGACCACCACCGCGACGCCGGCCGCCCGCATCGCGCCGAGTTCCCCGTCGGAGAATCCGGCGAAAGTGATCACCGCGGCCGGCGTGATCGCCTTCCAGATCTCTCCGGCCGGCCGGTCCGCCTCGCTGCCCGGATGGACCACGAAGGTCATCCCCGCCCGCGCCAGCTCGGTGGAGAGGTTGCCCAGCAGGTTGCCGACCTCGTTGCCGATCGGCCAGTCGGGCAGCAGGCACAGCACCACGTCGGAGCGCCCCGTGCGGAGAGTGCGTGCGGCGGCCGACGGTGCGTACCCGAGACTTGCCGCGGCGGCGAGCACACGCGTGCGCGTGGCCGGCGAGATGCTCTGCCCGGGCGTCTCGTTGAGGACGTAGCTGACCGTCGCCCGGGAGACCCCGGCTCGAAGGGCGACGTCCGCGCTGGTCACCCGCTGCATGGCAGCACCTTAGTGCAGGGCCGAGTTCCAGCTCGCGAGGACCGGGTCGCTCCCGTGCTCGAAACCGAGCGCGGAGATCGTGGCGGTGTCCAGTTTGAGCAGGCCACCGGCTCGCGGCGGCAGACCGATCCAGCGGGCGCCCGCGACCCGCAGGCAGTGACCGTGCGCAACCAGCGCGACATCACCCTCAGGGAGGAACTCGCGGGCGCGGGCAAGGACCCGGTCGAGTCGCGCGCCCACCTGTTCGGGTGACTCGCCGCCGGGACAGCCGTCGGTCCACAACGACCACCCCGGCCGTGAGCTGCGGATGTCGCGAGTGGTGACGCCCTCGTACTCGCCGTAGTTCCACTCCGCCAGGTCGTCGAGGACCTCGGACACGGTGAGCGCGGCCAGTTCCGCGGTGTGCAGGGCCCGCTTGCGCGGGCTGGAGAGGACCGCCGCAAAGTTACGCCCGGTGATCCCGTCGCGCACCGCGCGGGCCTGTCGCTCACCCTCCGCGGTCAGTTCGAGATCGGTGTACGACGTGTGCCGCCCGTTGGCGCTCCACTCGGTCTGGCCGTGCCTGATCAGCACGATCTCGCTCATCGCTCAGGCACCGTCACCCGGAACGGTGACGGGATGACGGGCCTCGTCGCGAGCCGCCAGGCACTCCATCGCCCGCGTGTACTGCGGGGTGGTCAGCTCGCCCCGGAACAGCTGGGCCACCAGCAGGCCCTCGGTGCTCTCCACCCTCGGCAGCGGCGTGACCGGAGGGGACTCCACCACGTCCGCGGGCGGCGAGAGTGGCCAGAGCGCATATGTCCACGCCGCGACCATCGCGGCGCCCAGGAGGGCAACGACCAGCATGCGCCAACTCTAGATCCCCTGTGGCCTCAGCCGCAGGCCCCCGGATGGTCGTCGCCGGGAACGGTGAGCGGATGCAGCTGCTCGTCACGCGCCGCGAGCAGTTCCACCTCGCGGACGTACTCCTCCCGCGTGATCTCCCCGTTGACCCGCCGCAGCACCAGCAGACCTTCCACGCTGGACGGGGACCGCCGCGTGCCGGGCCAGACGGCCAGAGCGGTAGCGATGATCAGGCCGATCGTGGCCACCAGCAGAATTCCCACGGAAACCACCCCCTCGGTGACATCTTCGCCACGGTGCGCAATGATCGGGGCCGGAACGGCAGATAGCGCAAAATGGAAGGCGCTCGAAAATGGCCGTGAAGTCGTGGTCCGATGTTTCCCCGCGCGACCGTGCCGTAATCGCGATCGCCGCGCCGATCGAGATCGCCCTGACCACCTGGGCGGCGATCGACCTGGCCCGCCGGCACCGGTCCGGCGTGCGCGGCCCGAAGGCGGCCTGGTGGCCGGTCCTGCTGGTGCAGCCGTTCGGCCCTCCGGCGTACCTGCTCTGGGGCCGCCGGACCCGCTGACCTGCTGTGCGGGTCGGCCCGGCCGAGACGGGCCGCCGGTCCCGCTGACCCTCCTGCGCGGTCTCGCCCGGTCAGGCCGGGCCGCCGGTCCCGCTGGCTCGGGGCGCGTGCCTCTGCCGGGTGGCCCTCGTTGGCGTGATCCTCGGATCCGGGGGTAAATGCGCTGGTGAGGAGGTTGATGATGAACGCCGGATATCTGATCGTGGTGGGCGTGGACGGCTCCGAGGGAGGCCGCCGGGCCCTCGAGTGGGCCGCCTCGGAGGCGGCCGGCCGAGGCGGCGCCGTGCAGGCGGTGATGGCCTGGTCCTGGGACGGCCTGGACTACGGACCGGTTGCCGCGGACACGCCGCAGGAGGAGGAGCGGCGTGCGACCGCGCTGCTGAACGACGAGATCCGGGCGCTGATCCGGGACCGCGGTTCCCATCTTCCGGTCACCGGCCGGGTCCTGGAGGGTTCGCCGGCCGAGGTGCTGGCGCGCGCTTCCAGCGGCGCCGGCATGTTGGTGCTGGGCAGTCACGGGCACAGTCGCGTACGGCACACCGTGCTCGGGTCCGTCAGTGAGGCGTGCATCCGTGACGCCGCCTGCCCGGTCGTGGTGATCCCGGTGGCGGTGGGGGCGGTCCCCGCGGGCGGATAGGCCGAAAGTCCCGGGACGTGGTGCTCTCCGGCACAGGTGCTCTCAAACGCGTGAGAGCAGAGTCAGAGGTGCAGACAACGTCACTAGGAGGGCGAGATGGCCACCATCGGTCGTCACAACACCACCACCCAACTCGAGACGGTCGAAGCCCCCGGCGCCATGCTGACCCACGCTGCCGCCCGAGCCCTGGCCGTCCTCCGCATCGCCACCGGCTTCGTCTTTCTCTGGGCCTTCCTCGACAAGACCTTCGGCCTCGGCTGGTCGACCGTCTCGGAGCGTGCCTGGATCAACGGCGGCTCGCCGACCAAAGGGTTCCTCAGCTCGATCGACGTCGGACCGTTCGCCGACTTCTTCACCAGCATCGCCGGCGCCGCCTGGGCCGACTGGCTGTTCATGCTGGGCCTGCTCGGCATCGGCCTCGCGCTGATCCTCGGCATCGGCCTGCGGATCGCCGCGGTCGCCGCCGGTCTGATGATGGCCTTCATGTGGGTCGCCGAATGGCCGCTCGCGCAGACCACCAACAGCGGCGAGCCGACCCGGTCGACCAACCCTGTCGTCGACTACCACGTCATCTACGGCATCAGCGCCGCGGTGGTGGCACTCACCTACGCCGGGCACACGTGGGGCCTGGGCCGCTGGTGGGCGAAGCTCCCCTTCGTCCGGAAGAACCGCTGGCTGATCTGACCACCCCTCTCCCCTCCCCTCCGCCCGGCCGGGATCTCCCCGGCCGGGCATCTCCCTTCCTCCCTCTCCTCCCCTTCTTCCGCCAGTCTCTTACGCCAGCCGGGAGCGCCCAGCCGGGAACTCCGGCCGGGCATCTCCGTGCTGTGACAAATCGGGCGATCCTGTATGCCCGAGCCCGGTCGGAGGTGCGATGCTGCCGGAAGGCCATTCGAGGGAGGCACTCATGATCGCGCAGGTGGGCGACCGGCTTGTCGTGAAGGGCAAGCACGTCGGCGACGGCAACAAGGTCGGGACCATCACCCGGCTCCGGCACCAGGACGGCACCCCGCCGTACGAGGTTCGGTGGGAGGACGGCCACGAGGGTCTGATCTTCCCGGGGCCCGAGACACACGTGGTGCACGACGCCGGCTGAGCCGGTCGGATCACGGACTGGACGGGGGCCGGAGCCGCGCCGGGTGACTAGCCTCCGGCGGCATGGCCAGTACCTACACCATCGACACGTACTCCGTACGTCTCTGGTCCTCGCGCCGCACCACCGAACTCAACCCGGGCGTCGCGGTGGCCGGGATCTACCTCTATGAGCAGGGCAGCTACCGCGGGTACGCGTACTTCTACCCGGACGGCACACCACTGAGCCCTCCGGTGATCAACCCCGGATTCGTCGCGCTGCACTACAACCTGTCGCAGTTCGCCGCCGTCTCGCAGATGCTCCGCGAGGAGAAACCCGTCTACCTGTTCGAGTACGGCGCCACCAACGCCGGCCTGGCAACCGGCACCGAGCCCACGGGTGAGGAGGAGGGCCTCAGCGGCTGAGGCGTAAATCAGGTGACCACCGCGGCCGGCCGTTGTACGGTCGGCCGCATGCCTACGACGCACGCTCTCCTCGCGACGGCGCTGACGCCCGCGCGAGGACCGCTGCACGCGATCCGTCTGCGCACCGGGCGTCCCGCCCTGCAGCGCTGACCCGGTAGCTTTCAGGAAGCCAGCCGCTCAAGCGACCCGGTCCATCAAGCGACCCGGTCCATACGAACGACCCGGTCCATCGAGCAACCCGGTCCATCGAGCAGCCTGGTTCCTCGGGCGACCCGGTCCATCGAGCAACCCGGTTCCTCGGGCGACCCGGTCCATCGAGCAACCCGGTTCCTCGGGCGACCCGGTCCATCGAGCAACCCGGCTTCTCGAGCGACCCGGTCCATCGAGCGACCCGGTTCCTCCGGTGACCCGTCTTTGAGCGGCCTTTCTTCGAGACCACAGCGCCAGGGCCCAGTCGAGTCCTCTTTCCACTCGGACGGGTCGCGATGCCGCCTGTCCGTGAACTCGCAGACAGGACCCGCCCTCATGGCGCCACTTTCGCCGCGGCGCGAGCACGCCCGTGCCCGCCGTGCCTACGGACAGAACTTTCTCGCCGACCCGTCGATCGCCCGGCGTCTCGCTGATCTGGCGGTGACCGTTCCTGACGTTCCGGTGTTCGAGGTGGGTGCGGGCCGGGGCCGCCTCACCCGTGAGCTTCTTCGGCGGGGAGTGCGCGTTTTCGCGTACGAAATAGACCCGGACCTCGCCCGGACGCTGCCGCGACATGCCTCACTCACCGTGCGCAACGAGAACTTCCTGGCGGCGCCGCCGCCGGGCGAGGCCTTCGCGGTAGCCGGAAACATCCCCTATGGTCTGACATCACCGGTCATCGAGTGGTGCCTGGACACGCCCGGACTGCGCCGCGCGACGCTGCTGACGCAGTGGGATGTCAGCGCTTTCTGAAAACTGGTTCTGACCCCCATCTCGTGATCGCATCTGACCCCGATGGCTCTGATCAGCGGCTGAGCAGGACCCGCTTGCGGAGCAGGTCGAACCCGGCTC